>OZ254080.1:3942500-4732026 GCA_965267485.1 Pseudomonadales bacterium | reverse complement strand
GGACAGAACGGGTCGTTGGATGTGATGAAGATCGGAATGAGAGAAAGTGCGCACCTCCGCTTCAGGGGATATATAGCAGCAATGGCCGGAAATTAAAGTGAACTGGCGCACATTTCTGTACATCCGGCCCAGCAGCGCTTATAATTTTGAGGCCTGATCGAGCAACGAAATCTCGTGCTCACCTGCATCCCATTATCAATCCGCGACTCCCCGCTTGTCCATAACTATTTCAAAAAGTTGGAATTTTTAGTCATCCGGCGGTTGTGTTCCGGACTGTGCAAGTAGTGCAATAACCCTGCCATTACCCTCACTGCCATACTGTCCCCCGGGCTACCTGTTATCGACGCCGGATGTCGCGTCCTTTACTTCAGGCGGAGGGATGTCCAGTGAAAATTTTTCCTGATCGCCGGTCACGGGTACCGATTGCGGGATTTCCTGAGAAATTCAAAACGTTAAATCGCTTTCCTAAAAGTCAAGCCAGCAAACGAGAAGGAATCTCCACTTTTTGGCCCTTTTCGGTTTCGGGCTTTGTGGGTATAGTTTCAATCCTCGCTAGCCAAAGCTGTATGTATATACAGTGTTCTCCTCGGCAGGATGGATACGCATACAGCTTGGCTAGCCGAGACCAATCCTCTCCTCCGAAGCTTTTCCGCGCCCTTTTTCACGCCCTTTTTCACGCCCTTGTGCGCACCGTGCCTGCACGCGGCGGAACCCGTCGCACCGGCACGGGTCAGTCGGCTGTCGGCACCTGCCCGAGAATCTCATCCCATTCGAATGATGCATCCCCGATCACGTAGAAGTGTGGATTCAGGATGTCGTCTTTCTGGTTGTAGCGAAGCGGGTTCAGCCGGGCATCCACCACGCGTCCGCCTGCTGCCGCAACGACCGCGTGCGCCGCAGCGGTATCCCATTCCGAAGTCGGCGCAAGGCGCGGATACAGGTCGGCCTCACCGGCCGCGACGAGGCAGAGCTTGAGTGAACTGCCCATGCTGGTGCGGTCGATCTCGCCGAAGTGTCTGTCGAGCACACCAAGGCAGGCTTCCAGCGCGTCGCCGCCATGGCGCCGGCTCGCGACGATGGTCAGCGTTTCCCGGGACGCCACCGGCCTGGTATGAATCTCGCGGCGCTCACCTGCCTCCTCGACCCAGGCGCCGGCACCGGCCGCGCCGCTGTAAAGGCGCCCCGTGACCGGCACGTAGACAACCCCGGCCACGGGATCACCGTCCTCGATCAACGCGATGTTGACCGTAAATTCGCCGTTGCGATTGATGAACTCCTTGGTGCCGTCGAGCGGGTCGACGAGAAAGTAGCGCGCCCACGCTGCACGCTCACTGAACGGCACCGCAGCAGACTCCTCGGAGAGCACGGGGATATCCGGATACCGCGTGGAGAGTTCGCCAACGATGAGCTTGTGGGCCGCAAGGTCGGCCTGCGTCAGGGGTGAATCGTCGTCCTTGGTTTCGACGCCGTGATCCGCACGGGAATACACTTCGAGAATTGCCGCGCCGGCGGCACGCGCCACGTCGCCCATGGGCGCCAGATAGTCTTCGCTTGTCACACTCGCTCCATTGCTGTGATCGCCTGTCTGTAGCGGCTCCAGAGGCCGCCGGTCAGGCCGCCATCGTAACTGAATATCCGGCGGAATATTCACCCGATGCAGACCCTCGATTTGGTAAGCTCGACGCATGGAAAAAGTCCGTCTCGACAAGTGGCTGTGGGCCGCCCGGTTCTTTCGCACGCGCGCGAAGGCAAAGGAGGCCATCGAGGGTGGCAAGGTGCACATCGGTGGTGCACGCGGCAAGCCCGCGCGCGAGCTTCAGGTCGGTGAAGAACTCCGGATCCGGCAAGGCTGGGATGAGAAAACCGTGATCGTGCGCGCCCTCTCGGATCAGCGGCGAGGCGCACCCGAGGCGCAGCAGCTCTACGAGGAAACCGCCGAGAGCGTCGAGCGTCGTGAGCGCGAGGCGGCGCTTCGCCAGTCGGCCGGCAGCCGTATCCTGACCGAGGGCCGCCCGACCAAGCGCGACCGGCGCCAGATCAACGAATTCAAGCGAAATCAGTAGTCTCTTTTGGCATAATCGCTCGTCTCCACATCTCCACATCAACCGACGGGACACTCAATGCAAGCGATCGACGAGACGCAGTCTGCACAGGCCTATTCCAACCTCAGCGTCGCCACGCTCATCGAAACTGCCCTGCGCCAGGGCGAGGGCCAGCTTGCCCACAACGGCGCGCTCGTCGTGCTTACGGGGGAGCGGACGTCACGCCACCCGATGGACCGCTACATCGTCGATGAGCCAAGCACGTCAGACTGCATCGACTGGGGCAAGATCAACCGCCCGTTCGACCCGGACAAGTTCGACGCGCTGTGGAAACGCGTCAAGGAGTACCTCTCAGAGCGAGACCGCTACGTCTCGACGCTGCACGTCGGGGCCGACCCGGAGCACTACCTCCCCGTCCAGATGACGACCGAGACCGCCTGGCACAACGTCTTCGGGCAGGCGCTGTTCATCACGCCGGAAACCTACAATCCGAAGAACAAGGCCGAGTGGAAGATCATCAACGCCGCGAACTTCGAATGCGACCCGGAGCGCGACGGTACCAACAGCGACGGCTGCGTCATCATCAACTTTGCCCAGCGCAAGGTGCTGCTGGCCGGCATGAAATACGCGGGCGAGATGAAGAAGTCGATGTTCTCGGTGCAGAACTTCCTGCTGCCCGAGAAGGACGTTCTGCCGATGCACTGCGCAGCCAATGCCGACGACGATGGGCATGTGACCCTGTTCTTCGGACTCTCCGGTACCGGAAAAACCACGCTTTCCGCCGACCCGAACCGGCGCCTGATCGGCGATGACGAACACGGCTGGGGTCGTGGCACCGTCTTCAACTTCGAGGGTGGCTGCTACGCCAAGTGCGTCGACCTGACTGAAAAGAACGAGCCCGTCATCTGGCACGCCATCCGCTTCGGCACCATCATCGAGAACGTCATGATCGACCCGATGACGCGAGTGCCGGACTACAGCGATACCACGATCACCGAGAATGGCCGCGCCTGCTATCCACGTGAACACATCGAACTGCGCGTGGACGAGAATCGCGCCGGCGAGCCCAAGTCGATCATCTTCCTGACCTGCGATGTCTCCGGCGTACTGCCGCCGGTGTCGATCCTCTCGAAGCAGGCAGCGGCATATCACTTTCTCTCGGGCTACACGGCCAAGGTCGGTTCCACCGAGGCCGGCGGCTCCGGCGGCATCGAATCCACGTTCTCGACCTGCTTCGGCGCCCCGTTTTTCCCAAGACCGGCAGGTGTCTATGCCGAACTCCTGATGAAGCGTATCGACGAGTTCGACAGCCAGGTCTACCTCGTGAACACCGGCTGGACCGGCGGGCCCGCCGGCGAAGGCGGCGAGAGATTCTCGATCCCGACGACGCGTCGCATCGTCGCTGCCATCCAGAGCGGCGAGCTTGTCGGCGCCGACACCGAGACCCTCGACATCTTCAACCTGCAGGTTCCGAAGCATATCGAAGGCGTCGAGGCATCCCTGCTCAACCCGCGCAACACGTGGCAGGACAAAGACGAATACGACCGCAGGGCCGGCGCGCTCGCGGCCGAGTTCGTCGAGAACTTCAAGCGCTTCGACGTCGCTGACGAGATCGTAGAGGCGGGGCCCCGGGGCCAGGGGCAGTAGCAGCACGACCGGCGAGGCCCGCGGTACCACAGGCATGGCGACAACTATTCAGGCACAGCTCAGCGCACTTGCCGGCGATCCGGCGACGCTGAAATTCCGCCGCGGCATCGAACGCGAGGCGCTGCGCGTCGATCAAACCGGGAATCTTGCACAAACGCCCCATCCCGCCGCGCTTGGCTCGAAACTGACGCATCCCTCGATCACCACGGACTTCTCGGAGTCCCAACTCGAGCTGATTACGCCAGTCAGTGACAGCATCGACGAGACGCTGGCACATCTGGACCGCACGCACCGATTCGTTGTCAGCAATCTCGGTGACGAGGTGCTCTGGACCGCCTCGATGCCCTGCATGCTGCCGGCCGACAAGGATATCCCGCTGGCACAATACGGCACGTCAAACACGGCAAAGCTGAAGACCACGTACCGGAACGGCCTTGGCCATCGTTACGGCCGCGCCATGCAGACGATCAGCGCGGTGCACTACAACTTCTCGTTCCCCGACGTCTTCTGGCAACAGCTGGCGGCAACCGAGTCGCAGACAGACTCGAGCGACTACCGGTCACGACGCTATTTCGATCTGATGCGCAACTTCCGCCGGTTCGCCTGGCTCCCGGTGTACCTGTTCGGCGCGTCACCCGCGGTCTGCAAGTCGTTTGTCCAGGGCAAGGCCCATTCGCTGGACGCCTTCGATGAGGGCAGCCTGTACGCACCGGGGGCAACGTCGCTGCGCTCCGGCAACCTCGGCTACCAGAGCGAAACCCAGGGCGGCATGCTCGGCATCTGCTACAACGGGCTCGAGTACTACGTCTCGGCACTGGCCAACGCCATCTGCACATCGTTTCCGGGGTACACAGCGCTCGGCCTGAAACGCGGGGATGAGTACGTTCAGGTGAACGACTCGATCCTGCAGACCGAAGCAGAGTTCTACACCAATATTCGCGCCAAGTGCGTTCCCGCCAAGGGCCAGAACTTCCTCAAGGCGCTGTCTGCCTCCGGCGTCGAATACCTCGAAGTGCGGCTGCTGGACATCAACCCGTTCCTGCCGCTTGGTATCGACGAGGTCGAGATCCGTTTTCTCGACATGCTGCTGATGCATTCGCTGCTCGTGCCCAGCCCTGAACACGACGAGCTGCTGTGCCGGGCGGTGAACGACAACATGCAGGCCGTTGTCTGGCGAGGTCGCGATGCCACGCTTATGCTCGACGATGGCGGTAACGCCCGGTCGGTCGCCGAGTGGGGTGAGGAGATCCTGCAGCATCTGGCGCCGATTGCCGACACGATGGACCGGGTGCATGGCGGGGATCAGTACCATGCGAGCCTCGAGGCGCAGCGTGCGCGACTCGCAGACGCCACGCTGACGCCAAGCGGCCGAATCATCGAGGCCATGAAGACCGAAGGCATTCCCTACTTCCGGTTTGCCATGAACCAGGCGCTCAAGCACAACGAGGCGTTCAGGCAGGCGCCGCTGACCGACGCAGAGGTCGCCGCGTTTCACGAGCTCTCCGCGCAGTCGCTGGCCGAGCAGGCACAGATCGAAGCAGCAGACGATGGCGATTTCGACGCTTACCTCGCCAGAATCAACGCCGAGTATCGGGACTTGCTGTGAATCACCTCGCGCACTTCCGGCTGGCATGGCCATCCGAAGGGCTGCTGGTGGGCGCGTTCCTGGGTGACTTTGTGAAGGGTCGACTGCAGGGTGCGTTCGACCCGGAAGTCGAGCGCGGCATCCGCCTGCACCGGGCCATTGACGCATTTGCCGACAGTCACCCCGTCCTGCGTCACAGCGTCAGGCGCTTTGAGCCGGACTTTCGCCGTTTCGCACCCATCATGCTCGACGTGATCTTTGACCACTTTCTCGCCCGCGCCTGGCGTGACTACCACGATGACTCACTCAGTGATTTCCAGCAGGCTGTGTTCGGTCAGGTGCTGGACAGCGAACTGCCCGAAGACGCCCGCCGCGTTGCCAACAGAATGGCAGCGTCGCGTTCGCTGGAGCGGTATACCGAGGTAGAATTCATCGACCGCGCGCTGACCCACATCGGCTCACGGCTCTCACGGGAGAACCCGCTGGATCGGGGCATTGCCGAGTTCGAACGCCTCGAAGGGGAACTTCGATCCGATTTCGGACTCTTTTTCCCCCAACTGCAGACCTTTTGCCGCGACTGGCGACAACAACACCAGGGACACCAATGACACTGCCATCACCCAGAATCATCTTCGCGCTCGTCTTCGCAGGTTGCGCCGGCGCCATGGCCGCCGCGCTCTACATGGAGCATGTGATGGGCATGGAACCCTGCCCGCTGTGCGTGTTTCAGCGCGTCGCCGTCATCGCTGCCGGGGTCATTGCGCTGATCGCCGCCCTGCACAATCCGGCCGCACCCGGCGTCCGCGTCTATGGCGGGCTCATGATCCTGGCGTCAATCATTGGCGGCATCCTTGCGGGTCGCCAGCTCTGGCTGCAGAGCCTGCCCGAAGACCAGGTTCCGGCCTGCGGGCCGGGGCTCGACTATCTGCTCGATGTCTTTTCGTTTGCCGAGGTGCTGCAAATGGTCTTCGCCGGCGATGGCACCTGTGCGGAGGTCAACTGGGTCTTCCTCGGACTCACGATTCCCGGCTGGACGATGGTCGGCTTCGTCGGGCTCGCGGCAATCGGCATCCTGCAAATCCTCAAACCGTCTCCGGCGACTGCCTGAGTCGCGCCTCTGCTGCTGACGCGCCTGCCGATTTCGTGCATTATTAGGTGTAGATACACGATTCAGGAGCCGTCATGCCAGAGCAACCCGTCTGCCTGATTCTCGGTGCCGGTGCCGGTATCGGCGGTACCGTTGGCAAACGCTTCGCGGCCGAGGGATACCATGCTGTCCTCTGCCGGCGGAGCGATGAAGCCGGCCTCGGCAAGCTCGTGGGCGAGATTGAGAACGCCGGCGGCAAGGCCAGCGGCTTTCTCATGAACGCGGCCGATGAAGACGCGATTGAATCCCGCGTCGCGCACATCGAAGACAACATCGGCCCGATTGATGTCGCTGTCTTCAACCTCGGTGCGCAGATTGGTAACCGCTCACTGAACGACACCAGCTACAAGGCGTTCGAGATGGGATGGCGCCTCGCGACGTTCGGCCTGTTCAGGTTTGCGTCATCGCTATTCCCGCACATGGAGGCGCGCGGCCACGGTACGCTGTTGGTCACGTCGGCAACCGCCGCGGTGCGCGGCAACGCCGGGCAGCACTCGCATGCCGCTGCCATGGGCGGCCGACGGATGCTGTGCCAGACTTTGAACGCCGAATTCGGCCCGAAGGGGATTCACATCGCGCACATCATTCTCGACGGTGCCGTCGATGCGCCGGACACGCTCGGCAAGATGCTCGGCCCCGAACGATTTGCGGCCCTCCGCGAGGAGCGCGGCACCCGCGACGGTCTGATTGAGCCACAAGCCGTTGCCGAAACCTACTATCAGCTTGCTCAGCAACCGCGATCCACCTGGACCCATGAGATCGACCTCCGGTCGCACTCGGACCTCCCGTGGTGGAACAGCTAGGGAAACAGACGATGCCCACAATCGAATTCCACTACGACTTCGGCAGCCCCAATGCCTACCTTGTGCACCGGGTGATCCCGATGGCCACCGAACGCCACGGCGTGAGCTTCGACTACGTGCCGATTCTGCTGGGGGGTGTGTTCAAGGCGACGGGCAATGTCTCGCCCGCCGTCGCACTGCAGGGTATCCGCAACAAGGGCGAATACCAGTCGATCGAAACCGGCCGGTTCTGCGCGGCCTGGGGCATCGAGCGACAGGTGCCCAACCCGCACTTCCCGGTGAACACACTCAAGATGATGCGCGGCGCGGTGTTCGCGCACAGCCAGGACTACTACATGGACTACATCGAGGCGATGTACCAGGCCATGTGGGAGCAGGCCCGGAAGATGGACGAGGACGACCTGATTCGCGAGACTCTCGAGGCCGCATCGCTGCCGGCAGACGAGATCATTGCCGGTATGTCGCAGCCCGGGGTCAAGCAGGGCCTGATTGACCTGACGGAGCAGACAGTTGCGCGGGGCACGTTCGGCTCACCGACGTTCTACGTTGGCGACGAGATCTTCTTCGGCAAGGACAAGCTGCGTGATGCCATCGAGTGGGCGACGCGCTAAAGGCCTGTTGGAATTACGCTGTCGCCATGCGTTCGCGAATGCCGTCGACAAGGAATTCCGACGAGATGTAGCCACCGCTGAGGAGCCGGTAGCCCTCACCAACATCGAGCTGGATATTCGGCAGCGCATGCGCTGACAAACGCTCGATCAGATCGACGTTTGCGTCAACCGCAGCCCCGTACTGGGGATCATCCACGCGCCCGGCCACCGTACCGGCATCCAGCTCAAGCAGATCTGCGAGCACGTCGATACTGCCGGTATCGCGCGCGTCGACAAAGAACGCTGCCTGCAATCGCGAGAAGAATGCCCACGGCGGGCCGCCGCCGTCGTGTCGTGCCATCTCAACCGCCCGGCACGCCCGCGCACTGTCGAAGACAAAACCGGCGGGGAACTGCTCCGAAAACACCTGACCCGTCACCTGCCTCACCTCCCGCCACAGCTTCAGCAGCCGTCGACGGTTGTACTCCGCCAGCCCCTCATCGGTGCCGACCCGCATGCCGGCCATGATCAGATCGAATTCCACCTCGTCGCCGAGCTGACGCCGCGCGGCCTCGAGTTCCGGCAGGGTGCCCCAGCACCAGGCGCAGAGCGGATCAGTCACAAAGAGCAGTTTGGGTCGCATCGGCCGGTACTGTAACGAACGTCGGGGAGGCGCGCATCTGTCCAGTCGCCCGCCGAGTTGACCCGGGTCAATGAACACCTGCGGGCGCCCGACTAGGATGGCACCCTCATCAGGAGACCCCTATGTCTATCGTCGATCTCGACCTCATCCGAAAATACGACGTCAAGGGACCGCGCTACACGTCCTACCCGACCGCGCTGCAGTTCCATGACATCCGCGAAGCCGACTACGCTCGCGCCGTCGAGGCATCCTCACGCAAGGATCGCCCGCTGTCACTGTACGTTCACATCCCGTTTTGCCGGTACCTCTGCTACTACTGTGCCTGCTCGAAGATCGTGACCCGCGACAAATCAAAGGCGTCACGCTACCTCGGCTACCTGAAGCGCGAGATCGAGATGCACGCGCCGCTGTACAAGGGCCGCACGGTCTCGCAAATTCACTGGGGCGGCGGCACGCCGACGTTCCTCGACGATGAGCAGGTGCGCGGGCTGATGGATTTCATTCGCCAGCACTTTGATCTCGCGAGCGACGATGAAGGCGAGTTCGGGATCGAGATCGACCCGCGCACCGTGGATGCAACGCGCATCCAGGCCTTGCGCGCCGCCGGTTTCAATCGGCTGTCTTTCGGCATCCAGGACTTCGAGCCACAGGTTCAGAAAGCCGTGAACCGGGTCCAGTCCTATGAATCGACGAAGCTGATTGTCGATGTTGCCCGGGCAGAAGGCTTTCGCTCGATCAGCGTCGACCTGATTTACGGACTGCCGTTCCAGACCCTGTCGACGATCGCCAATACCATTCGCCAGGTGGTCGAGCTCTCGCCCGACCGCATCTCGATGTACAACTATGCTCACCTGCCGGAGCGGTTCACGCCGCAGAAGCGCATCAGCGTCATCGACCTGCCCAAGGCCGACGAGAAGCTGCAGATCCTCAAGCAGAGCATCGAGATGCTCACGGCGTCAGGGTACTGCTACATCGGCATGGACCACTTCGCGAAGCCCGATGACGAACTGGCTCGCGCTCAGCAGGCCGGAGAGCTTCATCGCAATTTCCAGGGTTACTCGACCTTTGCCGATTGCGACATGGTCGCGATGGGGCTCACGGCGATCAGCCAGGTCGGCGACCTGTACACGCAGAACGCCAAGGACATGGCCGACTACGAACGCGCCATCGACGAACACCGACTGCCGATCGAAAGGGGGGTCGCCATCGACGAGGATGACCGCATCCGCAAGGCCATCATCATGGCGCTGATCTGCCAGTTCGAGCTGGACTATGCAGATATCAACAGGCGATTCGGTGTCGACATGGCAACCGTCTACGAAGACGAGATCGCCGAGCTTCTGCCGATGGCCGAAGACGGATTGCTCGACTTCGACGACGCGGGCATTCGTGTCACCGAGCAGGGGCGTCTGCTGATTCGCAATATCTGCATGGTGTTCGACCGCTACCTCGGCAACGCCGAACCGAACCGGTTCTCCAAAGCCATCTGACCGCGTCAAAGCAGGCACAAAAAAAGGCCCGCCGGGTGAACCCCGGCGGGCCTTTTCTGTTTCTGGCCCGTCAGATCAGAACGTGTAAGAGAGGCCGAACATAAAGACCAATGGATCAATGTCTACGCCAAAAGGCACATCAGCAACCGCTGTCGATACCGTGGCGTCGGTCGAGATGTCGATGTACCAGATGGCACCGTTGATCCCCCAGTTGTCACCCAGCTTGTAGTCGAAGCCAGCTTCAAGCGCGAGACCCCAGGACGCATCCAGATCGAGGCTGGCATCCACCGTGCCCGCGGGCAGGCCGACGATGCCGTCGAGCGCAGCGTTCAGCTGCGGATCAACATCCTCTTCGAAGAAGGTCGTGTTGTTGATGCCTGCACCAACGTACGGACGAAACGCGTCTGAGCTTTCACCGAAGAAATACTGCAGCGTAATCGTGGGCGGCAGATGCTTGGTGGAGCCTGCCTTCACCGGTGCGTTCTCGATCGCAATGTCGTGCTCGAACGGCGTCGCGGCCAGAACCCCCAGGCCGAGATTTTCCGTCAGCATGTAGGTCAGTGTGATACCGAGCTGCGTGTTCGAATCGACGGTCACACCGTCGAGGACCGCGAGGCCGGCAATGTCGATGCGATCTGAATCCTCGTTTGGTGAGACGTTTGCAGCACCGGCACGGAGGATGAAATCACCCTTTTCGTGTGCAAGCGCTGGCGAAGAAAGCCCCAACAGCAGAACAACCAGACCAACCAGGTGTGAGATTCGCATTGTATTTCTCCTGTGCTAGTCAATGCAGACGAACTTTAAAAGAGGCAAAGCGTCATTGACTTGCTCCAAGTCAATATCGGACCAACATTCCGCAAGATGATGCCATCGCCCAATATGCCGTGATTTTGTGTGCTAGATTTCACCCATGCAGCACAGACTCGCCATTGCCATTCTCGTCACCGGCATCATCGAATGCCTGATCCTCGTCGCCATCGCCCTCGCGCCTGTGGCTGAGGGGGCAGCCGGTCTCGCACATCCGGAACTCCCCGGCGTCATGATGGGCGGCGACGGCGCGGCGCGACTGGCGGACATATCGAGCCTCGGCTTCGCGTTCCAGGTGGTGGTTCTCGTCCAGTGTCACCTGCTCATCGCGCTCGGCGTCGGCGGCCCCAAGACAAACGCGTCAATGCTGATCGCGCTCACCGCGTGTCTGGGCGTTGCGCTCTTCGTCTGGTGGAACCTCTTCGGCGCCTACCAGCACTATCTTGAGACCGGCGAAACCGGTTATGTCGCGGGCTTCCCGACAGCGACCGCGTGGCAGGTCTACGCCATCTGGCTGGGCGGCCTGTCACTGGTCGCTCTCTACGTTGTCGGCTTCCGCCGTTTCATCTGGTCGGAAGAAGACGAAGCACAGTTCCAGCAACTCGTCGAATCTCACAAACAACAAGACTAAGGGGCATCGATGGAAGCCTGGCGCCAGGAGATCATTCTCGGTTCGATCGTCGTGTACATGGTGTTCTGCATCATCGTCGGACTCTGGGCCATGCGCCGTACGCACAACCCGAGCGACTTCTTCATCGCGGGCCGAAGCCTCGGCCCCATCGTCATTGCCCTCGCCATCTTCTCGAGCACGCTCTCGGGCTTCGGATTTGTCGGCGGTCCGGGTCTCGTCTACTCCCAGGGCGTCAGTTCGTTCTGGATGGTGGTCGTTGCGACGACGGGTTACAGCCTCGGCTTCTTTCTCGTTGCGAAACGCATTCGCCTCCTTGCCGAGATCCGCAATGCGATCTCGTTACCGGATGTGGTGGCCGCGCGCTACGACAGCGACGCCGTACGTTTTCTCATGGCGCTAACGATCGTACTGGGGGTCATGGGCTATCTCGCGACGCAGATCCTGGCAATGGCCGTGGTCATGCAGTCGCTCCTTGCGGGCACCGAAACGTTTGCGGACGTGAGCCTCATTACCTGCGTGTTCGTCTCGTCCGCCGTACTCGTCTTTTACTGTGTCACCGGCGGCATCATCGCGTCGGTGTACACCGACGTCGTACAGGGCGTCATCATGATGATCGCGGGGACGCTCATCCTCATCGCTGCGATCAACGTCTTCGACGGCGGCTTTCAGCAGGCAACAGAGATCATCCTGAAAGACGATCCGGAAGCAATCATGCCGTTCGGGACCGCCGGACTCATGACCTGCCTGGGCTGGTTCTTCATCTTCGGCCTCGGCGTTGCAGGCCAGCCGCACCTTGTGACGAAGATGATGATGAACCGTTCAATCTCCGATAATCGTGCAATCCTGCCCATGTCAGTCATCGGCTATGCACTGGCAGCACTGCTCTGGATCTCGATCGGTATCACCATGCGCGCGCTCGTCATTGATGGGCAGGCAGAACCGCTGACCACGCCCGATCAGGCTGCACCCCTGTTCCTGTCGGTGTTTACGAGCCCGCTGCTGGCCGGCATCGTGTTTGCCGGCCTGTTCGCCGCGATCATGTCGACCGCCGATGCGTTCCTGAACGTCGGTACGGCTGCGGTCATTCACGACATGCCGAAGGCCTTCGGCGTCAGGAACATCAAGAACGAACTCGCACGGGCGCGCATCGTCACGGCATTGCTCGCCATCATCGCGGCGGGTATCGCACTCGTGAGCGATACGCTGGTCGCGCTGCTCGGCGCCATCGGCTGGGCCACCTTCGCCGCTGCGATCTTCCCGGTGCTGGCCATCGGGCTTAACTGGAAAGGCGCGACACGGGAAGGTGCAATCGCGGCAATATCGGTCTCGCTCGCCATCAACGTCATCTTCAACGTCGCATCGATCAGACTGCCCTACGGCATCGATGGCGGACTCGTCGCCTTCATCACATCCATCGTGCTGTTTATCGGCGTCTCGCTGGTCACGCAAAAGGGTCGTCGCATCGCCCGCGACGTCGACGGCGTCATGGATCTCTAGCCCGCACAGGGCTAGCCGCCGCCGGCGACCTTGTCCATCTCGGCCTTGCGCTCATCGACAGTGTCCTGGAGCGTGTTCACCGTATTCATCATCTCCTGAACCTTGTCGGGCGAGACCGACATCAGTCCCGACGGCGCCTCGAACGAGGCCGGCCTGTCCCGCGTCGGCTCGCCGCTGGCGCGACGGTAATCTTCCGGCGTCAGCGCATCGAGCGTGGTGACCTTGCCGTCGAGCTGCATGGTCTCGGCCTCAACACCGTCCACCGGCTCGGTCGAGAACTGCCAGACGCCATTCTCGTCCTGCCACTTGTAGACCGTCACCGGCTCGGCCGGGGCGACGGAAGGCAGCTCTGGCGCCTCTGGCTTCAGGTCATCCAGCGTCATGAGCGGTTCGCCGTCCGGCCCCTTGATGAAAAACGGTCCGAGACACGCGAGGATGACGACGACGATCAGGATCTTGACGAGCATGGAACCCTCGATGAAAAGTCAGGCATTGGCGCACGGTCTTTGTAGCAAAGGACCATCAACAAGGAAACCGCACATGAGGATGCTTTTGCTGCTGATGTCGCTCTGCCCGATAGCCGCGATGGCCGACGACGTCTACGTTTCTCCGGCGTCGAAAGTCACACTGGTAGAACTTTACACGTCAGAGGGCTGCAGCAGCTGCCCGCCTGCCGACCGCTGGCTCGCCGAACTCCGGCAGTCCGACCGACTCTGGCGCGACATCGTGCCGGTGGCCTTTCACGTGGACTACTGGGACTACCTTGGCTGGCGTGACGGTTTCTCGAGCGCAGCGCACTCGACCCGCCAGAGGACTTATGCCGCGCAGAGCCACATCGAAAGCGTCTACACACCGGGTATCGTCGTCAACGGCGCGGAATACCGGGAGTTCTTCAACCCGATCCTGCGACGCCGCACACTCCCGGAGGCAACGGGCGAACCCGGCCGCCTCGTACTCGACCGTTCCGGCGAGCGGGTCAAACTGACTTTCCGCGGCGCGCCCGAAGCGCGCCTGGTCGGCCATCTCGCATACCTCGGGCTCGATATCGAGCGCGACATCAGGCGCGGCGAGAATGCCGGCAAAACGCTTCGTCACGAGTTCGTTGTTCTCGAGCATGTCACGGTGGAGGGCAGCGGCACGCTCAGCTTCGACAGCCATGAAGTACCCGCGGGCGCCGACGCCATTGCGGCGTGGGTTGCAGCGCCTGGCGACCTTCGACCCGTTCAGGCCGTGGGCGGTTTGCTCACTGAAGCCGGGCCGGTTTCAGCGCCGGGCACTTAGTGCTATACCAGAGACTCCAAACCACTTGCTGGGAGTCATCATGCTGAAGTCACCCGACCACCCCCACGCGGCGCTGCCGATTCCGCAGGAGGCGTTCGACTGGTACGACGAATACGCCCACGGGATCATCGACCGCCGCACCTTCCTGGCGCGACTCGCCACGCTGTCGGCGGCCGTGCCGCTCGCCACGCTGACGGCGGCATTGACGCCGGACTACGCGCTCGCCGAGCAGGTCAAATTCACCGACCCCGACATACACGCCACGTTCGAGCTCTTTCCCTCTCCACTGGGCCACGGCGAAGGCCGGGGATATCTCGTGATGCCGACGACGGTGGAGGGTGAGGTGCCGACCGTCCTCGTCGTCCACGAAAACCGGGGTCTCAATCCCTACGTGCAAGACGTCGCGCGACGGCTCGCGAAGGCGGGCTTCATCGCATTCGCGCCGGACGCGCTCTACCCGGTTGGCGGGTATCCGGGCAACGACGATCAGGGACGCGCCATGCAGCGCGCGCTCGATCGCGCGAAGATTGAGCAGGACTTCATCGCAGCCGCCCACTTCATCAAGGCCCACGAGCGCAGCAACGGCAAACTCGGCGCCGTCGGTTTCTGCTTCGGCGGCTACATCGTCAACATGCTGGCCGCGGCCATTCCCCAGGCGCTCGACGCTGGTGTCCCGTTCTACGGAACGCCCGCGGCCACCGAGATTCGCGGCAACGTCAGGGGCCCGCTGATGATCCAGCTTGCCGGACTCGACAAGCGGGTGAACAGCACCTACCCGGAATACGAAGCGCTGCTCGAGCAGAACGGCGTCGACTACGTGATTCACAACTATCCGGATGTGAATCACGGT
The DNA here is from genome assembly GCA_965267485.1 of Pseudomonadales bacterium. Lineage (GTDB taxonomy): Bacteria > Pseudomonadota > Gammaproteobacteria > Pseudomonadales > Azotimanducaceae > JANQJA01. The sequence continues at coordinate 4,717,013 of OZ254080.1, read as the reverse complement.
TTTCACAACGATTCGACCGGCCGCTACGACGAGGCCGCGGCCGAACTCGCGTGGTCCCGCACGGTGAACTTCTTCCGCACACACCTCGCCTCATAAGGCAAATGGCCGCGCGGTGTTACACTGCGCGGCCATGCTGAGCCTCATCGACATCGCGCTTCGGCGCGGCACCGAACTCCTGTTCGACAACGTCAACGTAACGATCAACCAGGGCCGAAAGGTCGGGTTGATCGGAGCCAATGGCGCCGGCAAGACCAGCCTCTTCAGGATGATCATCGGCGAGCTCGACAGTGACCGCGGCGACGTGGACATGCCCGGCGACACGCGCATCGCCTATCTGCAGCAGGAAGTACCCGCCTCTGCCGAGCGCGCCATCGACTACGTGCTCGGCGGCGATGATCGCCTCACCGCCATCGACGCAGCGCTGGCCAAAGCCGAGCAGGACGGGAAGTATGAGCAGATCGGCCAGCTTCACGACCAGCTTGCGTCAATCGACGGCTACACCGCGCGTGCGCGTGCCGAGCAGCTCATGGTCGGCCTTGGCTTCGAGGAGTCGGACTTCGCGCAGACCCTCGGCGAGTTCTCCGGTGGCTGGCGAATCAGACTGAACCTCGCGCGCACCCTGATGACGCCGTCAGAGCTCCTGCTGCTCGATGAACCGACAAACCACCTGGACCTCGATGCCATCCTCTGGCTGTCGGAGTGGATCAAGCGCTATCCCGGCACCATGCTGCTCATCTCGCACGATCGCGAGTTTCTGGACGAGACCGTTGACCAGATCGCGTACCTGCATCGTCAGCGAATCGAACTCTATACCGGCAACTATTCAGCCTTCGAGCGTATCAAGGCCGAACGGCTCGCCGAGCAGCAGTCCAACTATGAAAAGCAGCAGCGCGAGATCCGGCACATGCAGGACTTCGTGCGCCGCTTTCGTGCCAAGGCGACCAAGGCGAGGCAGGCCCAGAGTCGCATCAAGGCGCTCGAGCGCATGGAGCTGATTGCACCGGCGCACATCGACTCGCCGTTCCGCTTTCGTATCCCGCCGAGTGATCGCACGTCATCGCCGCTGCTTGCCCTTGACCAGGCGGTACTCGGTTATGGCGATGCGGAAGTGCTGAAGGACGTTCGATTCAGCCTCGAACCCGGCGATCGCATCGGCCTGCTGGGCCACAACGGCGCCGGCAAGTCGACGCTGGTCAAGACACTCCGCGGTGAGCTGCCGCTCATTCGCGGCACTCGTACCGTGGGCCAGAATCTCGCCGTCGGCTACTTTTCACAGCATCAGGTGGACGAGCTCGAACTTCGCCACAGTGCCCTCGACCACATTCGGGCGCTGGACGATGACATGTCGGAGCTGGAAATCCGGACGTTCCTCGGCGGGTTCGACTTTCACGGCGACAAGGTCAAAGAACCCGTGCGCATCTTCTCTGGCGGCGAGAAGGCACGCCTTGCGCTCGCCATCGTTTCGCACAGCAAGCCAAACCTCCTGCTGATGGATGAGCCGACCAACCACCTGGACATGGACATGCGGCAGGCGCTCACGGTCGCGCTGCAGGAATTCGAAGGCGCGATCGTCCTGATCTCACACGACCGGCACCTGCTCGCGAATACCGTGGACGAGTTCGTGCTGGTGCACGACGGCCGCGTGCGTCCTTTCACCGGTGACCTCGAGGATTACCGCAAGCGACTGTTCGACGAACCCGAAGCGGAGGCCACGCCCGACCCCGAACCCGTGCCGAAGGCCGCCGGCACGCTCCGCCGCGAGTCGCAGAAGCAGGCACGACAGCTCAAGACGCGGCTCAACACGATCGAGCAACGCCTGACCCGGCTGAGCGGCAAGCTGGCCGATGTCGAATCCCGACTCGCAGATGCCTCGCTATACACAGAAGCGGGGCAATCGCCCGATCTGCAAAGCCTGCTCCGGGAGCAGATCGGCCTGAAGGACGAGATCGACCAGCTCGAGAACGAGTGGCTCGAGGCATCGGAGTCGCTGGAATCTCTGGATGCACCCGGGGGCGGCTGATGCCGGCCGCTATTCAGCGTCCAGATCCTCACCGGCGACGAGCGGCAATCCCATCGCCGTCCACACCAGAATGCCCTCGTCGATAACGGCGAGATTCTCATAGCCCAGCCGTTTGAGGTTTCGGACGACGTAATCGGACGCCGCATGAGGGCAGGCGCAGTAAGCCACGATCCAGGTTCCGTCATTGGGCAGGTTCTCGCCGGCCCGATCGGCGTCTCGGTAGTAGGGCATCGGGACGGCGCCGGGGATGTGACTTCGCTGCCACGCTGAAGCCGGCCGTGTGTCGAGGAGAATGAACCGCCGGCCCTGTTCGAGTGCTTCAACAACCTGAGCGGCCGGCACGTAGCGGCCATCGCGCAGCGTGAAATCGGGCGCCTCGCCGTCGGGGTTCAGGACATATTCCGACGGTGCCGGCGGCGCACGTAGCGGCCGGGGTTCAGGACTCCAGCCGGCCGCCTGGCTGCGCAGGTACGCGACCAGGGCGTCGATGTCGCTTTCGGGCAACTCATCGGCGAAGGCCATCATCGGTGTGCCTTCCCGCCCATGTTCGATCGCGTACTTGAGAAAGGAGTCGTTGGCGTTGGCGAGCAGGCCCGGGTCGCCGAGCGAGGGCGCTGTGATGCCCTGCCCGTCAGCACCGTGACATTCTGCGCAGCGGGCTGCATACAACGCCTTGCCACGGGCAGCGTCACCCTTGATCACGCCACTGTCGAGACGGATCGGCTCAACGCCTTCGACCTGCAACAGCCATCGCGTGATGAGGCGAATGTCCTCGCGCGCGAGCGGGCCACCGAGCTCTGTGCTGTAGCCCTCCATCGCGGTGTTTGCACGGCCATAGCCGATTGTGGTGTAGAGAAAGCTGGGGAACCCCGTCGCGAGCAGCGATCGAGTTCGAAGCGATGGCGCGTGATCCGCCTGATAGCCAGCACGGTCCTCGCCGTGACACAGCGAACAATACTGTTGGTAGAGCTGCTCGGCACGCGCCATTTCATCGCCATCGAGCGTGAGTGACCAGTCAGACGCCGCGTGCGCAGACAGGCTGAACAGAGCGCTCATGGCGAGCAGTAGAATGCGCATGTCGAATCCCTCCAATGATGCTGAACGAGTCTACTTCGCCGCGCGGAAGCTGGCGAGATCGAATCGCCGTGGACTACTCGACGAAGCGGTAGTCGATCTTGCCGTCCAGATAGCCCTCGAGCGGCATCCTGCCGAACTCGATCTGGCGACCGATGCGCAGGGCTTCTTCGAGCGGCACGTTGCGATAGCGGACGAGCCAGGCGACATAGAGATGCGTTGCCCGCGTTCCGCTCTTGCAGTGAAGCAACACAGGGTCACTCGCCTCGCTGACGACCTCGTTGAAGCGACGGACCTCAGCCGGCGAGAACGGGTGATCCTCACCGCCGGAAGGGATCGAGACGAAGCGCATGCCACTCGCCTCGACCTGCTCGGGTTCAGCGCTGTCTGTCATTTCGGCCGGCGTCCTGAGGCTGACAATTGTGCCGACGCCAAGCGAGCGCGCCTCCCGAACACCGGCCTCGGTCGGCTGCCCGGCGATGTAGATGTCGCCGACCCGCGCCAGCGTCTCCGAGAATTCGGCACCATCGAGCACCTCCGGCTCTGCGCCAAACGCGCAGAGCGGAAGGAGCAGCAGGAGCAGGGCGGGCAGCCGGATCACCGGAACGCAAGCCCCTCGAACTCACCGGAGTTGCGCCACTCGTCGATGTATCGAAAGAACGCCATCGCGCCGTGCGGGTAGCCGACGTGGTACTTCGCCTGCGGGCCCGGTTCCTGGCCCTCGTTGTTGTAGTAACCGGGCGTACACTCGGTCCCGCCAATCATGCGCGGTACCGCCTGCAGCATCAGATCGATCCACGCGTCCTCGGCTTCCTTCGTGACTTCGACTTCCTTTGCGCCCGTATCCATCGCGTGCTTGATGACCGCCGCGATCGTCCGGCCGGACTCGGTGAGGTTGTGGGGTACGTTGGAAATGAGGTTTGCACCCTGGGTCGGCTGCACGATGAACATGTTCGGGAAGTTGTGAACATGAATGCCGTGCTTCGTGCGCATGCCATCGGCCCAGTACTCCGAAAGGCGAAGGCCGTCGCGACCGGCCGGATCAAAACCGGCTCGACGCTCGAACGGTGTGCCCACCTCAAAGCCGGATGCGTAGATGATGCAGTCGAGCTCGTACTCCTGCCCGTTCACCACGACACCCTTCTCGGTGATCTTCTCTACGCCCTTGCCGTCGGTGTCGACGAGATGGGTGTTGGGGTTGTTGTAGGCCTGCAGATACTCGTCATGGAAGCAGGGTCGCTTGCAGAGCTGGTTGTACCAGGCCTTGAGCCTCTCGGCGGTTTCCTTGTCCTCGACGATCTGCTCGGCGCGCTGGCGAATCTCCTCCATCTTCTCGAAGTCGGAATCCTCGAACGCTGCCCGCATGTTTTCGAGCGTCAGCTGGTCACGGGGCAGCGCGCTGATCTTGGCGCGGATGCGTCGTGACAGTTCGGTCCAGCCGTCCTGTACGAGGTCTTCGCTCGCCGACGCATCGCCGGTCTGGTTGGCCGTGAAGTTTTCCAGCCAGCGCTGCTGCCAGCCCTCGGTGGCAATGCCCTGGAACCACTCAGGGTCGGTCGGGCGGTTGTCGCGCACGTCGACGGAAGACGGCGTGCGCTGGAACACATACAGGTCTCCGCAGGTCTTCGAGAGTTCCGGGATACACTGGATGGCAGTCGCCCCGGTGCCGATGATGCCGACGCGCTTGTCCCGCAGTTTTTCCATCGGTGCACCCCTGGGGTCACCGCCGGTGTAATCGTAGTCCCACCGGCTCGTATGGAACGAGTGGCCCTTGAAGTCCTCGATACCGGGAATACCCGGCAGCTTGGGCACGTGCAGCGGCCCGGTGCCCATGCCGAGGTACTGGGCCGTGAACTCGTCACCGCGATTCGTGCGAATGATCCAGCGGCTGTTGCCCTCGTCCCACTGCAGATCCTCGACCTCGGTATGGAACAGCGCGTTGTCATAGAGATCGAACTGTTTGCCGATGCGCTGGCAGTGCTCGAGGATCTCGGGCGCGTGCGCATATTTCTCTGACGGCATGTGGCCGGTCTCTTCGAGCAACGGCATGTAGACGAACGAGGCGGTGTCACACATCGCACCCGGATACCGGTTCCAGTACCAGGTGCCGCCGAAGTCACCGCCCTTCTCGATGATCCGGACATCGGTCACGCCGGCTTCTTTCAGCCGCGCGCCCGTGACGAGACCGGCGAAGCCGCCGCCGATGAAGGCGAACGTGACATGATCGGTCACGGGCTCCCGTTCCTGGAATGGCGTATAGGGGTCCTCGAGATAATGCGCCAGCTGGCCCTTGATCTCGATGTACTGGTTATTGCCGTCGGGACGCAGGCGCTTGTCGCGCTCCTCCGCGTACTTTCGCTTCAGCGCTTCCTTGTCGATCTTGATTTCAGTGGGCGTTTGTTCACTCACGCTCATCGCTTTCGTTTCCTCAGTTGGTCTGGTTGGCCGCAGCCTTGTTCGGATCGTTTTTGCCCTCGACGACCGATCGGCCGAGTGCGGGGAAAGTCGGGATTTCGTTGTCGGGCAGCTGGGGCATGAACTGCTTTCGCGCCATGGCCGCCTCGATGTACGGCGCGAGCGCTTCCTGCTTCTTGCGCTCACGCTCTGCCTCACGTGCCTTGAACTCCGGCATGACATCGTTGGCGAACAGTTCGAGGCTCTCGCAGATGTGCTCGTGCCGGTTCATGCCCGCCTGCTGGATGAAGGTGACCTGGTCGACACCGACGGCCTCGAACTTGCGCAGGTGTTCGCGCATGTCGTCGGGCGTACCGATGCCCCCTCGTGCATCCGTTAGCTGCGCCTGCATGTCGAGCGGGTTTTCCTCGAGCTTCTTGCGCCGGACATCGCGGAACTCCTCGAACAGGTTCATCCGCCCAGGCTTGTGCTCGCCAAAGCCGTACAGCGAGCCAAGTGCATAGCTGAAGAACTCGAAACCCTCGAGGCCGCGCTCGATGGCGGTCTGGCGATCCTGATGAAGAGAGAAGCTCGTCACCATGCAGATGTTGGCGTTCACGGTGTGGCCGATCGGCACGCACTCGTCGCTCTTGATGATGCTGTAGTACTCATCGACCCAGTGTTTGGCATCCGCCGGGTCGACGAACGCGAAGGTCAAAGCGCCCATGCCGAGCCGCGCTGCCATCTTGATCGTCTCGCGATTCGAACAGGCAACCCACAGCGGTGGATGCGGGCGCTGCACCGGCTTGGGCACGATGTTGCGGCAGGGCATCGAGAAGTACTTGCCCTCGAAGCCCGGGTACGGGTCCATCGCAAGCATGTTGCAGATCTGCTCGACGGCCTCGAGATACTGCTCGCGCTTGGTCTCGACCGGAATATCAAAGCCGCCGAGTTCAAGGATCGCTGAAGACTCCCCGGTACCGAATTCGACGCGGCCATTGGACACGAGATCCAGCGTCGCGATGCACTCGGCGGTGCGTGCCGGATGGTTGTAGTTCGTGATGACCTGGCGAATGCCGTGCCCGAGGCGAATATTCTTCGTCCGCTGGGATGCCGCTGCCAGAAAGATCTCGGGAGAGGATGAGTGCGAGTACTCCTCGAGAAAGTGGTGCTCGACCTCCCAGGCGTAGTCGATGCCGAGGCGGTCAGCAAGTTCGACCTGGTCCAGGGCGTCCTGGAAGAGCTTCTGCTCGACACCGTCATCCCACGGTTTTGGAAGCTGGTGCTCGTAGAAAATGCCGAATTTCATGGTGTTTCCCTCTTCAGTGCTCGAATGCCAGCGCGTGGTCGATGAAGCCGACGAGTTCGGCGACCAGTTCCTCCCGCGGGATCTGTTTGCGCCATGCACAGATCATCGCGTGCCTGAGCATGCCGCTGACCGCATGACTCAGGAGTTCCACGTTGTAACGACCGGCCAACTCGTCATAGACGTCGGCGTCGCCCGCCGCCATGGCGATGAAGTACCCCATGCGGTCATAGAGCTGCCAGGCATCCTCATGCTCGGGCGCAAGGAACACGGGATCCAGATAGGCAGCGAACAGCACGCCGGGATGTTCCTCCGAGAAGTCGAGCAAGGTGTTGATGATGACTGTCCATCGTTCCCTTAGCCCAACGACGCCCTCAAGGCGCGAGCGATAGCTTTCCAGCAGTTCGCTCTGCGCCTGCTGGGCAAAATCCAGGAAGGCCGCCTGCTTGTCGCGGAAGTGAAGGTAGAAGGTGCCGTTGGCAACGCCCGCCTCGCGCACGATGTCCTGGGGCCGGGTCTTGTGGAACCCGTCCCTGACAAAGAGCGTTCTGGCCGCGGCGCGCAGCCTCTCGAGAGAGCCTGCACTGGTAGCTTGTGCCGATGAGAGCGTCACGTTGGCGTCGACTGACAAATTGTCAGTCATGATTAAACGCTGATTGCCCCCGGCGAGTCAACGCACCCGGCACGCCGTCGCCGCCGGCGTTATAATGCGCGCCCCGAAAGCACCGGAGAGACCCGATGCGAGGAGCCTTCCCCGCGACCCGAATGCGCAGGATGCGCCGCGACGATTTCTCGCGCCGCCTGATGCGCGAATCCGAGCTGACCGCTTCTGACCTGATCTATCCCGTTTTTGTGATCGAAGGTGAGGACAGCAGCGAAGCCGTACCCAGCATGCCGGGCGTCGAGCGGCTCACCATCGACCGTCTGGTTCGCGAGGCCGAAGCGGTAGCAGCGCTCGGCATTCCGCTCATGGCGCTGTTCCCGGTCGTGCCCGTCGACAAGAAGTCGGAACTCGGCGAAGAAGCCTTCAACCCGGAAGGGCTCGCCCAGCGTGCGGTCGCGGCGATCAAGCAGGCGGTACCGGAACTTGGCGTGATGACTGACGTCGCACTCGATCCCTTCACGACCCACGGGCAGGACGGCATCCTCGATGAATCGGGTTACGTCAGCAACGACATCACGGTCGAGACGCTGGTTCGCCAGGCCGTATCGCAGGCCGATGCCGGTGTGGACGTCGTCGCACCCTCGGACATGATGGATGGACGGATCGGCGCGATCCGGGAAGCGCTGGAAGACGCCGGCCACGTGAACACCCGGATCATGGCGTACTCTGCCAAATACGCCTCGGCGTTCTACGGTCCGTTCCGCGATGCGGTCGGTTCGGCGGCGAACCTTGGTACCGGCAACAAGCACACCTACCAGATGGACCCCGCCAATACCGACGAGGCACTGCACGAGGTCGGTCTCGATCTTGAGGAAGGTGCGGACATGGTCATGGTGAAGCCCGGCATGCCTTACCTCGACGTGGTGCGCCGTGTGAAGGACGAGTTCGGCGTACCGACGATGGTGTACCAGGTGAGCGGCGAGTACGCGATGCTGATGGCCGCCATCAACAACGGCTGGCTGTCGGAAGCAGTGATCGAAGAGAGTCTGCTGGGCATGAAGCGGGCCGGCGCCGATGCGATCCTCACGTACTTTGCCAGAGGCGTCGCCGAGCGACTGCGTGCATGACGCGCGCCCGGTGCCTTCTACCGGTGCCTTGTCTAATCGGCGCGCGAGGCTTAGGATACTGCTCGCAAATCGTTCGTATCCCGACCCTTGCTCCCAAGCATCCAGCATCCTTTAAAGGAGTTTTTCCCGTATGAGTGACAACATCACCCACGTGACCGACGATACCTTCGAATCCGAGGTGTTGAAATCTGAAGTCCCTGTTCTGGTCGACTACTGGGCAGAGTGGTGCGGTCCGTGCAAAGTCATTGCACCGGTACTGGAAGAGATCGCAGGCGAGTACGACGCTAAGATCAAGATCTGCAAGCTCGACATCGACGCTAACGAGGAAACGCCGCCGAAGTACGGCATCCGCGGTATTCCGACACTCATGCTGTTCAAGGACGGCAATGTCGAGGCAACCAAGGTCGGCGCACTCTCGAAATCCCAGCTGACGGCATTCCTCGACAGCAATATCTGAAAGATCAGTGACATCGCTGGGGCACTCGCCCCAGCAAAAATTGTTGACAAGCCTGCGAAAAACGGATTTTATTTGACCATCGACAACTAAGAACCGAACGCAAAGAACCCGTTTCGTTCCCGATTGGCACCCCAGCCAATCCGTCTCTTCCAGACCAAATTCCAAAAAACACTTTCTCAAATTACAAATCCCGGCGCGTGCGCGCGTCACTCCAATCAGCACTAGCACCGAGCATCTATGAATCTGACCGATCTCAAAACCAAACCAATACCTGAACTGCTGGAAATCGCCCACGAAATGGGGATGGACAATCTTGGGCGTTCCCGCAAACAGGAGATCATTGCGAGCGTCCTGCGAAAGCATGCAAAGGGCGGAGAAGACATCTACGGCGACGGTACGCTGGAGATTCTTCAGGATGGATTCGGCTTTCTGCGTTCAGCCGACTCCTCCTACCTCGCGGGCCCCGACGACATCTACGTTTCACCGAGTCAGATTCGACGCTTCAATCTCCGCACCGGCGACAGCGTTTCCGGCAAGATTCGTCCACCGAAAGACAACGAGCGCTACTTCGCGCTGCTGAAAGTCGACCAGATCAACTTCACCGATCCGAGCGAATCGAAGAACAAGATCCTGTTCGAGAACCTCACGCCGCTGTTCCCCGACGAGCCGCTTTCCCTGGAGGCCGGCAATGGCAGTACCGAGGACCTGACGGCGCGGATCATCGACCTGACGTCACCGATCGGCAAGGGCCAGCGCGGCCTCATCGTGTCGCCCCCGAAAGCGGGCAAGACCCTGATCCTGCAGAACGTCGCGCAGTCAATCATGCGCAACAATCCCGAATGCCACCTCATCGTGCTGCTCATCGACGAGCGGCCCGAGGAGGTCACCGAGATGCAGCGCTCGGTTCGCGGCGAAGTCGTCGCGAGTACCTTTGACGAGCCGCCTTCACGGCACGTCCAGGTGGCAGAGATGGTCATCGAGAAGGCCAAGCGCCTTGTCGAACACAAGACCGATGTCGTCATCCTGCTCGACTCGATCACGCGTCTCGCGCGCGCCTACAACACGGTGATTCCTGCCTCCGGCAAGGTCCTCACCGGCGGTGTCGACGCCCACGCACTCGAGCGACCGAAGCGCTTCTTCGGCGCCGCACGTAACATCGAAGAAGGTGGCAGCCTGACCATCATCGCAACGTGTCTCATCGACACCGGCTCGAAGATGGACGAAGTCATCTACGAAGAATTCAAGGGCACGGGTAACATGGAACTGCATCTCGAGCGCAAGATCGCCGAGAAGCGCGTCTACCCGGCCATCAACATCCGACGTTCCGGTACCCGTCGCGAAGACCTGCTGATGTCTGAAGAAGACCTGCAGAAGGTCTGGATCCTGCGCAAGATTCTCCACGAGATGGACGATCTGGCCGCGATCGAATTCCTGCTGGAGCGAATGAAGAAGTCGAAGACCAACGAAGAGTTCTTCGCTTCAATGAAGCGCAACTAGCCGACACGTGCAGGAACTTACCTGCCCGATCGCCTCGATCGAGGATCTGGGCGCCAGCGTTCGCCGTGTCATGCTCGATCTGCCCGAGCCGGTCGATTTCAAGGCCGGGCAGTATCTGGAGATTCATCTTCCGACGAAGAAGTGCCCGTTCTCCATCGCGAGCGCCCCGGCACTGCGGACGCAGATCGAACTGCACGTCAGGCCGACACCGGACTCTGACGATTCCGACCAGATCGAGGCGCTGCTCGATACTGCCGATCATCTGACGATCGAGATTCCGAAAGGCGACTGTTTTATCGAAACTGCCCCGGACAGACCGCTGTACCTGATTGCGGCGAGTACCGGCGTCACGCAGATGAAGAGCATTATCGAGCACCTGCTGCCGCAGGGACTCGCCCAGCCCGTGTACCTTTACTGGGGCGTACTGTCGCCGGCAGACCTGTACCTCACCGCTCAGTGCGAGCAGTGGCATGAACAGGCGCACAACTTTCATTTCGTGCCGGTGGTCAGCGAAGCCAGCGAAGGCTGGACGGGCCGGACGGGCCTCGTGGGTGAAGTTGCGCTGGCGGATATCGAGGATCCGACGAACATCAGTGTTGTCGTCAGTGGCGGACCCGCCATGGTCTACGCCACACTGGACGCCTTCGTCGCACGCGGCATGCCGGAAGCGAACATGATGTCCGACGTGTTCTCGTACGCACCCCGGAAGTAGCGCCTCAGGCGTCGTCGTCTTCCCGCAGCGCGCGCGCCAGGTGTTCGCTGCTTTCCTTGTAGTTGCCATCGAAGGCGAGCAGCCGACCGAGATGCCGGCTTGCTTGCCTTGAGCCGTCGAGATCGAGGCTGTTGCGATAGACACGCTTTGCGTCTTCCGGGCGCCCTGCCGCCTCGAAGAGCCGTCCGAGGCAAAGCTGCAGTTCGGCATCATCGCTGTGGCGTTTCAGCCAGCCCTGGGCATGACGAAGCCGTTTGTCGAGTGTTTCGCTGCCGAGCCCCCCGTAGAGCGAGAGCAGGTGGGGCAACCATTCCCGGTTCAGTGCCTCCCGAATAGCGGCCTCGGCGGCCGCCTCGTCACCGAGACGTTTGACGTAGGCCGTGATCACATCTTCGTCGTGACGCACGGCCTCGGGCTGATTCTTGAAGATGACGGCGAGCGCCTGATCGTTCTGGCTGCCGCGAATGCGTTCGAGCGCGACCTGCTTCTGCAGTGCCAGCACTTCGTCCGCATCGCTGAAGCGCTTGCGAATCGCAGGCATGAGGTCAGCGAGGGCCTGCCAGTCACGCAGCGCGAGGAGCGCCTGGCTCTTCAGTCGCAGCACCTCCTCGTTGTCCGAGGCATCTTTCAGGGTTTCGATCACGCGCGCATGGCGCCCGAGCGCCAGATCCATTCCGGCGCCCGCGATCCGGGCTGCGGCCTGCCAGGCGGGGTCTGCCTCGACCGCGAGGCGCAGGCAACGCTCACGCTCCTCGATATCGCCCCGGGCGTCAGCCGCCTTCGCGGCGTAGAAGTAGTTGACGGCAGGGTTGTCGACGATTTCGGCCTGCCCCTTCAGGAACTTTTCGGCGCGATCAGTCTCGCCGGCATTGAAGAACGCGAGCCCCTGAGCCGTCATGCGCCTCGCCCGCTCGCGCTGGCGGTCGCTACGCCAGGCGCGCACCAGCCCGCCGGCGGCAAGCGCAAACCGAAGCAGGCGGTAGCCGTAGAATGCGGCGGCGCCGAGTGCGGCGAGAAGACCCAGAAACACCCAGAGCCCGGTCTGCAGCGTGTGTCCTTCCCACGACACCATGACGTAGCCCGGGTCGCGCGCAATCAGCGTGCCGAGGACGCCAGCGACGACGATCGTGATCAGGAGTTTGACGAGCGAGCGATTCATCGCCTAGCGCACCCGGTTTCTTTCGGTCTCGGTGTGAAAGCGCTCGAGGGTCGCGCGGACCGCGCGGAGCGATTCGCTGACGTCCGGCATATCCCGGTCGATGTCGGCGCCGGACAGTTCTCCGAGCGTCGTGATCATTCCGCGGGTGACGGCATCCTCGGGATCAAAGTGTCGCGCTACCCATTGCCTCGCCTCAATGAGGCTGGCGTCATAGATCGCCTGATCTCCGCGCAGCAGCGCAAGCTGCGCAAGCTGAATCTGGAAGACGAGATTCTGCCGCAGGTAGTATTCCTCGCGGGGCGGCAGGACCGGTTTGATGACTTCCTCATCGCGCCGATAGTCGACGAGCGCAGCGAGTCGGGAACCCACCTGGCCCATGAAGGCCGTGAAGCGGTCCATGATGCCGGCATCGGTCACAGTGATGCCGGAAACGGGCGGTGCTTCGTAATCCGGTGTCCGCTGACGCAGGCGGTCGACCTGGGTTTTCAGTGCACCGAGCTGAACGAAGAGGCCGTCGACATCGACGGTGGCAACCGATCGCAGCTCTGCAATATCGTTAGCGAGCGCCTCCCGGAGGCTGAACGCGGCGACGCCTTCTGCGTTCTGCAGGATTTCATCGGCCGTCATGAACATGGTGAGCGCACCACGGGCATCACGCTGCATCTCGACCCGCTGGGCACCAAGCCGGATCAGGTACTCGACCTCGGCCAGCAGCCAATCGCGGGAAGACGTCCCCATTTCGGCACGCAGCCCGGCAATGGCTTCTTCCACTTGTATCGCGAGCTGATCGACGGCAGGGCTGGACGAACTTTGTTCACTGAGCCTCGCGGTCACTTCATCCAGCCGCGATTCAAGATCCGAGACCGCCGTCAGCCGGCTTTCCACCTCGCGTTCGAGCCGCGTCAGCCGCGCGATCGTCTCCTCGACCCGTGCGTCGTCCCGGGATGCGGCGGCACTGTCGAGCGCGCTATCGAGGGAGGTGATCTCGCCGCGATTCATCCAGGCGGTATAGCCCGCACCGGAAGCCACGCCAATCCCGATCAGTGCCAACAGGAGCGCGAGCATACCGACCGGGTTGCCCTTCTGCGGTGCTGCCGCGCTTACCTCGCGGTGTGACGTGACCTCCGGCTCGGCGGAATCTGCCGCTTCGGCGCGTTTCTCCAGGCGCTCGAATGCCTCGTTCAACTCGACCGACATTGCTTCCGGGTCGCGTTTGTCCTGATCGTCCGCCATTGCCGAGCTCTTGGTAGGAGAAGCCCTTAAAATATCACGATCGGCTCGACAGTACCGCACGGACCACGTCGTCTTCATAGGCGCTGTCGGCCTGAAACAGGCGATCAGCGCCCTTGGCCGCCGCCGCGGCCGCCAGTCTCGCCGACGGCACCACCAGCGGAAACTCGATGTCGGTACCCAGCGTGTCCAGATTGGCTGCGAGAGAATCGAGCGCGGCTTCGCTGTAGATCACGACGGTCGCATCGCCCTCAGCCAGCAGTTCCCGCTCCGGCAACTCGAGCGTCACGGCCCGGCGCCGATAGGCTTCGAGGTAGGTGACGCGCGCGCCGCGGGCCGTGAGTTCGTCGCCCAGCAGGGTGCGGCCATCTCCACCCCTCACAATCAGCACACGCTGATCGTCGATGGCCTGCAGGGCGGCCAGCGACAGCAGGCCCTCACTGTCCGGCTGCGCCGGTGTGAGCGCATCAATATCGAAGCGCGCCAGCTCCCGGGCGGTCGCATCACCAACGGCGATCCAGTTCAGGTGAGCCGGCCATTGGGGCCAGAAATCTTCGAGCAGCGGCAGGCCATGGCGTACCGCATTCCGGCTCACGAAGATGATGTGTTCAAAGCGATCGAGATCGCTGACGATTGAACGAAGGTGCGGCCCGGCTTCCGGCACGATCTCGATCAGCGGCAGACTCAATGTGGCGAGCCCGGCTGCGTCGAGCTTCGATGCCAGCGACGCGTTGTCGTCGACAGCGCGGGTCAGGATGACGTCAATGCTCACTGGCCTCGACCAGCGCTCGCCCACCCTGTTCGAGCATGCTGGCCACGAGTTCCGAGGCCAGCGTGGTCGCCTCCGCTCGCGCACCGCGACGCTCGATTTCGATGGTCGACTCGCCTTCGACGTCGGCCACATAGCCGGTGACGATGAACTCATCGCCATCGAAGCGTGCGTAGCCGGCGATCGGCAGGTTGCACGTGGCACCGAGGCCGATTGAGATCATGCGCTCACAGCGCACACACAGCGACGTCTCGTCATCGTTCACCGCCTCGAGGATCGTGAGGACTTCGTCGTTGCCGGCAACACATTCGATGCCGACTGCGCCCTGGCCAGCGGCCGGAATGCACAGCCCCGGGTCGATCGCATCGCGCACCCGTTCGCCGAGCCCGAGACGTTTCAGCCCGGCGGTCGCAAGGATGATGGCGTCATACTCGCCCTCATCGAGCTTGCGGAGACGGGTGTCGACGTTGCCGCGCAATACCGGGAACTCGAGTTCCGGGAAATGACCGCGAAGCTGCAGGCGGCGGCGAAGGCTCGAGGTCCCGACCCGGGCACCGGCCGGCAGGGCCGCCAGGTTCTCGAAGCGATTGGAGACAAAGGCGTCCCGCGGATCCTCCCGCGGGCAGATGGCTGCGATCTCGAGACCGTCGGGCAGTTCGCCGGGCACATCCTTCATCGAGTGAACGGCAATCTCGGCTGTGCCATCCAGCAACGCCTGTTCCAGTTCCTTGATGAAGACGCCCTTGCCGCCAATCTGGCTGAGCGGAGAGGTCTTGTCGCGATCCCCCTGCGTGGTCATGCCGCTGATCGTGACTTTCAGGTCGGGAAACGCTGCCCGGATGCGATCAGCGACATAATTGGCCTGCCACATCGCGAGCTTGCTCTCGCGCGTGGCGATACGGAGATGGTCGAGCATGGTGCCCCTGTTGCCTCGGAAAACTGCGACAGTAGGGCCCCGCGCCCGAGTTTTCAACGCCTGTGCCAACGCCTGTGTCCGGCGCCGGCGCTGGCGACATCTACAGTGTCTGCACGAGCCTCCTCAGCCCGGAGACGTGTCGGCGGCTGACGTCAAGGCGATCGTCAGAACCGCGGAGGCGCACCTGGTAGTGGCCGCGGGGATCACGCTCGAGACCGTCCAGGCGATCGATCATCACCAGCGCGTTTCGGTGGATACGGACAACGCGATCGCCGAACTCGTTCTCGAGATCACGGAGCGTGTCGTCGATGAGCAGTTCGCCGTCCTCATGACAGACGGTGACGTACTTGTGATCTGCCTTGAAGTAGAGCACCTCGGTCAGCGGAATCAGTTCGATGCCCCGACGCGTTCTGGCGCTGATGTGCGTGCGTGCGTGGGAAGCGCTACTGGCGTCCTCTCCCTCGATCGAACGCAGCTGCACCTTGTTGACCTTGCCAATGTTACCCAGGGTTTCGACGAGGGATTCACGCCGCACGGGCTTCAGCAGATAACCTGCCGCACGGACGTCGAACGCATCGACGGCGTGCTCACCGAAGGCCGTGCAGTAAACCACCGCGGGTGGCGACGGCAGCTGGGAGATCTTCCGGCCGGCTTCCATGCCATCCATCCCGGGCATTCTGATGTCCAGGAGGACGATATCCGGCTCAAGTTCCATCGCACGCGAAACGGCTTCCTGTCCGCTCGCGGCTTCGCCGGCGATCTCGTATTCGTTCATGGTCCCGACCATGCGCATCAGTCGTTCGCGAGCAAGCTTCTCATCATCGACTACCAGCACTTTCATTGACCCAACCTCGTTTCTTGTGGATTCGTTTTGAAGACCGTGAGAGGTCTCCATGGAATGCCAAGATACGCTTGTGGGGCCAGAAAACTGCGACGTAGTGCACATTATCGGACACTTCGTCGGCCCGATGAACGGATTCTGTGACGGTCGTCACATTTTGGGGTAGCGCAGGGTTGTGACGTACTCGTCGCCATAGACGCCGGTATCCACGCTCGCTGCGGTGGAATACAGCGCCTCGAACCGTCGCCGGATGTTCTCGAGCGCCATGCGATTGCCCGCCTTGTGCGTGGTTTCCTGCGGCACGAGCGGGTTCCTCACTGAGATCACGACATCGGCGTCGTCGGCCGCAATCGAAACGGTGACCGTACCGCCTTCGGGGTTGGGCTGGATCCCGTGATAGATCGCGTTCTCGATGATGGGCTGCAGCGTCAGCAGGGGAATGCGGATCGATGACACATCGGTGCCAACCTGCCAGTCGACATCGAGGCGGTCATCGAGACGCAGCGACTCGATGTGCACGTACTTGTCGCAGAGGTCGATTTCCTCGCTGAGCGGCACCTGCATATCCCCGGAATCGTTCAGGCTGGCGCGGAACAGCACCGAGAGGTCCTCGACAACCTCCTCGGCCGTCTCCGGATCCACCGAGATGAGACTCGCGATGATGTTCATGGAGTTGAACAGGAAGTGGGGGCGGATGCGCGATTGCAGCGCCTGGATACGCGAGGCGAGCTCCGCCTGTTCCTGCCGCCTCAGCCTGTGCTGCAGGAAGAAGTAACGAAATGCGATCCCCGTCATCACGCCGGCGACGACCAGGTTTCGAATCACCGACCCGGTGTGTTCGATCGTCCAGTCACCTTCGAGCAGCAGCCACTCGCCTGTTGCGCTGAACACCAGCGTCGTCACCGAGATGACCACATAGCCGACAGTCGTCGCCATCGCGGTCGTCATGCCCGAGAGCAACGGCCTGAGGTTGCACAGCACGCCCGCCGAGACGAGCACGATCCACTGCGTCAGCAACGACGCGAGTCCGAGCCGGCTCCAGTTGAAATCAACCAGCCGCGATTCCAGCAGCACCATGACAATGAGCAGGAGCTCAGCCACCAGCACGAGGAACAGGATGCTCTGCGGTTTGCACAGATCCGGCAGAAAAAAGTCGTCAGGTCGCTGCTCTTCGGTCGCCATGGAATCGAGTATAGCCGAGAACGAAGCTGCTATAATTCGCGGCTTTTGGGCCAACACCGACTCCCGTGACTGATTCGACCAAACCCTGGGCTGGACGATTTACCGAGGCGACCGATGCCTTCGTCGAAGCCTTTACCGCATCGGTCGGCTTCGACCGCACGCTCGCCATGCATGACATTGAGGGCTCGATTGCGCACGCCACGATGCTCGCCGAGGTCGGCGTCCTGACTGCAGAGGAACGCGGCGCGATCGTTGACGGCCTCGAGACGGTTCGCAGCCGCATCCAGGCCGATGCGTTCGAGTGGTCTGTGAGCCTCGAAGACGTTCATATGAACATCGAGCATGCGCTCACTCAGGAAATCGGCGATGTGGGCAAGAAACTTCACACCGGCCGCTCCCGCAACGACCAGGTCGCGACCGACGTCAGGCTGTACCTGCGCGCGCAGATCGACGAGATCGTCGCACAGCAAACCCGCCTTGCCGACGGCCTGCTCGACCTCGCCGAGCAGGAGGCCGATACGATCATGCCGGGCTTCACGCACCTGCAGGTCGCCCAGCCCGTCACGTTCGGCCACCACCTGATGGCCTGGTATTCGATGTTGTCGCGGGATATCGAACGCCTCGCCGACTGCCGCAAGCGCGTCAACATCCTGCCGCTGGGCGCGGCCGCGCTCGCGGGGACGAGCTACCCGATTGATCGTGCGCGAACCGCAGCGCTGCTCGGATTCGACGGGGTTGCACAGAATTCGCTCGACGCCGTCAGCGACCGCGACTTTGCGATCGAGTTCGCCGCCGTGGTCAGCCTTGGCATGATGCATTACTCGCGATGGGCCGAGGAGCTGATTCTCTGGACGTCGTCACAGTTCGACTTCATCGAGCTGCCAGACCGATTCTGTACGGGTTCGTCGATCATGCCGCAAAAGAAGAATCCCGATGTCCCGGAACTCGTTCGCGGCAAGTCGGGGCGCGCCTTCGGCCATCTGATGTCGATGCTCACGCTGATGAAGGGACAGCCGCTTGCCTACAACAAGGACAACCAGGAAGACAAGGAGCCCCTCTTCGATCTCGTCAGGACCTATCACGACAGCACCATGGCGTTTGCAGACATGATTCCTGCGATCGTGCCGAAGCGCGACAACATGCGCGCCGCCACGCTGAAGGGCTTCTCGACCGCGACCGATCTTGCCGACTATCTCGTTCGCAAAGGGTTGCCATTCCGGGACGCTCATGAGGTCGTGGGGAACCTCGTGGCCACGGCCATCGACGCCGACTGCGATCTGGCCGACCTGCCGCTCGCCACGATGAACGAGACCAGCAGCATGATTGGCGAGGACGTTTTCGACGTACTCACGGTCGAGGGTTCCGTCGCAGCCCGGGATCATGTCGGCGGCACGGCACCGTCCCAGGTTCGCGCGGCAATCGCTGCAGCCCGCGCCGCGCGCTCAACGTGATGCGCGTTGTCGCCGCCTTGCTGCTGCTGGCGATGCTCGCCGGTTGCGGCCAGAAGGGCCCGCTCTACCGGCCGGGTGATGCAAGTGACGAAGCGCCCCGGGAACGCGAGGGCGACCGCCGGGAAGCGCCGCAACCATGAGTCACATTCGCAGGATCGACGGCCGCCTCTACATCGAGGATGTTGCCGCCAGCGATGTTGCCGATGCCTTCGGTACGCCGACGTTCGTCTATTCGGCGAGCCACATCGTCGACGCCTACCAGCAGTTCGAAGCAGCATTTGCCGGCGTGGAGACGATGATCTGCTACGCCGTCAAGGCGAACAGCAATCTCGGCGTCCTCGGGCTGCTGGCAGGACTCGGCGCCGGTTTCGACATCGTCTCGGTGGGGGAACTGGAGCGCGTGCTGCGCGCCGGTGGCGATCCGGGGCGCGTCGTTTTCTCGGGCGTCGGCAAGCAGGATCACGAAATCGCCCGCGCACTTGATGCCGGTATTGCCTGCTTCAACGTCGAATCCGCGTCTGAGCTTCATCGTATCGATCGCATCGCGACCGGCATGGGGAAACAAGCCCCCATCTCGATCCGGATCAACCCGGATGTGGATGCCGAGACTCATCCCTACATCTCCACCGGCCTCAAGGAAAACAAGTTCGGCGTCACGATTGAAGCCGCGCTCACCTTGTACGAAGCCGCGGCGGCGCTTCCCTCGATCTCGATTCAGGGCGTCGACTGTCATATCGGCTCACAGATCACCAGCGTATCGCCGTTTGCCGAGGCCATCGCGCGCGTCGGTGACTTCGTCGACGACCTCGCGCGGCGAGGTATCGAGCTCCGCCATATCGATCTCGGCGGCGGCATCGGCGTGCGTTACCAGGACGAGCCGCTGATCGATATCGACGAGTACGCGAGCACGGTCCGGCAGATTCTCTCGGGCCGCCCACAGTCACTGGTCTTCGAGCCCGGCCGCCTGCTGGTCGCCAACGCCGGCGTGTTGCTGTGCCGCACCGTGACGCTGAAGGAGAACGAGGGCAAGCACTTTGCGGTCGTGGATGCGGCCATGAATGACCTGATCCGGCCCGCCCTGTATCAGGCCTGGCAGGATATCGTGCGCGTCGAGCCCGCGGTTGGCGAGGCCCGCCAGTTCGACATCGTCGGCCCGATTTGCGAGTCCGGCGACTTTCTCGGCAAGCATCGCGACCTCGTGCTCGCCGAGGGTGACTTGCTCGCGGTGCAGAGTGCCGGCGCCTACGGATTCGTCATGAGTTCCAACTACAACAGCCGAGGGAGAGCCGCGGAGGTCATGGTGAAGGGTTCGGCCATGCAGTGTGTCCGCCAGCGGGAGACGATCGAAGATCAGCTGAGGCTGGAAAGCACGTTCAAGGGCTAGGACTTTGATGTTAATCTGGAACGAACGGCCCAAGCGCCGCTAGATCTGCACCTGGACCCGAAATGCTAGTCCGTTTCACCAAAATGCACGGTCTGGGCAACGACTTCATGTTGCTGGATCTCATTTCCCAGAACATTGCGCTCAGACCTGACCAGATTCGCCAGCTTGCCGACCGCCGGCTGGGGATCGGCTTCGACCAGCTGCTGACCGTCAGCCCGCCAACACAGCCTGACCTCGACTTCACCTACCGGATCTACAACGCCGACGGGACCGAGGCCGAGCAGTGCGGCAACGGGGCACGCTGTTTCCTGCGTTTCGTGCGCGACCGTGGCCTCACGACCAAGACCCACATCAAGCTGGGCACCAATACCGGCGTCATCGAATGCCAGCTCCGCAAGGACGGCAATATCACCGTCGACATGGGCGCGCCCGTACTGCAGCCCGATCACATTCCGTTCGAGGCTGACGAGGCACAGATCCGCTATGAACTCGAAGTCGAGGGCGGGCTGTGCGGGCCAGAGAAGCTCTGCATTTCTGCTGTCTCGATGGGCAATCCGCACGCCGTGATCGTGGTCGACGACGTCGACACAGCGCCGGTCGAGCGGCTCGGGGCCGTCATCGAGTCGCATCCCAGATTTCCACAGCGCGTCAACGTGGGGTTCATGCAGGTCATCGACCGCACCCAAGCACGCCTGCGTGTCTTTGAGCGTGGCGTCGGTGAAACCCGTGCCTGCGGCACTGGCGCCTGTGCCGCCATGGTGGCGGGAAGGCTGCAGGGCCTGCTCGACGACGACGTGACGATGGCGTTGACGGGCGGCACCCTCGAGGTCTCCTGGGCCGGCGACAACGCACCTGTTTTGATGACCGGCCCGGCCTGCCGGGTCTACGAAGGTCGACTGCATATCTGACCGGGAACAACAATGACAACAACACCACAACGAGAGGAAGAGGGGATCACTGCGGCGGCGGTCGAGGAGTACCTCGCGACCCACCCGGAGTTCTTCCGGGGCCGGGACGATCTGCTCCTCAAACTGGGGCTCCCTCACGGCACGGGTGATACCGTGTCGCTGGTTGAACGCCAGGTCGCACTGCTTCGGGAACGGAACCGGGACATGCGCCAGGAGCTCGACGGGCTGCTCAACATGGCGCGTCGAAACGACGAGATCTTCACAAAATGTCGTGAGCTCCTGCTTCACCTGATCGAGGCAAAAGAGCAGGACACGTTCTTCAAGGCGCTGGAAAGCAGCTTCCGACGCGAGTTCAAGAGCGATGCCTACAGCCTGATTGTGTTCAGCGACTACGCGAGCCAGGTCAACCACTTCACTTCCTGCATTCCCGAGGAATCTGCCCGGCACTACGTCGGCTCATTGATGGACGCAAGCGAGCCCTATCTCGGCGTACTGCGCGCCGCCGAGCAGGACTTTCTGTTCCGGCATGCCAGCGCCTCGGTCAAGTCGGCGGCCGTGCTGCCGGTAAGACGTCAGGGTCTCATCGCCCTGCTGGCGATCGGCAACAGCGACCCGAACTACTTCCGCGCGGGTATGGGGACACTGTTTGTGAGCTTTATCGCCGACGTGCTGGCGCGCCTGGTACCGCGGTACGTCTATCTGGAGCCGGGCAAGTGAAACCCGCCCCGAGGGACGAGGCCATCCGGCTGTTCGTTTCTCACCTGGCGAACGAGCGGGCACTCTCTCCCCATACGGTCGATGCCTACCGGCGCGATCTGGACGCGCTGACCCGGTTCTGCGAGCAGGAAGGGATCGAGTCGTTCGACAGGGTTCGGGTGCACCAGATGCGGACTTTCGTTGCCGCCTGCCATCGCCGCGGACTTTCCGGCAAAACCCTTGCACGACGGCTCTCGGGTATCCGGACCTTTTACAATTTTCTGCTGCGCGAGGGCCTCGCCAGAGACAACCCCGCGATTGATGTCACAGCGCCGAAATCAGCCAGGCGGCTACCGAAGACACTCGACCCGGATCAGGTCGGCAGCCTGCTTTCCCAGGAAGCCGGAAGCTGGCACGGGTGCCGGGATCGCGCAATGCTGGAGCTGTTCTATTCCAGCGGTTTGCGCCTCTCTGAACTCGTTGGCGCCAATCTCGAGAGCGTCGATCTCGCAGACGGATCCATCCGTGTAACTGGCAAGGGCTCGAAGCAGCGGGAGCTGCCCGTTGGCAGCGCGGCCATCGAAGCACTGAAGGCGTGGCTGGCAATACGCAGCGACCCGCCGTCGCGTACGCGTGGAGCCATCGACGCTCACGCGCTGTTCATCAGCGAACGCGGCAACCGGATCAGCCAGCGCAGCGTCCAGTCCCGGCTCGAACACTGGACGCGGGCGGCGGGGCTGCCGGGCAAGATCCATCCGCACATGCTGCGACACTCGTTTGCCAGCCACCTGCTCGAGTCGAGCGGTGATCTGCGCGCCATCCAGGAGCTGCTCGGCCACGCCGACATCTCCACGACGCAGATCTATACCCACCTCGACTTCCAGCACCTCGCCGAGGTCTACGACAAAGCCCATCCGAGGGCGAACCTCAGGCACGACGAAGATCAGGATTAGTCGTGTGCTATCCTGTTCCACGCTAAACGGGAGGCAAGAAGAATGAAAACTGCAGGCAAATTGGCGTTTCTGGTGGTTGCGTGGCTTGGTCTGGCTGGTGTGGCACACGCCGTTCCGGTCGGGTTCAGCCTTGAGGGTATCGTCGGAAACGCGCCGCTGGGCTCGACTGATCTCGAAGGCGCCGAAGTGACCGTCACCTACACGGCAGACACCAATCAGGCTCCGTTCACAACGGGTGTCAACAACCTGTTCCCATTGACGTTCGCAAACTTCGTCTGGGATGTCTCTTTGCATGTGACCGGGCGACCGAACGGCGCGGCTGACATCCTGGAGACCAGCACAACCAACGGTGGCGTCAGGAATTACCATGGTGGTGCCACGAACAACGATGCCGTGAGCTTCTTCGGCGGACTTTCATTCGCTTCCGGCATCCAGATTGGCAACACAACATTCGAGTTCGACTCACCCGACTTCCTGTCGGGCAGCGGTGTCTACGGCCTCGACGCCCTGCTCCTGCCGGGAACCGTGACGAACAACGAACTGAGACTGGGTTTCGGCGGCAACTTCGGCAACACGGCGCTCATCGATACGACGGTAACCCGTATCGGCCTGACGAGCGTCTCCGAGCCCCAGACCATGATACTTGCACTGTTCAGCCTCCTTGGTTTGCTCGCAATCCGCCGACGCTGAGATTCACGCCATTCGGGCGAGGCGAGTACGCGAACGACCATGACCAGACCGATTGAGGTCATTGGGTTCGACCTGGACGATACGCTGTGGGATGTACGCCCCGTCATTATCGCGGCAGAGCAGGAACTGGCGCGCTGGCTTCATGATGCAGTGCCGGGATTCGAGTATCTGCCGGAGCGAATGCGTGAGCATCGCCAGGCGATCATCGAGGAAAGGCCCGAACTCTCCCACCAGCTTACGGAGCTGCGCCGGCAAGTGCTGCTGCGCGCGTTACAGACTCACACCGCCAACGCGAAAGCGCTGGCAGACGATGCCATCGACGTGTTTCTCGAAGCGAGAAACCGCGTCGAGCTCTTCGACGGCGCCCTCGACGCCATCGCCGCGCTGAAGCCGGACTACCGACTGGGCGCACTCAGCAATGGCAACGCGAACATTCATCGCATCGGTCTCGGCCAACATTTCGACTTTGCCTTCTCGGCCGAAGATGTCGGCGCGCCGAAGCCCCACCGTGCCCTGTTCGACGCAGCGCTCTCACACAGCGGTATCAGGCCTCATCAGATGGTCTATGTCGGCGACGATCCACGCCTCGATGTGGATGCTGCCAACCGGGTCGGGCTGAGAACGGTCTGGATCAGGAAGTCACCGGAAGCCGAGCCCGGCGAGACCGAGGCGGACATCATCATTGAACACGTGCGCGACCTGCCCGACGCATTGAAGTCGCTCTGACGCGTCAGCCACCCCGACTGTCGATGAGCTGCTTGACCGCGTCGACGTCTGCATCGAGCAGTTCCTTGCGCGTTGGCTTGCCAACGAGTTCCTGAAGGCGCGGATGCGTTGCATCCACGCCGGGCAGGGCCTCGGTCATGGCTTCCTCGAACTTGGCCGGGTGGGCGGTCGAGAGACAAAGCAGGGGAACATCGTCGCGACGAAATCGCTCTGCGACGGTGATGCCGACGGCAGTATGCGGGTCGACGAGATAGTCATGGGAGTTGTACATCGCCCGGATCGTCTCGAGCGTGGTCGCGTTATCAACCGCGCCGGCAACGAAACGCTCGTCGAGAGATGGCGTGTTGAACTCGAAGCGTGCCTCACCGGTCTCCCGGAACTGTTCCATGAATGCACGAACCTTCGTTGTCTCGCCCTCCATCAGGTAGTACAGGTATCGCTCGAGATTACTCGACACCTGAATATCCATCGCAGGACTGTGGGTGAAGTGCACGTCTCCGCGGTGATAACGGCCCGTATTGAAGAACTCACAGAGAATGTCGTTCTCGTTGGTTGCGAGGATCAGGCGCCCGATGGGCAGACCCATGCGCTGCGCGCAGTAACCCGCGAAAATGTTGCCGAAGTTGCCCGTGGGCACAGCCACATCGAAGACCGCCGGGCGTCCCAGCTGATACCAGGCGCTGAAATAGTAGACGATCTGCGCGAGTACGCGCGTCCAGTTGACGCTGTTCACCGCGGCCAGCCCGTGTGATGCCTTGAACGACAGGTCCGAGAACACGTCCTTCAGAATCGTCTGGCAGTCGTCGAATGAACCCTCAATTGCGATCGCGTGAACGTTGTTGTCGAGCACCGTCGTCATCTGCAGTTCCTGCAGCGGGCTCGTCTTGCCTTCCGGGAACATGATGAAGATGTGGATCTTGTCCTTGCCGCGAATACCTTCGATGGCCGCACTCCCGGTATCGCCGCTGGTCGCGCCAAGGATATTCACCCTCGTATCGCGCTCGCTGAGGATGTACTCGAAAACGTTGCCGAGAAACTGCAGCGCCACATCCTTGAAGGCGAGCGTGGGGCCGTGAAAGAGTTCGAGCACGGAGAGATCTCCCACCGTGCGCACAGGGGTGACGTCGGGGTGCGTAAAAGTCGAATAGCTTTTCTTGACGAGTGCAGCCAGGTCTTCACCCGGAATATCGTCGATGAACAGGCCCATGATTTCGGTGGCCAGGCCCGCATAGTCGAGCGTCGCCCAGTCAGCAAGGCGATCGCTGACGTCGGGAAGTGACGCCGGCACGAGCAGGCCGCCATCATCAGCCAGCCCCATGATGACGGCATCCTTGAACGAGACGTTGCTGACGCCGCCGCGCGTCGAGAGATACTTCATGATGGGCCCCGGAAAAGCGCCCGATTATAGTGGCGCGGGCACAGCGGGAAAAGGCAGGCAGAAAAAAGGGCGCTGACGCGCCCTTTCAGCAGACCGGGTTGTCGGGTTACAGCGCTTCTGCGCCCTTCTCACCGGTACGAATACGGACGACGTCGTCGAGCCCCGTCACAAAGATCTTGCCGTCGCCGACCTTGCCCGTGTTGGCGGCGCCGCTGATCGCCTCGATCACAGCGTCGAGCGAGTCGTCGGCGATCGCCACTTCGATCTTCACCTTCGGCAGGAAGTCGACCACGTACTCCGCACCACGATAAAGCTCGGTGTGGCCTTTCTGACGACCAAAACCCTTCACTTCAGTGACGGTCATGCCCTGGATCGAGATCTCGGAAAGGGCTTCACGCACATCATCCAACTTGAAGGGCTTAATGACTGCTGTGACTAGTTTCATTAACGTTCTCCTTTGTCCAGGGACTGCCCGGATCTTTTTCTTTGGGCAAATGTATCTAAAATTGTTAGCTCTTACCAACGAGCCCGAATATCGAGTGCATCGATTCGAGCGGCCTTGGCCCGCTGTTTTTGCTCCGCTGTTTCCCCTTTACAGCATCGACCGTGCCAAGTTCCTTTAGGCTTTTAAAATCAAGAGGTTATCTTTTCTCCCCGTCGAAACTGTGGACAGCGCAGCACCGTAAGTGTGCATGATGCCTGAGGATGGGGCTCTATGGTGCACCTTTAGGGGGCGCCCCGGTTATCACGTAGGGCACAGGGCGCGGAACGCGCACCATTATCGGAGTCACTGGCTCACAGACTGACGCTCCATGGTCGATCACGATAACGATCACCGGATGGAGGTCAAATGGAATTCGCGCGCTCATACTCTCGTGCACAGATCGGGGTCGAATCACCCCTGGTGACCGTCGAGACTCACGTCGTCGCTGGACTGCCCCAGATTCTGATCGTCGGGCTGCCCGAAACCACGGTACGCGAGAGCAAGGATCGCGTACGCGCCGCGCTTGCCAACACCGGCATCTGCTCTCTCAATCGAAAGGTCACGGTCAACCTCGCCCCGGCGGACCTGCCGAAGCAGGGCAGCCGCTACGATCTCGCGATTGCCGTCACGCTCATCGCCGCCGCGCACGGCTGGCCCCAGGCGCGACTGGAGTCGATCGAACTGTTCGGTGAGGTCAGCCTCGACGGGCGGCTCAGGGACCCGGGCGGCGTGCTGCCGGTGGTCATCGAGAATATGACGGGTTCCCGCACGCTGATCATCCCCAAGGCCAGTGAGGCCGAGGCGGCCATTGCCGGATCGCCCAATGTGCGCGTCGCTGAATCGCTGCCCGAGGTCTGTGAGTTTCTTCGCGGAGAAGCGCTGCTGCCCAGGCCCGAGCCGGGCAACCCACCGGCTTCATCATCGATAAACCGACTGGACGACATACGCGGCCAGCCGATGGCCAAACGAGCGCTCACACTCGCCGCCGCCGGTGGTCACAATCTGCTGCTGATCGGCCCGCCCGGGACCGGCAAAACGATGCTGGCAACCCGCCTTGCCGCACTGCTGCCGCCGCTGGACCGCGAGGCCGCGCTTGAGGTTGCCCGCATCATGGCCGTCTCCAAGTGGGGCTTCGAGCCGAACCACTGGCAGCAACGCCCGTTTCGCGACCCGCACCACACCGCCAGTGCAGCGGCACTGGTCGGCGGTGGCACGCCGCCCAGACCCGGCGAGATTTCACTCGCCCACAACGGCGTGCTGTTTCTGGACGAGCTGCCCGAGTTTTCCCGCTCGGTGCTCGAGGTGTTGCGAGAGCCGCTCGAGTCGGGCCGGATCACCATCTCACGCGCCATGCACCGGGTGACATTTCCCGCCGAGTTCCAGCTGGTGGCGACCATGAATCCCTGCCCCTGTGGCCATGCGGGTGACGGCTCCGGCCGCTGCAACTGCAGCATCGAACAGGTCGAACGCTACCGGACTCGCGTCTCCGGGCCATTGCTCGATCGCATCGACCTGCATGTCGACGTGCCGCCGCTGCCGGCGAGCGCGATGGAGCCCGGGACGACCGATACCGCGGAACATGATACCGCGCGCGCCATGGTCGAACTCGCGCGGGCACGGGCGGCGGAGCGGGGCGGTCAATGCAATGCCCGCCTTGCGAGCACTGAGATCGAAGCTGCCTGTCATCTGGAGCGGGAGACACGCGCACTGCTGGCTCGCGCAATGAACAACCTGCGGCTGTCAGCGCGTGCCTACTTCAAGGTGTTGAGAGTGGCGAGAACAATTGCCGATGTGGAAGGCAGTGAGCAGGTCGGTGCCGAACACCTGCGCGAGGCGATCGGCTACCGGAACCTGGACAAGATGCAGGAACCTGCGTGAGCCGCGTTACTCCGCAGCGGCGACCATATAGTCAGTCACGGACTTCAGTTCTTCTTCAGAGCAGGTAAAGCACATGCCCTTGGCCGGCATGCCGGGCGGCAGACCGTTGATCACGCTGCCGTAGAGCGAATCCATTCCCTTTTCGATGCGCGGCGCCCACTGCTCGGCATCACCGAACTTCGGGGCACCCGCCACGCCAACCTGATGGCACGCCGAACAGGCCTGGTTATAGATATCCTCGGGGGGCGTCATGCCACCGCCGGCATCTGCCGTCGCTGTCATTTGCGAATCGCTGCCGGAAGCACAGTCTTCACCCTTCAGGCAGACCGAACCGACGGGTTCGAGGCGCTGCGCGATCTCATCGTGGATCGACGAAGCGGCGCCGGCAATGGCGGCGAGGCCAACAGAGCCTGCCAGAGCAACGAAAGCGATAAAGGACTTCTTCACAGCGATTTGCCTTTCATTTTGATCAGATGAATTTGCGAGGCGGGATTATACCGGAACCGGCACAACATTCCCCAAGAATTAGCCGCGACTTCCCCAGCCGCTGTCATCGACGGTGCGGCTCGAATTGAACTGGAATACGTTAGACGTCCCGGCCTCGATCACCGACTGCTCGGACACCAGCGTCAGCACCGCCTGATCACGGAACTCAGCGAGTGAGTCAGCGCCCACATTCGTCATCGTGCTGCGCAGCTTGAAGAGGGTGGTATCGAGTACTTCCGCGGTGGTGCCAACCAGGGGCACGTAGGCGTCGACGCCTTCCTCGAACTTCAGCTCCCGCGTGCCCATCTCGTCGCTGTAGCGCTGCCAGTTCTGGGCCCGGCGCGTTCCCTCACCCCAGTAGGGCTTGTACATCTGGCCGTTGATCGACGTCTTCGGCGTCGGCGACTCCTCGGTCATCGCAAAGTACCGGCCCATCATCACGAAATCGGCGCCCATGGCGAGGGCCACGACGATCTGGGTGTCATTGGCGAGGCCACCATCGGAGCAGATCGGAATATAGCGTCCGGTCTCGCGGTGATATTCATCCCGCCGCTCCACCACCTCCAGCAGCGCCGACGCCTGGCCACGGCCGATCCCCTTTTGCTCCCGGGTGATACAGATCGAACCGCCGCCAATACCGACCTTGACGAAGTCGACGCCACCCTCCTGAACGAGAAAATCGAAGCCTTCGGCAGAGACGACGTTGCCGCCGCCGATCACGATGTCGCGGCCGAACTGCTCGCGTATCCAGCGCACGCCGTCCAGCTGGTACTCGTTGAAGCCGTCACTCGAGTCGAAACACAGCGCATCCGCGCCCGCCTCGATCAGCGCAGGGACGCGGGTTTCGTAGTCGTGGGTGTTGACGGCCGCCCCGACGCAGAGCCGCTTCGATTCATCGAGCAGCTCGAGCGGGTGGCGCCGATGGTCCTCGTAGTCCTTCTTGAACACGAGTGCCGTCAGGTGGCCCGCCTTGTCGAGAATCGGCAGGCAGTCCTTCTTGTGCTTGTGCAGCAGGCGATTCGCCTCCCGCAGGGCGATCCCGTCATGGCCATGAATGACGTCCTCGATCGGCGTCATATGCTGGCCGACCGTGTTCGACAGATCGTCCTCGTACTCCCAGAAATCCTTGTCGGTGATGATGCCGAGCAGCTTGCCGGTTGCGGTCCCGTCATCGGTCACCGGCACCGTGGAGTGCCCGGTCCGTTTCATCAGATCAATGACACCCCCCAGTGTCTCATCGACGGTAGTGTTGGAGTCGCTCTGGACGAACCCTGCCTTGTGGGCCTTGACCTGTCTCACCATGTCGGCCTGCGATTCGATCGGCTGCGAGCAGAAGACGAAGCTGAGACCACCCTGCCTCGCCAATGCGATCGCAAGGCGACTGCCCGAAACGGACTGCATGCAGGCGGAAACCACCGGCACATTGATGCTGAATCGCGGCGCCTCGTTTCCCTCGACGGCCGAAAGCGGCGTCGACAGATCGACCTGGTCAGGACGCTGCCCCCGGCGGGTCAACCGCGGGATCAACAGGTATTCGGAAAACGTTCGGGATACGTCGTCAAGAATGGTCGCCATAGGATGCTCCATCGTCAAAGCGCGCGCCGAAGGGGGCGCTGGATAAGGGAAAGATCGGGGTTATGGCGAGACGCCCGGAACGGGCGGACGGATGTCGGTCAAGCTTCTGAAGTCTGTGAGCCTGCCGCGTGATCGCCATGGCGAATTCTATTCAATCATCGAGGTCGATTCAATGCGCCCGATAACTGAAAAAGCACTTTAGTAGTGCGTCATAAATGATTGATTTAGCGTGAATATTTCGTAAGATAAGTTCGATTGGCATCGGGCGTTCAGCGCATGAACAAGTCGGAACTCATCAAAAGAATGTCAGATCGGCTCGAACAGTTGAGCGCCCGCGATGTCGATCTTGCGGTTCACTCGATTATCGAGCTGATGTCCGAACGGCTGGCGTCTGGTGAACGGATCGAGATCAGGGGGTTCGGCTCATTTTCGAACCACTACCGCAAGCCGCGAACCGTCAGGAACCCCAAAACCGGCGAAGTCGGCATCTTCAAGCCCGGCAAGTTCGTTCCCCATTTCAAGCCCGGCAAGGACCTGAAACGCCGCGTCGACGAATCGAAGGATGAGGGCCTCAGTTGAGCTGGTGCTTGAGGATCTTCCCTGAGGGCGCTGCCGGCAGTTCCGGCCGGATCTCCACCCGGTTCGGCACTTTGTAGCCGGCCAGACGCTCGCGCGCAAACGCCAGCAGGCTATCGACATTGATCGATCGACCTGCCACCGGCTGAATGAATGCCACGATTTCCTCGTTGCCATCCCGCTCCCGGCCAACCACGGCGGCGATGGAGACATCCGGATGGTCAGAAAGCACGCCTTCGACCTCCGGCGGGTAGACATTGAAGCCAGACCGGATGATGAGTTCCTTGGTTCGGCCCGCGATGTTGATCGAACCCGCGTCATCCAGCCGCACCAGGTCTCCTGTATTGAGCCAGCCGTCCTGCAGCACCGCGGCGGTCATTTCAGGCTGGCCGAAATAGCCCTTCATGATGTTGGGGCCGCGCGCCCACAGTTCGCCCACCTCGCCAGCCGGGACGTCGTTGCCCTCGTCATCCCGGATACGGACTTCGACGCCGGGCAGCACGAAGCCCACGGACGTGTTCTCGAGGGGCGCGTAGAGCCGGGTCTGACAGATCGTCGGCCCGCTCTCGGTCAGGCCGTAGCCGTTGTGCAGGGGCAGCCCGAAGGTTTCCTCGACCCGTCGCTTGATGTCCGGGTCGAGTGGCGAGCCGCCGGAGTAGAAGAATCGCAGCGAAGGCGCGAAAAACCGTTCGCCGTCCAGCGCCTCGAGCATTCCCGCGTACATCGCCGGGACGCCGAGAAAGCCCACGATCTGCTCACTGACCAGCGCATCCAGCACCGCGCGGGCATCGAAGCGAGGCACCAGATGGACGGCGCCGCCTGCGAAGAGCACGGAGCAGCTGACCGCCGAGAGGCCGAATACGTGGGACATCGGCAACACGCAGTAGATCGCCTCGCCTGCACGAATCCCGCGCAGCCGGCCCGACACGAAAGCAATGAACGTGAGGTTCCGGTGCGTCAGCATGACGCCTTTTGGTTTGCCCGTGGTGCCCGTCGTGTAGATCATGGCGAGCACCTGCTCGACCGGCGACTCGCCGGCCTGCTCCGGCTCGACGTCCGAGACCTCAGTCGCTTCGAGCGTGCCGGTCTTCAGCGCCAGCGTGCGCGTCGCCCGCGCGGCTGCCTGTGTCTTCGCCTCGGCGGAGTCCGATACCGTATACAGCACGAGCCGTGGCTTGCAGTCCGCCTCAATGAGTTCGATCTCCCGGGCAGAGAGCCGGGCGTTGATGATCGCGGCAACCCCGTCCAGCCCGCTCAGTGCGAGCACCAGCACCATGAGAGAGGGCCCGTTCTCGCTGACGATCATGACGCGATCGCCGCGCCGGACACCGAGCGCGGTCAGCGATTCACGACAGTCGCGAACGGCCGCGTCCAGTTCTGCATAGGTCAGGGAATGGCTGGTGCCGACAACCGCGGTCGCGTCCGGCGTTTCGTCGGCCCAGCGAAGGATGCCCTCATGAAGCCGGTCCGGCAGGCGGTCGACAATCTCAGCCGCGGGGCAGCCGAGCATTTCCTCATCGGCGGCGAGAATCTCCTCCCGCGACCAGGGACGTCGAACGGCTTCCAAAGGCCGTGTGTCAGTCGGCAGAAGCGGCCATGGCGGCGCGCTCTTTGGCGATCAGGAAGTCGGCCACGCGAAGCATCGCCGCGTTGCTGCCGGCCATGCCGCCTTCAATGCGGTACTTGCCGTTGACGATGAGCGCGGGTACGCCGGTAGATCGGTACGCGCGCCCTTTGGCCTCGGCCTGCTGAACGCTGGCGCGGACGCCGAAGGACGAGAATGCCTTGGCAAAGTCGACGGGGTCGATCCCGTACTCTCCGAAGAATCTGGCCATCGCCTCAGGGTCGCTGATGCGACGACGTTCGGCATGGATCGCCTGGAAGATCGGCACGTGAATCACATCCAGGACATCCAGCGCCTTGGCCGTGTAGTAGGTCTGCGCAAAAAGCTGGTAATCGCGGTTCCAGACCGCGGGCGTACGCTCGAAGACCACGTCTTCAGGCAGCTCGCTCTTCCAAGCGTTGATCAGCGGTTCGAACTGGTAGCAGTGCGGGCAGCCGTAGGAGAAATACTCCGCCACGACGATCTTGTCGGGCATGCGGGTGTTGATCGGCGTGTCGAGCTCGACGTAGTGCGTACCTTCCTCATACTGGTAGGGCGCCGCGTGTGCGAACACCGCAAACAGCAGGAGGGAAACGAGGGTCGAAATTCTGGGCATAAACTGATCCATGACCAATCTTTGAATGTTTGACCGGGATTGTTGCGGCGCGTTCATCCGAAGCTGATGAACGCGCACGAACCTGGGACGAGGCGCTTACCGCAACCCGTAAATATAGTTGGCGACAGCCTCGATTTCCTCGTCGCTCATATCCATCGCGATCGCACGCATCATGCGGCTTTCGCCATCGTTGTGCCGCTCGCCGGTTCTGAACATCTTGAGCTGGGACACGGTATACGCGGGCCATTGGCCGGCCAGCATCGGGAACTTCGCAAAATTGTTGCCAGAGCCGGTCGGCGAGTGGCACGCCGAACACGCTGCAATCTGCTTGCGCGGGATACCGGCACGGTAGATCTGCTCACCGAGTTCTGCCGTTTCAGGGTCGGCAGCGCCTTGCTGGGCCTTCTGGGAGGCGTAATAGGCAGCGATGTCCACAAGGTCCTGCTCGGAGTAGTTGTCCAGCAGCCCCGTCATCACCGCGATGACGCGGTCACCGGCGAGTTGATCCTGCATCTGCTTCAGCAGGTATTTCTCGTGCTGGCCCGCCAGACTCGGAAACGCGTCGGTCGGGCTCTTGCCATCCGGCCCGTGACACGCCTGGCAGGTCGTGGTCAGGGTCTTGCCACGCTCAGGGTCTCCCGCAAGCAGGGCATCGGAAGCCGATGCTGAAGCGGCGACTCCAAGCGCCAGACCGAACGATGTCACAATCGCGATAATTGACTTATACATACCCGATACTTCCTGGGGATTACTCTGGGTGGATGTCGAATAGAATGAGCGCGGATTATATATCATCAGAGCCGCATTGGCTCGCCGCATTCAGCCGGGGAAGGTGCATGGAAAATCGACTTGAATTCACGAAGGCGAGCTTCCTGACGAGTGCCGCCAAAGTCAGTCAGTGCCCGCCCGACGAGGGAGCCGAGATCGCCTTCTGCGGACGCTCCAATGCCGGCAAGTCGAGCACGCTCAACTACCTGACGCGGAACCGTGGCCTTGCACGCACGAGCAAGACGCCGGGACGAACCCAGCTCATCAACTTCTTTGATATCGGCGACGGTATTCGCCTCGTGGACCTGCCCGGATTTGGCTATGCGAAGGTGCCACAGAAACTGAAGGATGAGTGGCACCGCAACATCGACAACTACCTGCGGGCGAGAGATTCACTCGTGGGCCTGGTCGTCGTGATGGACATTCGCCACCCGCTCAAGGAGTTCGACACGATGATGATCGACTGGGGCGTGCAATCGGGTCTCGCCGTTCACGTCGTCCTGACGAAGTGCGACAAGCTGAAGAGCGGTGCGCGTGCGAAAGCGTTGCAGCAAGTGCGGGCGGCGCTACCGCCGGGGATCACAGTACAGGCGCTGTCCAGTACTCATGACGTGGGCCGGAAGGAGCTCGAGCAGATCATTGCAGGTTGGCTCGACGAGGAAGAAGCCTGACGCGGCACTTAACCCAATCTTTTTGCGCGCTCCATTATCCTTCCACTTTATCTCCTGCGACCTTTCGGAACTTCATCACACCAGATGAGTCATAACTATCGAATCTCTGATGTATTGAGTTTCGGCAGCAACGCTTCGGTAATTTTATCCCCCAAAAGAGCCGAAGATCTGGGCCCTGGTTACTCCCTCCCCAACGGGTAACCAGGGCCTCTTTTATTGCGCTGCAGATATTGTGTCCCGGTCGCACCCCAGCTTGCTCGTTAGCGAAGCGTGGTCAGTGTGCGTCGTCCCAATTGTCGCCGACACCGGTTTCAACGATCAGCGGGATCGAAAGATCGGCCGCGCCTTCCATGAGTCCGCGAATCTCCGCGGCGACCTCGTCGATGCTGTCGTGCCCGACCTCCAGCACCAACTCGTCATGGACCTGCATGATGACGGCGGCATCAATGCCACTCGACTGCAGCCAGTCATCAACCTTGAGCATCGCGCGCTTGATGATGTCGGCGGCGCTGCCCTGCATCGGCGCATTGATCGCGGTGCGCTCTGCCGCCTGACGCCGCTGGTAGTTGCTCGCATTGATGTCGGGCAGGTACAGCCTACGGCCAAAGATCGTCTCGACATAACCCTGGTCTGCCGCCAGCTTGCGAGTGGATTCCATGTAGTCGTGAACGCCCGGATAGCGCTCGAAGTACCGATCGATGTACGCCTGTGCGTCGCTTCTCGAGATGCCCAGCTGGCGCGCCAGACCGTAGGCGGACATACCGTAGATCAGCCCGAAATTGATGGCCTTGGCGCTTCGCCGCTGGTCGTCGCGGACGTCGTCGCGGTCGACCGCGAAAACCTCTGACGCGGTCACACGGTGAACATCCTCGTCATCCCTGAACGCCTGTGTCAGCGTCTCGTCGCCTGACAGATGCGCCATGATGCGAAGCTCGATCTGCGAGTAGTCAGCCGCAAGCAGCAAGTGCCCCTCGGGCGCGATGAACGCCTTGCGCACGCGCCTGCCTTCCTCCGTCCGGATCGGAATGTTCTGCAGGTTCGGGTCCTGGCTGGACAGCCGCCCGGTTGCCGTCACTGCCTGGTGATACGAGGTGTGAACGCGGCCCGTGCGCTCGTGTACCTGCTTCGGCAACTGGTCTGTGTAGGTCGACTTCAGCTTGCTGAGCGCGCGGTACTCCATGATGACCTTCGGCAGCGGATAGTCGAGCGCCAGCTCCTGAAGCACATTCTCTGCCGTCGACGGCGCGCCCTTGGCGGTCTTGCGCAGCACCGGCAGCGACAGCTTCTCGAACAGGATCGTCTGTAGCTGCTTCGTGGAACCGAGGTTGAACTCCTCGCCGGCGAGATCGTAGGCCTCAGCCTTGAGCGCTTCCATGCGTGCCGCGAGCTCCCGGCTCTGCTCCCCGAGCAGCGCGTCGTCGAGCAGCACGCCGTGGCGCTCGATTCGCGAGAGTACCGGCACCAGCGGCAGCTCGATCTCCTCGAATACCGACTTGAGCCGGTTGTCGCCGGACAGCTTCGGCCAGATCGCGTGATGGAGCCGCAGTGCAATGTCTGCATCCTCGGCCGCGTAGTGTCCGGCATCGTCGAGTGAGATCTGGTTGAACGTGAGTTGTTTTGCGCCCTTGCCGGCAATGTCCTCGAAGTGCGTGGTGTTCACGCCGAGATACTTGAGTGCAAGGTCGTCGAGGTTGTGCCGCGAGGCCACCGAGTTCAGCACATAGGATTCCAGCATCGTGTCAAAGGCGATGCCCTTCATCTCGATGCCGTATTTGGCCAGCACGCTCATGTCGTACTTGAGGTTCTGCCCGACCTTCCTGACCGCCGGGTCTTCCAGCAGGGGTTTCAGTTTGCCGAGCACGAGATCGAGGGACAGCTGGTCAGGCGCACCTTCGTAGTCGTGGGCGACCGGCACGTATGCGGCCTCGCCTTCCTCGACAGCAAACGAGAGTCCGACGAGTTCGGCCTCGACGTAGTCGAGGCTGGTGGTCTCGGTGTCGAAAGCAAACAAATCGGCGCTGGCGAGTCGTTCTATCCACTCGTCGAGCGCGGATTCATCGAACAGCGTCGTGTAGTTCGCCGCGGCGCGCTCAGCCTCACGCCCGGGATCAGCGCCGGCCAGCTCGTCAGCCCACTGCTTGAACTCGTACTCCGTAAAGAGGCGGCGGAGCGCCTGGTCATCGGGTTCGCCGAGCGTCAGGTCAGCGAGCTTCACATCGAGGTCGACATCGCGACGAATCCGCGCCAGATCGTAGGAGGTCGGCAGCATCTCCAGCGTATCGCGCAGGTTTTCGCCCACCTTGCCGCCGATCTCATCCGCATTTTTCATGACGCCATCCAGCGACCCGTACTCGGCGAGCCACTTCACTGCCGTCTTCGGCCCGCACTTCGGCACCCCGGGGATGTTGTCCGAGGTATCGCCGATCAGCGCCAGATAATCAACAATCTGATCCGGCCGGACACCGAACTTCTCCTCGACGCCCGCCTCGTCCATGGCCGTTTCGGTCATGGTGTTGATGAGGGTGACTCGCGAGTTGACGAGCTGGGCCATGTCCTTGTCGCCGGTCGAGATGACGACGTCGAGATCGGCCTCCACCGCCTGATCGGCGAGTGTCCCGATCACATCGTCTGCCTCGACACCTTCAACGATGAGCAGCGGCATGCCCATGTGACGGATGATCTCCTGAATGGGCGCAATCTGTTCGCGAAGATCGTCTGGCATCTTCTCGCGGTTGGCCTTGTACTCTGGATAGATCTCGTTCCTGAAAGACTGGCCTTTCGCATCGAATACGCAGGCGATGTGACTGCCCTCGTAGTCCGCCATCAGCTTCCTGATCATGGCGATGACGCCCTTGATGGCACCGGTCGCATGACCCTTTGTGCTCATCAGTTTGGGTAATGCGTGAAAGGCCCTGAACAGGTAGGATGAGCCGTCGATCAGGACCACGGGCTTGTCGGTTTTCATCGGAATTTCGTTACGTTTAGAGAGCGCTCACGATACTTTGAACATTCGCCTATTTCCATTCGTCCTGCTGCTTCTCGTTGCCATGGGCAGCAGCGCTGAACAGACCACCATCGCACCCCCGGATGAGTCCGGCGCTGACGATATCCAGATCGTCGTCGGCGAAGACCGCACGATATTCGAGTACCGCACGAACGGCGTGCTGATGATGATCAAGATCGTGCCGAAAGTGGGCCGGCCCTACTACATGGTGCCCGCAGACGGCTCGGCCCACTACGAGTCGCTGGATCACAAGAAGAAGCTGTACCCGCGATGGGTCATTCTGGAGTGGTAGCACTTGGCCGTTTTCACCACCTTTACCCCTGAGGCACTGACGCGATACCTCTCGATGTTCGGGATCGGCGAACTCGCCGGGTTCAGCGCCATCGAAACCGGCATCGAGAATTCGAACTACTTCGTTACGCTCGCAACCGATGATGACGAGCTCGAGTTTGTGCTCACAATCACCGAGGACCTCGGCTTCGAAGACCAGCCGTTCTTCAACGAGCTGCTGACCCGACTCGATCGCGGCGGCCTGCCCGTTCCAAGCCCCGTTCGAACGCTCGACGGCATGGCCAGCACGATCTTCTGCGGAAAGCCGGCGTGGCTCTTTCCGCGCCTGCCGGGGAGCCATCCCGAGACGGCAACGACGGCGGCATGCGAGCAGATCGGACAGCTGCTGGCGCGCATCCACGAAGGCGCGGCGGGCGCCCGGTACTCACGGGACAATCCGTACAGCGCTGCATGGGCGAGAGACGCGCTGGAACAAACCCAAGCTCTGCTGGACGATGGCGACGCCGCACTGCTCGCCCGAACGATCGAGGAATACGCCGTGCTGGAGTCACGCGAGGACCTTCCCCGGGGCGTCATTCACGGCGATCTGTTCATGGACAATGCGCTCTTTGTCGACGACACGCTCACCGGCGTCATCGACTTCTACCACGCATGCAACGACTTTCTGGTGCAGGACCTCGCTATCACCATCAACGCGTGGGCGCGGGACGCCGCTGGCGAGCTCAACGACGCGCTGGTCGATGCGCTGCTCGATGGTTATGGCGCAACACGGGAACTCGAACCCGCCGAGCGCGAGAGCCTGCCCGCATTCCTGCGAGCCGGTGCCGCACGCTTCGCACTAACGAGGCTGTTGAGCGGTGAGAACGGTGCACACCTCAAGGATCCGGACGAGTTCCTGCAGATACTGCGGGCGACAGATCAAGCGGCTTCGGCGGAGAGATAGAACAGGCTGAACCACCCGTTCTCGTCCTGCCAGCACTCGCTCGAGGCAAAGCCCGCGCCCTCTGCCATGCCAAGAAACTCCTCACGGCCATACTTGTGGGAGTTCTCGGTGTGGATCGGCTCTCCCTTCTCGAAGCGCACTGTCGTCTCGCCGAGCCGAACTTCCTGCGCCTCCCGACTCACGAGGAACATCTGGATGCAGCCTTCGTCCTCGTTGTAACGGGCGAGGTGATCGAAGCGCTCGGCATCGAACGTGGCGCCGAAATCCCGGTTCAGGTGATTGAGCACATTGAGGTTGAACGCCGCTGTCACACCGGCCTCATCGTTATAGGCTCGCTCGAGCATCGCCCGGTCTTTCTTCATGTCGACGCCGATCAGCAGGGCGCCATCGTCACCGAGCTGCTGCCGAACTCGACCCAGAAAGTCCGCCGCGTCAGCGCGGGAAAAGTTGCCGATACTCGAACCCGGGAAGAACCCGGTCTTACGGCCCTCGATCTCGAACGGCAACTCGAAGTCGCTCGTGTAGTCGATGCACGCGGCGTGAACTTCCAGCCACGGAAATGCCTGGGCGATATCCTCAGCCGACTTCGCGAGATAATCACGGGAGATATCGAGCGGCGCATAGACTCGCGGCCGAAGGCTCTCGAGCAGCAACCGGATCTTCTCGCTGCTGCCACTGCCATACTCGACGACAACGCTCTCGTCGCCGACGAGCGGCTTCAGTTTCTCGCGCGTCGACTCAAGCAGACTCACTTCGGTGCGGGTCGGATAGTACTCGGGCTGCCGCGTGATCTCGGTAAAGAGTTCCGAGCCCCGCTCGTCGTAGAAGAATTTCGGCGGAATACTCTTGGCGTCAGCGGTCAGGCCCGTCAGCAGTTCCTCGGCGGAATCGACCCGGGCCGGGTACTTGTCGTAGAAAAAAACGTTCTGCAAACCAGATCCTCACGCGAGCGTCAGTCGCTCGCCAGTCGTATGCCGGAGAACTGCCATCGATCGCCGGGATAGAAAAAGTTTCGATAAGTCGGACGAATGTGATCGTCCGGTGTTACGCAGGAGCCGCCGCGCAGGACCAGCTGATTGGCCATGAACTTGCCGTTGTACTCGCCCAGTTGGCCGGGAAACTCCCGGAAGCCCGGGTAAGGTCCGTAGCTGGACTGCGTCCACTCCCAGACATCTCCATAGAGCTGCGAGAGCGGGCCGCCGGGAGCGGGCGCCGGGTGCAGCCTTCCGCTGCCGCGAAGATTCCCCGCCACCGGCTGCGTCGCCGCCGCCACTTCCCATTCAGGTTCTGTCGGGAGACGGCAGCCGTGCCAGCGGGCGTAAGCATCTGCTTCATAACCGCTGACATGACACACCGGCGCATCGGGCGCCAGTGGCACGAGCCCTCCCAGCGTGTACTCGAACCAGACACCGTCACGCTGAACCCAGTAGAGCGGGGAGCCAAAGCCAGCTTCACGGTCGTTGATCAGCGACCACGCGTCAGAGAGCCAGAGTTCAGCGCGACCGTATCCGCCGTCCTCCATGAATTCGAGGAACTCACCATTGGTCACGAGCCGATCAGCCAGGCGGAAGTCGCGCAGAAGCACCTCGTGCCGGGGCGATTCATTGTCAAAGCCGAATGACGTCGGTTGCGGGTCGCGACCGATCTCGTAAACACCGCCATCAAACCCGCTGAACGTCAGTGCGCCGGCCGCGCCCCCGTCCGCGGAACGGCACTCCCGGTAGGCGGGGTACAGCGGATTGTTGCCAAGGTTGTACTTGAGGTCGGTGAACAGGAGCTCCTGATGCTGCTGTTCATGATGCAGCCCGAGCGTCACCGTGAACGCAAGATCGTCGGTCAGCTCGCCGCCCAGCAGGCGTGCCATGTGTTCATCAACGTGTTCCCGATAGGCCAGCACCTCCTCGACCGTCGGCCGCGAAAGATGACCGCGCTTCGGTCGCGGAAACTGTTCGCCGACGCCGTTGTAATAGGAGTTGAACAGGTACTCGTAGGCGGGATGGAACGGTGTGTAACCCGGCAGCAAGGGCTTCAGCAGAAAGGTTTCGAAGAACCAGGTGACGTGAGCCAGATGCCACTTCGGCGGGCTCGCATCATCCATGGGCTGAACGACGTAATCCTCTATCGAGAGCGGCCTGACGATGTCCAGACTTGCTGATCGTACCGCCTGATACTGCTCGAGGTGAGAGGGCGTCGACATTGCGCGCAGGGAGTTCCCTGTTTGGATTTGGCTTCGACGGCCCTGCGGCCGAGCGAGCCATTATGATACGCACCTTGCCGCGCCATTTCACCCGGAGGCGCAGTCGCCTCCGGCGAACCGGGCCATCTCGTCAGATGAGATATTCGACGATGCGCTTGATGTCCATCTCGCTGTGCGGCGCCTTGATGAAGCCGGCGTATCGACCTTCAGGGTCGATGACGACGATGCTCGCAGAATGATCAACGGTGTAGGTACCGGGTTCCTCGCCGGGAACCTTGCCGAAGGCGACGTTGACCTGGGTGGCGAACTTCGTGATTTCCTCGTGAGTCCCGGTGTATCCCTCGAACGCCGGATTGAACGCGGGCAGATAGTTGCTGAGCTGCTCCGGCGTGTCGCGTTCCGGGTCTACCGAAACCAGAACGACCTGAGGGTCGTTGTCCAGACGCTGGACGGCGCGATTGATGACGGCCATCGTGGTCGGACAGATGTCCGGGCAGTAGGTGAAGCCGAAGAACAGCAGCGACCATTGTCCCTTCAGGTCGTCGACCGTGACCGGCTCACCGTCCTGATTGACGAGGTTGAATGATGAGATGACGCGCGGTCGCTCGAACTCATAGTAGCCAAGTTGAGCCAGTTGTTCGGGGGTCAGATGGCCCCGCGACTCGAAGAAGGTATAGAGGAAGAGGCCCATCACCAACGAGATGAAGGCCGCAATGCCAAGCAGCGTATTACGGATACCGCGATCCATGATCAGGCCACATAGCTCACTGGCAAGAGCCAGTGATCCAGCAGGAGCGCAATGAACAGGACCATCAGGTAGACGATCGAGTACCTGAAAGTCTCCATCGGCGCCTTGCGGTTGTTGCCCCACAGCAGCACCACGCTCCAGTACAGGAAGCCGGCCCCGAGGGCGATGGCGGCTCCGAAGTAGAGAAGATTGCTCATGCCGGTGAGATACGGCAGCAGCGTGATGAGCACCATGATGATCGTGTAGAGCAGGATATGGAGCTTGGTGTACTCGGTGCCGTGAGTCACCGGCAGCATGGGGACATCGACCTTCCGGTATTCCTCGACCCGCTCAATAGCGAGTGCCCAGAAGTGCGGCGGCGTCCAGGCAAAGATAATCAGGACCAGCAGCAGACCACCACTGTCGATACTGCCGGTGACGGCGGTCCAGCCGAACAGCGGCGGTGCCGCACCGAAGAGACCGCCGATCACGATGTTCTGGGGCGTGGCGCGCTTCAGATAAACGCTGTAGATGATGCCGTAGCCGACCCACGACAAGAGATTCAGCCACGCGGTCAGCGGGTTGACGAGCAGCGCCAGGATCGCGATGCCGGCAATGCCGGTCGCGCCGACGAAGGCCGCACCCTGGATCGGAGATACCCTGCCGGTGGCGATCGGTCGATTCCGGGTCCGCGCCATATCAGCATCGATCTTGGCGTCGACGAGATGATTCAGCGCTGCGGCCGAGCCGGCCACGAGCGCAATGCCGAGATTGCCGAACAGGATAATGTCGAGCGGGACCATGCCGGGGGTGGCGAGGAACATGCCCACCAGCGAACACAGCAGCATGAGCAAGACCACTTTCGGCTTGCACATTTCAAGAAAGTCACGCCAACTGACCTGTGGCCGGGCGTCAGTCTGTTCTGTCATCGACATCAGGGTTGTCTCATCTCCAGAGCCGCGCATGTTACCCGATGGCTAACCGATGTTCGAGAGCCTGAGCAGGTGCTTCAGGTCATCGATCATGTCGCCGCCTTCCTGGCCGGGCGTGAAATAGAGCATCAGGTTCCCGTTCGGATCAGCCACGAAGATATGGCCGTCGAGCGAGCCTGCCGAGACCAGCTCGCGGAGGCGATTCACGGCATCCGGCGAGATGACCCGGCGGTTCATGCGGGGATACTCGGTTGCCAGAAGTGCAGTGAAATCCTCGTCGAGTTGGGCTTCGCCCTGAAGCATTACCCGCTGAACCCGGGAGGAATCCTTGCCGAGTGCGACGTTGACCTGACGCGCCACATAAAGTGCGTCACGGCAAGGATCGTCGCAGCGTGAACTCGTGGCAGGCACCACCAGCGTCCAGTATCCCTCGAAGATGGCGACATCGTCGGTGACCTCGCCGACCTGAACCGGCGGCTTGATGAGCGTGCCGAGGTTGGAGCGAGTCGCCGGCGCCCAGTCCGGGAAGAAGAAGTACATGCCGTACGCCGCGAGCAGCGGCATGACCGCGATGGCGACCAGTATGACGAACGACAGGCGCGACCGGCGGCGTTTCGCCAGTTCCGCCTCCGACAGTTGAGGTTCGATGTCAGTCATGAGCTTCCTGATTTCCAGATTCGTTCTGCGGCCCGCGCCAGAATGTGAACGCACTCCACGCGATCACCACGGCCAGTGCCATCGCAAACCACTGCACCGCATAGCCGCGGTGTGTCTCGGGCTGCATCACGGTGATGGGCCAGTGCCGCGGCAGCGCGTTGGGATCAGTGAGCCGCAACCGGACGAGGTGCGGATAGAGCGCGCGCTCGCTGAGCCGGCTGATCACGGCCGGGTCTGCGACCTGGACCACCGTCGCTGAACCCAGCGGCGCGGACACCACGTCCCTCGCTACCGAGCGGTATTCTGCCACATAGACTTCGCCGTCGAGCGTTGTCGTCGCATCGGTGATGGGCGGTATTGCCGGCATGTCCTCGCGGGTCCGCCCCTTGGGCACGAAGCCGCGGTTAACCAGTAGCCACTGATCGCTGCCTGCCTCCTGAAACGGCACGAGCACTTCGTAGCCAACCACCCCTTCCAGTACGCGATTATCCAGCAGGAAGATCGCCGCCTCATCGTATTCACCGCGCGTCCGGACAGGACGCAGATTCGGATCGCCGCCGCCAGCCTCAATCTCGCTGATCGTCGCCGGTGACATTTGCTGCCGCATCGCTTGCGCTTCGAGCAGCGCCTCTTTGACGGTCGCGCGATCAAGCTGCCAGAAGCCCAGACGTATGAACAGGACCAGGCAGACGACGCTGAAGACCGTGACTTTCCAGTTGAGTCTCAAACCGCGGCGACGCCTCCCGCGTATCTTTTACATATCCGTCGCATTAAGATGCCGGCATGCTATTCAAGTTCATCGTCGTCGTCCTGTTCATCGGTAATCTCATCGCGCTGGGTAGCGCGCTGTACACGCTGATGGTGGATCAGGGCAAGGGCGGCAAGCGCACCGCAAACCTGCTGTTCATTCGGGTCTCACTCGCACTTGCCCTGCTGATCGTCGTTTCGATTGGCATCGTGACGGGTCAGATCGGCATCGGTACGCCCTGGAGCTAGCGAGGCAGGCTCAACCCGCAGAGACAAAAAGGGCGCCACGCGGCGCCCTTTTTGCATTCTGGCCCGGCTCCCCAATCAGGATCCGAGGACGTACACGAAAACGAACAGTCCAAGCCAGACCACGTCGACAAAGTGCCAGTACCACGCGGTCGCTTCAAAGCCGAACTGGTCGTCTTTCGAAAAGTGTCCTTTCATCACACGGAAGAACATGACAATCAGCATGAACGTACCAAGTGTGACGTGCGCACCGTGGAAGCCCGTCAGCATGAAGAATGTCGTGCCGTAGATGCCCGATGCGAGCGTCAGACCCAGATCGTTGTAGGCGTGGTAATACTCATAGCCCTGCACGCCCAGGAAGATCAGACCCAGCAGGATCGTCGCAGCCAGCCAGAGCGTCAGCTTCTGACGGTTACCGTCATTCAGCCCGTGGTGGGCCAGGGTGATGGTAAAGCTGGAGCTGACCAGCAGAATCGTGTTGACGAGGGGCAGGCCCCACGGGCTGATTACCTCCATCGGACCCGGAAATTCCTGCGGGTTCGGGTTGTTCAGCATCGGCCACGACGCCTCGTAGTTCGGCCAGAGCATGTCGTTCGGGCCACGATCACCCATACCGGCAAGCCATTCGACATTCCAGAAACGAATGTAGAAGAGGGCGCCGAAGAAGGCGGCAAAGAACATGACTTCGGAGAAGATGAACCAGCTCATGCCCCAGACGAACGATTTGTTCAGCTGATCGCTGTAGAGCTTTTTGTGGTTCTCCTCGATGACCGCCTTGAACCAGAAGAACAGGGTGGTGCCGAGAATGAGACCGCCGAACAGCAGG
Organism: Pseudomonadales bacterium; assembly: GCA_965267485.1. Taxonomy (GTDB): domain Bacteria; phylum Pseudomonadota; class Gammaproteobacteria; order Pseudomonadales; family Azotimanducaceae; genus JANQJA01. Next base: position 4,672,312 of record OZ254080.1, on the reverse strand, counting down.
ATCCAGACGCCCACCGATCGGCTTTCCCCGGCGGTCATGGCGTTGAGAATGTTGCCGACACCAAAGAGCGTCAGGAATATCCCGATCGACGCCCAGATGGGCAGCTTGCTGTTATGCGGTACGTAGTACGTTTGATATGTGTCTTGAACAGACATGCTTGCTTACTCCCTCGGCGGTCCGTCCGTCAGTCCGACGCCTGGTTCTTTTGTTGATCTGTTATGTCGAACATCGTGTACGACAGCGTGAGCGTCTTGATGTCCTCTGGAATTTCGCTGTCGATGATGAACCGCATGGGCATCTCGATATCCTCACCGCCGGTCAGCTCCTGCTGGTCAAAGCAGAAGCACTCGGTCTTGTGAAGATAGGATGCCGCATAATACGGTGTCACGCTCGGAATCGTCTGGGACACCATCGTCTCACCGGTCGGGTTCTTCGCGTAGAAGTTGATGAGGTTCTGCTCACCGGGGTGGACGGTCATCGTCCGCTTCGTTGAACGAAACTCCCAGGGCATTCCCGCATTGTTGTTGGTCAGGAACTGGATCGTCACCGTTCGTTCCTTGTTGACCACCATCTCGTCAGATACCACGTACTGGTCGCCGGTCTTGCCGTTGAGCCCCGTGATATCACAAATCACATCGTAAAGCGGCACAAGGGCAAAACCGAAGCCGAACATGCCGACAACGACGAGGACAAGTTTCCCCGCCGCCTTGACGGCCTTGTTCGCTGCTTCCTGACTCGTATCGTGGCTCACGCGCGACCTCTTAGCCGTGTGCTTCCGACAGGTCCTTCGGCGGCGTGCTGAAGGTGTGATAGGGCGCCGGGGACGGAACCGTCCACTCGAGGCCATGAGCACCTTCCCAGACCTGATCCGTCGCCTGCTTCCCGCTGCGAATGCACTTGATGATGATGAACAGGAACAGCAGCTGGCTGAATCCGAACAGGAAAGCACCCATGCTCGAGATCATGTTGAACTCGGCAAACTGCAGGGCATAGTCCGGAATACGGCGCGGCATACCGGCGAGACCCGTGAAGTGCTGCGGGAAGAACGTCAGGTTGACACCGATGAACGACAGCCAGAAGTGCGTCTTGCCCAGGGCTTCGTCGTACATGTGGCCGGTCCACTTCGGCAGCCAGTAGTATACCGCCGCCATGATCGAGAAGACCGAGCCCGGCACCAGGACATAGTGGAAGTGCGCGACCACGAAATAGGTGTCGTGATACTGGAAGTCCGCCGGCGCAATCGCGAGCATCAGCCCGGAGAAGCCACCGATGGTGAAGAGAATGACGAACGCTATCGCAAACAGCATCGGGGTCTCGAAGGTCATCGCCCCCTGCCACATGGTCGCGACCCAGTTGAAGACCTTCACACCGGTCGGGACAGCGATCAGCATCGTTGCGTACATGAAGTACAGCTCACCGGCGAGCGGCATGCCAACGGTGAACATGTGGTGCGCCCAGACGATGAACGACAGGAATGCGATCGACGCGGACGCGTAGACCATTGAGGCATAACCGAACAGACGCTTGCGGGCGAACGTCGGGATGATCGCGGAGACCACACCGAACGCCGGCAGAATCATGATGTAGACCTCAGGATGACCGAAGAACCAGAACACGTGCTGGAACAGAACCGGGTCACCGCCACCACCAGCGTCAAAGAACGCCGTACCGAAGTGGATGTCCATCAGCATCATCGTCACGACGCCGGCGAGAACCGGCATGACAGCGATCAGCAGGTAGGCCGTGATCAGCCACGTCCACACGAACAGCGGCATGTCCATCAGCTTCATGCCCGGAGCGCGCATGTTGAGAATCGTCACGATCACATTGATCGAACCCATGATCGACGAGATACCCGCGAGGTGAACGGCAAAGATGAAGAACGTGACACTTGGCGGCGCATATTCTGTGGACAGCGGCGCATAGAACGTCCACCCGAAGTTCGGGCCGCCGCCTTCCATGAACAGCGTGGACAGCAGCAGACCAAACGCGAATGGCAGGATCCAGAAGCTGTAGTTGTTCATGCGCGGCAGCGCCATGTCGGGCGCGCCGATCTGCATCGGGATCAGCCAGTTCGCCAGGCCCACAAAGGCGGGCATGACCGCACCGAAGACCATGATGAGACCATGCATGGTCGTCATCTGGTTGAAGAATTCAGGCTGAACGATCTGCAGGCCGGGCTGAAACAGTTCGCTGCGAATGACCAGCGCCATCAGACCGCCGATCAGGAACATGGCAAAGCTGAACCAGAGATACAGCGTGCCGATGTCCTTGTGGTTAGTCGTCAGCACCCAACGCATGATTCCCTTGTCGGGGCCGTGGTGGTGATCGTCATGATGTTCTTCGATGACAGCACTCATCGCTATATCTCCTTATTGGCCCGCCTGGATCTGACGGTTGATTTCTTTCGGCTGAACCATGGCTTCATGGCCGGCTTTTTCGACCATCGCACCATTGCCCCATGCCTGACGCTCGTAGGTGATGACCGCAGCAAGTTCTGCGGGGTTCAGCAGCGAGCGGAATGACTGCATCGCGGAACCGGGGACGCCATCGAGCAATACGTCGATGTGGCCCTGCAACGGTCCAACGGCGATGCCCTGACCCACCAGCGACGGGAAGGCGGGCGGAATGCCCTGGCCATTCGCCTGGTGGCAGGTCGCACAGTTGCGCAGGTAAACCTCTTCGCCTTCGGCCATGAGCTCGTCCATGGTCCACTCTTTCTCGACCGTGTTGTAGACCTCCTGGCGTTCTGCAATCTTCTGCTCGATCCAGGCGTCGTATTCGTCCTGCTCCACCGCGTGAACCTCGATCGGCATGAATCCGTGGTACGCGCCACAGAGTTCAGCACACTGGCCGCGATAGATGCCGGGCTCTTCGACAACCGTCCAGGCCTCATGCACGAAGCCGGGTATGGCGTCTTTCTTGACGGCGAAGTCGGGGACCCAGAATGAATGGATGACGTCCTCGGCCGTGACCAGGAAACGGACACGCGTATTGATCGGAATAACGACAGGATTGTCGACATCGAGCAGATACTGTTCACGCTTCGGCGCCTGGTTGTTGTATTCCTCAGGCGGCGTCAGCAGGTTGCTGGTGAACTGGATCTCCTTTGCAGGATCATCATTGATGTACGTGTACTGCCACTTCCACTGATAGCCGCGTACCTCGATGTCGATCTCCGGGTCGCCGGAATCGTACATCGCGTTCAGCGTCGTGGTCGCGGGTACGGCCATCGTGACGAGAATAACGATCGGGATGATGGTCCAGAGGATTTCGAGCTTGTGATTCTCGTGGAAATCCGCGGGCTCGACACCCAGTGACTTCCGGTGCATCAGCATCGAAACGATCATCGTGCCGAACACGACAATACCGATCACGACACACACCGCGAAAATGATCATGTGCAGCTCGTACACCCGGCGGCTGATTTCGGTGACACCCTCTCTCATGTTGATGTCGTCCCAACCGGCCAGTGCCATCGAGCTGAAAAGCATTAACGGCAGCGCAAATAGCCAACCGAACCGCTTCGCCTTTTCCATACTATCTCCAAATATTACTGATTCGGCCCGGGTGAGATTGCGTCACCAGGACAACATGACGCGCCAGTATTTGCTCGTCAGGAGAGGCTGCCTTCAGCTTGCGTCGGCACCTGACGGTCCGACCAACACCCTCAAATCGATCGTTATTGTTGTTCTAAAAGTCACACTGAACGCTGAAGAGCGGTTCCGTGAGGCGGCAATTATAGCAATGCGGGGCGCATTCTCAACTCAACGAAATCCGCGTCAGCGCAGGTGTTATGGGGCCTCAGAAGATTTGGAAATGGTCCACGCCGAGTGCTGATTTCGGCGCGACAGGCGCTCGCCGCGAAATGGGAACCATTTGCAGCCGGGCACCCGTTACTCTCCGGGCAATCGCACCGGCTGCCACTCGGCGGGCGACTCCGCCCCGCCATCTTCCGGCAGCGGACGCGTCTCGCTCAGGTCGCACCGGGTGCAGTGCCGCGACTCGCGCTCACCGCCCGTCAGGATGAAGACCGTGTCTAGCGTTCCGCAATTCGGACAAACAGCGCCGGCGATGAATCGTTTCTTCTGCATACCGCTCAGGCTGGTTCCAGAATGCCGTCCTGACGAAGCAGGGCCTCGACCTCGGGCTCCCGGCCCCTGAAATCGACGAACATCTCCATGGCATCGACCGAACCGCCTTTCTCCAGAATGGCCTCCAGGAACCGCTCGCCGGTCTGCCGGTTGAAGATGCCTTCCTCGCTGAATCGGGCGAACGCGTCGGCCGACAGCACTTCAGCCCATTTATAACTGTAGTAGCCCGCCGCGTAGCCACCCCCGAAAATGTGTCCGAAGGCGTGCTGGAAACGGTTGGACGCCGGCGGCCGGATGACCGCGACTTCCGCCCGGACCTCATCGAGCACCCGCTGGATGTCCGCGGCAGTACAGGCGCCCTCGGTGTGCAGCCGCATGTCGAAAAGGGAAAACTCGAGCTGGCGCACCGTGGCCATCGCCGACTGGAAGTTGCGGGCAGCCAGCATCCGCTCCAGCAGCTCGGCGGGCAGCGGCTCGCCCGTATCGACGTGGCCCGAGATGAACGCCAGCGCCTCGGGCTGCCAGCACCAGTTCTCCATGAACTGACTCGGGAGCTCGACCGCGTCCCAGGCAACGCCGTTGATACCGGAGACACCCGCCGTGTTCACGCGCGTGAGCATGTGATGGAGCCCGTGCCCGAACTCGTGAAAGAGTGTCACCACTTCGTCGTGCGTGAGCAGCGACGGTTTGCCCTTGAGTGGCGGCGTGAAATTGCAGGTCAGGTAGGCGACAGGCAACTGCAGGCTGCCGTCGAGGCGAACGCGGCGGACCCGGCATTCATCCATCCATGCACCCCCCTGCTTGTTCGCACGGGCGTATGGATCAAGATAGAAACGGGCGATGACATCGCCATCCTTATAGATGTCGTAGGCGGTGACGTCGGCATGCCAGGTTTCAATGGCGTCGTTCTGGCGAATCTCGAGGTCATAGAGCCGGTGCACGACGTCGAACATGCCCAGGATCACGCGCGGCGCCGGGAAGTAGGGCTTCAGCTCATCGTCGGAGATCCGGTACCGCTCCTGCTTCAGCTTTTCGCTGTAAAAGGCGACGTCCCAAGCGTTCAGGCCGTCGATGCCGAACCGCTCCCGGGCGAACTCGCCCAGCTCTGCAAACTCCCGCTCGGCCCGGGGCTTCGCCTTCGCCGCAAGATCGCGCAGAAAGCCGAGCACCTCGTCCGGCGTTCTCGCCATCTTCGTCGCAAGCGAGCGTTCCGCATAGCTCGGAAACCCGAGCAGTTTTGATTGCTCCTGGCGAAGCGTGAGGATCTCCTCCATCACCGGCGTATTGTCGAACTCGCCTGCGTTCGGACCCTGGTCGGACGCCCGCGTCGTGAAGGCGGTATACATCTCTTCACGCAGGGCCCGATTCTCGCAATACATCATGACGGGCAGGTAACTCGGGATGTCCAGCGTGAAGAGCCAGCCGTCGAGTTCCTTGTCTTCGGCGGCCTGCCGCGCCGAGGCCAGCGCTGACGCCGGCAGCCCCTTGAGGGCCGACTCATCGGTGACGACTTTCTGCCACGCCATGGTGGCGTCCAGTTCGTTGTTGTTGAACTGGCTCGACAGCACCGAGAGCCGACGACTGATTTCCGCGAAGCGCTGCTTCTTGTCGGCCGGCAGATCGACCCCGTTCAGCCTGAAGTCCCGGAGGGTATTTTCGAGCACCTTCTTTTCTGACGTACCAAGCGCGGCGACATCGCCGCTGGCGGCAATCGCCTGATAGGCCGCAAACAGGTCTGCATTCTGGTTGACCTCGGTGGCGTAGTCGCTCAATAGCGGCAGGCAGGCATCGTAGGCCTCACGCAGCCCCTTCGAGTTCATGACACTGTTCAGATGACGAACCGGCGAAAACGCCTGGTTCAGGCGATCGTCGTTCTCTTCGAGGACCCGAGCCAGCCCGTCCCACGTCGGTTCCGCCGATTCGAGGAGGGTGTCGATGGCTGCGCGATTCTGCGCGAGCAGCGATTCGATGGCGGGCAGGATGTGATCCGCTTCGATCGCGCTGAACGGCGGCAGTTCATGCTGCTCCAGCAAGGGATTGCTCATTGATTCTCTCCAAGTGATTGCCTGATCCGTTCGATGACGGGCCCGGTGTCAGGCGAAACGTCGAACCAGATATTGAATGCCGCGGCGGCCTGCTCGACGAGCATACCGAGGCCGTCGCTGGTGGCTCCGGCGCCACGCGCTCTTGCCCACCGGTTGAAGGCGGTCTCGCCGGCCGAGTAGATCATATCGTAGCAGCGGGTCTGCTCGCCGATCGGGTGCGCCGGCAAATCAATGCCGTCGAGGGTCAGCCCCGCCGAGCTTCCGCTGATGACAAGGTCGTAGGCCGCTTCTGCGGATGACGCGGTGACGGCACGAACGCCGAAACGCTCTGCCAGTTCTACTGCGCGGGCGTGCGTCCGGTTCATGATGTCGATCGAGGCCGGCTGCCGCTCCGAGAGCGAGGGCAGGACGCCAGCCACGGCACCGCCCGCGCCGACGATGAGGATGCGCCGGCCCTCGAGGACCCAGCCGAGGTTACGTTCGAGATCTGCCACGAGACCGGCGCCATCGGTATTCGATCCCACCAGTCGTCCGTCAACCACGTGCATGGTGTTCACGGTGCCGGAGGCGAGTGCGGCGGGCGTTGTTTCGTCGGCCAGCGCGAAGGCTTCGTACTTGAACGGCACGGTCACATTGAAGCCGACGGCGCCGCTGGCGACAAACGCCCGAACGGTGTCCCGGAATCCATCCAGCGGCGCCTCGATACGGGTGTAACTGACCGACAGGCCGAACTGCCGGGCGAATGCCTCGTGGATTTCAGGCGAGCGTGAGTGGGCCACCGGATTGCCGAAAACGGCGAGCAGGTTCGTCATCGCTCAGCCGCGGCGCACGACGTCGCCGCCGCGCAGTGCTCGAATCTCCGACGCTGCACCCCGGCCACCCAGATGACCGGGAACGACGACATCGATGCCCTTCGGAAAGTATTGCCGAAGCCGGAGCGGGGCCTTCGCGGGCGGCTTGCCCGCCGGGTTCGCCGACGTCGAGACGATCGGCCCCCTGAACTCGGCGCAGATGCCGACGATCACCGGATGGGCCGAGACGCGAAGCGCGACGGATTCGTGCTGCCCCCGGATCCATTCCGGCGCACTGGAATTCGGTACGAGATAGGTGACGGGTGCCGGCCAGGCATCTTCGAGGGTCTGGCGCTCTGCCGGCGTGATCTCATCAAGCAAATCACCAAACTGATCGATGTTTCCCGCAACCAGAATCAGACCTTGCGTCCAGGACCGTCGCTTGAGCGAAAGGATTCTCGATACCGCTTCGGCCTGCGCGGGATCGCAGCCCAGCCCCCAGACGCCTTCTGTCGGATAGGCGATGACCGCCCCTTCACGGAGTTGTTTAGCAACGAGTTTGGCGCGCCATGCTTGCATGGCCGGCAAGCTACCCAACGCCGATTCTCTTTTCAAGCAGCAGCTGGTCTCCTGTCACATTAGACGCGAGCCTCATAGCCGGCATGACCGCCGCTGACCAGTCCGTCGATTTCCAGCTCGACCAGCGCGTCGAGGAGGGTGGACGCCGGGAGCGCCAGCCGCTCGGCGAGTTCGTCGACACTCGCCGGGGCCGCGCGAAGTGATTCGATGACAAGGGCCTGGGTCTCGCTGAGGCCGGCAAGTTCGACCCCTCGATCGACGGCTTCACCCGGAATCTCGTCGAGAATGTCGGTGACCGATTCCACCAGCATCGCTCCTGCCTTGATCAGGGCATGGCAGCCTTTGCTCTGGCTGCCGAACACCGGCCCCGGAACCGCAAAGACATCGCGACCCTGCTCAGCCGCGAGCCGGGCCGATACCAGCGATCCGCTGCCGAGCGCCGCCTCGACGACCACTGTGCCACGGCTGAGGCCGGTCACGATCCGGTTTCGCCGCGGGAAGTTGCCGGGCCAGGGCGGCGTGCCCAGCGGCAGTTCGGATACAACGGCGCCCGCGGCTGCAACCTCCTCACCCAGTCGCCGGTGACGAGCGGGATAGATCTGATCACAGCCACAGGCCAGCACGGCAATGGTCCGACCGCCGGCTTCCAGCGCGCCCCGATGCGCGGCGCCATCAATGCCAAGCGCGAGGCCGCTGGTGACAGTGATACCCGCCCGGCAGATTCCCGCCGCGAGTTCCTGTGCGGCACGGCGACCCATGGCCGTCATCTTGCGGCTGCCGACGATCGCAATCTGCTCGCCTGCCAGCGCCGCGGGATCTCCACGAATGAACAGCACCGGTGGTGCATCGGCGATACCCGCCAGCCGGGGCGGGTAACCGTCATCCCACAGGGTGACAAGCGCGTGGCCGGGCTGGCTGACCCATTCCATATCGCGCTCGAGGCGCCGGCCCGACTCGCCATCCAGCGGCGCCAGCAGGCGGCTGATCATCTCAGACGGGAAATTCGCCGCTTCGAGCCAGCGGCGATCAACCTCGCGAAAGAGCGTATCGGCGTCACCGAACGCCCGGACGAGACCGGTCACGGCAATGGGTTCGCCCGCAAGCACGCGGTGAAGACGCAACAGGGAAAAGCAGTCGAACGAGGCCATCGGGCAGCACCGGAATCCAGGCTGCCAGTCTCGCCGCCGAGATGGCGGCGGGACAGAGGACTTTCGCTAGGGGTTCTGGACGATATCGCCCACGCGAAGGGGTTCGCGTGTCTGCAGAATCAGGCCGTAGGCCATGCGATCGAACGTACGGAAGATCATCATCAGGCCCGCGCGTTCGCTCGGGAGCCTGACGCGCTCACCGGCGACAGTATCTCTGACAACGGCGCCCGCCTTGTGGATCGCGAGGACGTTACCGACCTCAAGGCCATCACGTGCCCCGCGGTTGACGGCCACGACATCGTTTCTGCCAACCCGGCTCAGTCCGCCCAGGATCGTCATGATGACACCGTCGACGGTTTCATCCGGCGCCGCCGGGTAAAAGGTCGACTCAAGTCTGCGTTCCTCCGTGGGGAGGAGCCGGTCACCGATACGGACGTCCTGTTTCACGTTCATCAGCGACATGGTGTAAACGTCACTGGTTCGCTCCTCCACCGCGGCGGCACCAACCTCGATGGCCTCGTAACCAAGGACCTCGCGTGTCTCCGGGTCTACATAGACCACGCCGGGGCGGAAGATGCCATACACCGACTGGTTGTCCGTCCACTCACCCCGCGCATAGAACTCGTCGCCCGGACCGAAGATCAGGCGATCAGCCTTGCCGGCGAGAATGTGGGGCGCGGTTTCGAGGGTGTCACGCTCAACGATGCGGCCCGTCTGCAGCAGGCTTGCCACCTGATCGAGCGGGATTGCCGGAATGGAACTGGTGATCGGTCGGCTGCGTACCCGCGGCTCGACCTTCATGTAGCGATCACCCTGGCGCACCGGCTGGGCCGGGCTGAGCTTCTCGGTGCGGGCAGCAAGCCCGCGGTCGACGGTCAACCGCGGTTTGCCGTCGATCATGGTCAGGTAAACCGTATCGCCCGGGTAGATGAGGTGCGGATTCTCGATATCCGGATTGATGTACCAGATCTCGGGCCAGAGCCAGGCGTCGGTCAGGAACATCGTCGCGATGCCCCACAGCGTATCGCCTTCCCGGACCACGTACTCCTCCGGGTGATCGGGACGCAGGATTGAATCTGCCGCGAGGGCAACCGATGCCATCACTGACAGCAATACCGCGAGAAGCGCCTTATTCATCGTCTTCATGGGGCGAATCCAACCACCGAACAATGTAGAATACGTGGCTGACGGCTCGCTTAGCGCAGCACGCCGACACTTGAATTTATCAATACGATCATCATCTTAGCAGCACAAGTTGCGTAAATACTAGAGGTACATCACAAACCTGATGGCGCTTTTGGAGATCCTCGAATTCCCGGATCCGCGACTGCGGACGCTGGCGAAGCCTGTGACGAACGTCGACGGTCGTATCGCGACATTCGCCGATGACCTGCTGGAAACGATGTACGACGCCCCCGGTATTGGCCTCGCGGCGAGCCAGGTCAACGTGCACAGCCGAATCATTGCGGTGGATGTCAGCGAGGACAAGTCGGACCCGATCATCCTGATCAACCCCGAGATTGTCGCTCGCGAGGGCGACGTCGAGACCAATGAGGGTTGCCTGTCCATTCCGGGCTTCTATGAACCCGTTGTGCGCTCCGAGCGCATTCAGGTCAACGCGATCGACCGTGAGGGTAATCCGTTCACCCGCGATGCAGAGGGGCTGCTGGCCGTGTGCATCCAGCACGAGATGGATCATCTCGAAGGCAAGCTGTTCGTCGACTATCTCTCCAGCACCAAACGACAGCTCATCAGGAAGAAGCTGCTGAAGCAGCAAAAACTCCGCGCTTGAAGGTCCTGTTCGCCGGTACCCCGGAGTTCGCGGCCGGCCATCTTGAGGGGCTTGCCCGGGCCGGCGCCAACATCATCGGCGTGATCTCGCAGCCGGACAGGTCGGGCAAGCGCGGCAAGAAGCTCATCCCCACACCCGTGAAGCAGACGGCAATCGAACTCGGGCTCGACGTCATTCAGCCAGAGCGACTGAGGGCCCGCGACATCGAACCGTTCGCACCCGACGTGCTCGTCGTCGTCGCCTACGGCCAGATTCTCCGCCAGGACGTCCTCGACCTGCCGACGCACGGCTGCATCAATGTGCACGCATCGCTGCTGCCGCGCTGGCGTGGCGCCGCACCCATCCAGCGCGCGATTCTCGCCGGCGATGCAGAAACCGGGGTCTGCATCATGAAGATGGATGCAGGCCTCGATACCGGAGACGTCTATTCGACCCGCAGCGTCACGATTCTCCCGACCGACACCACCGGGACGCTGTCAGACAAGCTGCTGGCCGCCGGCGTGGAGGCATTGGTCAAGACGCTTGACGACATCGGCGAGGGCCGCGCGTCCGCAAAGCCACAGCCCGATGAAGGCATCACCTACGCCAGCAAGATCGACAAGGACGAAGCGAAGATCAACTGGCAGTATTCGGCGACCGAGATCGACCGCGCGATACGCGCCTACAACCCCGACCCGGTCGCCTACACCTGGCTTGGCGAGTTGCGTCTGCGAATCTGGGAAGCCCGTCCCGAAAGCGGCAGCGGCTCTCCGGGCGAGATTCTCGCCGCCTCCAAAGCCGGCATCGAAGTCGCCTGCGGCGACGGTTCGATCATGATTACGCGCCTTCAGCTACCCGTTGGGAAAGGCACCGTGATGACCGCGGCCGACGTACTGAACGCCAGACGCAATGACTTCGTTGTCGGCGCCGCCTTCACCTCACCGTGAACGAGTATACATCCGTCGTCAAGCTGCTGACGCCCGTACTGAGTCGCGGCCGGGCGTTTGAACCCGGTCGCGATGCAGGCGCGTCACCCCTCGCCAAAGAGATCGCCTATGGCGTACTTCGCGACTACTTTCGCCTCGACGCTATCGTTAGCATGTTGGTCAAGAAGCCACTTGGTGACAAGCATCAGGATATTCAGGTTCTACTGCTTGCCGGCATCTACAGCGTGGATGCCATCCGGCGACCGGACTACGCCAGCGTCAACGCGGCGGTGGACGCTGCGCGTGGTCTCGGCAAACAGTGGGGCGCAGGTCTCGTCAACGGCGTGCTGCGCAATTATCTGAGAGACCGGGAGCGCATCGCTGCAAGTATCGCCAAGCGCGCGCCCGTGCAATCAGGGCACCCTGGCTGGCTCGTCAGGTCAATCAGCCGTGACTGGCCCGAAGTGGCAGCAGACATCATCGCAGCCAACAACGAACAGGCGCCGATGACACTACGGGTGAATGCCCGCCAGGGAAACCGCGACGCCTATCTGCAATTGCTTGCTGACGCCGGCATCGAGGCGCACGCGGGCGAGCTCGCAGACACCGCGATCTACCTGACGACACCGGTCGGCGTAGACCGGCTGCCCGGGTTCGACGACGGCCGGGTCAGCGTCCAGGATGAGGCGTCGCAGCTTGCAGCAAGCGTCGTGGCGCCCGCTGCAGGCGACCGTGTGCTGGACGCCTGCGCTGCACCCGGCGGCAAAACCTGTCACCTGCTTGAGTACCAGCAGGATATTGATCTGACCGCCATCGATATTGACGAGAACCGGCTCGACCAGGTCCGTGACAACCTGAGGCGCCTGTCACTGTCGTGTCACGTGGCGGCATCGGATCTCGCGGACTTTGATCATGACGGCGCCACGTTCGACCGTATCCTGCTGGATGCGCCATGTTCAGCAACAGGCGTGATACGGCGCCATCCCGACATTAAGTTGCTGCGCCGAAAATCAGATATTGCTAAGCTCGTCGAAGCCCAGCAAACGCTCGTCAGGGCGGCCTGGGAACTGCTCGCAGGGGGAGGAGTGCTCGTTTACTCGACGTGTTCAGTTTTGAGAGCGGAGAACGACGAAGTCGTCAGCCAGTTTCTCGAAGAGACACCCGATGCCAGTCTGTCGACCATCGACGCCGACTGGGGACATGCGACCCGATTCGGTCGTCAGCTGCTGCCAACCTCGAATGCCCATGACGGATTCTATTTCGCGCGTCTGGTGAAAGCCGCATGAAGATCATCATTCTCGGTGCGGGTGAAGTCGGCGGAAACCTTGCTCAGAACCTCACCAAGGAAGCCAGCGACATCACCGTCGTCGATATCAACAGCGACCGTCTTCGCGAGCTGCAGGATCGCTTCGACATTCGGACTGTGCGCGGCATGGCCTCGCATCCCGACATCATGCGTCAGGCCGGCGCCGAGGATGCCGACATGCTGATTGCCGTCACCAACAGTGACGAAGTCAACATGGTCGCATGCCAGATCGCCCATACGGTCTTCCATACGCCGACGAAGATCGCTCGCATTCGCACAACCGCCTACGTCGAAGAGCAGTACAAAGGGATCTTCCGCGCCGAAGCCATGCCGGTCGACTACATCGTCAACCCCGAGCAGATCGTGACCGAGGACATCCGGCGCCTGATCGATAATCCCGGTGCGCTGCAGGTCATGGACTTCGCCGATGGTCAGGTACAGCTGGTGGGCATCAAGGCGCACTATGGCGGCCCGCTGGTCGACCAGGAGTTGCGCTATTTGCGCAAGCACATGCCGATGGTCGACACCCGCGTGGCGGCGATCTTCCGCCAGAACCGGCCGATCATCCCCGAGGGCGATACCGTTATCGAGGCTGACGACGAGGTCTTCTTCATCGCGACGCCGAGTGACATCCAGGCCGTCATGAGCGAGATGCGACGCACCGAGGCACCGAACAAGCGACTCATCATCGCGGGCGGCGGGCATATCGGCCAGGGCCTCGCGAGACTGGTCGAGCAGCGATACGGGACGCGAATCATCGAGCGCAACCGTCAGCGGTGCTACGAGCTGTCGGAGGCGCTGAACAGGACGATCGTGCTGGCGGGTGACGCCTCCGACCGGGAGCTGCTGATCGAAGAGAACATCGCCGAGACGGATGTCTTCTGCGCGGTGACCAACGACGACGAGGCGAACATCATGTCGTCGATGCTCGCCAAGCATCTCGGCGCCCGCAAGGTCATTACGCTGATCAACAATCCGGCGTACGTCGATCTGATTGAGGGTAGCGAAATCGACATCGCGATCTCGCCACAGCAGGCGACGCTGGGCAGCATTCTCCAACATATTCGTCGAGGGGACGTGGTCAAGGTTCATTCACTGCGCCGGGGCGCCGCCGAATCAATCGAGGCAATCGCGCACGGTGACAGGCGAAGCTCCAAGGTCGTCGGCAAGCGGCTCGGTCAGATCGAATTGCCTCCGGGAACAAACATCGGCGCCATCGTCCGCGGCGACGACGTCATCATCGCTCACGACGACGTGCTCGTAGAACCCGACGATCACGTGATTCTCTTTCTCGTCGACAAGACCCGGGTGCCGGAAGTCGAGAAGCTCTTCCAGGCGCCCTTCAGCTTCTTCTAGCCGTGCACATTCAGGTCGCGCTCCGAATCCTAGGCAGCCTGCTCATGATGTTCAGCTTTACGATGCTGCCGCCGCTCTTCGTCTCGTGGCTGTATGACGACGGTACTGCGCTGGTCTTTATCGAGACGCTGGCGCTCACCTTCATGGCAGGCGCCGTGCTGTGGGCCATCTTTCGCAGCAACAGGTCGGACCTGCGCATCAAAGACGGCTTTCTCGTCACGTTCTTTTTCTACGTGGCGCTGGGCACGTTCGGAGCCATACCTTTCATCCAGCTCGAGAATGAAAACTTTGACCTGTCCGTCGCGGATGCACTGTTCGAGTCGTTCTCGGGCCTGACGACAACCGGCGCAACGGTGATCACTCACATCGACACCCTGCCGGCATCGATCCTCTTCTACCGGCAACAGCTACAGTGGCTCGGCGGCATGGGCATCATCGTGCTGGCCGTGGCCATTCTGCCGATGCTCGGTATTGGCGGTATGCAGCTCTACCGCGCAGAGACGCCCGGCCCGGTGAAGGACAGCAAGCTGACGCCCCGGATCAAACAGACCGCTGTCGCACTGTGGTCAATCTATGTCGCACTGACCGTGTTTTGCGGGCTCGCTTACTGGCTTGCAGGCATGTCGGCCTTCGATGCGCTTTGCCACAGCTTCTCGACGGTGGCGATCGGCGGTTTCTCGACTCACGATGCAAGCCTGGGCTACTTCGATTCGCCACTCATCGAGTCGATCGCGATCTTCTTCATGCTCATCGCGGGCATCAACTTCGGACTGCATTTCTTTGCATGGCGTGAGCGTACGCTGGTGCACTACCTGCAGGATGACGAGGTGAAGTTCTACCTGACGATCCTGTTGATCGCGTTCATCGCCACGTCCATCGTGCTGTTCGTGACCGGGACCTATGGCGCGGCCAACTCGCTGCGCTACGCCGCCTTCCAGGTCGTATCGATTTTCACCACCACAGGCTTCGCCACGGACAACTTCGCCGAGTGGCCGAACATGCTGCCTTACCTGATCTTCTTCGGTGCGTTCACCGGCGCCTGCGCGGGCTCGACAGGCGGCGGGATGAAGGTGATGCGTGTCATGCTCATCTGCAAGCAGGGCATCCGGGAGATTCATCGGCTCATTCACCCCAACGCGATCTTTCCGATCAAGCTGAATCGCAGGCCGGTGTCATCGTCCACAGTCGAGGCGATCTGGGGTTTCTTTGCGATCTACGTCATCACGTTCCTGTTCATGCATCTCGCCATGGTCGCTTCGGGCATGGACTTCCTGACCGCGTTTTCGGCAGTGGGTGCCTCCATCAACAACCTCGGCCCGGGACTCGGCGATGTCGCTGCCCACTACGGCGATATTTCAGACGTGGCCAAGCTGATCCTTTGCTTTGCGATGATGCTGGGCCGCCTCGAGATCTTTACGCTGCTGGTGCTGTTCACGCCGATGTTCTGGCGCAAGTAGGGGTCAGTGGTGGGTGTCGGGCTCACCGGTAAAGTTGTAGATGCGGCGCTTGCCCGCCGGGCGTTCCTTGAATCGTTTGTACTCCCACTGATACTGCGCCGGCAGCTGCCTGACGCATGCCTCGACTGACTTGTTCATGCCGGCAAGCGCCGTCGCCCGATCGGAGGAATACAGATCGGGATGAGCCTCGCCGAAGTGGATGTAAAAACCGGCGGCATTGTCCAGCCGCTCGATCGTGCAGGTAAAGGCCCGGGCGCCGGGGCAGCGCTCGAGCATGCGAACCGTAATGATGTCGGTCAGCGCATCCTCGCCGAAGAACGGCGCGAACTCGCCTGACGCCGGTACTTGGTCCGGCAGCAGCAAGACCAGCTTTCCTTCCTTCAGTCGCCGGAGCATGGTGCCAATGCCCTTGACCGTCGTCGGCACGAGTTCATTGCCATAGCGGAGCCGGACCTCGCTGATAAGTTTTTTGAGGTAGTCCTTGTTCGGCGGCGCGTAGAGCCCAACGAATTCACGCTGGCGCTCGTGCTGGGACATGAAGACGTTGATCAGTTCCCAATTGCCGATATGCGGCAGGATGATGATTGTGCCCGTGTCGGCAGCGATGGACTCGTTGAGCGCGTCGTAGTTCGAGGCGCCCTGAATCCAGCCGAGGATCCGTGTCCGATCACCCAGCCAGGAAGCCGGCGTTTCCATCATCTGCATGCCCGTCTGGCGAAGGCTGTCGCGCGCGAGCCGCTGCCGTTCGGCGTCGGTAAGCTCAGGCAGGCAGAGTTCGAGATTCGCGAGAGTCACTTTTGCCGCCCGGGAATCGAGCGCCCAGGACAGGTTGCCGATCTGGCGTCCCAGCCACTGTGCGAGGGGGAGCGGCAACAGCGAAACGACTCGAATGAAGCCGTAGATCAGCCAGCCCGCGATGCGGTCCTTCCACTTCATCGGCCGGCCAGTTCGAGTCCAGCAGCCCGGCACGGCTCAAAGCGGGGACAATCGGTCATGTGATCGTTCACCATGCCCGTCGCCTGCATGAAGGCATAGCAGATCGTCGGTCCGACAAAGTTGAAGCCCGACTTTTTCAGGGCCTTGCTCATCTGTAGCGCCACATCGTCATGCGCGGGCACCTCGGCCATTGTCTTGAACCGGTGCTGTACAGGCGCGCCATCCACGAAGGACCACAGCCAGGCGGCGGGATCGTCGAGTTCCAGCCACGCCCGCGCATTGCGGACCGCGCTCTCGATCTTGAGCCGGTTGCGGACGATGCCCTCGTTCTTCATCAGCCGGTTGACTTCGCGCTTGCCGTAAGCCGCGACGCGCGCCGGATCAAAGTCGCTGAACGCTTCCCGGTAGGCGTCACGTTTTCTGAGGATCGTGATCCATGACAGCCCGGCCTGTGCGCCCTCGAGTATGAGGAACTCGAAGAGCGTGCCGGGATCGCGCTGCGGGTAACCCCATTCCTGATCGTGATAGGCCTCGTACAGCGGATCCCCGCGGCACCATTCACACCGTTCGGCCACACATTTGCTCCATCTATCGAAGTCGCAACCTTACATTAAGGTGGGAGTGCTGCGGTATACTTCGCGTTTTTTCGAATATGGCACCGCCAATGGAAACCCCGCAGACATTCCAGGACCTGATTTTCTCGCTACAGAAGTTCTGGGCGGATCGCGGCTGCGTCATCATGCAGCCCTACGACATGGAGGTTGGTGCCGGCACCTTCCATCCGGCAACCTTCCTTCGCTCGGTGGGCCCGGAGAACTGGCGCTGCGCCTACGTACAACCCTGTCGCAGGCCGACCGATGGCCGGTATGGTGAGAACCCCAACCGATACCAGTACTACTACCAGTTTCAGGTGCTGCTGAAACCTTCGCCGCTGGAGATCCAGTCACTGTATCTGGAATCCCTGAGACACGTCGGCATTGATACCGATCTGCACGACATACGATTCGTCGAGGATAACTGGGAGTCGCCAACGCTCGGCGCCTGGGGCCTCGGCTGGGAAGTCTGGATGGACGGGATGGAGATCACCCAGTTCACGTACTTCCAGCAAGCAGGTGGCATCGAGTGCTACCCGGTATCGGGTGAGATCACTTACGGCCTCGAACGACTGGCGCTCTATCTGCAGGGCGTTGAGGATTTTCGCGAGCTGATCTGGTCGCGCAACGGGAATGACGTCGTGACCTACGCCGACGTCGTTCACCAGTACGAAGTCGAGATGTCGTCGTTCAACTTCGACGAATCGAACGTCGAGTCGCTGTTCGAGCAGTTTGACCTGTTCGAGAAAGAAACGGGCCGCCTGCTCGATGCGAATCTGCCACTGCCCGCGTACGAGTTCGTCATGAAGGCCTCGCATGTCTTCAATCTGCTGGACGCACGCCACGCCATCTCGGTCACCGAGCGTCAGGGCTACATCCTGCGCGTTCGCGCGCTGTCGAGAGCGGTCGCCAAAGCGTACCTGGAGTCGCGCCGTCGTCTTGGCTTCCCGCTTGCTGACGACGATATAAAGGCGCACTTTGTTGCCGAGATCGCGCCGGAGGAAGCAGCATCATGAAGCGCGCAGACTACCTGATCGAGATTGGACTCGAAGAACTGCCACCCAAGCCAATGCCGGGGCTGATCTCGGCGTTTGCCGAGAACGTAAAGAGCGAGCTCGAAAAGGCGCAGCTGGCGTTCGCCTCTGTGGAGTCGTTTGCAACGCCGAGGCGTCTTGCGCTTCGCGTACAGGATCTTGCCGGCGAACAGCCGGTGCAGGCGATCGAAAAGCGCGGACCATCGGTGAGCGCAGCGTTCGACGAGCACGGTGAGCCAACGAAGGCCGCGGCGGGTTTCGCTCGCTCCTGCGGCGTGGACGACGTTGCTGCACTCGACCGTATCCAGACGGACAAGGGCGAATGGCTCGTCTACCGGGATGAGAAGCCCGGTGAATCACTGGGGGCGCTGCTGCCCGGAATCCTGGAGCGAGCGCTCGACGCGGTTCCCGTGGAACGGGCCATGCGTTGGGGCGCAGTCCAGAAGGCTTTCGTTCGACCCGTTCACTGGATCGTCTCGCTGTACGGCGACGAGGTCATGCCGGTGTCACTCTACGGGGCGACCGCCGGGCGAGAGAGCCAGGGCCACCGCTTCATGAGCAATGGTGTCGTGTCGATCAATGCGCCCGGTGACTACGAAGCAGCGCTCGAATCAGCGCACGTGATCGCCAGCTTCGAGAAGCGTCGCTCGATCATCGCAGCGCAGCTCGAACAGATGGCAGGCGAGCAGGGTGCCGAGATCGTCATTGATCCTGCGCTGCTCGATGAGGTGACGGCGCTCGTGGAGTGGCCGGTGACGCTGTGCGGGAAGTTTGACGAATCGTTCCTTCGGGTTCCGGAAGAGGCGCTGGTTTCGGCCATGAAATCTCACCAGCGCTACTTTCACATGGTAGACGCTGAAGGACGGCTGCTGCCGCGCTTTGTGACCATCGCCAACATCGAGAGTGCAGATCCCGAGGTGGTGGTTGCCGGCAACGAGCGGGTCATCACCCCACGACTCACCGACGCAGCGTTCTTTTACGAACAGGATCGAAAGACATCGCTCGAAGCGAAGACCGAGCGACTGAAGCAGGTCGTCTTCCAGTCGAAGCTGGGCACCTACCATGACAAGGCGACACGAATCGCTGCGCTTTGCGCGGAAGTCGAGACGCTGCTTGGCACCGAAACCGGTGCACCCAGGGCGGGGTTGCTGTGCAAGGCCGATCTTGTCACCGATATGGTCGATGAGTTTCCAGACCTTCAGGGCATCATGGGCGACTACTATGCGCGTCACGATGGAGAACCCGAGGCTGTCTGTACCGCGATTGGTGAGCACTATCGGCCAACGCAATCCGGCGGTGACATTCCCGGAAGCCTCGCCGGACAGATCGTGGCGATCGCCGACAAGCTGGACACGTTGACCGGACTCTTCGGCATCGGGCAACCGCCAACCGGCTCACGTGACCCGTTCGCCCTGCGCCGACAGTCGCTCGGCGTGCTGCGCATCCTGATGGAGGCCGAACTCGACCTGGATCTGTTCGATCTCCTGGAACGGGCTTGCAAGCTGCACGGTGCTGACTTTGATGCGGCGGGGCTGAAGGACTACATGATCGAGCGCCTCGCCGTTTACTATCAGGATCGAGGAATTCAGGGCGATACATTCGATGCGGCCATGGGGTCGGAGTTTGAAGGACTCGTGCTGCCGACGTTTGATCGTCGCGTACGCGCAATCCAGGCGTTCCGGAGTCGGCCAGAGGCATCGAGCCTCGCTGCTGCGAACAAGCGCATCGCGAACCTGCTCAGCAAGGTCGAAGGCGAGACGCCATCAGCTGTGGATCCCTCGATGTTCGCCCATGACGCAGAGCAAGCGCTTTTCGACGCGGTCAACGAGAAGGCCAGGACCCTCGAGACGATAGAAGGCTTCGAGCAAAAGCTGGGGGCGCTGTCGACGCTCCAGACCGTGGTCGACCGCTACTTCGACGACGTGCTTGTGATGGATAACGACGACGCCGTCAGAAACAACCGGCTCGCAACGCTGGCGAGCATGCGGCAACTCTTTTTACAGATCGCTGACGTCTCGATGCTTCAGCTCTGATGAGGCCGTCGCTGGTCATCCTTGATCGTGACGGCGTCATCAATTTCGACTCGCCGGACTACATCAAGTCGGCTGAAGAATGGGTGCCGGTGCCGGGCAGCATCGATGCGATCGCACGTTTGCACCGGGCCGGAATCCAGGTATTCGTGGCGACCAATCAGGCCGGCATTGCTCGCGGCAAGCTGACCGAGACGAGCCTTGCCGCCATTCACGAGAAAATGTGCGCAGCCGTCGAGGATGCGGGCGGCGCCCTCGACGGTATCGAGTACTGTCCGCATCACCCTGACGATGAATGCACGTGCCGAAAGCCCCAGCCCGGGATGTTGCTGCGCATTTCAGAGATCTCGGGCATCGGCCTCAAGGGACAGTATTTCGTGGGCGATTCGTTGAAGGACATCCGTGCCGCCGAAGCAGCCGGATGCAACCCGGTACTCGTGCTGACCGGCAACGGTGCCGAAACGCGAAGGTCACGCCCGTCACTCCCCCTTGTCTTCGATGACCTGGCCGCGTTCGTCGACGCCATCCTCGAAGACTAGCCCGCAAATTGCGGATTAGATGTCGAGATTCGCTACCTTGAGCGCATTGCTGACGATGAACTCCTTGCGGGGTTCGACCTGGTCACCCATGAGCGTATTGAACATGTGATCGGCCGCGATCGCATCCTCAATCGTCACCCGAAGCATTGACCGACGGGCGGGGTCCATCGTCGTCTCCCAGAGCTGATCCGGGTTCATCTCGCCCAGGCCCTTGTAGCGCTGCTGGCTCTGGCCGCGAAGCGCCTCTGCCCGCAACCACTCCAGTGCGTCCTTCAGGCTCTCAATCGGTTGGGATTTTTCACCTTTGCGAACTTCGGCACCCTCGCCGACGAGATCAGAGACGCTGCTACCGAAATCCGTAAAATCGGCGTAGTCCTGCGACTGGAAAAAGTCGTGAGTGAACACATACTCACGCGTTACGCCATGATTGACAACGGATACAGTCGGATAGAACAGATGACGCTCCGGGTCCTCTGTAGTACTAAACTGATATTGAGTCTCGACATTGGCATAGGTTTCAAACGCGGTTGTCAGACCTGCAACCCACGTATCGACCGCCTGCCGGTCCGCCAGTGCATCCACACCGAGCCGCGGCAGATAGACCATGCGTTCCAGGACTTCCGGCGGGAATACGCGACGCAGTCGCTCAATCTGATCGAGTACGCGGTAATAGCGTTCGGCATGATTTCTGAGTGCTTCGCCCTCGATGGCGGGTCGATCGCCACCCGGCATCAGCTGCGCATCTTCGAGCGCCACTTCCAAAAGGTATCGCGTCTTGTCGGCTTCGTCCTTCAGATAGCGCTCCGACTTACCCCGCTTCATCTTGTAGAGCGGTGGCTGTGCAATCAGCACATGACCGCGTTCAATCAGTTCAGGCATATGCCTGAAGAAGAACGTCAGTAGCAGTGTCTTGATGTGGGCGCCGTCGACGTCGGCGTCACACATGATGATGATACGGTGATAGCGAAGCTTGTCGGGATCAAACTCGTCGCGACCAATGCCGCAACCGAGTGCGGTAATCAGCGTGCCGACTTCTGCCGATGAGAGCATCTTGTCAAAACGGGCTTTCTCGACGTTCAGGATCTTGCCCTTCAGCGGCAGGATTGCCTGATTCTTGCGGTCGCGGCCCTGTTTGGCTGAACCGCCCGCGGAGTCGCCCTCCACAAGGTAGAGTTCGCTCTTCGCGGGATCACGTTCCTGGCAGTCGGCGAGTTTGCCCGGAAGCCCCGCGATGTCCAGGGCACCCTTTCGGCGGGTCATCTCTCGCGCCTTGCGGGCTGCTTCCCGGGCTCGGGCCGCATCAATCATCTTCTGAGCAATCGATTTGGCTTCATTCGGATGTTCCAACAGGAAGTCCGAGAAGGCGCTGCCCATCTCCTGCTCAACCGCAGTCTTGACCTCACTTGAGACAAGCTTGTCCTTGGTCTGCGACGAGAACTTGGGATCCGGCACCTTGACGGAGATGACGGCGGTCAGTCCCTCGCGGGCATCATCACCGGTTGTCGCGACCTGGGCCTTTTTCTGCAGGCCCTCGCTCTCAACGTAGCCATTCAGCGTTCGGGTCAACGCTGCCCGGAAGCCTTGCAGGTGCGTGCCGCCGTCGCTCTGGGGAATATTGTTGGTGTACGCAAAGATGGTTTCCTGGAACGAGTCGTTCCACTGGAGGGCCACCTCAACACCGATGCCGTCCTCTCGCTGAACGTTGAAGTGGAAAATTTCGTTCAGGGGTGTCTTGTTCTGGTTCAGGTATTCAACGAAGGTCCGGAGGCCCCCTTCATACATGAAATGCTCGGATTTGCCCGTACGCTCATCCGTCAGTTCGATCGAGACACCCGCATTCAGGAAGGAAAGTTCCCGGAGCTTCTTCGCCAGGATGTCGTAGTGGAATTCAATGTTTGAGAAGGTCTCGGCAGACGGCTTGAAATGGCACTTGGTGCCGGTCTTGTCGGTTTCTCCGACGACCCTCAGTGGTGCTTGCGGTACGCCATGGCGGTAGTTCTGCTCCCAGACGTTGCCACCGCGCCAGATGGTCAGGCAGAATTCTTCGGAGAGTGCGTTAACGACGGACACACCGACGCCGTGGAGGCCGCCCGATACCTTGTAGTTGCTGTCATCGAACTTGCCGCCGGCATGGAGCACGGTCATGATCACTTCGGCAGCCGATTTGCCCTCTTCCTCGTGAATGTCGGTGGGAATGCCTCGCCCGTCGTCGGTCACGGTGATGGATTCATCCGGGTGAATGGTCACGGTGATGTGTGAGCAGTATCCCTCGAGCGCTTCATCGATTGAGTTGTCGACGAGCTCCTGGACCATGTGGTGCAGGCCGGTGCCGTCGTCAGTGTCGCCGATATACATTCCCGGGCGCTTTCGCACGGCATCGAGGCCCTTGAGGACCTTGATACTGGACGAATCGTAGGATTTTTCATCGCTCATAGACGCATCTCCATTTCGTGGAATTGGCCGTGTTCCACGTGAAACAATTTTGGGTCAGTCCAGCCCAGATCAAGCTGACTTCGATCGATCCCCGTCACCAGCACCTGTATGCCCGGAACATCCAGCAGATCGCGTACGCGCTGTCGGTGCTCCTGATCCAGTTCTGCCGAGAGATCATCGACAAGGTAGATGAGGGTCGCATCACGATCTTGCTGAAAGCATGCACCCTGAGCGAGGACCATCGACCACGCCAGGGCCTTCAGTTCGCCTCTGGAACACACATTGGCAGCGTTCTGGCCAGCAACTCTCAGCCGAATATCGGCTCGATGTGGCCCTGATTGGGTGAAACCCCGACGCATGTCAGACGCTTCCTGCTCGGCGAGAACTTCGCTTAACGGACGACCCGACTCCCAGCCACGATAATACCGCGAATCCAGTGAGTTTTCCCCCATTAACGTTGTCGAGACCTTGGTGAAATGCTGCTGAAAACGGGCTATATACGCGCTCCGATGCGCATCTACCCGCTCCGCGAGATCAGAGAGCGATTCGCTCCAGATCTGGATCTCTCTCATGGATGCGGCGTGGGATTTGAGGAGCTGATTCCGCTGCCGCAAGGCCCGTGAATACTGTTCCCAGAGCTCACCGAAGGAGTGTTCCACGTGAAACACACCCCAGTTCAGGAAGCGCCGACGAAGTGAAGGTCCGGCCATCACGAGATCCACGGTTTGTGGGCCCAGCACAAGAATCGGCAACAGCCGGGCGATATCCGATGTGCGCTGAACCGTTTCGCCGTTGATTCTGACCTCGCGGGACCCGTCACGGCCCCGACTGACACCCAGCCGGTAACGCCGGCCGGCATCGTCGACAAGCTCGCCGAAAACGGTCACTGACTCGGCATCACGCTGGATTAGCGGATCGGCGCTCTGGCTGCGAAAAGTCCGCCCGGAACCCAGGAAATAGACTGCCTCCAGCAAGCTGGTCTTGCCGCTGCCATTGTCACCATAGAGAAGCGTCGCTCGCGGCCCAAGCTCAAGCCCGGCCCGCGATATATTGCGAACGTTTGAAACGTCTAGGCGCCCGAGGGGCATGATGGGGAGGTTGTTGAAGCTCCGACTAGAGCTTCATCGGCATCACGACGTACACTGAATCGTCATTCTCCGGCTCTTCGAGCAATGCGCTGCTATTCGCATCTGCCAGCGTGATCTTGACCTTGTCACCGTCGACCACACCCAGCACATCCTGCAGATAGCCCACATTGAAGCCGACCTCGAGATCTGACCCCTCATAATCCACCGAGACGACCTCCTCGGCCTCCTCCTGCTCAGGATTGTTCGCCGTGAGCTGTAGCTGGCCGGACGACAGGTTGACGCGGATGCCACGAAACTTCTCGTTAGACAGGATTGCCGTGCGACTCAGCGCCTGACGAAGCTCCTGCTTGTCAGCAAGCACGACCTTGTCACCATTCTTCGGCACAACTCGCTCGTAGTCAGGGAATCTGCCATCCACCAGCTTGGTCGTCAGGGTAAAGTCGGCGGATTCGGCGCAGAGATGATTGGCGCCAATAGTGACCTTGATGTTGCCCTCGACCTCCTGCAACAGGCGCTGCAACTCAACGATACCCTTTCTCGGCACGATGACCTGCCGAACACCGCCTTCGGTCTCCATCTCGAGGGTAGATAGTGCCAGGCGATGGCCATCCGTTGCGACGGTACGAACATGCCCGTCACCGATCTCGATGAGCATGCCATTCAGAAAGTAGCGAACATCCTGCTGTGCCATGGCGAAGCCGGTGCGGTCGAGCAAGCGCTTCAGGGACTTCGCATCCAGTTCCGTCGACATTTCCTCTGCGGAACGGTCAACCGATGGAAAGTCTTCCGCGGGCAAGGTCGACAGCGTTGAGCGGAAGCGGCCCGACTTGATCGTCAATCGCTGATCCGCGTAGGTGAACTCGATCTCGGCGCTGTCGGGCAACTCGCGGCAGATATCCATGAGCTTGCGCGCCGGCACCGTGATCTCGCCGTCTTCGGCATGATCAAGCTGGAGCGTGCCGATCAGTTCGACCTCCAGATCGGTACCCGTCATGGCCAGCTTGCCGCCTTCGACCTGAATCAGGACATTGGACAATACCGGCAGCGTCTGGCGACGTTCGACCACACCTGCAACCTGTTGAAGTGGCTTGAGCAGCGCCTCGCGGTTCACTTTCAGCTTCATGGGCTCTTCCGTAGTTAGTAAGTACTCACCTTCTGTGGCGGCTGCAAGGTGCCGCATTGTCGCTAACGGGGATTATAAACGCGTTTGGTCCCTGAACGGGAGACGGCGCGTTATATCAGGCAGTGAGGGTTCTCAGCAGATTATTATAATCTTCGCGAATATCGCGCGAGCTTTCTCTCAGCTCCTCGACCTTCCTGCACGCATGAAGCACCGTGGTGTGGTCGCGCCCACCGAAGGCATCCCCTATTTCCGGCAGACTATGATTTGTGAGCTCTTTCGACAAGGCCATCGCGAGCTGTCGCGGCCGGGCCACCGACCGGGAACGCTTCTTCGAGTGCATATCGGCCACCCGGATCTTGTAGTAGTCAGCCACCGTCCGCTGAATGTTCTCGATCCCGACCTGGCGATCGGAGATCGCAATCAGGTCCTTCAGCGCATCCTTGACCTGCTCAATGGTCACGTCGCGCCCGGTAAACATCGCGTTGGCCTTGACCCGCTTGAGCGCGCCTTCGAGCTCCCGAACGTTCGAACGAATTCGCTCGGCAATGAAGAATGCCGCGTCATGAGGCAGGTGAATCTGCTCGCTCTCGGCCTTCTTCATCAGAATCGCCACGCGGGTTTCGAGCTCGGGTGGCTCAACGGGCGCCGTCATCCCCCACACAAACCGGCTCTTCAGCCGCTCTTCGAGCCCTTCGATTTCTTTCGGGTACCGGTCGCAGGTCAGTACGATCTGACTGCCGTCTTCCTGTAACCGGTTGAATACGTGGAAGAATTCTTCCTGAGACTTCATTCCCTTCGCCAGAAACTGGATGTCGTCCATCAGCAGGACGTCCACCGAGCGGTAATACTGGGTGAACTCATTCATCTCCCGGCGCTCGATTGCCCGCACCATGTCTTCCATAAACCGCTGGGAATACATATAGGCGACGCGAATACCCGGATGCTTCTCGAGCACGGCATTGCCGACCGCATGCATCAAATGGGTCTTGCCCAGACCAACACCGCCGTACAGCAGCAGGCACTTGTAGGTCGCGCCCATATTCTCAGCGACCTGGACAGCGGCCGCGCGGGCCAGCTCATTCGAGCGGCCCTCGACAAAATTGTCGAACGTGAAATCCTTGTTGAGGTCGAGCAGTGGGTAAAAGCTGTCGCGAGAAGCGAAACTGTTGGTTGCTGCAGCGGCGCCCCTGGCCGGCGCGGCCTTGGGTCTGGAGGTGAGATTGCCGATTTGCAGGGTCACCTGGCTCGAACCGTTCATCTGAACCAGTTCGACGATTCTGGAAAGAAACTGATCGTTGACCTGGTCCCGGATATACTTGTTCGGTGCCAGCAACTTCAGATCTTCGTCATCACCCTCTGCCTGAAGCGGCCGGATCCAGGTATCAAATTGCCGGGCTGTGAGTTCGCCCTCCAGACTATGAAGACACTTTTCCCAGACTGATAAAGCCCCCACAGGCCCTCCATATTGACCGCGTTATTATTGAGGAATCGGAGTTTCGACTTACCGCGCTGTTTGCCAGAGCGGACAAGCATACTAACCCCATTCCGCGGCTGAAGCCAACTGTTAGCAAGAAAAAGTCGTATTTATTTTCTTTTATTAATCAATAAGTTATCCGCGGCACCGGTCGATAATCAGTGGTTAAGTTGTGGATAACTTGTGGGTAGAAATGCCGCTTGCAAACAGCCCGACGAACGGTGGGATAAGTCCCGAAATGCCCCTCAGCTTATCAACAGGAAGACCAACGATCACGCACACGACAATGACAGCCATTTGCTCTTCGCAAGCACTTGATTCACCAAGTGAAAAGCCACTCGTCAACAGATCCTGGACGCTTAATAGCAAGAACAACAACAAACATATTTATATAAACTCCTTTCTATTACAGGCAGTACTTTGATGGGCTGACAGATCAAATTGACGAAGTTGGGGCTAATCATTAGAATCGCGCCTCTTTTTTTCGCGTCAGGAAGAACTGATGAAAAGAACATTCCAGCCGAGCGTGTTGAAGCGCAAGCGAACTCATGGCTTTCGTGCTCGCATGAAGACCAAGGGCGGTCGTCTCGTACTCAAGCGTCGCCGCGCGAAAGGCCGCAAGGTCCTTTCCGCCTGATATACCTGATACCAGGGCATTCGCCCGATCAGGGCTGATGTCCAGTTACGGATTTCGAAAAGAAAATCGCCTGCTGACGTCATCCGAGTACGACCGGGTTTTCAAGCAGGCCATTCACCGAATCAACGCCAGGGAATTCCTGATGCTCGCGGCAGATCGCGAAGCAGGCGTGAGCCGCGTTGGCACGGTGGTCAGCAAGAAGGTCGCCGGCAATTCAGTCGAACGAAACCGGATCCGGCGATTGATCAAAGAAAGCTTTCGATTGTCGAAGGTGGCAGATGGTGTGGATGTCGTGATCGTTGCCCGACCGGCTGTCCACGGCAAGCCCAACGCTGCACTGACGCAAACGCTCGAGACAATGTGGGACAAACTCGGTCAAAAGCGCGCATGACGATGCTCCAGCAGGCTCTGATCGCGCTGATTCGGCTCTACCAGCTGACGCTCAGCTCGGTCATGGGTCGCCAGTGTCGTTTCTACCCCAGTTGTTCCAGCTACATGATGGAAGCCATTCGGCTGCATGGCGCACCGAGAGGCGTTTGGCTGGGTATCCGTCGGGTTTCCCGATGTCACCCTTGGCATCCCGGCGGTCATGATCCCGTGCCCGACGCTGTCGAACCACAGGCAAAATAATCTTGGACCTCCAACGCATACTGATTCTGCTCGGCCTCGCCGTGACCTCCTATCTGCTGGTGCTCGCCTGGAACGAGGACTACGGTGACAAGCCGCACGTTCCCGCCATCGAAGAATCCCGTCAGGTCTCCGGCAGCGGCGGTGGGGATGAATTGCCGCCGGCGCCTGATGCCCGGCAGGCATCCGGCGGCACTGACTCGGCTGCCGAAGAGTTGCCACAGGCCTCGGACATACCGAATGCCGACGCGGCCTCTGTTGCCGAATCCGCCGTACCTGAGGCAACCGTCGCGAGTGACGACTCACTCATTCGGGTCAGAACCGATGTACTGGATCTCAGGATCGATCCCCTGGGCGGCGATATCGAACGGGCGTCCCTGATCGAGTATCCCGCATATCTGGACACACCTGACGATCCGTATGTGCTGGTCGACCCGCGGAATAACTACGCGGCCCAGAGCGGACTGATCGGGCCCAATGGCACTGATACCGCCGCGGGCCGACCTCGCTTCAGTACGTCTGGCACGAACTTCGAACTGGGCGACGCCGACACCCTCACCGTCGATCTGAACCTCGAGAGCGAAGCAGGCGTCTCGATCACCAAGCGCTTTACGCTGCGTCGAGGGGACTACCTGATCGACGTCGACTATCTCGTGGATAACGGATCGACCGAAGCTTGGTCGGCCGGTTTCTTCGGTCAGATCAAGCGAAACGGCCAGCCGCCTTTCATTAATGAGGCAAACAGCATGGGGCTGCAGCCCTTTGTTGGGGGCGCGACATTCCAGGAAGGCAGTCCGTACACGAAGCTGGAATTCGAGGATATCGAAGACGAGGCCTATCGCCAGACCGTCACCGGCGGATACATGGCGTTCGTGCAGCATTACTTTCTTTCAGCGTGGGTGCCGGATGTCGATCTGACGCACACCTACCGCGCCCGCAAGCTGTCCAGCGGCGATGTCTACCTGTTCGAGTTCACTTCTCCGCTGCAACAGGTCGGCCCCGGGCAGTCCGCAACATTCGGTGCTGATTTCTACGTCGGCCCGAAGGACCAGTACCGGCTCGAAGAGATCAGCCGCGGTCTTGATCTTACGGTCGATTACGGCTTCCTGTGGTGGCTGGCCCAACCCCTTTATGATCTGCTTTACCTGATCCACAGCCTCGTGAGTAACTGGGGTGTGGCCATCATCCTGCTGACCGTTGTGGTCAAGGCCGCGCTCTATCCGCTCTCGGCAGCCAGCTTCAGGTCGATGGCCAAGATGCGAAAGCTGCAGCCTGAAATGGTGCGGCTGCGTGAGCGATACGGCGACGATCGGCAGAAGTTCTCTCAGGCAATGATCGAGCTCTACCAGAAGGAGGGTGCGAACCCGCTTGGTGGCTGCTTCCCGATTCTGCTGCAGATGCCGGTCTTCCTGGCGCTCTACTGGACGCTGCTCGAGAGTGTGGAATTGCGGCAGGCGCCGTTCATGCTCTGGATTGATGATCTCTCGGCGAAGGACCCCTTCTTCGTGCTGCCGATTCTGATGGGCGTCTCGATGTACGTGACACAGATGCTTCAGCCGGAGCCGCCGGATCCGATGCAGGCGCGCATCTTCAAGCTGATGCCGATCATGTTCACGTTCTTCTTCCTCTGGTTCCCTTCCGGACTCGTGCTCTACTGGCTGATCAACAATCTGTTGTCCATCCTGCAGCAGTGGTACGTCATGCGGCAGATCGAAAAGAAGGGTTAGCGACCAGTGACATTGGGCGCCGCTGACAGCGATACCATTGCGGCGATCGCCACCCCTCCGGGTCGTGGCGGTATTGGGGTCATCCGGATATCCGGGCCGGAAACGGTGGCCATTGCGCGCGCCATCACCGGATCGTTACCACGGCCGCGATACGCAACGCTTGCCGACTTCCGTGACGAACACAATGACACGATAGACAGCGGTCTCGCCCTGTATTTCCCGGGTCCGGCGTCGTTCACGGGCGAAGACGTTCTGGAACTTCATGGCCATGGTGGTCCCGTGGTGCTCGATATGATCCTCGCGCGCATTGTTGCGTTGGGTGCCCGTCTTGCGCGCCCCGGCGAATTCAGTGAACGCGCGTTCCTGAACGACAAGATTGACCTGTCGCAGGCAGAGGCCATCGCCGACCTCATCGACAGCGTTAGCCAACAAGCTGCCAAAGGGGCGGTCAGATCGCTGCAGGGCGCTTTCAGCGAGCGGATCGCGCAGCTCTCTTCTCTCATCGTCAATCTCAGGATGTTCGTCGAAGCCGCGATCGACTTTCCGGAAGAAGAGATCGACTTTCTGGCAGACAGTCGCGTTGGTGAGTCGCTCGCCGAGATTGAGCACACGCTGGACGCCATCGTTTCCGAAGCCCGCCAGGGTGCTCTGCTGCGTGAAGGGTTCAGTCTGGCCATCGTGGGCAGACCGAACGCCGGCAAGTCGAGCATCATGAACGCGCTCACCGGCCGTGACTCGTCGATTGTCACGCGGGTGCCGGGCACGACGCGTGATGTTGTCCGCGAAGAGATCCAGGTTGGCGGAATGCCCGTCCGGCTGATCGATACGGCCGGCATTCGCGTCAGCGAGGACGAGGTTGAGATCGAGGGTATCCGCCGGGCCGTGGGCGAAGCCGGGCGAGCGGATCAGGTGCTCGTGGTTGTCGACCTCGCCGAGCATCGCGAGGACTGGAAGGCCATTGCCGATGACGTGCTTGATGCGCTGCCGGTGGCAGACAACGCGACGCTCGTCCTGAACAAGTCCGATCTCGTCACCGATGTTGCCGTCGACGAGCCGGGTGTCATCGTGGTTTCGGCCGTGAGTGGCGATGGCATCGAGGCGTTGCGCAACAGGCTGGCTGAACTCGCAGGACAGGTGGACCTCGGTGAGGGGATGTTCAGCGCCCGCCGGCGACATCTGGACGCGCTGGACCGGGCGGCGGGCTATATTGCAGACGGCCGGGCCCAGCTCGAAGGCGTGGGGGCCGGTGAACTGCTGGCCGAGGAGCTCAGGCAGGCGCACGAGGCGCTGTGCGAGATTACCGGCGAGTTTACCTCCGATGACCTCCTTGGCCAGATCTTCTCGACCTTCTGCATCGGCAAGTAGCGTTCTGGAAAAAACCCAGCCGATCCGTATACTTGCGCGTCCATTTCGGGCGGGTTGTCACGCACCCGTCAGACCAATCAGGATAGCGATATGCGATACCCGCAGACATTCGATGTCATCGTCATCGGCGGCGGCCATGCCGGCACCGAAGCCTCGCTCGCCAGCGCCCGCATGGGCGCGAGCACGCTGCTCCTCACCCAGAACATTGAGACGCTTGGCCAGATGTCCTGCAACCCGGCCATTGGCGGTATCGGCAAGAGCCATCTCGTCAAGGAAATCGACGCGCTGGGCGGTGCCATGGCGCGTGCCGCAGATCTCGCCGGCATCCATTTCCGGACCCTCAATGCGCGAAAAGGGCCGGCGGTTCGGGCCACCCGTGCCCAGGCAGATCGGGCGCTGTATCGGCAGGCAATCCGGGAGATCGTCGAATCGCAGGCGAACCTGCAGATGTTCCAGGGATCGGCGGAAGATCTCATCATCGAGGGTGATCGTGTCGCGGGTGTCGTGACCCAGCTCGGACTGGAGCTCAGGGCAAAGGCCGTGGTGCTGACGGTTGGGACGTTCCTTGGCGGCATCATGCATGTGGGCTTCGACCGGCAGGCGGGCGGCCGTGCGGGTGACGCCCCGTCGAATCGACTTGCAGAGCGGCTGCGTGAGATGCCGTTCCAGGTTGGGCGCCTCAAGACTGGCACCCCGCCGCGGATTGATGGCAAGTCGGTGGACTTCGATGGGCTTGAGGAACAACCCGGCGACGAGCCGCGCCCGGTCATGTCGTTTCTCGGCTCTGCCGCGGATCACCCCGAACAGGTCTCCTGCCACATCACGCACACGAACGAGCGCACACACGACATCATCCGTGGCGGGCTCGACCGCTCGCCGCTCTACAGCGGCAAGATCGATGGTGTTGGCCCCCGTTACTGCCCGTCCATCGAAGACAAGGTCGTGCGGTTTGCGGACAAGCAGTCCCATCAGGTGTTCATCGAACCCGAGGGTCTCGGCACCCGGGAGCTCTACCCGAACGGCATCTCGACCAGCCTGCCTTTCGATGTGCAGGTCGAACTCGTTCGAAGCATTCGCGGATTTGAGCAGGCCCACATCACTCGACCGGGGTACGCGATCGAATATGATTTCTTCGAGCCCCGGGATCTCAAGCCATCACTGGAAACCCGGCACATGGCGGGCCTGTTTTTCGCCGGGCAGATCAATGGCACGACCGGATATGAGGAAGCAGGCGCCCAGGGACTCATTGCCGGTATCAACGCCGCCCGTCTCGTTTCCGGGCTGGATGCCTGGACGCCGCGGCGCGATGAGGCGTACATCGGTGTGCTGATTGACGATCTGATCACCATGGGGACGAAAGAGCCCTACCGGATGTTCACCAGTCGCGCCGAGTACCGGCTGATCCTGCGTCAGGACAACGCCGATCGCCGGCTGACGCCAGCCGGTCGTGAGATGGGCCTCGTCGACGACGAGCGCTGGGCGCGTTTCAGCCGCAAGCAGGAACTCATCGAGTCGCGCCGGACGGCGCTCGAGAGCTACCTCGTACATGCCGGCACCGATGCGATTGACTCGCTGCTCGGCAAGCCGATGAGTCGGGAGGCACGGCTGGCGGAACTGCTGCGTCGCCCCGAGGTACACATCGATGCACTGACGTCAGCGGTCGGTTTTGACTGGACTGATGATCCCGAAGTGAACGAGCAACTCGAGATCGACCTCAAATATGAGGGATACATCGCGCGTCAGCAGGACGAAATTGAGCGGACGCGCGCCCGGTCCGAGCAGCCGATTCCGCCAGGGATCGATTATGCGTCGATCCAGGGCCTTTCCCACGAGGTCCGCCAGAAGCTCTCTCAGGTGGAGCCCGCGACGATCGGCCAGGCAAGCCGGATCCCTGGTATGACGCCGGCCGCGATTTCGTTGCTTCTGGTGCATCTGAAGCGGACAGCGACAGCCAGAAAGTCTGCATGACGGCGCTTCGGGAGGGCATCAGCGCCCTCGGACTGGCGTGCCCGGAAGGTCTCGAGGCGCGGCTGCTGGCCTACGCCGGGCTGCTCGCCAGATGGAATCGTGTTTACAACCTCACGCGAGTGCCTGACGAGAAGACGTTCACGCATCACCTGCTCGATTCGCTGTCGATTCTGCCGCACGTCGGATACCCCGGGCGCCTCATCGACGTGGGCAGCGGTGGTGGTCTGCCCGGCGTGCCCCTTGCGATTCTGCGGCCGGACACGCAAGTGGTGCTGCTCGACAGTAACGGCAAGAAGACGCGTTTCCTGGAGCAGGCGCGCATTGATCTCGGCCTCGATAACGTGACGGTGGTGCATAAGAGGGTCGAGGATTTCGACGAACGGTTCGATGTCGTCACGTCACGGGCCTTCGCTTCGCTTGCAGACTTCAGCCGGATGACGGCACACTTGCTGTCTTCCCGTGGAGTGGCACTTGCGATGAAGGGCGCGCTTGCCGACAGCGAGCGCGTTGCCGACATGAGTCCACTCGTGCTCGAAGAGATCATCGAACTGAACGTACCCGGAATCGACGCCCGGCGGCATCTGTGCAAACTGCGGCCCGCCGCCGCGACGGAACCTGAATAACCGATATGGCGAAAGTACTCGCAATCACCAATCAGAAGGGCGGTGTCGGCAAGACCACGACCAGCGTCAATCTCGCCGCTTCACTCGCGGCGATGCGGCGTCGCGTGCTGCTGGTCGACCTCGACCCGCAGGGTAACGCGACGATGGGCAGCGGCGTCGACAAGAACGACGTCGAATACACCGTCTACGACGTGCTGACCGGTGGCGTGGGTGTCAGTGAAGCGCTGACGGAAGCGGAAGCTTCAGGGTTCGACCTGCTGGCTGCCAACGTCGACCTGACAGGCGCCGAGCTGGAACTGCTTGATGCCGAGCGACGGGAGTACCGGCTGGCCGATGCGCTCTCTGCTGTCGATGACCGTTTCGACTTCATCATCATTGACTGCCCGCCCTCGCTCAGTCTCCTGACGATCAACGGCCTGGTCGCCGCACACGCGGTCATCATTCCGATGCAGTGCGAGTACTATGCACTCGAGGGGCTGTCGGCGCTGGTCAACACCATCAAGCGCATCACGGCCCATCTGAACCCGACACTCGAGATCGACGGCATCATTCGCACGATGTTCGACCCCCGAAACAGCCTGACCATCGACGTCTCGCGCCAGCTTCAGGAGTACTTCGGCGACAAGGTGTTCCGGACGGTGATACCGCGCAACGTCAGGCTGGCCGAAGCGCCGAGCTACGGGGTGCCGGTCCTTTACTATGACAAGCAATCGCGGGGTGCCAAGGCATACCTCGCGCTGGCGAGCGAGCTGATCCGTCGCTATGAGGATGCGGCGGCTCAGGCTTCGGCAAGCTGAGGAATCGATAAATGGTAGCCAAGAAGCGTGGACTGGGACGGGGGCTGGATGCCCTGCTCGGTGCAGAGAACAAGTCCGGCAGTACGGGCACAGGCGCGGTTCGCGTCGGCCAGGTGCTTGAAGAACTCCCGGTTGAATGGATTCAGCCCGGCAAGTATCAGCCTCGCAAGGTCATCGACCAGTCGGCGCTCGAGGAACTGGCTGCCAGCATCAAGTCCCAGGGTGTCATGCAGCCCATCGTCGTGCGGGCGATTGGCGATGATCGCTACGAGATCATCGCCGGCGAACGACGTTGGCGGGCGACGCAGCTCGCGGGTCTGCCGAAGATTCCGGCCGTCATCAAGGATGTGGATGACGAAGCGACGGTGGCGATGTCGCTGATCGAGAATATCCAGCGCGAGGACCTCAACCCGATGGAGGAATCGCTGGCCCTGCATCGCCTCGTCCGGGAATTTGAACTGACCCATCAGCAGGTTGCAGATGCGGTGGGCATGAGCCGGACCGGCGTCACCAACCTGCTGAGGCTCACGAACCTGACGAAGGATGTCGCGCAGATGCTGGCGAACGGCGATATCGAGATGGGTCACGCCAGGGCCCTGCTCAGCCTTGACGATGAGCGCCAGGTCGCCGCTGGCCGGGAGATTGTCGGCAAGGGCCTCAACGTTCGCCAGACCGAAGACATGGTCCGGCGTATGCTGAGCGAAGACAAGAAGGCCAGAAAGGATGCAAGAAAGACGCCGGACGCGGACACGCGGCGCCTTGAGGAGCGCCTTTCGACCCGGCTCGGCCAGCCCGTCGCGATCCAGCACTCCGCACGGGGCAAGGGCAAGCTCGTGATCAACTACAGCAGTCTTGACGAACTCGAGGGCATCCTCGCTCACTTCGGAGATCTCGATTAGTCGCGTTACATATTTCGAGTTTTGCCCGTGTTTTTCGGTACTTGAAGGGACCGAATCGTGTTGAACGTGTATCGCGATATCTCTATACTCGGCCCCCGCGTTTGACGGGGGTTTTTTGTGCCTTTCCGCCGCCCGTAATTCTCGCAGCCTTTCAGCAGGAGAGGCCGAAAGGGAACGATACGAGACGGCAGAGATGGCCAGGACAGAGACCGCAAGATCCAGAACGTTTCGACCTGTAATTGCGCAGATGGTTATGACAGCGCTGCTGGCGCTGGGCGCGCTTCCGTTCGATACGGTAGTGGCCTACTCAGTAGCGCTGGGTGGTTTGTGCTGCGTGATCCCGGGCGGATTTGCGGCGTACAGGATGAGTCACCCCACGGTGCGCGTGAGTGAAGCGGCCTCCCATGTGGCGATGGCCCAGGGAGGAAAGTTCACGCTGACGATCGTGATGCTGATCGCTGTGTTCAGCACCGTCGATCCACTGGCAGCGGTGTACTTTTTCGGCACGATGCTCTTGGTTCAGAGCGCCTACGCGGTTGAGCCGCTGTTGAACCGACTTTGGACTGACAAACTGATTCAGGAATAACCGGGACCTATGGCAAGCGGCGGCGAACTCACGACCAGTGAGTACATCAAGCATCACCTCCAGAATCTGGTGTACGGACAGAAGCCTGACGGCAGCTGGGGTTTCGCCCAGTCTGCGGAAGAGGCCAAGGAAATGGGCTTCTGGGCGATTCATGTCGACACGATGTTCTGGTCGATCACGCTGGGTATCGTGTTTCTCTGGATCTTCTCGGCGGCGGCCCGAAGGGCGACGGCCGGCGTCCCCGGCGGCCTGCAGAATACCTGTGAGATGGCGGTCGAATTCGTCGACGATACCGTCCGGGGCGTCTTCGGCAGCAACCAGAATGCGATGATCGGCCCGCTCTCCCTGACGATTCTGATCTGGGTCTTCCTGATGAACCTGATGGACCTGGTGCCCATCGACTTCGTGCCCCAGGCGTTCCACGCGATGGGCGTACCCTACTGGAAGATCGTGCCGACGACTGACCCCAACGTGACGCTCGGCATGTCTGTTTCGGTCTTCTTCCTGGTGCTCTACTACAACTTCAAGATCAAGGGACCGCTCGGGTTCGGCAAGCGCATGGTGACCCATCCGATCCCCCACTGGAGCATGTACCCGTTCAATTTCGTGCTCGAAACCGTCGACATGCTGGCGAAGCCGCTGTCTCACGGTCTTCGACTTTTCGGCAACCTCTACGCGGCCGAGGTCATCTTTATTCTGATTGCAGCGATGCTGCCGCTGTACCTGCAGTGGACGCTGTCGCTGCCGTGGGCGATCTTCCATATTCTGGTCATCCCCCTGCAGTCCTTTATTTTCATGGTTCTGACGATCGTGTACCTGGCACAGGCACACGAGACTGACGAACACCATTAATCGCTTTACTCAAACCACACTGACTAGCAATCGCAGGAGTAAGTCATGGAACAGTCCCTCATCTTCATTGCCGCTGCCTTTATGCTGGGCCTGGGCGCCATCGGTTCCGGTATCGGCATCGGTGTTCTGGGCAGCAAATACCTCGAAGGTGTCGCACGCCAGCCGGAACTGCAGGGTACGCTGCAGACCCAGCTCTTCATCGTGCTCGGCCTGGTTGACGCTATCCCCATTATCGCCGTCGCTATCTCGCTTTACCTGATCTTTGCCGTCTAGCGACAACCGATAAACGCTTCAATCTCAGAGGTGATGCGTGAATATTAATTTGACCATGATCGGGCAGGCCATCTCGTTTGCCCTGTTTGTCTGGTTTTGCATGAAGTACGTCTGGCCGCCGCTCACGCAGGTAATGCGCGAGCGTCAGCAGGCTATCGCTGACGGGCTGGAGAAAGCGGCGAAGGCCGAGCGCCAGCTCGAGGAAGCGAATTCTGCTGCCGAGACCGAACTCGAGGACGCCAAGAAGCAGGCTGCGGAACTGATTTCGCAGGCTCGCTCCCGGGCGACCCAGATCGAGGAAGATGCAAAAGAGAAAGCTCGCGAGGAAGCAGACCGCATCCTGGCGGGTGCGCAGGCCGAGATCGACCAGGAGATCAACCGGGCGCGTGAAGAACTGCGCGGGCGCGTTGGCGAGCTGGCGATCGAAGGCGCCGAGAAGATTCTCGAAACGTCTGTAGACCGCGAGAAGCACCAGCAGATGCTGGACAAGCTCGCCGCTCAGCTCTAACGGGTAGACAGTCATGGCAGAAGCAGAGCTCACGACAGTCGCCCGGCCCTATGCGAGGGCCGCGTTTTCCTACGGAATCGATCACGAGGGCGGCCTCGCGCGCTGGTCGCGCATGCTGGCGCTCCTCGGCGCCGCAGCCGACACCCAGGTGCTCGAGGACGCGCTGGACAACCCGCAGCTCAGCCACGAGCAGGAAGCTGGCATGCTGATTGATCTGCTCGAAGGTGAGCTGGACGATCCGTGCAAGAACTTCGTTCGCATCATGGCTGAAAACGGTCGTCTGCCGCTCCTGCCAGAAGTCAGTGAACTGTTCGAAGACCTCAAGGCGCAACACGAGAAGACGATGGACGTCGTCGTGACCAGCGCCTTCGACGTGAGTGAAGAAGACAAGGCAAAACTTGCCGAGGCTCTGAAGAAGCGATTGCAGAAAGAGATCGACCTGTCAGCGACGGTCGATCAGAGCCTCCTCGGCGGCGTCATCATTCGTGCAGATGACACGGTGATCGACAGCTCCGTTCGCGGCAAGCTCGAGAAGCTTGCCCACGCGCTCGCCTAAGAACCAAATTTAACCATTCCCCGAGGAACGGAAAATGCAACAACTGAATCCTTCCGAGATCAGCGAGATCATCAAGCAGCGGATCGAGAAGCTCGATGTCTCCAGTGAAGCGCGCAATGAAGGTACGGTCGTCAGCGTCTCTGACGGTATCGTGCGCATTCACGGTCTCGCCGATGTGCAAAACGGTGAGATGATCGAATTCCCGAACAACCTCTTCGGATTCGCGCTCAACCT
This sequence comes from Pseudomonadales bacterium, assembly GCA_965267485.1. Classification (GTDB taxonomy): domain Bacteria; phylum Pseudomonadota; class Gammaproteobacteria; order Pseudomonadales; family Azotimanducaceae; genus JANQJA01. The sequence continues at coordinate 4,633,937 of OZ254080.1, read as the reverse complement.
CGAGCGGGATTCGGTCGGTGCTGTTGTTCTCGGTGACTACAAGTCCCTGCGTGAAGGCATGACCGCCAAGTGCACGGGCCGAATTCTCGAAGTGCCGGTGGGCAATGAGCTGCTGGGTCGCGTCGTCGACGCACTCGGCAACCCGATCGACGGCAAGGGCCCGATCAACACGCAGCTCACCGAGCCTGTAGAGAAAGTTGCACCGGGTGTTATCGCGAGACAGCACGTTGATCAGCCGGTGCAGACCGGCCTGAAGTGTATCGACTCCATGATCCCGATTGGTCGTGGCCAGCGCGAGCTGATCATTGGTGACCGCCAGGTCGGCAAGACGGCCATTGCCATCGACACCGTGATCAACCAGCAGAAGTCAGGCATCAAGTGCGTCTACGTCGCAATTGGCCAGAAGTTCTCGACCATCGCGAACATCGTCCGCACGCTCGAAGAATACGGCGCGATGGAAAACACGATCGTCGTCGCTGCCGGTGCTTCAGACCCCGCGCCGATGCAGTATCTCGCTGCCTACTCCGGTTGCACGATGGGTGAGTACTTCCGCGACCGCGGTGAAGACGCGCTCATCATCTACGATGACCTGACCAAGCAGGCATGGGCCTACCGCCAGATTTCACTGCTGCTGCGTCGCCCGCCGGGCCGTGAAGCGTACCCGGGTGACGTTTTCTACCTGCACTCCCGCCTGCTCGAGCGCGCTGCGCGCGTCAACGCAGACTACGTCGAGGAGTACACCAAGGGCGAAGTGAAGGGCAAGACCGGGTCGCTGACTGCACTGCCGATCATCGAAACGCAGGCTGGTGACGTATCGGCGTTCGTACCGACGAACGTGATCTCGATCACCGACGGCCAGATCTTCCTCGAGACCGACAAATTCAACGCCGGTGAACGCCCCGCGATGAACCCGGGTATCTCGGTATCGCGGGTGGGTGGTGACGCCCAGGTCAACTACATGAAGAAGATTTCTGGCGGCATCAAGCTCGCACTCGCGCAGTATCGTGAACTTGCCGCGTTCTCGCAGTTCGCATCCGACCTCGATGAGGCGACCCGTCGCCAGCTCGAGCACGGCGAGCGCGTCAACGAGCTGATGAAGCAGAAGCAGTTCGCACCGATGACGGTCGCCGAAATGGGCGCCGTGCTTTACGCAGCGAACGAAGGCTTCCTTGCCGACATTCCTGTCGACAAGGTCCTCGACTTCGAGGCGGCGCTGATCTCGTACCTGAACGCCGAGAAAGCGGACTTCATGAATACGATCAACGAAACGGGCAACTACAACGACGACGTCGTGGCCGAACTCAAGGCGGCGATCGAGAAGTTCAAGGAAACCCAGACGTACTAGCAGAGACGGTAACGGCCTGACTATGGCGAACACGAAAGAACTCAGGACGCAGATCAAGGGTATCAAGAACACCCAGAAGATCACGAGCGCCATGGAAATGGTAGCGGCCTCGCGGATGCGGGCTGCCCAGGACCGTATGGCACGCGGACGCCCCTATTCCGACTATATCCGGCAGGTGATCGGCCACGTCGCCAATGCGACCGCAGAGTATCGGCACAAGTTCATGGTCGAGCGGGAGGTCAAGCGCGTTGGCTACATCGTTGTCACGACCGACCGCGGGCTGTGCGGTGGTCTCAATATCAACCTGCTGAAGAAAACCGTTCTCGACATCAAGAAGTGGACTGACGAGGGCGTTGAGGCGGACCTCTGCCTGATCGGCAAGAAGGGTGCGCAGTTCTTCCGCAGCTATGGCGGCAATGTTGTCGCAGCCTCCGAGCACACCAGCGAGGAGCCTGCGGTGAGTGATCTGATCGGCAGCATCAAGGTCATGCTCGACGCGTTCGAGGAAGGCCGTGTCGACAAGATCTATCTGGTCAACAACGTGTTTGTGAACACGATGACCCAGGAGCCGACCATTCGCCAGATGGTGCCGCTCATGCCGGACAGCGACAGCGACCGCCGTTACCCGTGGGACTACATCTACGAGCCGGATGCCGAGGAACTCATGACCGGACTGATCGAGCGATTCATCGAGTCGCAGGTCTATCAGGCGGTTGTCGAGAACGGCGCCTGTGAGCAGGCTGCCCGGATGATCGCGATGAAGAATGCGACCGATAACGCCGGTGACCTGATCGACGAGCTTTCGCTGATCATGAACAACCTGCGTCAGGCGGCGATTACCCAGGAACTCGCCGAGATTGTCGGCGGTGCCGCCGCAGTATAGAGACGAACAACGATGTCCCGTGGTCGGCGCAGCCCGGCCAGGGACCTGAACAGTTAGCAAGAATCAGAGATTAGAGGACTAGCAAATGGGCAGCGGAAAAATCGTACAGGTCATCGGTGCGGTTATCGACGTGGAGTTTCCTCGAGACGAGGTGCCCCAGGTTTACGATGCACTGAAGGTCGACGACAAGGGCCTGACTCTCGAAGTCCAGCAGCAGTTGGGCGACGGCGTCGTACGAACGATTGCAATGGGTAGCTCGGAAGGTGTCGCTCGCGGCCTCGCCGTATCGAATACCAACGCACCGATCTCTGTACCGGTCGGTGAGGCGACGCTGGGTCGCATCATGGACGTACTGGGCGAGCCGATTGACGAGAAGGGCCCGATTGGTGAGAACGAGCGTATGCCGATTCACCGTTCGCCGCCCTCCTACGAGGAACAGGCCGGCGGCCGTGACCTGCTCGAAACCGGCGTCAAGGTTATCGACCTGATCTGCCCGTTCGCCAAAGGCGGCAAGGTCGGTCTGTTCGGTGGAGCTGGCGTTGGCAAGACGGTCACCATGCTCGAGCTCATCAACAATATCGCGAAAGAGCATGCTGGCCTTTCGGTATTCGCCGGTGTCGGTGAGCGTACTCGCGAAGGTAACGACTTCTACCATGAAATGGCGGAAGCGGGCGTACTCGACAAGATCGCGATGGTCTTCGGCCAGATGAACGAGCCGCCGGGCAACCGCCTTCGCGTTGCACTCTCTGGCCTGACGATGGCAGAGAAGTTCCGCGATGAAGGTCGTGACGTCCTGATGTTCATCGACAACATCTACCGATACACGCTGGCCGGCACAGAGGTATCCGCACTCCTCGGCCGTATGCCCTCCGCGGTGGGTTACCAGCCGACACTGGCAGAAGAGATGGGTGTCCTTCAGGAACGCATCACGACGACCAAGACGGGCTCCATCACTTCGGTTCAGGCGGTATACGTACCGGCGGATGACCTGACTGACCCGTCGCCTGCAACCACGTTCGCGCACCTTGACTCGACCGTGACCCTGTCTCGTGACATCGCGGCACTGGGTATCTACCCCGCTGTCGACCCGCTCGACTCGACCTCGCGTCAGCTCGACCCGCTGGTTGTCGGTGAGGAGCACTATCAGGTTGCCCAGGGCGTACAGGGTGTACTTCAGCGCTACAAGGAGCTCAAGGACATCATCGCGATTCTCGGTATGGACGAACTGTCCGAAGAGGACAAGCTCACCGTTTACCGCGCGCGGAAGGTCAGCCAGTTCTTCTCGCAGCCGATGCACGTCGCCGAGGTCTTCACCGGCCAGCCCGGTGTCTACGTCTCGCTGGCGGACACCATTCGCAGCTTCAAGGGCATCCTTGAGGGCGAGTACGATGATCTGCCGGAAGCCGCCTTCAGCATGGTGGGCAGCATCGAGCAGGCAATCGAGAAGGCCAAGACCCTCTAACGGAGAAACAGATGGCTTCTACGGTTCATTGCAGCATCGTCAGCGCCGAGGAAGAGATTTTCTCGGGTCTGGTCGAAATGGTCGTGGCGAATGCAACTGAGGGTGAACTCGGCATTCTGCCCGGGCATACGCCGCTGCTATCCGGGGTCAAGCCCGGCCCGGTACGACTGATCCTCGAAGGCGGCGAAGAAGAAGTCTTCTTCGCGTCCGGTGGCTTCATCGAAGTTCAGCCGACAGCGATCACGATCCTCGCGGATACCGCGCTTCGTGCCGATGACATCGACGAGGCAGCGGCGAAAGAAGCGCAGGAGCGTGCCGAACGCGAACTGGCGGATAACCGTTCGGAGATCGACTACGGGCGCGTTCAATCAGACCTCGCCGAGCAGGCTGCGCTGTTGCGCACGATTCGCAAGTCGCGGGAGCGCAAGCGATAACGCACCGACAGGTGATTGCATTCAGGAAGGGGGCGAATCGCCCCCTTTTTTGTGCCGGCTATCAGTGGATCTCGTCGGTGTCCGGCACTTCGACCCCGAGCGCCCGAAGTTGCGCGCGAAGCCTTGGATCCCGGGAATCGCGCCAGCGCTCGTAGAGTGCCAGGACATCCCGAGCGTCGAAGGCGCTCTCTTTCTCGCACGCCTGTGCGATCAGCTCCAGCATGCTGGCGAACGTCTCGGCAAGCTCCGAGAAGACATGACGGTGCTGCCAGGCATTCTCTGACAGGTAGTCGTATGCGCCGCCCCCCATACCCACGAAGTAGTCCCTGCGAATGCCGCGACGGGCAAAGCTCTCCGGAAACAGTGCCCCGAGGAACAGGGCGAGATCGCCGAGCTGGCGGAGAATGAGACACCGCTGTGTCTCTGTTTCAGCCTGGTGCGCATCCATATAGAGCAGCGCCAGCGGGCGGATCGAGATCGCATCGCCTTCCATCGAGAACAGCTGTCGGCTGTCACCAAACCGGGCGAGCATATTGCCCATGTACCAGAGCGTGTCTTCCTGAGGCGGCGGATCGAGGTCTTCACTGGTCTCCTGCAGACGCACGCGAAAATAGTCGGCAAGCTTGTCCTCGAATGAAATCTGCCCTGGCTCCATCTGCATTCCTCCGCTCAATCGACTGGGCACAGGGAAAAGTATGTCCCAAAGTCGTCAGTTGCATCAAACATCCGCTGCCCCTCCCAACTGCGAGAAAAATTCTCAAGCAGAGCCATCTTGAAAGCCCCGTGAGGCAGGCCCATAAAGCGGTTCGGTGGCCATGGCCTGTTGTCCCCCTTCAGGTTCTCGGCCGTTCGACCAGATCTCTTGAATTGGAGGAAACCGAATGGGCATCAAACCGCTCTATGACCGGGTTGTTGTCAGACCCCTCGCGGCTGAAACCACGACCAAAAGCGGCATCGTCATTCCCGACAGCGCCGCTGAGAAGTCGAATCAGGGCGAGGTTTACGCCGTCGGTGACGGCGCCCTGCTCGACAGCGGCGAATTGCGACCGCTGGCCGTCCAACCGGGCGATCGAGTTCTGTTTGGCGAGTACGCCGGCACGGAAGTGAAGCTCGATGGTGAGGACTATCGCGTGATCCGTGAGTCGGACATTCTCGCGATTCTTGGTGGTGCTGAGGCACAGGAGAAAGCTGCATGACCGCAAAACAAGTCAAATTCGGAAATGATGCGAGGGATCGAATCCTCGTGGGCGTCAACACGCTCGCCAACGCCGTCAAGGCCACGCTGGGCCCGAAAGGCCGAAACGTTGTCCTCGACAAGAGCTTTGGCGCACCGCGCGTGACCAAGGACGGCGTTACCGTCGCCAAGGAAATCGAGCTCAAGGACAAGTTCGAGAACATGGGTGCACAAATGGTCAAGGAAGTCGCTTCGAAGACGGCCGACGTTGCCGGTGACGGCACAACGACAGCCACCGTGCTTGCCCAGGCGATTGTGCGCGAAGGACACAAGGCAATTGCCGCGGGCATGAACCCGATGGATCTCAAGCGCGGCATCGACAACGCTGTGCGCGCCGCAACCGTTGAACTCGAAAAGCTCTCGAAGCCCTGCGATGACAACAAGGCAATTGGCCAGGTTGCGACAGTCTCTGCCAACTGGAACCGCGACATCGGTGACATCCTCGCGCAGGCGATGGAAAAGGTCGGCCGGGACGGCGTGATTACGGTTGAGGAAGGCAAGTCGCTCGAGAACGAACTCGACCTCGTCGAGGGCATGCAGTTCGACCGTGGCTACCTGTCGCCCTACTTCATCAACAATCCCGACAAGATGCAGGTAGAACTCGACGACCCTTACGTGCTGCTGTTCGACAAGAAGGTCAGCAACATCCGTGATCTGCTGCCGGTGCTCGAAAAGGTGGCCAAGGCGGGTCGACCGCTGGTGCTCGTCGCAGAAGATGTCGAGGGTGAGGCGCTTGCGACGCTGGTCGTCAACAATCTGCGTGGCATCCTGAAGACGGCGGCCGTCAAGGCACCGGGCTTCGGCGACCGACGCAAGGCCATGTTGCAGGACATTGCCGTCCTGACTGGCGGCACGGTGATCTCGGAAGAGGTCGGCCTCTCACTGGAGTCGGCAACCCTTGAAGATCTCGGCAGCGCGAAGCGCGTGGTGATCAGCAAGGACAACACGACCATCGTCGATGGCGCCGGTGACGCCGCGGACATCTCCGCCCGGGTTGCACAAATCCGTACCGAGATCGAGAACACGACGTCCGATTACGATCGCGAAAAGCTGCAGGAGCGGGTTGCCAAGCTCGCCGGTGGCGTAGCCGTGATCAAGGTCGGAGCCGCCACCGAAATCGAGATGAAAGAGAAGAAGGACCTCGTCGACGACGCACTGCATGCAACCCGTGCGGCCGTTGAGGAAGGCATTGTCCCGGGCGGCGGTATCGCCCTGGTGCGGGTTGCGCAGGCGCTCGCATCGACCAGCGGTGACAACGAGGACCAGCAGCTCGGCATCAATATCGCGCTGCGTGCGATGGAAGAGCCGTTCCGCCAGATCGTCTCGAATGCCGGGGTCGAAGCCAGCGTGGTACTGGCCAACGTCCGTGAGGGCAAGACGCCGACGTACGGCTATAACGCCCAGGATGGCAGCTACGGCGACATGATCGAACTCGGGATCATTGATCCGACGAAGGTCACGCGCACGGCGCTGCAGAACGCAGCATCGATTGCCGGCCTGATCCTGACCACCGAGGCCATGATCGCCGAGCGTCCGGAAGACAAGCCGGCGCAGGCAACGATGCCCGACTACGACTTCTAGTCGATCAGCGTGCGAGCCGGAATCCCTCGGGCTTCCGGCATCGCACTGCTACTTCAGTCGTACCAGAATGGCACCCCGGTTCGCACCTTCCGTGCGATAGCCTTTGATCATCCGCCGCCGCTCGTAGTACTCGAGCTCGGCCAGCGCCTCATCGCGAATGAGCCCGGAACCGACCACGAGGCGAAGAAATTGTGCAGGTCGGAAACGCGCAGACTCAATCTCCTCACCCAGCTTTCTCATCGCTTCGGCCCGTGTTTCGCGATTGTGCGCAATATCCACCTTGCGCACTGATCCGTCATGTTGCGCGTCGAGGTTGCTGTCACACTTCGGGCAGATGTGGGCATCCACGACTGCCATGCCGCAATCGAGGCATTCGCGAGTCATTTCGGTATCATTTCCTGTCTGTTTGCGAGAGTGATTGTCATGGCCGTCAGCGAGTTGTTCGACGAGTGGAGTACCTACGAGAAAGTCGTCGCCGGTGATTATATGCATCACCGGCGCTATTTTGGTGCCCTCGTCAGTCAGCTGAAGGAGCGCCCCGGGCAGGAACGCCCCGGCGATCCCATCCACGTGCTCGATCTGGGCTGCGGCGACGGCGTGCCTGTAGTCCCGCTCCTTGAAAGTCTGCCGGTCGCGAGCTATCTGGGCGTTGATCCTTCAGACGCCGCGCTTGAGCATGCACAGCGAAATCTTTCCCACCTGCGATGTCCGCTGGACTTTCTGGCGTGCACCATGGAGGAAGCCCTCGGCGGGCTCGAAGGTCCGTTCGACCTGATTCTGGCGAGCTACGCATTACATCACCTGTCCACAGCGTCGAAGCTCGAGATGCTCGCCGCCTGCCGCCAGCGCCTGGCGCCTGGCGGCTGTCTCGCCGTCATTGATGTGTTTCGCGACGGTGACGAGAGTCGCGCCGAGTGGCTCGATCGGTGGGAGGCCGACGCAAGGGCGAGGTTTCGCGCGCTCGATGCGGCCGAGATTGAACGTCTCGTCACGCATGTTCGTGTGAATGACTTTCCGGAAACGTTCGACGAGTTCCGGACGATGGGCAAGCAAGCCGGATACGGTCGCATCGATCCCATGGCGGTCGGCCCGGAACGTGTCAATGGGGCAGTGATCCTCCGGCAATAGCCAGGAATCTCAATCGGCAAGGGGTCCGTCGGTGTCACTTCCGCGTGCGGCGACACGTCTGGCCAGCTCGGCCTCGACGATCTTGATGCGCCGGGATTTGACGTTGCGACGCCAGTCTTCGCAGGCAGAGAAATCGATCATCATCAGCATTTCCGATGCGCGGCTGAGCAACCGGTTGCCGAGCATGGCATCGCCGCCGCCCAGCTCCTGCGTGCGCAGATTGGTGGTCAGGAAGGTACCGGCGCGGCCGAGTTCATAGCGACGCTCCAGCAGGTGCAGCACGAGCTGTATCTGGTCGGCATCGCCTTGCGGATGGACATCGTCGATGAACACGACGCGCGCCTGCTCCAGCGCCTTCATGGCGTCCTGGCGAAAGCTCGAGTAGCGACAGACCTCGTAGAGCTCCTTGAAACCGATGTAGATCATGTCCGTCGGTTTGTGTTCGTAGTCGATCAGCAATCGCTTCAGGCTGGCGACGCTGTTCCAGAACTCCTCCGCTGGCGAAAAGCCCTGCTTGATGTCATCGCCCACGAGTTCGAGGTAGCTGGTGTCATCGATGTCTGACTGCTTTTCGGACGCCATGCGCTCGTTGTATCGCACAATGGCAGAGTCGATGAACGGACCCATGAGCTGCTGCGCCTCGGTCAGGTGCGCATCGAGCCTGCGTTTGACCTGCCGGGCATAGGCTGCCATGAGGTGGGTCTTGCCGGAGCCGGGCGGGCCAAACAGATAGGCGCCCAGCGTGGGTTTGAGCGGGTCGCCGTCAACCGTCACCAGATCGTCTCCGTCGAGCAGCATGTTGAAGAGTTCAATCGCTGTCAGGTGAGCCGGGTACGGATTGATGATCTCCGCGGGCGGCGAGTCCAGCAGGCTGCGCATGTCGTCGCCGTCGAGTGCATCAAGGTCGATGTCGCGGGTCTCGAGGGAACAGTGCCGATATCCGTCCGGGATCTGGCAGTACTGGTGCAGGCCGGAATAGACCTCATCGATGACCAGTTCCCGAAACTGGTTGCGGTCGATCAGCCCGGCCTGGAGCTGGTCAAGCAGCGGCGAGGAATGCGGCTTCATGGGTCTGCGGTGATCGACTGGATGACATAGCCGCCGGAACGCTCATCCAGCGACATCTTGAGGTGGCCGCGATTCTCTGCCTCTTCGAGCAGGTCGCTGAACGAGCGAACCCCGTAGAATCGTTCGTTGAATCCGGGTCGGCGTCGCTTCAGTGCCTGCTTGACCATGGAACCCCACAGCTTGTCCTGATCGCCCCGCTCGCTCTGCAGTGCCTCTGCGGTCTCGACGATCAGGCTCACCGCCTCGTCGAGCTTGTCTTCTGCCTCGGCCTTGGTGCCTTTGGCCGGCGTCTTCTTGCGGGGCTTCTTGCTCTGGCGTTTCTTGCTCGTCTCCTCATCCCGCACAAGATCGTCATAGAAGATGAACTCGTCGCAGTTGTGCATGAGCAAATCGGACGTCGAGCTCTTCACGCCGACGCCGATCACGAGCTTGTTGTTCTCGCGGAGCTTCGACACCAGCGGCGAGAAATCGCTGTCACCGCTGACGATGACGAATCCATCGATGTGCTGCTTGGTGTAGCAAAGGTCGAGCGCGTCGACGACCATGCGGATGTCGGCGGAATTCTTGCCGGATTGCCGCGTGTGCGGAATCTCGATCAGCTCAAATGCCGCGTCGTGCATCGTCGGCTTGAACTGCTTGTAGCGCTCCCAGTCACAATAGGCTTTCTTGGCGACGATGCTGCCCTTGACGAGCAGCCGCTCGAGCACGAGGCGCATGTCGAATTTCGGCATGTTGGCATCGCGTACGCCCAGTGCCACGTTCTCAAAGTCGCAGAATACCGCGAGGTTCAGGTCGTCGTTGTCGGCCATCGTTTGCTGTCATTTTCCAAAGCGTTGACCTTAACAAGTTCAGATGATTAATTGCGCGCTTTTCTTCCTTTGGAGCTGCAGATGAAAGTCGTCACCTGGAACGTCAACGGGCTACGCGCCCGACTCGATTTCATCAAGCTCTGGCTGGCGTCACGGCAACCCGATGTCGTTGGTTTTCAGGAGCTTAAAACGCCGGCCGACGACTTCCCCTTCGATGAATTCCAGGCACTCGGATACAACGTCGAGATCCATGCTCAGAAAGGATGGAACGGCGTCGCGATCCTGAGTCGCGAGAAGATCGAGGTGGAACAGCGTGGCCTGCCGGGTGAGGAGGATTTCGGCGCGAGGCTCATTACCGGCCACACCGCGGGGCTGTCGTTCACGACCGTCTATGTGCCGAACGGCAAGGATATCGATCATGACGACTTCCCGCGCAAGGTGGCGTGGCTCGATACCCTCGCACAACACTGGCAGGAGACCCGTTCACCGGACGAAGCGGCGGTCCTCTGCGGCGACTTCAACATCGTGCCACGCCCGATTGACAGCTGGCGCGCTGAGCAGGGAGATGGCCGCATCTTCCATACGGTCGATGAACGAGCCCGTTTCGATGCCATCGTCGGACTGGGGCTTGTTGATCTCTACCGGGCGAAGTATCCCGACGAGGCGAAGTTCTCGTGGTGGGACTACCGGGGGGGTGCCTTCCATCGCGGCCACGGTCTGCGGATCGACTTCGTCCTTGGTACCCGCCCGATTGCCGACCGCGTGAAGGATGTCTGGATCGACCGGGACTTCCGCAAGAAGCAGGACGGGCTGACGGCCTCTGATCACGCGCCCGTGATTGCGGAACTCGACTAGGGAATTGGGCGCGCGCTCAGTATCATTGCATGATGGATCGCCCGCTCGAAATCTGTATTCTCGCCGCTGGTCTCGGCAAGCGCCTGAAGTCGACGCGACCCAAGGTGTTGCAGACGATTGCCGGTCGGCCGATGCTCTCACACCTCCTTGATACCGTCTCGGGACTCGACGTCGGCACTGTACATGTCGTCATCGGCTCCGGTGCCGATCTGGTCCGGCGGGAGTACGAGGGTCGTGACGTCAACTTTGTGCTCCAGTCCGAACAGCTTGGAACCGGTCACGCCGTCATGCAGGCGCTGCCCGATGTCGCAAGCGACGCCCGATTGCTGATCCTGCTGGGCGATGCGCCGCTCGTCCGCGCTGAAACGCTTGCGCGGCTGGTCTCTGTCGACGCCCCGCTGGGCGTTCTGACAGTCGATCTCGACAATCCGTTCGGCTACGGCCGGATCCTGCGATGCCCGGATGGCAACATTGATCGCATCGTCGAGGAACGTGACTGTACGGACGAGCAGCGCCGCATCGCCGAGATCAATACCGGCGTGATGGTCGCCGACGCCGGTCGTCTTCGGCGGTGGCTCGATCAGACCGGGCGCGACAACGACCAGCGCGAGTATCTGCTCACCGACATCGTCAGTGTTGCGCGACGTGAGGGTGAAGATGTGGCCGCGGTGAAGACGGAAGATCCCGGCGAGGTCCGGGGCGTCAACACCATGGTCCAGCTCGCCATGCTCGAGCGGGAGTACCAGGGGCGAGTCGCCAAACAATTGATGGAAGAAGGTGTCCAACTCATGGATCCGGCGCGGATCGATGTGAGAGGCTCTCTCGAGGCAGGACGCGGTTCGCGGATTGACGTGAACTGTGTTTTTGAGGGCGAATGCCGCCTCGGCGAGGATGTCACGATCGAATCCGGCTGTGTCCTTCGGGACGCCGATGTGGGCGATGGTACCCGGATCCGTGCAGGTTCCTGGGTTGAGGGTGCCGTGGGTCAGGGGCAGGTCATCGGACCTCATGCGCGAATAATGCGCGATTGCGAGATGGAGTAGCGTTATGTGCGGAATCGTCGGTGCCGCGGCAAGAAGAAACGTGGGTGCGATCCTGCTTGAGGGGTTGCAGCGTCTGGAATACCGGGGCTATGACTCGGCGGGCATGGCGGTCTCTCGCGGGCACGGCGCGCCGACGCGGATCCGCCGGGCAGGCAAGGTGGCAGAACTGAGAGCCGCCTTCGCCGAGGCCGCGGTCGACGGCACCTTCGGGATCGCACACACACGCTGGGCGACGCACGGCAAGCCGTCAGAAGAGAACGCGCACCCCCACTGTTCCCGCGATCTCGTCAACGTCGTGCACAACGGCATTATCGAGAACCATGAAACCCTGCGGCGTGAGCTGATCGACGATGGCTACAGCTTCGTTTCCGAAACTGATACCGAGGTCATCGCGCATCTGCTGCACCGGGAAGTCGATCGCGCCGGTGACCTGTTCGAGGGATTCCTGGCGACGATCAGGATGCTCGACGGCGCCTATGCAGTCGCCTGCGTTCACGGCGATCACCCGGAACGGGTGGTTGCCGCCAGAAAGGGCAGTCCGCTTGTGGTCGGCCTCGGCATCGGCGAGAACTTCGTCGCATCGGACACCCATGCCCTCCGGCCGGTGACCGACCGGTTTGTCTATCTCGACGAGGGTGAGGCCGTCGAGATTACCGCCGACGAAGTCAGGCTGCACGGTGACAACGAGGCGCCGCTGTCGTCCCGCACCGTTCGACTCGAAGATCAGCTCGACGTGTCGAACAAGGGCAACTACCGCCACTTCATGATGAAGGAGATCCACGAGCAGCCGGCGACGGTCGCGGCGACGCTGCAGGGACGTGTCAGCCGCCATCATGTGCTGGAGAACGCGTTCGGCATCGGTGCCAACGACATCTTCGAGCAGACGCGTGCCGTCCAGATTGTTGCCTGCGGATCGAGTTATTACACGGCGCTCGTGGCGAAGTACTGGATCGAGTCCTATACGGGCCTGCCGGTCAACGTCGAAATCGCAAGTGAGTTCCGCTACCGGAACGTTGCGGTGATTCCCGGCACGCTGTTCGTCACGATCTCCCAGTCCGGTGAAACGGCAGACACGCTGGCGGCGCTGCGCGATGCGAGCAGCGAGCACTATCTGGCGAGCCTCTGCCTGTGCAATGTGCCCGGAAGTTCCCTCGTACGGGAATCCGATCTCTCGCTGATGATTCAGGCCGGTCCGGAAATCTGCGTTGCATCAACGAAGGCGTTCACGACCCAGCTTGCGGATCTGCTGCTGCTGACCATCGCGCTCGCGAAACACAACGGGCTTTCGGCAGAAGATGAATCAAAGATGGTCGCCTCGCTGCATTCGGCTGCCGGCAAGATCGAGGATGCGCTGGCACTGGACCCGATTGTCGAGGTGCTCGCCGAACGCTTCGTCGACAAGCACCATGCGTTGTTCCTCGGCCGCGGTGAGCACTACCCCATTGCGCTCGAGGGTGCCCTGAAACTCAAGGAGATCTCCTATATCCATGCCGAGGGCTACGCGTCCGGCGAGCTCAAACATGGCCCGCTGGCCCTTGTCGATGAGGACATGCCGGTGGTGGCGGTCGCGCCGGAAGACAACCTGATCGAGAAACTGAAGTCGAATCTCCAGGAAGTGCGTGCACGCGGCGGCCAGCTCATCGTGTTCACCAGCAACCCCGGCTTCGAGGATGAACCGGGCACGACGGTCATCCGTGTGCCGGAATGTGACGAGCTGATCTCGCCGCTCGTCTACACCATTCCCATGCAACTGCTTGCCTACCATGTCGCCGTGCTGAAAGGGACGGACGTCGACCAGCCCAGGAACCTGGCCAAGTCGGTCACCGTGGAGTAAGCCCTGGACGTTTCATACCTCCTCGACGGTCTCAATGATGCCCAGCGCGAAGCGGTCGCAGCACCCCCGGGCAGCATGCTGGTGCTTGCGGGCGCCGGCAGCGGCAAGACGCGGGTACTCACGAATCGCATTGCCTGGCTGATTCGCACCGAGGGGCTGTCGCCCTACAGCATTCTCGCGGTCACCTTCACCAACAAGGCAGCCGCCGAGATGCGAGCCCGCATCGAATCGCTGCTGGAGATGCCGCTGCGCGGCATGTGGGTCGGCACCTTCCACGGCATTGCGCACAGGCTGCTGCGAACCCACTGGCAGGAAGCGGGGTTGCCACAGAACTTCCAGATTCTCGACGCCGACGACCAGCAGCGTCTGGTCAAACGCACGATCACGGCGCTCGATCTCGACGAGAAAAAGTGGCCGGCGCGCCAGGCGACCTGGTGGATCAACGCGCAGAAGGATGAGGGCCTGCGTCCCGAGCACATCGAGGACTACGGCGATCTGTATCTCAAGACGCACCTGTCGATCTACCGGGCCTACGAAGAAGCCTGTGAGCGGGGCGGCATGGTCGACTTCGCCGAATTGCTCCTGCGGGCCCACGAGACGTTGCGTGATACCCCGCCGCTGCTTCGGCACTACCAGGAGCGCTTCTCCCACCTGCTCGTGGACGAGTTCCAGGATACCAACGGCATCCAGTACGGCTGGCTGCGGCTGCTCGCGGGCGATAACGACAATGTGATGGTCGTCGGCGATGACGACCAGTCGATCTATGGCTGGCGCGGCGCGAAAATCGAGAACATCCAGCGATTCACGACCGACTTCCCCAGTGCAAAGACAATCCGGCTGGAACAGAACTATCGCAGCACCGGCGCGATCCTGAAGGCTGCGAACGGCCTTATCGACCGCAACGCCGGCCGCCTCGGCAAGGAACTCTGGACCGAGACCGGCGATGGTGACCCGATCAACCTCTATGCGGCGTTTAACGAGATTGATGAGGCGCGCTACATCGTGTCGCGCATCGAGGACTGGGTCAAACAGGGCAATCGCTACTCGGAATCGGCGATCCTGTACCGCTCGAACGCGCAATCCCGCGTCCTCGAGGAAGCGCTGCTCCGGTCGAAGGTGCCGTACCGCATTTATGGCGGGCAACGATTCTTCGAGCGAGCCGAGATCCGAAACGCGCTCGCCTACCTGCGCCTGATTCACAATCGCGATGCGGATGCCGCCTTCGAGCGGGTGGTCAATACGCCGACGCGCGGCATCGGTGACAAGACGGTCGACCAGATCCGCGCGCTCGCCCGCAGCGAAAGTACGTCGCTGTGGAAGGCGGCCGTGAGGCTCAGCGAAGGCAGCGGCGTCCCTGCGCGTGTCAGAAACGCCATCTCGCAGTTTGTCGAACTCATCGACTCGCTCGACACTGCGACGGTGGATGCCACCCTTGAAGATCTGGTCGAGCACGTCGTCGAACGCAGCGGCCTGAAGGAGTACTACGAGCGCGAACGCGGAGAACGCGGTCAGGCCCGGGTGGAGAACCTCCAGGAACTCATCACCGCGGCGCGCACCTTCGACCCGGAGAACGCGGTGACGCTCGAAACCTCGGACCCTGAGCAGGAGCCCGAGAGCCTGCTCGAAGAGTTTCTCAATCACGCCGCCCTTGAAGCTGGCGAGGGTCAGGGTGACCCTCATCAGGACTGCGTACAGATGATGACCCTGCACAGCGCCAAGGGGCTGGAGTTTCCGCTGGTTTTCCTTGCCGGGATGGAGGAAGGGCTGTTCCCCCACATGATGTCGCTCGAAGAGCCGGGGCGGCTGGAGGAAGAGCGGCGACTTTGCTACGTCGGCATTACCCGCGCGATGAAGCAGCTTTATCTCACCTATGCGGAGTCGCGTCGAATCAATGGCGCCGAGACCTATAATCGCGTGTCGCGCTTCGTCAATGAGATTCCCGCTGATCTCGTGCAGGAAGTGCGCCTCAAGGCAGCCGTCAGTCGGCCGCACAGACCAGCATCCTCCCGCGGCAGTCCGCTCGAAGGCGGAGAGGTAGAGGGCACGTCCCTGAAGCTCGGTCAGCGCGTCATGCATGCCAAGTTTGGCGAGGGCGTCGTGCTGAACTACGAAGGTGAGGGTAAGCAGGCTCGTGTCCAGGTGAATTTCGATGCCGAGGGCAGCAAATGGCTGATGATGGCCTATGCCAACCTGCAGTCACTTTAGTTCGAAGATCAACAGAGAGGGAGAACACACGTGAAAAGACTGATCGTCATGGCGCTGGCAATGCTTGTCGTCGGTTGCGGCGGTGGCCAACAGGGTGAGGCCGGCGGCGAGGGTGCACAGGTCGCGCCGCAGAAGGTGTACAAGTGGCGACTGGTCACGACCTGGCCGAAGAACCTGCCGGGTCTGGGTATGGCGCCGGAGCGGCTGGCCGAGAAGGTCGACCGGATGTCCAACGGCCGCCTGAAGATCACGGTTTTCGGCGCCGGTGAAGTCGTTCCCGCGCTGGGTGTGTTCGAGGCGGTGTCTCTCGGCAACGTCGAGATGGGACATGGCGCATCGTACTACTGGAAGGGCAAGGAGCCGGCTGCACAGTTTTTCACCGCGCTGCCATTTGGCCTGACCGCGCAGGAGATGAACGGCTGGCTGCATTACGGTGGCGGCATGGAACTGTGGGAGGAACTCTACGCGCGCTACGACCTGGTTCCGCTCGCCGGTGGCAACACCGGTGTGCAGATGGGCGGCTGGTTCAACAAGGAGATCAACTCGCTCGACGATCTCGAAGGACTCAAGATGCGCATTCCCGGCATGGGCGGCGAGGTGTTCGAGCGCGCCGGCGGCACGGCGGTCACGTTGCCCGGCGGCGAGATATTCACCAGCCTGCAGACCGGTGTCATCGACGCAACAGAATGGGTCGGCCCCTATAACGATCTGGCGTTTGGCCTCCACCAGGTCGCCGAGTACTACTATTATCCCGGCTGGCAGGAACCCGGGCCGAATCTCGAGTTCATCGTCAACCGCGAAGCGTACGATTCGCTCCCGCCGGATCTGCAGGAGATCCTTCGGGGTGCGTCACGCGCCGTCAATGAGGACACGCTGTCCGAGTTCACGGCTCGCAACAACGCGGCGCTGCAGGAGCTCGTCGAAGAGCATGACGTCAAGCTTCGCCGGTTCCCTGACGATGTACTGAAGGCGCTCTATGAGATCTCGAACGAGATGGCGGCCGAACTGCCCGGCGACGATGAACTGGCGCAGCGCATCTATCAGTCGTTCGTCGATTATCGGGACAACGTCGTCGAATATCATGAGATCTCCGAGCGCGCCTACATCAACGCGCGGGCGATGGCGTCCGGCGCGGATGAGGCTCCCTAGAAGAGCTGATCCGGCAACCAGGTCGCGAGGCCGGGTTGCCAGGCCAGGAGCAGCAGCATAAGCAGCTGCAGGATGATGAAGGGAACCACGCCGCGGTAGATATCGGTTGTCGCCACGTCCTGTGGCGTCACCCCGCGAAGATAGAAGAGCGCAAATCCGAAGGGCGGTGTCAGAAATGACGTCTGCAGATTGATCGCAATCATCACGCCGAGCCAGATCGGATCGAGCCCCATCGCGAGCAGTACCGGACCGACGATCGGCACGACCACGAACGTGATCTCGATGAAGTCGAGGATGAAACCCAGCAGGAAGATCACGAGCATCACGATAATTGTCGCGCCGACGACGCCGCCCGGCATGTCGGTGAAGATATCGTGAACGAGGTCGTCGCCGCCGTAGCCACGGAACACCAGTGAAAAAATCGAGGCGCCGATAAGAATGAAGAAGACCATTGCGGTCGTTCTCGTTGTCGACTCCCCGATCTCCCGCAACCCTTTCCAGTCGAGTGTCCCGTACAGTGCGGCAAGCACGAGGGCGCCGACGGCGCCGACACCCGCGGCCTCGGTCGGGGTCGCAATGCCGGTCAGGATCGAGCCGAGAACCGCGATGATCAGTACCAGCGGCGGGATGATGCTCTTCAGCAACTCTGCCCAGGAAACACGTTCCCCGACCTCGAGAGGTGGTGCCGCTGACGGTTTGATGAGCGCAACCGTTACGATATAGGCAAGATAGAAGCCGACCAGCAACAGGCCGGGAATCACGGCGCCGGCAAAGAGATCGCCCACCGACACCGTCTTCGGGTTGAAGATGCCCATGTTCAGCTGGGCCTGCTGGTAGGCGTTTGAGATGACGTCACCCAGCAGCACGAGTGCGATCGACGGCGGAATGATTTGGCCGAGCGTACCGGTTGCGCAGATCGCGCCGGTCGCGAGTCCCTTGTCATAATTGGCCTTCAGCATGCTCGGCAACGACATCAGCCCCATCGTGACGACGGTCGCGCCGACGATGCCGGTACTGGCAGCCATCAGCATGCCGACGACAGTGACGGCAATGCCCAGACCACCGGGAAGGCGTCCGAACGCGCGGCTCATTGCGTCGAGCAATCGTTCGGCGATCCGGGAGCGTTCCAGTGTGACGCCCATCAGTACGAACAGCGGCACAGCGATCAGAGTCTGGTTCGACATGATGCCGAACAGGCGGTTCGGGGACGCAAACAGAAAGCCGGGTTCAAAGGTACCGGCCAGCGTCCCGATGCCGGCGGCGATCAGGGCGGTACCGGCGAGCGTCAGCGCGACCGGGTAGCCGAGCAGCAGCAGGCCGAAGACGGCCGCGAACATCAGAAGGGCCGCGTATTCGGTCATGTCGCGCGATCGTCGATGATGCGCTGGCCGGCCCGCAGCATTTCGGCCAGCCCCTGTATCGCGAGCAGTGCCGCCATTGCCGGTATCAGCGTCTTGAGCAGATAGATGCCGGGCAGTCCGCCGGGTTCTGCACTACCCTCGCCCATGCGCCACGACAGCGCCACGTAGTCGAGACTCGTCCAGAACGTGAAGGCGGCAACCGGAAACAGGAAGCAAAGCGTTCCCAGCAGGTCCACGATCGCCTGCCCGCGACGAGAGAGCTTCTGGTAGACGATATCGACACGAACGTGACCTTCTGTCTTCAGCGTGTAGCCGATGCCCAACATGAACACGATGGCGTGCATGTACATCACTGCTTCCTGCAGCGGGATGGCGCCGATGCCAAAGCCATAGCGCGCGACAACAACACCCACGGTCACGAGCGTCATGATGAGCGTCAGCGGCGCGATCAGTGTGCCGGTCCAGTCGGCAATGAGATCGATGATGGCGATGGTTCGTGAGAGCATCGGCCGAGTTTATCACCAGCGGCTCATCGAATAGCGAGGTCTGCGGCGATGCCCGCAAAGATCGCAAGACCGGCCCAGTGGTTGTTGAGGAAGGCTGACAGGCAGGCCGCGCGTTCGCGGTCGCGGATCAGGTACTGCTGCCAGATGAAAAAGCCGGCGGCTGCAACCAGACCCAGATAGAAGAGCACGCCGCTGTCGGCGAGTCGTCCGGCAAGAAACATGCTGAACAGGAACAGCGTCTGCAGCGCACCGATCATCAGCTTGTCCATCTCGCCAAAAAGGATGGCCGTCGAGCGCAGCCCGAGTTTCAGGTCGTCGTCGCGGTCGACCATTGCGTACTCGGTATCGTAGGCGACGGTCCAGACGACGTTCGCCGTGGCCAGCAGCCACGCGAGGTTCGGGATTTCCTGGCGGGCCGCGGCAAACGCCATGGGAATGCCCATCGAGAAGGCAACGCCGAGCACGGCCTGCGGCAGATAGGTGTAGCGCTTCATGAACGGGTAGATCGCGGCGATGACGGATGCGACGGCCGCGAGCCCGACCGTCAGCCAGTTGGTTGTCAGCACGAGAATCAGCGCGAAGAAGAGCAGCACGCCCATGAAGACCACCGCTTCCTCCACCGAGATGCGCTTTTGCGCCAGTGGCCGATCAACGGTTCGCCTGACGTGACCATCGAAGTCGCGGTCTGCGATGTCATTGATGATGCAGCCCGCGGAGCGCGTCAGGATCACGCCCATGACGAAGATGAAGAGCAGATGCCAGCCCGGCCAGCCTTCGGCAGCGAACCAGACGCCCCACAGCGTCGGCCAAAGCAACAGGTAGATGCCGATCGGCCGGTTGAGGCGGGCGAGAGCGATGAAGTCCGGCACGCGCGGAAATCGCGCGAGGATGTCGGAATGAGCCCGTTGGAGCGGTTGTGGCAGCGGCGCCAAGCGTGTCACCTACCAGCAAATCGGTTAGTATACGGCGCTTGTTCCGCTCATCAAACGAGCGTCACCGCACTGCCAGAGGAACAGGTTTGAAGAAGTATCAATGCATCGTCTGCGGCTTCATCTACGATGAGGCAGAGGGATACGAGGACGATGGCATCGCCCCCGGCACGAAGTGGGAAGATGTTCCCGAAGACTGGGTTTGTCCGGAATGCGGCGTTGCCAAGGAAGATTTCGAGATGGTCGAGATCTAGGGAACCTGCTCTCACAACCAGCGTACCCATCGACACGAAACCGACAATCTAAGGAGCCCCCATGGATCGCGCCGCGTTAACCCGGAACATCCTGATCGGCATGGCACTCGGTATCGTGCTGGGATCGATCATCCACGCCATTGGCCTGGGTGATGACAACTTCATCATGGCGTTCTTCGTGAACGGCATCATCGATATTGGTGGCGATGTGTTCGTCATCAGCCTCAAGCTGCTCGTTGTACCGCTCGTCTTTGTTTCGCTCGTCAGCGGTGCCAGCAATCTCGGCGGTGGTGCAGCGATGGGCCGGATTGGCACCAAGACCGTGGGGCTCTATCTCCTGACCACTGCCATCGCCATCACGCTGGCGCTGACGGTTGCGCGAATCGTCGATCCCGGCACCGGTCTGGATCTTGATACCGAGACAACCTTCGAAGCGCCGGAGGCACCTTCCCTGAAGGAAGTCATCGTCGATATCTTCCCGTCGAACCCGATTGATGCCATGGCCCAGGGCAACATGCTTCAGGTCATTGTCTTCGCGCTCCTGATTGGCGTGGCCATCAGTCGAGCGGGGGCACCGGGCGAGCGCCTCAAGGCCCATATCGAAGACTGGAACGAGATCATCATGCGGCTGGTGATGATGCTCATGTCTGTCGCGCCGATCGGGGTCTTCTGCCTGTTGCTCGCGCTGTTCGCCAATATGGGTTTCACGGCGATAGCCGATCTCATCAAGTACTTCATGTGTGTCGCGGGCGTCCTCGTGCTTCACTTTGTCCTGACCTACGGCCTGATGATCCGGTTCCTCGCTGGCCTCAATCCATTGGACTTCATCAGGCAGTTCGCACCCGTGATGGCCTACGCCTTCAGTACGTCGTCATCGAACGCCACGCTTCCCGTCACGCTCGAAACGGTCGAGCACCGGCTCGGGGTCAAGAACGAGGTGGCATCGTTCACGGTGCCGCTGGGCGCGACGATCAACATGGATGGCACCGCGATCATGCAGGGCGTTGCGACGGTCTTCATCGCGCAGGCCTATGGCGTTGATATCTCGCTGCAGGGATACCTGATGGTGATCCTGACGGCAACGCTGGCCTCAATCGGCACGGCGGGTGTTCCCGGCGTGGGTCTGATCATGCTGGCCATGGTGCTGCAGCAGGTTGGCCTGCCGGTCGAGGGAATCGGGCTGATCATCGGCGTCGACCGACTGCTCGACATGATGCGCACCGCGGTCAATGTGACCGGTGACGCCACGGTGGCGACGATCGTCGCCCGGACCGAGAACGCGTTCGATCAGGAAATCTTCGACGCACCCAATTCGAAGATGACGCCCACCGGTACCTGATAGCCAGAGGTTCCCAGGGAACCTCTGAACTATTCTGCACGAGTCTGGCTTTCAGCGAGCGCGAAGATCAAGGAGGTACCCCGCAGGAATGTCGAGAACATTTCAAGGGGGATCGACGCTGAGATTCGTGTTCGCTGAAAGCCCCTGCGGGCGCGGCCTTGCGCACACGGCTGACTGCGTTGTTCCGCTTGCCAATATTCACGATATTGGCGGCGCGAAACGCCTTGCAGCCGCGCGCGCAAGGTCACGCAGACACGCGCAGAATAGTTCAGAGGTTCCCTAGACCTGGCTGAGTTTCTCGGGTGAAACCAGCCAGCGCTGGAGCAGCTTCTGCGCGCGCGGCCGATCGGTCGCCAGCAGCTGCTCCGAGGTTGCCTTCACCGCCGGCAGCATGTGGTTGTCTCGCACCAGTTCCGCGATGCGGAAGTTCAGGCTGCCGGACTGCCTGATCCCCAGAATCTCTCCGGGCCCCCGAATGCGCAGGTCCTCCTCGGCAATCCGGAAGCCATCCGAAGTCTCACGCATGACATTGAGGCGCAGCCGTGAGGTCTGGCCCAGCGGCGGCCGGTACAGCAGCAGGCAGTAGCTTTCCCTTGACCCCCGGCCAACGCGGCCGCGCAACTGGTGGAGCTGGGCCAGTCCCAGGCGCTCGGCATTTTCGATGATCATCAGGCTCGCGTTCGGTACGTCGACACCGACCTCGATCACCGTCGTTGCGACCAGCAGGTCGATGTCACCCCCCTTGAACGACTGCATGACGTCGGCCTTTTGCGCAGCGGTCATCCGGCCGTGGACGAGGCCCACGCTGAGTCCCTCGAGTGCTTCGGCGAGCAGTGTGGCGGTGGCTTCCGCTGCCTGGCTTTCGATCACCTCCGATTCCTCGATCAGCGTACAGACCCAGTAGGCCTGCGCGCCGCCATGACAGGCATCCCGAACGCGTTCGACGATCTCGTCGCGTCGAGCGTCCGGCAGCACGCTCGTTGCAATCGGCGTACGACCGGGCGGCAGTTCGTCGATGATGCTGCAGTCCATGTCGGCATAGAGGCTCATCGTCAACGTCCGTGGTATCGGCGTTGCGGTCATCACGAGCTGGTGCGGGAGCGTATTGCCGTCCTCACCCTTTTCCCGCAGGGCCAGCCGCTGGTGAACGCCGAAGCGGTGCTGCTCGTCGATGATGACGAGCCCGAGACGGTTGAATCGTACATCCTGCTGGAACAGGGCATGGGTACCCACCACGACTCCGGCGGAACCGCTTTCGATCAGCGAGAGTTCCTGTTGCCGACGCTTGCCTTTCACTTTCCCCGACAGGAAGCTCGTACTGATGCCGAGCGGTGTCAGCCAGTTCGAAAAGTTGATGAAGTGCTGTTCGGCGAGAATCTCCGTCGGTGCCATGATGGCGGCCTGAAGGCCATTCTCGACCGCGTTGACGGCGGCAAGGGCGGCAATGACCGTTTTGCCGGAGCCCACATCGCCCTGCAGCAGCCTGAGCATCGGCAGGTCATGCTGCATGTCGCTGGCGATCTCGGCGGCAACGCGACGTTGTGCATCCGTCAGATCGAAACCGAGCTGCGCCAGCAGCGCCGTTGTCTTCTCACCGGGCGGATTCAGCGGGTAGGCGGCGAGTCTGGAGACCTCCTCTCGCACCAGCCGCAGGCTCGTGTGGTGCGCGACAAGTTCCTCGAAGGCAAGGCGCTGCTGCGCCGGGTGCGTGCCATCAAGCAGCGCCTCGACATCATCGTCAGGTGATGGCCGATGGACCTGGTGGATGGCCTCGACGATTCCCGGCACCTGTCCGGGCAGAAGCTCTTCGAGCTGCTTGCCGGCCTGGTCCAGGGCGCGTGCCACGAGGCTGCGCATGCGCTGCTGTGTGAGGCCCTCGGTTGTTGGATAGACGGGCGTCAGCGTTTCTTCGAGATGCGAGGTACCGGATGAATACTCCGGGTGGTAAATCTCCATGCCGGCGGCGCCCCGGCGTACTTCGCCGTAGCAGCGGATATGTCCGGCCTGCTCGAGGTTGGCCTGTTGAGCGCGTGAGAAGTGGTAGAACCTGAGGCCAATGACACCGCTCGGGTCCTTGAGATGCGCCAGCAGGCTGCGGCGGCGCCCGAACGTGACCTGGACATTGATGACTTCACCTTCGAGTACCACCGACTGGCCAACCTTTGCCTGGCCGATCGGCGTGACGCGGGTCCGGTCTTCGTAGCGAAGCGGGAGGTGAAAGAGCAGATCCGTGGTGGATCGAATACCGACGCGCTCGAGCTTCTCGGCCATGGCGGGGCCGACGCCCCGCAGACTCAGGATGCCTGACTGAGCCGTGGGCACGATTCGTGGTCAGTCCAGCGCGACGATCGCGTCGACTTCCACCAGCGCGCCCTTTGGCAGCGCACTGATCTCGATGGCGGCGCGTGCCGGGTAGGGTTCGGCAAGGAGCGTCGCCATGATCTCGTTGACCCGCGGAAAGTGACCGAGGTCAGTCAGGTAGACGTTGAACTTCAGCGCGTCATTCAGCGTCGCGCCGGCGGCTTCACAGATTGCCGCAAGGTTGTGGAAGACCTGCCGGATCTGATCGTCGATATCGCCCGGCACGATCTCCATCGTCGCCGGATCGAGTGGCACCTGGCCGCTGACGTAGAGGGTGTTTCCGTGCCGCACCGCCTGCGAGTAGGTGCCGATTGCGGCCGGCGCGCGGTCGGTGCTGATCACGTCCCTGGTCATCAGTTCTTCACTCTCACGATACGGGTGATACCTTTCTGGGTGCGGATACGCTTGATCACGCGGGCAAGGTGAACGCGATCGCGAACAGACAGCACCATGTTGACGGTGCTGAGCCGCGCGTCCTTCTCGACCATCTGGATGCGCTCGATGCTCGCGTCGGCCGTTGTGGCGGTCGACGCCAGCACGGCGACGATGCCCTTTTCATGCTCGACATCGACGCGAAGCTCGACAGAGAACTCCTGGTTTACCGCCGGATCCCACTGCACGGTCATCAGCTCTTCCGGCTTCTCGCGGAGTTCGGACATGTTCTTGCACGTGTCGACGTGTATCACGATGCCGCGGCCCGCGCTGATATGGCCGATGATCGGATCACCCGGGATCGGTCGACAGCACTTGGCATAGGTGACGACCAGCCCTTCGGTTCCCCTGATCGCAAGAGGCCGCTGCTTCTCCGGTGCCTCAACAACGGCTTCAGCGATCAGCTTGCGGGCGATGACGTAGGCCATCTGGTTGCCGAGTCCGATCTGCTCGAGCAGCGTGTCGAAGTCGGACAGGTGGCGTTCGTCGAGCACCATCTGGATCCGTTCCGACGGAATATCCTCGAGGCTGTGATTCTGCGACTTGAGCGTGCGTTCGAGGAGTCGCTTGCCGAGCGCGATGGATTCGTTGCGCTGCTGGTGCTTGAGCGTGTGCCGGATGCTGCTGCGCGCCTTGCCCGTCACGGCGAATCCGAGCCACGCCGGATTTGGCTGCGCGCCGGGCGCAGTGATGATCTCGACGGTCTGGCCGGATTCGAGGGTCGCTGACAGGGGCGCGAGGCGTCGCTCGATCCGGCAGGCGACACAGGTATTGCCAATATCGGTATGCACCGCGTAGGCAAAGTCGACGGGCGTGGCGCCCTGCGGCAAGTCGTAGATTTCACCCTTGGGCGAAAAGACGTAAACCTCGTCCGGGAACAGATCGATCTTCACGTTCTCGATGAACTCGAGCGAGTTGCCCGCGCTTTGCTGGATTTCCAGCAGGTCTTTCATCCACTCGCGTGCCCGTTTGTGGCTGCCGGTCGCGCTCTCGTCGTTGGTTTTGTACAGCCAGTGGCCGGCAATACCGTTATTGGCAACCATCTCCATGGCGACCGTCCGGATCTGGATCTCGATCGGGATGCCGTGCATACCGAACAGTGTGGTGTGCAGGGACTGGTAGCCGTTGGCCTTTGGAATGGCGATGTAGTCCTTGAAGCGGCCGGCGACGGGTTTGTAGAGATTGTGTACCGCGCCCAGCACCCGGTAACAGGTATCCACGGAGTCGACGATGATACGGAAGGCGTAGACGTCCATGATCTCGTTGAACGATTTGTGGCGGGTTCGCATCTTGTCGTAGATGCTGTAGAGGTGCTTCTCGCGTCCGAAGACCTCCGCCTCGATGCCGTCTCGCGCCAGCGTTGCCTCGATGGTCTCGAGGATGTTGTTCACCACTTCCTTGCGGTTGCCGCGCGCCTTGCGAACCGCCTTCTCGATCATCGCTGAACGCAGCGGATGCAGCGCCTTGAACCCGAGCTCCTCGAACTCGACGCGGATGTTGTTCATGCCGAGACGGTTGGCGATGGGGGCGTAGATCTCAAGCGTCTCGCGGGCGATACGCTTGCGCTTCTCGGGATCCAGGTGGCCGAGCGTGCGCATGTTGTGCAACCGGTCGGCGAGTTTGACGAGAATCACCCGAATGTCCCGCGACATCGCGAGGGTCATCTTCTGGAAGTTCTCGGCCTGTGCCTCGGCCCGGGACTGGAAGATGCTCTTCAGTTTGCTCACGCCGTCGACGAGTTCTGCCACCTCATCGTCGAACTCCTTGCCAATGACGTGCTTCGGCACACCGGTGTCCTCGATGACATCGTGCAGCAGGGCGGCCATCAGGCACTGATGGTCCATGTGCATGTCGGCCAGAATGCCGGCCACGGCGAGCGGATGGGTAATGTAATCCTCGCCGGAACGCCGCTTCTGGCCCTGGTGGGCACGTTCGGCAAAGCCATAGGCCTTGCGAACCTGGGCGATCTGGGAGGGATCGAGATAGTCACCGAGTTGCTCGGCGAGCCGGTCGATACTCGAATCCGGGATGGTGACGGGCCCGTTCAACGGCGCCCCCAATCTGCCATCAGGCAGGCATTCGGGTCGGCAGGGCGCACCCCGGGACGGGGTGCGCGGCAGGGATGCCTAGAATTCGTCGTTGTGATGCGGTCGTTCAAAGCCTTCCTGCGGTGCCATGGAGAGCGGATCCGGCGCCTCGACGTGATCCGGCTCTTTGAGAATTTCGGGCCCGACGAGACCATCGGCGATCTCCCGAAGTGCGAGTACTGTCGGCTTGTCGTTCTCGAGCGGAACCATCGGCTCTTTGCCTTCGGTCGCGATCTGACGTGCGCGCTTGCTGGATACCATGACCAGCTCGAAGCGGTTTTCGACGTGCTCCAGACAGTCCTCTACGGTCACTCGTGCCATTCGTTAATACTCCGTCATGTTGGGTTAGCGCCCACTAACTCGTCAAGTGGCGTGGTCGCGTACGCGCCTGCCCGGCAATCGGGCACGGGGCGCGGAGAGCCGCGCAGTTTACCCAAATTTGTTTCAGGCTACCAGATTATACGGGCCGTGCGGGCAACAGGTCAGCAATCAGCGGTTTCAGGGCATCCCGGCCCGGTGAGAGTTCGGTCTGGCCGATCTCTCCGTGGATGATCCGGTCGATCTCGTCGAGCGCAGTTTCGAAGTCATCGTTGACGATCACGTAGTCGAATTCCGCATAGTGGGACATCTCTGAGATGGCCTCATCCATGCGGCGCGCGATGGTCTTGTGGTCGTCCTGGGCGCGCTGCAGCAGCCGCTCGTGGAGGGTCTGCATCGACGGCGGCAGGATAAAAATGGAGCGTGCGCCGGGGCGCGCCTGCCGGATCTGCTGGGCGCCCTGCCAGTCGATTTCGAGGATGACATGGCGGCCTGACGCGGTGACGCGGTCGATTTCAGCGTGGCTCGTGCCGTAGTAGTTGCCGAAAACCGTCGCCCATTCGACGAACTCGCCCTGATCGCGCATCGCACAAAACCGGTCGTGGTCCACGAAGAAGTAATTGACGCCGTCCACTTCGCCCGGCCGCCGGGTTCGGGTCGTGTGTGAGACCGTGACCTCGGCATCGGCGCAGCGTTCGACGACCGCGCGTACGAGACTGGTCTTGCCGGCGCCGGAGGGCGCGGCAACGACGAAAAGCTGGCCGTGTGGGGTCCCGGTCGACATCGTCACTCGATATTCTGGATCTGCTCGCGCATCTGCTCGATGAGCACCTTGAGTTCGACCGCATCGAGCGATGTTTCCGCGACGGTCGCCTTGGAAGACAGCGTGTTCGCCTCCCGATTGAGCTCCTGCATGAGGAAGTCGAGCCTGCGCCCGATTGGCCCGCGGTCTTCGAAGGTCTTGCGGATCTCCGCCACGTGCGTATCCAGGCGATCGAGTTCCTCCAGGATATCGGCCTTCTGGGCCACGATGACCATCTCTGTTTCGAGGCGTGTGGCATCGGCTTCGATATCGAGTTCGGCCAGCCTGTCGCGGACTCGCTGAATCAGCCGGCTGTTGATGTCGGGTGCGTCCGCCCGGACCCGGGCAACGAGGCTCGACAGGCTTTCAAGCCGTTCGAGGACGATGCGCTCGAGTTCGGCGCCCTCCCGTTCGCGCATTTCTACGACCTGTTCGAGTCCGCGCTCGAACAGGTCCATGATCTCGTCTGCGAGCACCTCGAAATCGGCAGCCTGCTCTTTCAGCACACCAGGCCAGCGCAACAGGTCGAGCGCGCTGACCGGGGCCAGCGTGTGACCCGCCGCCGAGACCTGGTCGAGCAGCCGGCCGAGCTGCCGCAGCGCGGTCTCGTCAATCGTCTTGCCCTCTCCCTCGGTCGCCGTATTCTCGACCCGAAGCGAGCATTCGACCTTGCCGCGATGTATGTGGGCCTTGAGTTTTCCTCGCAGCGCGACTTCGAGGCTGCGATACTCCTCCGGCATCCGGAAGTTCGCATCGACGTGGCGCTGATTGACGGTGCGAATTTCCCAGGCGAATCGCGGCCCATCCGCGCGTGCGAAAGCAGTCATGCTCTTGGTCATTGTGGATCTCTTTGGCGCGGCCGGGAAAACGGTCAAGTATAATGAAAGTCGACGCACAAGGAGACTGCATGAACAGCCAACGTCCGGGCGGACGCCAGCCCGAACAACTCAGAGAAGTCACGATTACCCGGGAGTTCACCCGGCACGCCGAGGGATCCGTCCTGATCGCCTTCGGGGACACCAAGGTCATCTGCACCGCAAGCGCCGAGGAAGGCGTGCCCCCATTCAGGCGGGGTTCAGGGCAGGGATGGATAACTTGCGAATACGGGATGCTGCCCCGCTCCACCCACACCCGGATGGATCGCGAGGCCGCGCGCGGCAAGCAGGGCGGCCGCACGGTCGAGATCCAGCGTCTGATCGGCAGGTCGCTTCGGGCCTGTGTCGACATGAAGGCCATGGGCGAGAACACGATCAGACTGGACTGTGATGTCATTCAGGCGGATGGTGGTACGCGGACAGCATCGATCACCGGCGCCTGCGTGGCGCTATATGACGCGCTCGCCTCACTCGATCGCACGGCGGCTTTCCGCCAGCTGGTCGGCGCGATCTCGGTGGGGGTCGTGGGGGGCCAGCCGGTGCTCGACCTCGAGTATCTCGAGGATTCGACCGCCGAGACAGATATGAATGTCGTGATGGCAGAGAACGGTCACTTCATCGAGATTCAGGGCACGGCAGAGGGCGAGCCATTTACACGGGGCGAACTCGACAGCATGCTGGGACTGGCCGAGAGCGGCATCCGGCAACTTTTCGAGGCACAGCGACAGTCGTTGGGCAAATAGCGATGTTGAAGGAATACCAGAAAGGCTTTATCGAGTTCGCAATTGCCAACCGGATCCTGGAGTTCGGCGAGTTCGAGCTGAAATCCGGGCGGATCAGTCCGTATTTCTTCAACGCCGGCCGATTCAACAGCGGCAACCTGCTGGCAGCGCTGGGCGGTTTCTATGCCGCCGCCCTCGAAGATGCGGGCGCTGACTATGATCTCGTCTTCGGCCCGGCCTACAAGGGCATTCCGCTGGTGACGGCGACCGCGATCGCGCTGGCCACGCGGGAGGGCCGCGATGTGCCCTACGCCTTCAACCGCAAGGAGGCCAAGGACCATGGCGAGAAGGGGATCTTTGTCGGCTCGGAGTTGACGCAAAAAGTCTTTATCGTCGACGATGTCATTACTGCCGGTACGGCCATTCGAGAGGTGGTCGGGCTGATACGGGAACACGGTGGCGATGTCGCCGGCGCGCTCGTTGCGATTGATCGCCAGGAGCGCGGTGAATCGGAACTGTCGGCGATCCAGGAGATCGAACGGGAGTTCGGCATTTCGGTGGTCAGTGTGGTCCGCCTGGACGATGTCATCGACTACATCGAAACGCAGCCGGATTTCGGGGCGGATCTTGAGAGTATCAAGCGGTACCGTGACACTTACGGTGTAGCTGCTTAGAGTATCAGTATGATGGCAAGCGCTGGGACAACATCGTGGATCGGGAGGATCAGCCTCGGGCTGTCCGCATTCCTGATCAGCGTGGCATCCAGCGCCGAACTCTATAAATACGTTAACGAGGACGGGATCACCGTGCTCGACTCCCACGTCCCGGCCCGGTATGTGAAGAACGGCTACACGATTCTCAGCCTCGACGGTCGTGTGCTCGAGGTCGTTCCGCGCGCCCTCACCGAACAGGAAATCCGCGAACGCGACGCCCGGCTCGCCGAAGAGCGCAGGATCGAGGAAGAAGAGCGGCAACAGAAAATTGCTGACCAGAACCTGCTTCGGCTCTACAGCCGGCCGGAGGACGTTATTCGGGCGCGGGACACCAAGCTGTCCAGCATCGACGGATTCATCGAAACAAGCGAATCCAATATCGAGCGGCTCGAGGAGCAGAAGCGCCAGATCGAATCCAGTCTCGCCGACGTCGAGCGCGCCGGCGGTCAGGTTTCCCAGTCGTCCATTGATCGCATTCGCACGATCGAAAGCCGCATTCGCCAGATTGAGGCGGAGATCGAGGACAAGCTGGAAGAGCGGGCACAGCTGCGGGCTTCTTTCGCGGCCGACCTCAAGCGGGTCAAGGAACTCTACGGCGAGCGCGAGTCAGAGCAGGTCGACGGCTGACCTGGCGGTCAGATTTCTGACGGCGACCCTGCCGGCGCTCGCGCGCCGAACACCACGATTTCCAGCGCCTGCCATTGCTGGCTCCAGTTCTCGGTCGGTGCACGCCCGAACTCGCTGCGAACATACTGGCTGATCCGGCCTTCGGCCGCGGCGAGCATCAGATTCGCCGCAACATTGACGTCCATCAGCGGCGCTTCGCCCTCGCGCAGTTCCGCCTCCCGCAGGAACTGTCTGAGCTGCGTCTCGAAACGATCAAACAGCTGCTGAACCCGCGCGCGAAGGCGGTCGGTTTCGCCGGAGAGCGGCTCGCCCGTCAGGATGCGGGTGATGCCCGGATTCTTCTCGGCGAAAGTCAGCAGGAGTGACAGTGCCTGACCGCAACGGTCTCGTGAGGTGCGCTCTTCCTCGTTGATCCGGTGTATCCGCGAGAAGATCGTCTCCTCGATGAACTCGATAAGCGCATCGAACATCTTGGCCTTGCTGGGAAAGTGTCGATACAGGGCGGCCTCGGAGACGCCAACCTGTCGTGCAAGGCCGCTGGTCGTGATGCGCGCACCTGGTGACTGCTCGAGCATCGTGGCGAGCGCCTGCAATATCTGCTGCTTGCGTGAGACCTTCTCCATCAGGACTGCCCCGAAATCATTGTGCCGACACCCTCGTCGGTCAGCAGTTCAAGCAGCACGGCGTGGGCGACGCGACCATCGATGATCTGCGCGGTATTGACGCCGCCGCGCACTGCACGCAGGGCACACTCTATCTTCGGCAGCATGCCGCCCTGAATCACACCGTCTGCAATCAGGCGATCCACTTCTGGCGCATCGATATGTGAGATGAGCTTGCCGTCAGCATCCTTGAGACCGGGGACATCTGTCAGCAACAGCAGCTTCTCTGCATGGAGGGCCTCGGCGAGCCGGCCGGCGACCAGGTCGGCGTTGATGTTGTAGCTCTTGCCGTCCTCACCGACGCCGATCGGTGCGACGACCGGGATGATGTCGCTCGCCACCAGCATGTCGATGACGGAACGGTCGACCGCCTCGACATCCCCGACATGGCCGATATCGATGATCTCCGGCGCATCGAGGTCCGGCCCCATCTTCTCGATCAGCATCTTCTTTGCGCGGATCAGCGTCGCATCACGACCGGTGATCCCCATCGCACGACCGCCTGCCTCGTTGATCAGCCCGACGATCTCCTTGTTCACAAGACCCCCGAGTACCATCTGTACGACATCCATGGTGCGGCTGTCCGTAACGCGCATTCCGCTTTCGAACCGGGACTCGATCCCGAGTTCGTCCAGCACCTTGCCGATCTGCGGCCCGCCGCCGTGTACCACAACCGGATTCATGCCGACGAGCTTCATCAGCGTGACGTCGCGCGCGAACTCATGCTTCAGGGCATCGTCGATCATGGCGTTGCCGCCGTACTTGATGACGATCGTCCGGTTGGTGAACCGCTGGATGTAGGGGAGCGCCTCAGTAAGAACGTTGGCGACATTGATCGCATCGGAGCGGGAAAGCGTCATTCAGTACCCTCTAGAAGTCCAGCGTCTCATCGACGATCTGGATCTGCTCCCTGAACAGATCCTTGATCTGCTGGAGCGTGCTTTCATCGTCGGCCTCGAATCGCAGCGTCAGTGCGGCGCTGGTATTGGATGCGCGGATCAGACCCCAGCCGCTCGCAAAGTCGGCCCGTATGCCGTCAATTTTTGTCAGGCTGGCATCACCAAAATCGGCGATCTTCGTGATCTTGTCGATGAGCCGGAACTTGTCGGCCTCGTTGACACGAATGAGAATTTCAGGCGTGGATACGCTGTTCGGAAACTCCGCCAGCAACTCGTCGAGTCCCTCGGTCTGACTGCCAACAATCTCGAGAAGGCGCGCCGCCGAGTACATGCCGTCGTCGAAGCCGTACCAGCGTTCACCGAAGCAGATATGCCCGGACATCTCGCCGCCCAGGATGGCATTGGTCTCCTGAATCTTGGCCTTCACGAACGAATGGCCGCTGCGGCAGATGATCGGGCGACCGCCGAAGCCGCTGATGACCCCGTTGAGGTGCCTCGTACATTTGACGTCGTAGACGACATCGGAGCCCGGGTTGCGGGACACGACGTCTTTCGCAAAGAGCATCATCAGGCGATCAGGCCAGACGATTTCACCGGATCCGGTGACGGCAACGAGTCGGTCGCCGTCGCCGTCGATCGCAATCCCGATGTCGGCTGCCTCGGCCTTCACCATCTGGATGAGATCGGCAAGATTGGCCGGGTCGCCTGTATCCGGCATGTGATTCGGGAAGTTGCCGTCGACGTCGCAGTAGAGCGATATGACGTCGCAGCCCAGATTCTCAATCAGGTCCGGCGCGATTGAGCCGGCAACACCATTGCCGCAGTCGATGACGACCTTGAGCGGCTGCGCGACAACGACATCATCGATGATCGCATCCATGTAGTCCTGTGTAATGTCGATCTCGCTCGCGCTGCCCGCGCCGTTGGCGAAGTCGCCCGACTCGAATTTCTCGTAGATCCGGTCGATGTCGTCGCCGGTGAGGGTTCGCCCGTCGATGACGATCTTGAAGCCGTTGTAGTCCGGCGGATTGTGGCTGGCCGTCACCATGACGCCGCTGCGATTGTCGGAGTTGTGCGTGGCGAAGTACATGAGCGGCGTTGGCACCATGCCGATGTTGATCACATCGCAGCCCGATGCATTGAGCCCCTCGATCAGCGCCTCGGCGACCATCGGGCTCGATACCCGACCGTCGTATCCGACGATCATGGTGCGCTCGCCAAGATCCTGTGCCTCGGTACCGATCGCCTGGCCGATTCGATGGATGACGTCCGGCGTCAGCGTTTCGTTGACCACGCCGCGAATGTCGTAGGCCCGGAAGATCTCGCGAAGGTCCGGTGCGGATTCCGCCTCGGCAACAGGTTCGGGGGCGCTGCCGCCGCCGCCCATCGCAGCCTCGAACTCGTCCTCGTCGATCATCTCGATGTCGACCATCTCGTTGGCCGGCGTTTGCTTTGGCTGCAGTTTCACATCGAGTTTGGGTACGTCTTTCTTTTCCTCTTTCGGCTTCGCGCCGAGCCGGCCGAGGTTGAAATCGAGGTCGATAAAGTCGGCCAGCACATAGTCCTCTGAGGGCGTGTAGTCGCCGGTTATGACCGCGGCCATCTGGTTTGCGAGGTGATCTGCATCGTTCTTGATGGTGCCGAACAGCTGGCGACAGCCGTACCAGACGCCGGCCATCGCAATGGCAAGAAAGACCAGTGATGGCAGCAGCAGTTCGACGAAGTTGCCGACGCTCGCGCCGGCAATGCCGGCAGATGGACGGTAGCGGAGCTGCCAGTTGGGATTGGACAGATCACGGGCGTACTGGCGGGTATTGCCTGCACTGCCGACTTCAAGGATGTCATTCGGCTCAGCATTGCTGAAGCGCTGGTCCAGGAATATCTGGCCCTGGACGATCTCGTTCAGCCCACTGGAGAGGGCCTCCATCTCGAGCCAGACGAAAAGCGTGCCGCGGACGGTTTCTTCCGACGGCGTTCGGATGGGCGCTGCAAGGCTGAGTACCCAGGTACCATTCGCGTTGATGGCCTCACTGAAGACGTCCTCGCCCCGCTCGACCCGATTGACCAGGTCCTTCGAGGTGAACGAAAACGGCGGACTGGCGCTGCGATCAACCTGCGCGGTGCCGAGCGGGATCAGCCGGACCCGCAGCGCGTCAGGAATGAGTTCGCGGAGTCGTGACTCCTCGATACTGCGTGCCGTGGCATCGTCCTGCGTCACCAGCTGGGTGAGCAGGATGCTGGTCGCGGCGCCCTGCATCTGCTGCAGCAGCTGTCGCTCCCGCTGGTTGATCTGGAATGCGATGGCGTCGGCCTGCTGGTTGGCCAGTGCGTCGCTGTGCTGGCCGTTGATCGTGAACCCCAGAAAGAACAGCGCGAGCAGGGCCGAGATGGCAAAGCCACCGGCAACGCCAGCCAGCGGCACCTTGGCAATTCGGACGACCTCATTCGATCGCTTCTTTTTGACCTGCTCTTCCAATGGCTGCTCCTACTGCACGCCGCTCGACCCGAACCCGCCCGCGCCCCGGCTGGTCGCCTCGAATTGCTCGACCTGCCGGAACTGTGCCTGGATCACGGGAACGATCACCAACTGGGCGATCCGGTCACCGGTCTCGACGGTGAACGGCTCGCTGCCGCGATTCCAGCAGGAGATCATCAGTTCACCCTGATAGTCCGAATCGATGAGGCCAACGAGGTTGCCGAGCACGATGCCCTGCCTGTGGCCAAGGCCCGATCGCGGCAGAATTACCGCCGCCATGCCGGGATCTTCGATATAGAGTGCGATGCCTGTCGGAATGAGCTCAGCCTGGCCGGGCTCGAGCGTCAGCGGCCCGTCAAGGCAGGCCCGCAGGTCCATCCCGGCGGAACCTTCGGTCGAGTATTCGGGCAGCGGTATGTCGTTACCGACTCGCGGGTTCAGGATCTTGAGTTGGACATCGACCATGCGGGTGCTTTCTTCTTGTTGTTCAGCTGGCGGCGGCGAGTCGCTCTGCGATGAGTTCGATAATTCGCTTCGAAACCTGGCGCTTGGACGCGATCGGCAGCTCCACCTCGTTTTCGGGCCAGATTACCGTGATTCGGTTCTCGTCGCTGTTGAATCCGATGGACTGATCCGAGACGTCGTTTGCCACAACCATGTCGAGGTGTTTCTTCACGAGCTTTCTTCGGGCGTACTCGATGAGGTTCTCGGTCTCCGCGGCGAAACCGACGGTAAAGGGTTTCTGATCCCTGCCGGCGACGCTGGCGATAATATCCGGGTTCTCGATGAGTTCGATCTTCATCACCTGGTTCGACGGAGCATCCCCCTTCTTGATCTTCTGCTCGACCCGGTGCACCGGCTTGAAGTCAGCGACGGCGGCGACGCCAATGAAGATGTCGCAGTCGTCCATTTCTTCCATCACGGCATTGTACATATCATCGGCGCTAACGACCTTGCGAAGCTGCACGCGGTCCGGCACTTCGAGGTTTGTCGGGCCTGATACCAGCACGACTTCTGCACCGGCCTCGATCGCCGCTTCGGCAAGGGAATACCCCTGCTTGCCGCTGCTGTGATTGCTGATGTAACGAACCGGATCGATGGCTTCGCGGGTCGGGCCGGCCGTGATCACGACGCGCTTTCCCGCAAGGAGGCCGGACGGGAACACCTGTTCGGTCAGCTCGACAATGCCTTCAATGTCGAGCAGCCGGCCGAGGCCCGTCTCGCCGCAGGCCTGAAGACCCTGATCCGGGCCAAACATTCTGACGTGCTGTTCCTGTAGCTGCACAACATTCGCCTGGGTGGCCTCGTTCGCCCACATACCCTGGTTCATCGCCGGCGCCACTGCGATGGGGCACTGTGCCGCCAGACAGATTGTTGTCAGGAGATCGTCCCCGTTGCCCCGGGCGAGACGTGCCATGAAGTTTGCACTGGCCGGCGCGACCAGAATGAGATCTGCCCACCGTGCGAGTTCAATGTGGCCCATCGCCGATTCGGCTTCGGTATCCAGCAACTCGGTGCTGACAGGATGGCCTGACAGCGCCTGCAGCGTGAGCGGCGTAATGAACTCGGTCGCGGCCCGCGTCATGACGACCCTGACATCGGCACCCTGATCCTGGAGGCGACGTATCAGTTCGGCACTCTTGTAGGCCGCAATGCCGCCGGTGACGCCCAGCAGAATTCGTTTGTTGGAAAGGCTCGACATGCGTGTGCGACTGTTGCCCGCCCCTGGATGACTTCGGGATTACGTTCGTGAGGTACAAGCGCCTGCCGACGCCGTGCGTGTTCCCCACGACAATACGAAGCGACGAGATTACCACATCGATTGTGCTGGAGTGTAAGTGATTGATCACATCGACGAGCAGGACGCGCGGTGCGCAAGCGTTGCGCGGTCCCCTTTTGAGGGCGGCGAGGGGCCGCGTGAAAAACTGATGCGGCACGGACCATCGGCGCTCGACGATGCTGAACTGCTGGCGATATTCATCCGGACGGGAACGCCGCGCCGGTCGGCGCTTGGCATTGCGCGCGACCTGCTCGCGCGTTTCGGCGACCTGCGAGGCGTGCTGACTTCGGAGCC
The DNA here is from genome assembly GCA_965267485.1 of Pseudomonadales bacterium. Lineage (GTDB taxonomy): Bacteria > Pseudomonadota > Gammaproteobacteria > Pseudomonadales > Azotimanducaceae > JANQJA01. The sequence goes on along the minus strand of OZ254080.1, from coordinate 4,597,470 downwards.
TTCACAGGTCATTGCGGTCTCGGGGATCGGCATGGCCAAGTACACCCAGCTCCGGGCCTGTCTCGAACTCAGCGTTCGCTACTTCGAATGTGGTTGCCGCCGCGGCGATGTCATCAGCGACCCCGGAATGACGCGCCTGTACCTGAAGAGCCGGCTCCGCGACTATGAGCGTGAGGTCTTCGCCGTGCTGCTGCTGGATAACCAGCACCGCCTCATTGCCTATGAGGAGTTGTTCTACGGCACCATCGACGGCGCCAGTGTTCATCCCCGCGAGGTGGTCAAGCGCGTGCTGGCGGTCAATGCGGCGGCGGTCATCTTTGCGCACAACCATCCCTCGGGTGTAGCCGAACCGAGCCAGGCCGACCGGCGCATCACCGAGCGGCTGAAATCTGCGCTGCTGCTGGTCGATGTCAGGGTGCTGGACCACATGGTTGTGGGTGACGAAGACGTCGTCTCGTTCGCAGAGCGCGGCCTGCTCTAGCCCCTGCAGCGGGCAGTTTTTGTTTGAAAGCCCCATGACGTTCTGGTATAAAGCACGGCTCGCACGAACCCGGCCGTTCGCACCTTGCGGGGCGGCAGCAGATTTTCAGGAAAAACAAGATGTCCAAGGTATGTCAGGTAACAGGCAAGCGGCCTGTCGCGGGGAACAACGTTTCCCACGCGCATAACAAGACCCGTCGCCGCTTCCTGCCGAACGTTCACGATCACCGGTTCTGGCTTCCGAGCGAGAACCGATTCATCAAGCTTCGCGTATCGACGCGTGGCCTGCGCATCATCGACAAGCAGGGGATCGAGAACGTCGTTGCCCGCCTGCGTGCCGACGGCCAGAAGGTCTAGGGAGCAAGACTATGCGAGAAAAGATCAAACTCGTCTCGAGTGCCGGTACCGGCCACTACTACACGACGACCAAGAACAAGCGAAACATGCCTGACAAGATGGAAGTGAAGAAATTCGATCCCGTCGTTCGCAAGCATGTCATCTACAAGGAAGGCAAGATCAAGTAGATCCGCCCGAGTTGTTGTGATCCGGAAAAGGCGCCTGCATGGCGCCTTTTTTGTGGATATTGTGTGGAAAGATCTCAGTGCCGCGTCAACAACAGATGGCCCGCGGCATCAACACGGGCAGTCCAGCCCGACTTGATGAGCGTCGTCGAATGTCGCTCGGTCACCAGCACGGGTCCCTCGAAGGTCGTCCCGGCGACGAGTGACCCCCGCGGCGTCACGGGTACGGGGTCATCGAAACCCTCTATCCGCGTCTGTGCAGTTGACGCACCCTTATCAGCCTCGATGTCCGGCATCTCGATGCCGGGCGTCTCCCCCTCGATATGGACGCGGGTATTTACGATCTCCACCGGCTTGTCGAGCCGGTGACCGTATCTCGCCTCGTGGGCCCTGCCGAACGTTTCGGCGAGTTCATCCAGATCGCTGAGTGGCAGGCTCAGCGTGAATGTCTGGCCCTCGTACCGGACGTCCAGGCGTTCTTCCAGTCGTTCGACTTTCAACCCTTCTTCCTTCAGCTCTGCCTCCCCGGCTGATCGCATCTCGAGGAACTGTGATGTCAGCGATTCCGGATCGGTGTCCTCAATTCGCTGCGTCCGGGTTCGCGAAAGCTCGCGGCCCGGGTTCGCGGTCAGCATGCCGAACGCCGAGAGGACGCCGCCATTGGTCGGCACGATGCATTCGCGCATTTCCAGGTTCTCCGCAAGGTCACAGACATGGAGACCGCCGGCGCCACCAAAGCAGGCCAGCGTGAACTCCCGGGGGTCGAAGCCTCGCTGCACCGAAATGACGCGGAGCGCCTGTGTCATGTGCTCATTGGCGATCTTCACAATGCCGAGGGCGGCCTCGAGTATCGGCACGCCGAGCGCCGATGCCAGCGGCTCGATCGCCCGGCGCGCCGCGTCGACGTCGAGCGACATGTCGCCGCCCAGAAAGGCGTCCGGCATCAGACGCCCCAGGACGAGATTCGCATCGGTGACCGTCGCTTCGGTTCCGCCCTTGCCGTAGCACGCCGGGCCGGGGTCGGCACCCGCACTTGCCGGGCCGACCTGCAGCAGTCCGCCGTCGTCAATCCAGGCGATCGAGCCGCCGCCCGCGCCGATCGTGTGGATGTCCGCCATGGGTACGCCCACCGGGAACTCCCGGATGTGGCCATCGCTGGTCAGGCGGATCTCACCGTCGAGCAGCGCCACATCGGTTGAGGTGCCGCCCATGTCAAAAGTCATCAACCGCGGCCGGTCAAGCGCTTTGCCGATGAAGACCGAGGCGGCGAGGCCGCCGGCGGGGCCTGACAACAGCAGATTGACCGCGCGGGTTGCGGCCTGTTCAGCCGCGATGGTGAGGCCTGAGGACTGCATGATCGAGACCCGTGCCGGCGCCAGCAGCGACGTCAGTTCCGAGAGATACCGGTGGATCAGCGGACCAATCCAGGCGTTGATCCAGGTTGTCATACCGCGCTCGTACTCGCGGTACTCGGGCAGAATGGCCGACGACCGGGACACGAAACAGCGATCGCCAATGGCCGCTTCGATTGCCTCCTCCTGCCGGGGGTCGATAAACGAGAACAACAGGTTGATCGCAATCGATGCCGGCTGCGCCTCGTCGATGCGTTCGAGCAGATCGTCGATCGCGGCCTGTTCCAGCGGCCGGATGGTCTCGCCTGACGGGCCGATACGGCAGTCGATCTCGAACACCAGCGATTCATCGAGCGGCATCCTGCGGGGCTGTGGCGTCAGGTCGTAGAGCGCCGGCCGGGTCTGGCGGCCGATGTAGAGTACGTCGCCCAGGCCACGGTTCGTGACATAGGCGGCGCGAACGCCCTTGCCTTCGAGTACGGCATTGGTTGCCACCGTGGTGCCATGGATGATGCGCACCCGTCCTGCCCTGACATCCTCGAGCAGATCCATATCGCGGATTCCCTGCAGGATCGCTTCCTGCGGCGCATCAGGGCGCGACAGCACCTTGTGAACGCGGAGTTCGCCGCCTGTGTAGAGTACGAAATCGGTGAAAGTGCCGCCGGTATCGACGCCCAGCACCACGGTTGAAGAAGACATGAAACGGGATTTCGCCTGACGTTCGGGGTCAACGTATCATATCGCCTTCCCGGAATTGCGATCGATGCCAGAACTACCTGAAGTTGAAACGACCCGCCGCGGGGTCGCGCCCCATGTTATCTCCCGACGGGTCACGCAGGTGCTCGTCCGGCAGCCGTCGCTGCGCTGGCCAGTCTCTGACGACCTGGCGCAGGCGCTGACCGGCCAGACGATTGAAGCCGTTGACCGTCGGGCCAAGTACCTGCTGTTTCGATGTGTCGCGGGTCGGATGATGATCCACCTCGGTATGTCGGGAAGCCTGCGCGTCCTGCCTGCTTCGCTGCCGCCGGAGGCGCACGACCACGTCGACATTGTGCTTGATGACGGTCACCTGCTTCGCTATCGGGATCCCCGCCGATTCGGCTCTGTTTTCTGGTTGCCCGGTGATGACTCGCACCCCTTGCTGGAATCGTTGGGCCCTGAGCCGCTGGGAGACGGTTTCGATGGTGCACACCTGCACGCCCTGTCGCGGGGCCGCAAGTCATCGGTCAAGACGTTCATCATGGACAATCATGTCGTCGTCGGTGTCGGCAACATCTATGCGAACGAGGCGCTGTTCCAGTCGGGAATCTCGCCCGCGCGCGCCGCTGGCCGGGTCTCTAGGACGCGGTACGATGAACTTGCGGCAGCCATTCGGGATGTACTTGCCCGTGCCATCACAGCCGGCGGCACAACGCTGCGTGATTTTGTGCGGGAAGACGGCTCGCCAGGTTATTTTCGCCACGACCTCGCGGTATATGGGCGAGGCGGTGAAGCATGCCGGCGTTGCGGCAGCGTGCTGAAGGAGATTCGGCTCGGGCAGCGCACGACGGTCTACTGCACAAGCTGTCAGCGATAGTGTCACAATGACTCCCTGAACTCTGAGGGAGGCATCATGGAGACGATCATTCTCGAGCGCGATGGGCATGTCGCGCGCGTAACGCTCAACCGGCCCGAAGCGCGAAACGCGCTCAACCGGCTCGCCTACAGCGAACTCGAACAAACGTTCCTCGAACTCCAGCGCGACCCCGACGTCCGGGCGATCGTGCTGACCGGTACTGATCCCGCGTTCTGCTCAGGCGATGACGTCAAGGAGCTGATGACGGGCGACACCTCAGCGACGACGGCTCGCCTTCGACAGGTCAGGCCGGGTACGACGCCGGCGGCGCAGGCGATTCTCGATTGCGACCGGCCGGTGATTGCGGCTGTGAACGGCGCGGCCGTTGGCTGGGGCATGGATATGTCGCTGTTCGCTGACTTTCGCATCGCCTCGGATCGCGCGAAGTTCGGTGAACTCTTCGTCAAACGGGGTCTGGTCAGTGATGTTGGCGGCCTCGTGCGCCTGCCCCGAATCGTTGGCCCGCAGAAGGCGGCGGAGTTGCTGTTCACCGGCGACATCATCGACGCCGAAACCGCGAAGGCGATTGGTCTCGTGCTGAACGTCGTGCCGCATGAGTCATTGATCGACGAGGCCATGTCGCTCGCGAATCGCATCGCGGCCAATCCGCCGCTCGCGGTGCGCTACCTCAAAGAGGGACTTCGACGATCGTTCCACGGGGATTACCACGAGATGGGCTCCTGGGTGTCGCAGACGCTGGGCGTGCTGTTCGCGACCGAAGACCACCGCGAAGGCGTTGCCAGTTTCCTCGAGAAGCGCGAGCCGGTCTTTCGCGGCAGGTAGTCACCCGTCCGCCGGAAAGCATTTGTAATTGCGTCGGATTGGGAATAACCTTTCGCCAGATTTAAGCATTAGTAATTAGATACTTACGCTTATCATCGAGAAACGAACTTAAGAAGGTTCCTGATCATGGACAAGAAGCGATGGCATACGGCCGTCCTGTTGGCAGCGCTGACCCTGCTGCCTTTCGGGGTGTCGGCCGAGCGGCTCGAGGAAGAGCCGACGGCAATGGAGATGACCGGTGACCTGCTCGTGGCAAGGCCTATCGGGCTCGGTATTTTCGCTCTGGGAACAGTGACTTACGTGGCAACGCTGCCCTTCTCGCTGCTGGGCGGCAACTCCGGGGACGCAGCCGAAGCGCTGGTCTTCAAGCCGGCGGAAGAAGTCTTCGTCCGTTGCCTTGGCTGTACGCGCCCTGGCCGCAAAGAGCGACTCCGGGAGACCCGGGAGCCCTGAACCCGGGTCAGCGCATCGACGCTGACCCCGCAGCCGTCTAGCCGACTTCGCCGTTCGCGAGTGCCTTGGCCACTGCCGGGTGCACGAATTTCGAGACGTCCCCGCCGTATCCCGCGATCTGCCGCACCAGCGTGGAGGAGATGTAAGAGAATTCCTCGGACGGTGCGAGAAAAACAGTCTCCAGCCCTGGCTGCAATGAGCGGTTCATGCTCAGCATCTGGAACTCGTACTCGAAGTCGGTCACTGTGCGAATGCCCTTCAGAATGACGCTCGCACCAACTTCCTTCGCGAAATCCACAGTCAGCGTGTTGAACCCCTGAACCTGGACGTTGTCCAGGTGCGCGAGCGCTTCCTTCGCCAGATTGACGCGGGTTTCCAGCACGCTGGGACTTTTGTGGGGACTCGTGGCAATGCCCAGTACGACCTCATCGAAAATGATGGCGGCGCGCTCGACGAGATCGGCATGGCCATTGTGAATCGGGTTGAACGTACCGGGATAAAGGACGGTTGTCATCGGCTCAAGTTCTTTACTACCTCGAAAGCTTGGCAATCATACACAAGCGGCGAGGTTAATTCAGTTTGCGGAGCAGCGAGAAGTTCACCTGTCCCGCACGCTTCCGACGGTGGATGACAAAGGAGTCACCAAGTGAATCTTCGGTCAGCGCATCGCGACTTTCGGTGTAGACCAGCCCGTCCTCCGCGAGCCGTTCCGGCAGCACGTCGATGGTTCGGCTGAGGGCATCGCTGTCGAACGGCGGGTCGAGGAAGGCGATGTCCCAGCGATCGGTGGCGCCGGCGAGCCAGTCGACGCCGTCCGCCTCGATAATCTCGAAGTGGCTGGCCGGCACGCCCAGTACCTCGAGATTGTGGCGCAGCCCTCGGCATACAGCGGGATTGCGGTCGATGAGGGTCACAAACGACGCGCCGCGTGACAGCGCCTCGAAGCTCAGGATGCCGCTGCCGGCGAAGGGTTCGATGCAGCGACGGCCCGCGATGTCGAACTGAAGCCAGTTGAACAGGGTTTCACGAACCCGGTCCGGCGTGGGCCGGATGTCCCCGACATCGGGAAAAGACACTTTGCGACTCCGCCAGTTTCCCCCGATAATCCGAAGAGTCCGCTCAGTGGACGGTTTTCGAGTCACTCTCGCGCCTTAGTGTAATCGCTGGGGCCATCGCAAGGCTGTATCTCCGATGTCAAAAACTACTGTTGCAAACGGCGAAGACGAAGGCAAGCAGGGCTTCTTCGCCCGGATTCGGTCAGGACTGTCGCGAACCCGGTCGCGCCTGTCGTCGGGCATCGGCAATCTGTTTCTCGGCAAGAAGGTCATCGACGACGAACTGCTGGAGGAGATCGAATCCGTCCTTCTTTCTTCAGACGTCGGTATGGCGGCAACGTCCCGCATCATTGACGACCTGACCGAAAAGGTGGCCCGCAAGGAACTCGCTGACCCGCAGGCGCTCCAGCGGCACCTCATGGGCGTTCTGACCGGGCTGCTCGAAGCGGTGGAATCTCCGCTCGAGATCAGTACGGACGCCCGCCCCTTCGTGATCCTGATGGTTGGCGTGAACGGCGCCGGCAAGACCACGACAATCGGCAAGCTGGCCAAGCGGCTGCAGGGCGAAGGCAAGTCGGTCATGCTCGCTGCCGGCGATACGTTTCGCGCCGCTGCAGTCGAGCAGCTTGGCGTGTGGGGGGAGCGAAACGGCGTCGACGTCGTTGCGCAGCACACCGGCGCAGACAGCGCTTCCGTCATCTTCGATGCGATCTCCCGGGCGAAGGCGAGAGGCATTGACGTGGTGATCGCGGATACTGCCGGGCGGCTGCAGAATCGCAAGAACCTGATGGAAGAGCTCTCGAAAATCTCACGGGTCATGAAAAAGATCGACGAGACCGCACCGCATGAAGTGATGCTGGTTCTCGACGCCGGCACCGGCCAGAACGCGATTTCGCAGGCGAGGGAATTTGAGGGTGTCACCGGCATCTCACTGACCAAACTCGATGGCACCGCAAAGGGGGGCGTCATTTTCGGGATCGCGAGCGAGCTCGGCATTCCTATCCGCTTCATCGGTGTGGGTGAGGCGATCGAGGATCTTCGGCCATTCGTCGCCGCCGACTTCGTCGAGGCGTTGTTCGAGGGTGTCGGAGAGACGGAGGCGTCCTGACTCCGTGATTCGCTTCGACGAGGTCAGCAAGCGGTATCCCGGCGGCAAGGAAGCACTGTCGCGCGTCTCGTTTGAACTTGACGAGCAGGAGATGGCATTTCTGACAGGTCATTCCGGCGCCGGCAAGAGCACGCTGCTCAAGCTCATCATGCTCATGGAGCGGCCAAGCCAGGGTCAGGTCTTCGTGCTCGGCAGCAACCTTAACCGTTTTGCTCGCTCACAGATCCCGTTTCTTCGTCGCAATGTCGGCGTGGTCTTCCAGAATCATCAGCTCCTTTTTGACCGCTCGGTGTATGACAATGTCGCGCTGCCCCTCATCATCGCCGGGTTTCAGCATCGCGATATCGGCCGTCGTGTGCGTGCCGCCCTCGCCAAGGTCGGATTGTCGGACAAGGAGCGACAGAACCCGATCACGCTGTCAGGCGGTGAGCAGCAGCGCGTTGGCATTGCCCGGGCTGTCGTCAACCGCCCGCCCCTGCTGCTGGCCGACGAGCCGACCGGCAACCTTGACCCTGAACTGTCCGCCGAGATCATGGACCTGTTCATTCAGTTCAATCAGGTCGGCGTGACCGTGTTGATCGCGACCCATGATCTCGAGCTCGTCGAGCGGCTCGGCAAGCGGCGCCTGATCCTGAGCCAGGGCCGGCTCGGGGACGCATCCTGATGGCAAGAGCACCGGCTTCGACAGGCAGCAGCGCGACGGCGGCACGAACAAGTGTGCGAGACCGCCTGAGGGCGTGGGCATCCAATCACCGTGAGGTCGCGGCGAAGAGCATGGCCGAGCTGCTCTCGAGCTGGGTATCGAGCCTCATGACATGGCTCGTGATCGGCATCGCGCTGGCGTTGCCAACGCTGCTCTTCCTGTTGCTCTCGAACGTCGGTGAGATCAGCGGCGACTGGGACGGCAAGCCGAGACTCAGCGTTTATCTCGAGTCTGCAGAAAACGCCGGACAGGGTTCGGCGATCGCACGCGCGATCGGTGAACGCGAGGGCGTTGCGTCCGCGCTCTTCATTTCTTCTGCCGAGGCGCTGGCAGAGTTCCAGCGATTCTCCGGCTTCGGCGACGTACTCGACTCCCTCGACACGAATCCGCTGCCGCCCGTTGTCGAGGTCACGCCCGAGCCGATGGATACGGCCTCGCTGCGGCTCCTCGTCGCGAATCTCGAACAGATCGAGGGCGTCGATCGGGTGTCTGTGGATCTCGCGTGGATCGAGCGCCTTTATGCGCTGCTCGCACTCGGTGAGCGTTTCGTGCTCGCGCTCGCGCTGTTCCTGAGCCTGGGCGTGCTCCTTTCCATCGGCAACACGATCCGCCTGGCCATCGAGAACCGGCGCGCCGAGATCGAGGTGGTCAAACTCGTCGGCGGAACCGACAGCTTCGTGCGCCGACCCTTTCTCTACCTCGGCCTCTGGTACGGGCTCGGCGGGGCGCTGCTTGCCTGGATCATGGTGCAGATCAGCCTCATCTTCCTGTCGGGTCCCGTGGACCGGCTCTTGCGGAGCTATGAAGACCAGTTCTCCGTCATTGGCCTCGGCTTCGGCGTGACCGCGGTGCTGCTGCTGACCGGCGGCCTGCTGGGCGTTCTGGGGGCTGCGCTGGCGGTGCGCCGGCATCTGCACCTGATTGAGCCGCAATAGCTGAATCTGCGTATAGATGGTAGTATTTGCGCCCTTTTTCTCTTGATCGGAACATCATGAGCTCGACGACGCTGCCAGTTGCCCCGCTGTCTCCGGGAGCCAATCTGGATGCCTACATGCACTCGGTCAATGCCATTCCGCAGCTGTCGGCGGAGCGCGAGCGCGAGCTGGCGGAACGTCTGCACTACGAGGGTGATGTCGAGGCCGCCCGTGAACTGGTGCTGTCGCACCTGCGTTTTGTCGTGTTCATTGCCCGCTCCTACTCCGGCTACGGTCTCAATGAGGCTGACCTGATTCAGGAAGGTAACGTCGGGCTGATGAAGGCGGTCAAACGCTTCAACCCCGAGTTCGGGGTCCGTCTTGTCTCGTTTGCCGTCCACTGGATCAAGGCAGAGATCCACGAGTTCATCCTCAAGAACTGGCGAATCGTCAAGGTCGCCACGACCAAGGCGCAGCGCAAGCTCTTCTTCAACCTTCGTTCCTCCACGCAACGCCTCGGCTGGCTGCGTGATGACGAGGTCCAGGCGGTCGCCACCGAGCTCGGCGTCAAACCCGAGAACGTGCGTCAGATGGAAGGCCGAATGGCATCGCGGGACGAGCCGTTCGACAACTCGCCTGACGATGACGACGATGACTTTGTGAGCCCGTCCCGGTTCATCGAGGATGCCGAGGGAAACCCGGCGGATATCGTCGAGTACGAGAATCTGGCGTCTTCGAACGGTGAGTCGTTGCGAGTGGCCTTCGCGGGTCTCGACGAGCGCTCCCGGGATATTGTGCAGTCGCGCTGGCTCGCGGAACACAAGTCCACGCTGCAGGAGCTTGCCGATCGCTACGGTATCTCCGCGGAGCGCGTGCGCCAGCTCGAGCAGAACGCCCTCAAGAAGCTGCGCAAACAGTTCGACAGCTAGTCCCGACGCTCGATGGTCCGCGTCATCATCTCGTTTGCCGCGATATCCGGCCTGCTGAGCGTCGTACTCGGAGCGTTTGCCTCGCACGGCCTGCGCGGCAAGCTTGAAGACCGGCTGCTGCATGCCTTCGAGACAGGCGTTACCTACCAGATGAGCCACTCCCTTGCCCTGATCCTGCTGGCACTCGTCATTGCGCAGTTGGGGCGTCACTGGGCGCTCAGCGCGGCTGCCGGCTCATTTGCCCTCGGCATCCTGCTCTTCAGCGGCAGCCTTTACCTTCTCGCACTCACCGGCATGAAATGGCTGGGTCCGGTGACGCCGATCGGCGGTGTCTTCTTCATCGCGGGCTGGTGCCTCTTCGCCATCGGGGCATGGATGCGCGCAGGCGGCGCATGACAGAACGTCGAGCCATTCGGTCTTACGTGATTCGTCAGGGACGAATGACGCCCGGCCAGCGACGTGCCCTCGACGAGCACTGGCCGCGCTACGGGCTTGATGTGGACGACGGCCCGGTTGATGTCGGCAAGGCCTTCGATCGCGATGCACCGGTCACGATAGAGATCGGCTTTGGCATGGGCGACTCGCTCTTCGAGATGGCATCAACGCAGCCAGGGCGAAACTTCATCGGTGTTGAGGTTCATGCGCCCGGTGTCGGGCACCTCCTCATCCGGGCGTCCGAGGCTGGATTGGACAACCTGCGTGTTTTCAATGCCGATGGAATCGATGTGATCGAGCGCGCGATCGCCGATGGCTGCGCGGATACGATTCAGGTGTTCTTTCCGGACCCGTGGCACAAGAAACGGCATCACAAGCGGCGGCTGCTGGGTCGCGAGTTCATGGAGCGGTTGGTTGCGAAACTGAAGCCGGGCGGTTGCCTGCATATTGCGACGGACTGGCTGCCCTACGCCGAAGAGATCCGTGAGACTGCCGCCTCGATTCCGGGCATCGAAGCAGTCTCGCCACCGCCAAGACCCCGCACGAAGTACGAGCAACGAGGCATCAGGCTGGGGCACGAGGTCACGGATCTCGCCTGGAGAGTGGGCTAGCCTCGCTGGATCGTGTCGTCGTCCGCGAGCAGCAGAAGCTCGTTGAGGAAGTTCATGCCGGTGGGTGTTGGCTTCAGCCGCTCGCCCGAGACCTCAAGCAACGCTCTGGAAGTCGAACGCTCGATGAAGCGGTGCAGGGCCTGCCGAGGCAAGCCGGTGCGCTGCTCGAAGAGCGCGAGGTCGAACCCGCCGGTGAGGCGGAGCGCATTCAGCAGAAACTCGATGACGAGTGCGCTCTGCGGCACAGGGTCGCGACGGACGCGGGGTTCTGCAAGGTAGTCCCGTGGCAGTCGGGTCTTGCGGGTCCTCTCTATGGTGCCATCGGCGCGGGTGATCTTGCCGTGCGCGCCTGCGCCGATGCCGAGATAGTCACCAAACGCCCAGTAGTTCAGATTGTGCCGCGCCTCCTCGCCCGGCCGGCAGAAAGCAGACACCTCGTACCGCTTCAGGCCGGCGCCAGCCAGTATGCCGGACCCATGATCCTGGATCTCCGCCATGACGTCCTCGTCAGGGAGCGACGGTGGGCGCCGGTAGAACACCGTATTGGGTTCGAGCGTAAGCTGGTACCACGAGATGTGATCGGCTCCAAGCCCCAGCGCGCGCTGCAGATCTCTCGCCGCGTGTTCGGGCGACTGGCCGGGCAGGCCGTGCATCAGGTCGATATTGATGCGTGAAAAGCCGGCGCTCGATGCCGCTTCGAACGCGTGGTCGATGTCGCTCGCACAATGGATGCGGCCGAGTGCCGAGAGCGACATATCGTCGAACGATTGTGCGCCGAGGCTGATGCGATTGACGCCTGCCGCCCGGAACGCATCGAACCGCCTTGCGGCTGTGTCGATTGTCCCCGGGTTCGCCTCCAGCGTGATCTCGGCGCCGGCAGCCAACCGCAGCGCGCTGCGCACGCCCATCAGCAGTCGGGTGATGGCCTCGCCAGAGAACAGGCTCGGCGTTCCTCCACCGATGAAGATCGAGTGGATCTCCCGGGACTCCTCGTAATGGTCGACATCGCGCGCGAGGTCCTCGAGCAGGCGGTCGACATAAGCCTCCTCGGGAATTGATGCACCGGCCTCGTGAGAGTTGAAGTCACAATACGGACACTTGCGAACGCACCAGGGGAGATGAATGTAGAGCGATAGCGGTATTGGCGAGCGTCGCGCATCGTCGTCCGTGCCAGCGTCCTTCATCGTTCCGGCGAGTTGTCACGCGACGCCGCCAGCCGTTCGCTCAGCTGTTCCTGCAGCGACAGGAGCGCCCGGGCACGATGACTGATCTCGTCCTTTTGCGCCGGCGTGAGTTCCGCCACGCTCCTGTCGAGTGCGGGGACCAGAAACAGCGGGTCGTATCCGAAGCCGTTTTCCCCGCGCGGCGCATCGAGAATGAGGCCGTCGAAGGTGCCGAATGCGATGAGCGGCGTCGGGTCCGCTGCGTGCCGAAGCATCGCGATGACGCACTGGAAGCGGGCCGTTCGCTGCGCTGCCGGGAAACCATTCAGTGCTGCCAGCAGCTTGCTGTTGTTGTCGGCATCAGTGGCGTCCTGCCCTGCAAAGCGTGCCGAGTAGATGCCGGGTGCCCCGTCCAGCGCGTCGACCTCCAGCCCCGAGTCGTCGGCGATGGCCGGTAGCCCGGTGGCGCGAGCGGCGTGCCGCGCCTTGATGATGGCGTTCTCGACGAAGCTCAGTCCGTCTTCAATGGCCGGCTCGACGTCAAAGGCGGATTGAGGGACCAGCTCAATGTCGGCCGGCAGGGCGCGGGAGATCTCTTCCACCTTGTGCGGGTTGCCGGTGGCGAGCACGACCTTCATTGCGCGACCCCGCTGTAGTACTGGCGATTGAACTGGAGTTCGAATGCATCGTCTTCACCCGCGGGCGTAATCTCGAGCCGGTAACGCAGCGTGTCACGCTCGTCGACTGCCTGATTCGCCAGATAGTAAATAGCTGCCTCCTCGATCACCTCGGTGAAGCGCAGGGTCGACATCTGGTTCAGCAGATTGGACGTCGTGCCTGTGACGTTTGCCCTTACGGGTTCGCCGTCCCTGCGGACGGTGATGTTGGTGAGGATGCGGTTGTCGCTTCGCGTAATGCCGTGCAGTTCGGCCACGTCCGGCGGGACGAGGGTACTGCGAAACGTCGTGTAGTAAATCGTGTAGCCCCGCCACTCAACCTGCTCGGCGGCCGCCGGCAGAGTCACCATGAGGGCCAGCAGGAGCGCAGGGAATCTCATGACAGCTCCTGCGGAATCTTCTCTGGCGACACGATGCGCAGCCGTTTCAGCCGTGACGTCTCGCCATGCTCGATCGTCACGCGGCTGGCACGCACGCCGAAGGCGCGCGCGACGAACGACCGGAGGCGTTTGTTCGCTTTGCCGTCTACGGCAGGCGCCTGCACCCGCACCCGGATGCCGGTCTCATCCCTGACCCACTGGTCGCGGGATGCGCCTGGCACGACGCGTATGTTCAGCACGACGTCTTCACCCGAGCGTTCGAGATCAGAGCCCAAGTATCAGCCCTGGCGGTACGCGGAGGTACTGGGCGAGCGGCGCGACGACAAGGATGTTGTCGATGATCGTGATGAATACGAAGACCAGGATGATCGAAAAATCGAGCCCGCCCATGGGCGGCAGCAGTTTGCGTGCGGGCGCGCAGACCGGTTCTGTCAGCTGGTGGATGAGCGTCAGTGCCGGGTGGTTGGAGTAGGGTGCGATCCAGCTCGAGATCACCATGATGATGAGAGCGAAGAAATAGATGTCGAAGATGAGCGAGAAGAGCCCCAGCATCACCCACGCAATGTAGAGCGGGTGAAAGATCGGGCCGCCCGACAACAGCATGACCAGAATGACGCCGACGAACTGGATAATGAAGGCAACGCCGAGCGTGGCGAAGTTGACCCCGCTCACTGTGGGCAGCACGCGGCTGAGCGGCTTGATCGGCGGATCCGTGATCTTCACCACGCCCTGGGAGATCGGGTTGTAGTAGTCGACGCGCGCGACCTGCATCAACAGGCGCAGCATGACGAGAAGAACATAGAGTCCGACGAATGTCTGAACGATGTAGGCGCCGGCGCTGGCGAGGTTGGCACTCATGAAACCGCCTTTTTCTGGAGAATGGTCAGTGAAGGATACGAAGCCGTGGGGAAACCGGGATTATAGCGCTTGGTCGGATTTCGCACCGAGTTCGATGGAACGGTCCCTTGCCGCTTTCATCGCGGCCTCGAACGCGTCTGTGAGACCGCGCTCGATCAGGGTGTTGACCGCCGCTTCCGTCGTCCCGCCAGGGGAGGTGACGTTCTGTCGCAACGTCGCCGGATCTTCACTGCTTGCTGCGGCCATCTGTGCGGCGCCGAGCGCGGTCTGCAGCACGAGGCGGCGGGACGCTTCAGCGCTGAAACCGAGCCGCTCGCCGGCGGCTTCCATCGCCTCCATCACGAGGAAGTAGTACGCGGGACCGCTGCCGGAGATGGCTGTGACAATGTCGATTTCGCTTTCGTTCTCGAGCCACACGACGTCGCCGGCCGCACGCATGATCTGCTCTGCCAGCGCGCGCTGGTCGGCATCGACCTCGGGGCTGGCATAGAGTCCGGTCATGCCGGCGCGAATGAGCGCGGGCGTGTTGGGCATGCAGCGAACGACGGCAGTGTCATCGGGCAGCGGCGCGCGGATGGTCTCGATGGGAATACCTGCCGCGACGCTGATCACGAGTTTGCCGGCCAGCTCCGCTGCCATCGAAGACACGACGGTACCGATGAGCCCGGGTTTCACGCAGAGCATGACTGCCGCGACATCGTCGAGCATTCCGGCGGCGTCGGGCGCCGCGATCACGCCAGCAGGAAGTCGCGAGCGCTGGTCCTCTGCAGGATCGACGGCGATGATGGAGGCGGGTTCGAAGCCGCTCTCGATCAGGCCGCCGATGATGGCACGGGCAATATTGCCGGCGCCGATGAATGCAATTCGGGGGTTCGCCATGGGTGGGTGCTCCGTTTCGGGTGTGTATCAGGTTTGCCGGGCGCCGAAGATTGCCGTGCCAACTCGAAGCCAGGTGCTGCCCTCGGCAATCGCAGCTTCGAGATCAGCGCTCATGCCCATCGACAGCTCATTGAACCCGGTGAGACCCAGCGCGCTTGCCGTCTCCTCGCGCAACTCGGCGAGGGCGCGAAACTGTGCGCGCTGTGCGTCGAAATCCTGCTCCGGTCTCGGAATCGCCATCAGGCCCCGCAGCGCGAGGTTTGGATACCCGAGCACCGTCTCGGCGACCTCCCTGACGGCCGAGGCTGCCAGTCCCGCCTTGGTGTCCTCGTTGGCAATGTTCACCTGCAGCAATACGTTGAGGGGACCGCGTTCCGGCGGTCGGGCTTCACTCAACCGTCGGGCGTGCTTGCCGGAGGCCAGCGTGTGGACCCAGTCGAAGTGGGTGGCAATCGGTGTTGTCTTGTTGGACTGGATCGCGCCAATAAAGTGCCATGTCGCGCCGTCGGATCGCTCGATCTTGTCGATCGCTTCCTGCAGGTAGTTCTCGCCGAAGTCACGCTGACCGCAGGCCATGGCCTCGATGATATCGGCCAATGGTTTGGTCTTGCTGACGGCGAGAAGCCTTGCGGAAGCCGGGTCGCGACCATATCGGGCGCAGGCGTCATTGATCTGCCTGCGAACCTGCGCGAGGCGCTCTTCGATGCTGTGTGACGCGTCCATTGAAACTGCTTCGAGGTGGTTTATTGCAGGATTCGATAATACTATTAGTCGAAAATCCGCGCCTGCAGGGGTTGGCCCCCGACCGGGCACCAGACAGGGAATACTCGATGGACATTACAGAACTCCTCGCCTTCAGCGAAAAGCAGGGTGCATCGGATTTGCACCTGTCTGCGGGCCTGCCGCCCATGATTCGTGTCGATGGCGACATTCGTCGCATCAATCTGCCTGCGCTGGATCACAAGGAAGTCCATTCGCTGATCTACGAGATCATGAACGACAAGCAGCGAAAGGACTACGAGGAGTTCTTTGAAACCGACTTTTCGTTCGAGGTTCCCGGCGTTGCCCGGTTCCGCGTCAACGCATTCAACCACAACCGTGGTGCGGGTGGCGTCTTCCGTACCATCCCCTCAAAAGTCCTGACGATGGAAGAACTCGGGATGGGCGACGTGTTCAAGAGCATCGCACAGACGCCCAGGGGGCTTGTCACCGTGACCGGTCCGACGGGTTCGGGCAAGAGTACGACGCTCGCCGCGATGCTCGACTACATCAACGACAATCGTTATCAGCACATTCTTACCGTCGAGGATCCGATCGAGTTCGTTCACGAGAGCAAGAAATGTCTGGTGAACCAGCGAGAGGTTCACCGTGACACGCTGGGGTTCAATGAAGCGCTTCGGAGTGCGCTGCGGGAAGACCCGGACATCATTCTCGTCGGTGAGATGCGGGACCTCGAGACAATCCGTCTTGCGCTCGAGGCCGCAGAGACCGGCCACATGGTATTCGGTACCCTGCATACATCCTCGGCCGCCAAGACAATCGACCGGGTGATCGACGTGTTCCCGGCTTCCGAGAAGGCGATGGTGCGCTCGATGCTGTCGGAGTCACTGCAGTCCGTTATTTCGCAGACGCTGCTGAAGAAAGTGGGCGGGGGTCGCGTCGCGGCGCACGAGATCATGTTGTGCACCCCGGCCATCCGTAACCTGATCCGCGAGGACAAGGTCGCGCAGATGTACTCGGCCATTCAGACCGGCGGTGCGCTGGGCATGCAGACGCTGGACCAGTGCCTCAAGCGCCTGATCGAGAAGAACCTCATCACCAAAGAGCAGGCCCGTGAAAAGGCCAAAATGCCTGACGATTTCAAGTAAGACGCCATGATCGATTTTGACAAGTTGCTGAAGGTCGTCGTCGACCAGGGGGCCTCCGACCTTTTCATCACGGCGGGACTGCCGCCGTCGATCAAGGTATCCGGCAGGATGATGCCAATGTCGAAGACGCCACTCACGCCGGAACAGGCGCGCGAGATGGTGCACTCCACCATGAACGAGGCGCAGGTTCAGGAGTTCGAAACCGAGCGCGAGTGCAACTTCGCGATCCACTCACCGGTCGCGGGCCGTTTCCGGGTGAGCGCGTTCTATCAGCGCAACTTTGCGGGCATGGTGCTGCGACGAATCGAATCGGTCATCCCGACGGTCGATGAGCTGGGTCTGCCGGAGATCATCAAGAAGCTCGCGATGACGAAGCGTGGGCTCATCGTGTTCGTGGGTGCAACCGGCACCGGCAAGTCGACCTCGATGGCCGCGATGATTGGTCACCGCAACGAGAACAGCAAGGGCCACATCATCACGATCGAAGACCCGATCGAGTTCATCCATGAACACCGGGGCTGCATGGTGACACAGCGGGAGGTTGGCGTGGATACGCCGAGCTTCGAGGTTGCCCTCAAGAACACGCTGCGACAGGCGCCGGACGTCATCCTGATCGGTGAGATCAGGAGTCGCGAGACGATGGACTACGGTATCGCGTTTGCCGAAACCGGCCACCTGTGCCTGGCGACCCTGCACGCAAACAACGCCAACCAGGCGCTGGACAGGATTATCAACTTCTTCCCGGCGGATCGTCACGATCAGGTGTGGATGGACCTGTCACTTAACCTTCGTGGCATGGTGGCCCAGCAACTGATCCCGACGGTCGATGGTAATGCCCGCCGCGCGGCGATCGAGGTGCTCATCAATACACCGCTGGTCTCGGACATGATTCGCAAGGGTGAAGTCCACGGGCTGAAAGAGATCATGAGCAAGTCCCGCGAGCAGGGGATGCAGACCTTCGACCAGGCGCTTTACGACCTCTACAAGGCTGGCGAGATCACCTACGACTCGGCGCTGGCTTCAGCGGACTCCGCCAATGACTTGCGACTCATGATCAAGCTGTCGGGCGATGCACCGGCGAGCGCAAGTTCCGGCACTGGCGGGCTCTCACTCGAGCAGAACGAGGACGAGCTGAATATCGGCCGGCGCCGCTAGCCCCGTTCGCTCAGCCAGGTTTCCAGAATGATCGCGGCGGCCGCCGCGTCGAGCAATTCACCTTCGTCGACGCGCGTTTTCGCTTCGCGTGAGCTCAGGCGCTCGTCGACCATCTCGACCGTCACGCCGAATCGCCCCTGAAGCTTGCGGCCGAATTTCTCGGCCAGTGCGGACATGTCGGATTCGCTGCCGTCCATGTTGAGCGGCAGGCCGACGATGACCCGGGCGGGCTTCCACTCGCTCAGCAGCCGCCCGAGCTGCTGCCAGTCGGGGATGCCGTCCCGTGCCGCCAGGACCGTCAGCGGGCTCGCCGACCCGGTGATGGTCTGGCCAACGGCAACGCCGATTCGGGACATCCCGAAGTCGAATCCCATGACGGTTTCACCAGACAATCAGTCGTGCCCGGCTGACGGTGGAATCAGATTCAGGTCCACGCCGAGTGCCGCGGCGGCAGCGTGAGTCCTGTCTTCGAACGGGATGTCGAACAGCACGCGACCGCTCGCGGGCGACAGCAGCCAGACGTTTTCGGCCAGTTCGTTCTCGAGTTGCTGGCTGCCCCATCCGGCATAGCCCAGTATCGCCAGCGTCTTCTGCGGCGCAGTGCCGGCTTTCATCGCGTCGATAAAGTCGGCGGACGTGGTCAGTGCCACGTCGTCGCTGATTTGCAGCGTCGACTCGAACTCCATGCCCGGTTCATGCAGAAAGAACACCCGATTCTGCTCGACGGGCCCACCTTCCATGACCGGGCAGGTGAAGCGGCCGGATACGTCCGGAAACAGTTCGTCGAGGGGCGTCTTCAGCGGGCGGTTGACGATCAGGCCGAAGGCGCCCTCATCATTGTGCTCGACCAGCAGGCTGAGGGAGTCCTCGAAGTAGTCACCCTTGAGCGCTGGCAGGGCGACCAGGAACTGATTGCGAAAGGTCTGCTCGGTCACTAGAAGCTGCGCAGCGAGGAGTTCTTTCTGAACTGCCAGGTGCGGATGATCTCGAGCACGTCAGTCGTCTCGCGCAGTTCATCCGGGAACGGCGCAAACGGCGCGGCGAGGCGGACGATATCCATCGCCGCAGTGTCGAGAATCGTGTGTCCGGACGATTCAAGGAGTTCGATTTCTTTCAGGCTGCCATCCGGGTAGATCGATACGAGCAGGCGAAGACTGCCATAGATCTGTTGCCGGCGCGCCTCGGCCGGATAGTTCAGGTTGCCGATCTTTTCTACCTTGCGGCGCCAGGAATTCAGGTAGAACGCGTCGACGCTGCTCGCGGTCGAGAGGCTGGTCAGTCGCTTGATGCGGGGACGCTTGGCATAGAGCTGGCGCTGTTCGGCTAGTCTCGCCTGCAGGCTCGCAATCTCGAGGCTCTTCTGCAGCAGGGTCTTCTCGACCGGGCTGTCGCTCTCGACCGGCTGTGGGTCGGGCGTTTCTGCCTTCGTCTCGACCGACCGTGTGGATTCGCCGCTCGTCGAGACGACAGTCTTGTCGACCCGCTGCTGTTTCGGCGCGGTGGCGACCTGTTGCTGCGGTGCGGTTTCGCGAATCTCCGTGTCGTAGAACTCGGCCTCGGTGGTCGTCGTGGTGAGTTTCTTCTCGTCGAGCGTACCGCTGCCGACCTGATTGAACTGGGCGAGGTAGTCGGCCTTGTCGGGCCGGTTCTCTGCCCGGCTCTGGGCGAGGGTGACTTCCATCGTGTGCGTTGCCGGCGCGCGTTCCTTGAAGGTGAACGTCACGCCCAGTATCAGCGCGGCGTGAAAGGCGAGCGCCAGAAAAACAGTGAAGGTCAGCCGATCGCTGGCGCTGACCTGGGGCGAGCTGAGACCGGGGGCGGCGGCAGCCATTAGTGCGTCAGTGAATCGACGAAATCGAGATACTGTCCTGCGATATCGAGGTCGAACGCGCGGTCGAGTTCGCGGATGCAGGTCGGGCAGGTGACGTTGACCTCGGTCAGGTAGTCCCCGATCACATCGATGCCGGTGAAGTACAACCCACGCTCCTTGAGCGCCGGGCCGACCTGCTCGCAGATCCAGCGATCGCGGTCGGTCAGTTCGCGGCCGACACCGGAGCCGCCCGCGGCGAGGTTGCCTCTCGTCTCGCCCGCCGAGGGAATCCGGGCGAGGCCGTACGGGATCGGTTCGCCATCAATCAGCAGGATTCGGGTGTCACCGTCACGGATCTCCGGAATGTATCGCTGAGCCATGATCGGGCGCTGGCCGAAACCGGTCAGCGTCTCGATGATCACGCCGAGGTTCAGGCCCTCTGCGCCAATCCGGAAGATGGAAGCGCCACCCATGCCATCCAGCGGTTTGAAAATGACATCACCGTGTTCAGCGTGAAAGGCCCTCAGCTTGTCGGCATCCGAGGTTACGATATGGGGTGGACAACACTGCGGGAAGCGCAGCGCAAACAGCTTCTCATTGCAGTCGCGAATACTGCCGGGGCGATTGAGGACCGGTACGCCCGTTGCCTCGGCCATCTCGAGCAGGTAGGTGGCGTAGATGTACTCGATGTTGAATGGCGGGTCCTTTCGCATGAGGATCGCGTCAAAGAACGTCGATTCCTCGTCGATCTCACGCAGGTCCCGGTACCAGTGGGTCAGATCGTCGGCAACGGTGACTTCCCGGCCCCGCAGATGGACCGAACCGCCGGTCGTGTACAGGCCGCCAAGTTCGATGACGAAGGTCGACCATCCCCGCTTTTGTGCGGCGAGGAGCATCGCCAGCGTGGAGTCCTTTTTCGGGTTGATGGAACCGATTGGATCCATCACTACGCCCAGTTTTTTCGACAACGGTTCTTCGCCCTCTTGAGCGCCAGATCGGAGGCAGTCTGCCGGTGCATTCTAAACCAGAAATTGTCGAAAATGTGACGAATTCCCTTTCCTGACGAGTACTTATGGAACGACTCTTATAACTATGTTACAAAAGCGCTGCTAACTGCCGTTAGAACATATAATTTAGGGTTCTTGCGCTCCGCGATAGACGTCTCTGGCAAGGGTTGCCGCCAATGGAAGAAAATTTCGAGGGTGTGAAAGTGATGGTCATCGACGACTCGAAGACGATTCGTCGAACGGCTGAGACGCTACTCTCAAAGGCGGGCTGTGAAGTGACCACGGCCGAGGACGGCTTCGATGCCTTGTCGAAGATTGCGGACACGCAACCGTCGATCATTTTCGTCGACATCATGATGCCGCGTCTCGATGGCTATCAGACGTGCGCACTCATCAAGAACAACAACGATTTCAAGACCACGCCGGTGATCATGCTGTCCAGCAAGGATGGCCTGTTTGACCGCGCCAAGGGCAGGATTGTGGGCTCTGATCAGTATCTGACGAAACCGTTCAGCAAGGACGAACTACTGAGCGCGATCAGGGATCACGTAAAGGTCATGGACTAGGGCCAGATTGAGTTGCGGAGCAGGTAATGGCCAAGGTTCTTGTTGTCGATGATTCCCCGACTGAAATCTTTCAGTTCAAGGGAATGCTGGAAGGAATGGGTCACACGGTCCTGACCGCGGAGAACGGTCGGGATGGTGTGGAAATGGCGAATGCCGAGCAGCCTGATCTCATCCTCATGGATATTGTGATGCCTGACATGAACGGCTTCCAGGCGACCCGCCAGATCTGTCGTGGTGAAAAGACCAAACACATTCCCGTCATTATTGTCAGCAGCAAGGATCAGGAGACCGACAAGGTCTGGGGCGAGCGACAGGGTGCCCGTGGTTACGTGACGAAGCCCGTCGACAACGCCGAACTCATCTCGGCCATGAAGAGCGTACTGGATTGATGAGCGAAGCATTCGACACGCTTTACGCACTTGCCGAGCGCAGCCAGCGCATCGCCGTGCAGTTGCCGAGCCGGGAGAGCACGCAGACGCACTGGAACGGCCTCGGTTTCTCTCTCATGGGGCAGCGGTTCGTCGTGCCCATGGCGGAGGTCGCAGAGCTCGTCCGCGTGCCGCAGACGACCAATCTGCCCGGCGTGAAACCTTTCGTGACCGGCGTGGCCAATGTGCGCGGCCGGCTGCTGATCGTCATCGACGTGAGCCTCTTCTTCGGGGAACCGAGCAGCTTCCCGCGTGCGCAGCGGCGTATTCTCGCGTTCGACATGGAAGAACAGTACATCGGGTTCCTCATTGATGAGAGCCTCGGTATGCAGCATTTCAGGGCCGAGTCGTTCTCGGAATCCGCGGGCGACATCGACGAAAGATTCTGGCCCTACGTCAACGGCTGCTATGACGCCAGCGGAACCGTCTGGCCGGTCTTCAGCCTGCGCAAGCTGGCAGAAGATCCTGCGCTCGAAAAGCTGGCCAGTGCTGCGGCTTAGATAGAAGCTGCTGCCTAAACAGAAAAGGAAGCCAAGATGGCAGAAAGACCCAACGCCGTTGGAAACGTGCTGAAAAACCCGCTGATCGGCGGGCTGATCGTGCTCTTCGTGCTCCTCATCGTGGCGTTCATCGCGAACTTCTACATGGGCGAGATTGCGGCCGGCCAGCGCTCGTCCCAGGTCAAGGCGGCCAGTTCGCTGGGTGTTGCCTCCCAGGAACTCGGCAAGCACGCGGCTGCCATCGCGGGTGGGCAGATCACGGGCTATCCGGCGCTGGCCTCGACCCGAAGCGACTTCGAGGACAGGCTGGAAGCGCTTTCCCGAAGCGGTGCGCCCGGCGTCTCACGGGCGCAGTCGGCATGGGACTCGGCCAGTATCCAGCTCGATGTGGTCATGGCCAGCCGTGATGCGATCGAGTATCTGCGGGATCTCTCCAGTGACCTTGCCATCTCGATGTCGGCGATTCAGCAGGAGAACAACAAGATTGTCGCGGCGCTGCTGCGACTCGGCGCGCCCGCCAACGAAATCGCACTGGCGCAACGGCAGAACCTTCTGATCGAACGCATGTCGCGCGCGATGGAGAGTCTGGGTGACGTCAACGCCAGCGACACGCTGGCCGCGAGCTTCAGCCGTGACAGCCAGACGTTCCGCCGGGTGCTGAACGGATTCATGGGCGGCGACCGCGACCTTTTGCTCGACGCCGCCACCGACGAGGAAGTGCGCACTTCGCTGGCGCGGGTTGAAGAGCTGTTCCGCTCGATCACCGCTCGCAGCAATGAAATGCTCGCGCGGGCCGAAGAGGTCAAACAGGGCAAGCAGGCCGCGCAGGTCTTCAGTGTCGAGACCGATTCCCTGCTCGAAGCGGCCGAGGCAATCGTGGACGCCGCACAGGAAGCGGGCGGCGGCCTTGGCCCGGGTTCGCCGATTCTGTCTCTCGCGGCTGCCTGTGCCGCGTTCGTCATCATCCTGATGATCAGCTTTCTCATTTACCGCCAGGCCAGCCGCTCCGTCCAGGAATCTGCCGTTCAGAACGAACAGAACCAGGCGGCGATCCTTCAGCTGCTGGATGAACTCGCGGACCTTGCCGATGGCGACCTTCGCGTTCAGGCCACGGTCACGGAAAGCTTCACCGGCGCCATCGCCGACTCGATCAACTTCTCGATCGACCAGATGCGCGAGCTGGTTTCCAAGATCAACCAGACCTCATCCGAGGTGCGATCTGCGGCGGAGGATACGAAGTCGTCAGTCAGTGAACTGTCTGAAGCGTCGCAGCAACAGGCGAAAGAAATCTCCGATGTATCCGAAGCCGTCAACCAGATGGCGGTTTCGATTGACCAGGTGTCCTACAACGCCGCCGAATCTTCATCGGTCGCCGAGCGCTCGGTCGACATCGCCTCGAAGGGTGCGGTCGTGGTGCAGAATACGATCGACGGCATGGACAAGATTCGCGGCCAGATTCAGGAAACGGCAAAACGAATCAAGCGACTGGGTGAGAGCTCACAGGAAATTGGCGATATCGTCTCGCTGATTAACGACATTGCAGACCAGACCAATATTCTTTCGCTGAACGCGGCGATCCAGGCCTCCATGGCCGGTGACGCGGGCAAGGGCTTTGCGGTGGTTGCCGATGAGGTCCAGCGTCTCGCTGAGCGATCCGGTGCTGCTGCAAAACAGATCTCGGCACTGGTCAAGACGATTCAGAGCGATACGAACGAGGCGGTCACGTCGATGGAGCAGACGACGGCCGAAGTTGTTCAGGGTACGCGACTCGCCCAGGACGCCGGGGTCGCACTCGGCGAGATCGAAAGCGTCTCCAAGTCGCTCGCAGAGATCATCGAGAACATTTCCGACGCCGCGCGCCAGCAGGCAGCGTCGGCCGGCAAGATCTCGAACACCATGAAGAGTATTCAGGAAATTACGTCGCAAACCACGGAAGGTACGCGCGGCACGGTGATTGCCGTTGGCAACCTCGCAGACATGACAAACGAACTCAGATCATCCGTCACCGGCTTCAAGCTGCCCGACTGATGGCGAGTTCCAGATAAGGCCCAGCATGAGCGCAAGCCAGGATTTTGTTGCGCTGGACTGGATCAAGGGCGAGATTGCCTCGACGCTTGATCAGGCCCAGCAGGCATTGGAAGCAGTCGCGGAATCGCCCGATGATTCCAGCAGTATGCGTGCCTGCCTGACGCGTTTGCACCAGGTCAACGGCACGCTGCGAATGGTCAATCTCGAGGGGCCCTCGGCACTGTCGGCCGAAATGGAGGAGCTGGCCGAATCGCTGATGGGTAATGAAGTGCCCGATGTCTCGCAGGCGCAGGAAGTGCTCATGCAAGCGATCCTGCAGATGCCGCGGTATCTCGATCGTATCCAGCGTGAGCAACGTGACGATCCCGCAATGGTGCGACCGGTGGTCAACAGCCTGCGACGAGCGCGCGGTGAAGCACCTCTTGGCGGTGAATCCGAGGCGGGCGACGACGGCGGCGATCGCTTGTCCCCGTTGACGCAGGCACCGGTACCGGAGGTGATCTCTGCATTTCAGTCACAGGGTGGCACCGACACGGTTCGCAAGCTTCGCGCACGCTATCAGCAAGCGCTCGCCGCCTTGCTCAGGAAGGAGAGTCCGCGTGAAAACCTGACCCTGATGGCGAAGGTCTTCTCGATGTTGCAGAAGATCACCGGAGATTCGCCGACCGGCAATATGGCGCTCCTCGGTCTGGCAACGGTCGAGGGTGTCGCCGCCGGTGCCATCAAGCTGAATGGCACGATCGCCGGCGCGCTCCGTGGCGTCGATGCCGAACTCAAGTCGTTTGTCGAGGCGGGTGATGACGGGTTGAGCCGCAGCATTGATCCCGAACTGGGTGCCACGCTGCTCGATGCCATCGACGGTGCGTCAAAAGAGACGCCGCGCATTCTCGTGGCGAAGGGCAAGTTCAGGGCGGCGGCGCCTGCGCTGGTCGATGAGTCGGAAGATGTTTCGTTTGGCCCCGACGACGAAACGATTGCGGCGGTTGCCCGCATTCTGATCGAGGAGCTGAACGGGATCACCGACAAGCTCGACCTCTATGTTCGCTCCAGCGACCGGAACACCCAGAGCCTGTTCGAACTGGTGCCGCAGCTCGAACAGATCAACGGTACGCTCGCGGTCGTCGGCCTCAATCAGCACATGGATTCCGTGTCGACACAGGCTCAGGTTATTCGTGGACTTCAGGAGTCGGGTGAGTCGCCGGATGATGAGCTGTTGCTCGATATTGCGGGCGCACTGCTCGAGATCGAATCGTCCCTCAAGTCCCTCGTTGGCGATGAGGATGAGGGTGAGGGAGAAGGCTTTGGCAGTGTGACAACTGCCGAGGCGACGGTCATTCGCGAGACGCGCAACGGTCTTGCAAGCTGCAAGGATGCCGTCATCGAATATGTCACGGCCGACTTCGATCGCAGCAAGGTTGAGGGCCTTCCCGAGAGCCTGACCTCGTTGCGTGGTGGCCTGCGCATCATCAATCAGGATCGGTCTGCGGCCGTGCTCGAAGCCTGTGCTGCCTACGCGAGCCGTCGCCTGCTGGGCGGCGACGTGACGCCATCGCTGGCGGATATGGATGATCTCGCCGACGCGATTACTTCCATCGACTACTATCTCGAGCGTTACCTCGAGAGCCCCGGCGACCCGTACCTGCAGATGGTCGAGGTCGCCGAACAGGCAATTACCAAGCTTGGCTTCGAGCCTGGCAATCTGCCGGCCGCTGATGCCCCCGACGAGGCGGCGGTTTCCCTCGACGCGACGGTGGAGCTTGATGCCGGGGAGGCGATCGAAGAAGACCCCGCTGAACAAGCGGCCGAGCCGTCGCTCGATGAGAGCATCGGCGTCGAAGCGATGCCGGATTCCGGCTCCGAAGACGTGGCGGAGTCCGCGCCCGATGCGGCGGACTTCGAGCTCGAGGACATGGCGCTCGAGCCCGTGGAGGCGCCGGAACCTGAGACGCCAGCAGATAAACACGAAGACGCTGCGGATGAACTCGCAGCAGCCGACGAAGATTTCGCGCCGACAGACGTCGCCACAGAAGACGCCACAGAGGAAGCGTTGGCTGAGGAGGCGCCTGCGGAAGAAGCGCCTGCCGATCAATCCGCGCCGGAAGAGATGACGCTCGAGGACATCGCGTTTGAAGCCGATGATGAGGCGGAGCCCGCGCTTGATCCCATCACGATCGGCCCGGACGTCGAGACCGGTGAGCCGGCGTCCTCTGAGCCGGCTGCAGCGCCGCAGAGCACCGTGGAGGAGGTCGACGACGAGATTCTCGAGATCTTCATCGAGGAAGCCGCCGAGGTTCTCGAAACGATCAACGAATACCTGCCACAGTGGCAGGCCAATACCGAAGACGCTGACGCGCTGACTGAGGTGCGGCGTGCCTATCATACGCTGAAGGGCAGTGGACGCATGGTAGGTGCGACGGTCGTCGGCGAGCTGGCATGGTCAGTGGAGAACATGCTGAACCGGGTCATCGACGGCACGATCGAGGCCGGGCCAGAAGTACTGGCGCTGGTTGGTGATGTGACGGCGCGGATTCCGGAGGGCGTTGAGGCATTCCGGGTCGGCGATCAGCATGCCTTTGATGGTTCCGATCTGGAGGCCCGCGCAGAAGCACTGAGCCGCGGCGAATCTGTGGTTGCTGCGCCGGCTGAAGAAACGCCAGCATCGTTCGATTCGGACGAGTTTGATGAGATCGAAACCGTTGAAGCGACCCCGGAGGAAGTTCCGCCGGTCGAGGATCTCGAACTCGACGAGATCAGCTTTGACGAAGACGAGCCGGAAGCCGCGCTGGTACCGGAGTCGCCCGCGGAAGACATTGAGCTCGAGGAAATCTCCTTCGAGGATGAATCGCTTGCTGATGAGGCAGAGCCCTCAGCTTATGAAGAGCCTTCAGCGGACGAAGAGCCCTCAGCTCATGAAGAGCCCCCAGCCGCTGAAGATCTCGCTGCTCACGGAGACTTGTCTGACGAAGAGATCCCCGCAGAAGCAGCATCGCCAGCAGCCGAACCCTCGCTCGAAGCGGCAGTCGACGATCACGATGCCGAACTCGACGACATCTTCCTGGCCGAGGCGGAAGAACGCCTGCAGGTCGTTCGCGCCTTTGTCGCGGACCCCGCCGAGGTCGGCGCCGATCTGGTCGCGGCCTTCCACACGCTGAAGGGCAGCGCCGGCATGGCGGAGGTTGCGACGGTCTCTGCCATCGGTGCCCGGCTCGAAACGTTGTCGCGACAGTTCTACGAGCGGGGCGGCTCGCCCACCGAGGGTTTCGTTTCGATCGTGGCGCGTGGTGCGACCTTCATGGACGAGATCCTTGCCGATCTCGACCGGTATCGCGCCTCCCATCCCGATCTCAACAGCTACCTGATCCAGATCGACGGACTCAGTCGCGCCGATGGCGGCGACAGCGATACGCCACGATTCGACTTTGAGAACGTGCGGCTGCTGAGCACCGCTGACGCGGTACTGGATGCCTGGGACTCTGCCGAGGTCAGCAGCCTCATGCAGGAACTCCGCGAGGTGATTGCACAGGCCGACAACATTGGCGCTGTTGGTCTCAGCGCGTTGTCGACGTCATTGCTCGGCGTCTACGAGCGGCTCGATACCAGGCCGACAGAAACGATCGCAGCGCAACTCGCGCAAGCGCATGAACACCTTGTTGCGATGTTCGATGCGATTGCTGCGAGTCAGGATGTGCCGGAACCGGGCGATCTGCCTGCCGAACTGGATCATCTCGATGTCACCCCGGTCGCGCCTGAAGCCGAGGCAGCCGAGCCGGCCGAACCTCAGCCGGCCGCACCTCAGCCGGCCACACCTCCGGCGGCCGCTCCCTCACAAGCCAGGGAACTTCCAGCTGACGAGATCGACGAGGATGTGCTGCCACTCTTTCTCGAAGAAGCCGAAGAACTCGTCGAGGAGATCGACGAGAGTATCGTCGCGTGGAGCAGCAACCCGTCGGCCACCGAACACCTCGACAACCTGTTACGCCAGCTTCATACCCTGAAGGGCGGGTCCCGCATGAGCGGCCTCGCAAGCCTCGGCGAGTACACCCACAACTTCGAGACGTTCCTGATCGGTGTCCAGCACCAGGATCCGGGTGATTTTGACGAAGCGTTTTTTGCGCTGGTGAACGAAAGGCAGGATGAGATCAATCGGCGCGTTGAGATCTATCGTGCGATGGCCGCCGGGACCGCGAGCGACGCAGACATCGAGTCAATGCGCTATGACGCGCCGGTCGGTGCGGATGCGAGGCAGACAACGGTACCCGCTCCGGAAACCACGGCCGAGCCGGTCGAAGAGGCAAGTATCGAGACAGTGGCGCCGGATCAGCTCGAGACTGACGCCGATGCGCCAGCGGCGACGTCGATCAGAATGGAAGCCTCGTCCGAGGCGGTCGCGCTGCCTGAAGATGACGTCGATGAGGACGTGCTGCCGATCTTCCTCGAGGAAGCCGAGGAAATCGTCGAGGAGATCGACCAGAGCATTCTCGACTGGAGCAACCAGCCGGATGCGAGTGAGCATCTCGACAACCTGCTTCGCCAGCTTCACACGCTCAAGGGCGGTTCGCGCATGGCGGGCCTTGCCAGCCTCGGCGAGTTCACGCACAACCTCGAAACCTGGCTCATCGGTGTCCAGCAGAATCCACCCGCCCTGGACGAGGCGTTCTTCGGGCAGTTGAACCAGCAGCAGGATGAGATCAATCGTCGTGTCGGCATCTACCGCAAACTCGCTGGCGGCGAAGCGACAGACGACGAACTCGCGTCGATGCGCTCTGCGGCACAGCCCGGCACGGTCGCAGCGGCCGCTTTGCCGGCAGCAGAAGGGAGCTCACCGGGGGCGGCCCCCGAGGCAGAAGCCGAACCGTCGGCAGAAGTCGCGACGCCAGAACCCAAAGCGCCGGCTGCCCAGCAGCAGGAGATGGTCCGCGTGTCCTCCGACCTCCTGGAGGAACTGATCTCTCTCGCGGGAGAGTCCAGTATCACCCGCGGGCGCGTCGAACAGCAGATCAGCGATTTCGGTGAGTCGCTTCAGGAGATGGAAGAGACGATCAACCGCATCCGGGAACAGGTCCGGCGGCTGGAGATCGAGGCCGAGTCCCGGGAAACAGTTTTCAGGAGCCGGTCCGGAGACAGCGACGACGGCAGTTTCGATGATCTCGAGCTTGATCGCTACACGATGATCCAGGAAATCTCCCGGGCGCTGAATGAAGGCATGTCGGACATGCTCGACCTGCGCGATACGCTTGTCGACAAGTCCCGTGACGCCGAGACGCTGCTGCACCAGCAGGCACGCATTGGCAGCGAACTTCAGGAAGGCCTGACGCGAACGCGGATGGTGCCTTTCGCCCGGCTGATTCCGCGCCTTCGCCGGATTGTCAGGCAGGTGAGTGCCGAGGTCGGCAAATCGGTCAGGTTCGATGCTTACAATGTTGAGGGTGAACTCGACCGGACCGTCCTCGAACGTATTGTTGCGCCACTCGAGCATATGCTGCGCAACGCGGTGGACCACGGCATCGAATCGACCGATAAACGGGTCGAGGCCGGGAAATCGGAGCAGGGCCACATCAGCCTTCGCCTCGATCGGGACGGTGGCTACGTGGTCCTGAAGATTTCCGATGACGGTGGCGGCATCAACGTCGACGCGGTGAAGACCAAGGCCATTGAACGGGGCCTCATGACCCCGGACCAGCAGCTTTCTGATCACGAGATTCGCCAGTTCATCATGCAGGCCGGCTTCTCGACCGCGCAGAAGCTCACCCAGATATCGGGTCGGGGCGTCGGGATGGACGTGGTCGTCAGCGAAATCAAGGCGCTGGGCGGCGAGGTCGAGATCGACTCGACCTACGGTGTCGGCACCGAGTTCACGATCCGCCTGCCTTTCACCGTATCGATCAACCGTGCGCTCATGGTCGTGATCCAGGACGAGGTGTTCGCGATTCCGCTCAATACGATCGAAGGTATCGTCCGCGTGAGTCCCTACGAGCTCGAGGCTTACTACCAGCCTGATGCGCCCATGTTCGAGTATGCGGGTCAGCCCTACCGACTGTCCTACATGGGCACATTGCTCGACAAGGGCGGCGAACCGGTGCTCGAAGGCCAGGTTTCACCGCTGCCGGTGATTCTGGCCCGGAGCGGCGATAACGCCGTTGCGCTGCAGGTCGACAGGGTCATCGGCTCGAGGGAAGTGGTGGTAAAGTCCCTCGGCCCCCAATTCAATGAGGTTGGGGGCGTCTCCGGAGCCACGGTCCTCGGGGACGGAAGCGTTGTCATCATCCTTGATGTCATGGCGCTGGTGCGGAGTGCCGAGCTCGCCGCGGCTGCTGCGACCGAGGCCGAGAGCGACGCGCCCATGGCAGTCGACTCCGGCGTTCGTACTGTACTGATCGTCGATGACTCGGTGACTGTCCGCAAGGTGACCTCGAGGCTCATGGAGCGTCAGGGCTGGGAAGTCACGACGGCCAAAGATGGTCTCGATGCCATGAACCAGCTTCAGGACATGATGCCCGACATCGTGCTGCTCGATATCGAGATGCCCAAGATGGACGGCTTCGAAGTGCTGAGTGCCGTCCGGCGCGACGAGCGCCTCAAGGATCTGCCGATCATCATGATCACCTCCCGTACCGGCGAGAAGCACCAGCAGCGGGCGCTGGACCTCGGCGTGAATCGCTATCTCGGCAAGCCGTTCCAGGAAGCCAATCTCATGAGTACGATCGACGAGGTTCTCAAAGAGGTGCGGGGCTAGTGTCGGATGCAGATGCACCGGTTCGCAAGGTCGAGTTGCCGACCTTCTTCGTCCCGTTGCAGAAAAGTAACCTTCTGATCCCCAACGCCACGGTCGCCGAGATCATTCCCTACGAGCCGCTGCAGCGCGTGCAGGATACGCCGGACTGGTTCCTCGGCTACCTCGGCTGGCGCGGCGTTCAGGTGCCGGTCGTCTCCTTCGAGATGCTGAGCGTCGAACGCGGGAGTTTCTCACTGGTCTCGGTGGCATCGGCGAGTCTCGTGGTGCTGAAGGCACTGGGTGGACGCGACGGCATCGACTTCATCGCGATTGTTGCCCAGGCCTTGCCCAAGCTTCACCGGATCACGGAAGACATGATCTTCGAAACCGGCGAGGACTCGACCCGCACGGAACTGGCGAAGGTCCGGTTCGGCAACGAGATCGTTGCCATTCCCGACCTCGACTACATCGAGTGGTCGGTTGCCACCGTGCTCGGCGTTTCCTGAAGCAGATCCCCCCATCGCGCCTGCGCGAGCGAGACCAGCACCAGCGGCGCCGTATCGGCGCGAAGAATTCTTGGGCCAAGGCCAATCGGTGCAAATCCAGCCTGCGCGGCCGTACTCACTTCTGACTCACTGAAACCGCCCTCCGGGCCGACGGCGATGACGATGCTGCGCGGCTCTGGCATGGCCACCTCGAGCGGGTTGCTGTGTCCGGGGTGGGCCAGCAGTTTCAGGTCGGCCTCGGCGCCTGCCACGAAAGTCCCGAAGTCAGAAATGGGCAGCAGTTCGGGCAGCAGGTTGCGCTCGCACTGCTCGGCAGCCGACCGGATGATGCCGATCCAGTGCTGGAACCGTTTGTCCAGGGACTTTCGCGTTGTGGCGTTGAACTCACTCAGCACTGGCGTGATGGCCGAGACGCCCAGTTCGGTCGCCTTCTGGATGGCGGTATCCATCGCATCCCGCTTGGTGACGGCGAGTCCGAGATGAATCGAGAGGGGAGACGCGCGATTGTCGGCCGAAAATGTTCTGACCTCGACGCTGACGACGGAACGTCCGACGCCGCTGATGAAGCCATCGTATTCGCCGCCCTGGCCGTTGAACAGCACGATGGGCTGGCCGGTACGGGCACGGAGCACATTGCGTACGTAGTGTGACTGGGAGGGAGGGAGGTCGAGCGGCGCTCCTGGTTCGAGCGCCGCGTCAACGAAGAGTCGCGGTGTTCTCATCCGCGCAGTCCATGCCGCGAGTTACAGGCCGAGATTACGCCAGATTCCGGGGGCAGGCAAAGCCGTTTCGCCCGTCCATCAGGATTGTACCTGCCCGCTCGCGATGAGCGTGATCGCCGCGATGATGTAGAGACCCGCGGTCAAGAACGTGCCGGCGGACCGAACGTGATTGAGGCGCGTCCACTTGTGCCCATATTCCAGCCAATAGGCATTAGCCAGTGCACTGGTGTGCTCGAGGCGATCGAGCCGCTTGTTCATGGGCACATTGCCGAACACTGTCATCAAGAGAACCGTTGGCAGGTAGACCAGAGGCGCAAGTATCAGCGTCACCAGCGCGGCACCTTCGAAGACCGCAACGCTGTAGAGTGCGAAAAGCGTTGAGAACACCGCAATCGAGATAATGCCCGAGACGAACTGGGTTCTGATCACGTCGCGATTGATATGCTGCATCACTTCGATGCCGCTGGCTGGCTCTGCCTTGAGCAAAGCCGACATGAGAAATTCCGAGAATGCCGAGAAGATGCCTGCGATCACGGCGCTCCAGAGCGCGAGGAAAAGGCAGAAATAGAGGGGCCAATCGTAGGTCATGCCGCAACCCTCCACACGCCGGTGGCAGCCGCTTCACGGGCATACTCGGCAAAGTCCCTGGGTCGTCGGCCGAGCGCGCGTTCAACGCCATCGGCCAGGTTGGCATTGCGGCCATCAAGCACTGTCGAGAACAGATAGTCGAGCATCCAGACGACGTCTCTCGGCGTGCCCGCATCTGTCAGTCCCTCGATAAAAGTGTCGTGCGGTACATCAATGAAGACGACATCGCGACCGGTTGCAGCAGAAAGATCCGCAGCAATCTCGGCCATGGTCATCAGCCGGGGGCCGGTCACCTCGTAGATCTCGCCATTGTGTCCGGGTTGAGTGAGCGCCGCGACCGCAACATCAGCAATGTCGTTAACATCGACGAACGGTTCGGGGGTGTCGCCTGCTGGCAGTGTGATCGCACCAGCCTGCACCATGTCGACAAAGGCACCCTCGGAGAAGTTCTGGTTGAACCAGCTGGCACGCACGACAGTCCATTCAAGGCCGCTCTCGGCCACGATCTGTTCGCACGCTTGTGCTTCCGCCTCGCCTCGGCCCGACAACAGCACAAGACGTTTGACGCCTTTCAGCTTCGCACGCAAGACGAGGGCGCTGATCGCGTCGGTTGCGCCGGGCATCGCCAGATCCGGCGAGTACGTGATGTAAATGCTGGAAACATTCGCCAGTGCGGTATCCCAGCCAGACGCGTGGTCCCAGTCGAAAGCGGGGACAGATGATCGTGATCCGATACGGACGATGTGCCCGAGTTCACTGAGCCGACTGGCAACTCGCTTGCCGGTCTTGCCGGTTCCGCCAATCACGAGCGTCATGTTTCTGAATTCGGTTTGGTTGGTCATTTGCCTGTTCCTGTTTGTTGGAGACAGGCATTAGAACGTCGAACCTCCCGGGGCCTCTTGCCCGGACACGACCATTTTTGTGCAGATTGCGTCAGTCGTTTGACGTCGAACCCAATCGGTATGAGCGTGGTGTTTCACCGGCCCAGCGTTTGAACGCGCGCGTAAAGCCACTTTGCTCGGCAAAGCCGGTGAGGAAGGCAATGTCGACGAGCGGGTACCGGGTTGTGCGTAGCAGTCGCTCGGCGATTTCGCGCCGAGCCTGATCGACCAGATCCTGAAATACAGCCCCTTCGTCACGCAACTTGCGCTGAAGTGTGCGTGCGCTCATCCCGAGGGCGCCGGCGACCTCCGACAATCTGGGGATGCCGCCGCTCAGGTTCCTCCCCACTTCCGTTTTGACCCGCAACGCGATTGGCATGCCTGTATTGATCTCCGCCAGCATCTCCTCGACGCGCTGATCAAAGAAACGGGAGATGGCGTCGTCGCCGACCGCGTTGGGCAGCGCCAGATCCTCGTTTGAAATGACAACCGCGTTGATGCCAGCGTGATCCGCGACCGGGCATCCAAGATAATCCTCCAGGAAAGACTTGTCGCCGACGAATTCGTGAGCGCAGATTGCCCGAGCCGGTCTGAAACCGCGCCCTGAAGCTTCGCGGGAAACGGCGGTGAACGATGCAAACGTCGACTCATTCGACAATCTGGCACCCAGCGGGGCTTCGTCGGTCAGGCGAAGAAATCGAATCTCGGTTGTGTCCTCACCGCGTGTCATCTCAATCGCCCTGACGCCGGCGACAACGCCGACGTAACGCGCTGCGCGGTCCCAGCCATCCATCAGCGTGGGAGAACTTTTCCAGGCAAGACCGACCGCGCCCAGATCCTCACAGCGCATGGACGCACCAAGACGGATATGTGCGCGTGGTGCGCCATCCTCTGCCTGCGCAATCGTCTCAAGGAGCCTGACATAGTCTTCTTCGGCCACCATCCTGCCGAGGTCCGGCGCCTCGTTCGTATCAAGCTTGCAGATCGCAAACAGTTGCTCCCGATCCAGATGCTCCGGAGCCTGCTCAATGGCCTTCAGCGAATAGATGGATGACGATTGGGGCACACGCTGATGTTAGCCACTGGAAAGAGGCGTTGAAAGCACCAGCATCGGCGAGGGAGTCGACGTGGGTCGGCGTGCTGGGTCTTTGCAGGAGGGAGGTCGAGCGGCGCCCCTGGTTCGAGCGCCACTTCAACGAAGACTCGCGGTGCCGCGAGTTACAGGCCGAGATTTCGCCAGATTCTGAGGGCAGGCAAAGACTGGTTGAGCGTGTAGAAGTGCAGTCCCGGTGCGCCGCCATCGAGCAGCTTGCGGCAGAGGTCGCTCACGGTCTCCGTGGCAAACTGCTTCGTGGCATCCGCATCGTCACCGTAGGATTCCAGATGCTTGCGAATCCAGCGGGGAATCTCGGCGCCGCAGTTGTCGGAGAAGCGCACCAGGTTCTTGTAGTTCGTAATCGGCATGATGCCGGGCACGATCGGGATATCGACACCCAGTTTCTGTGCGCTGTCGACGTAGCGAAAGTACGCGTCGGGGTTGAAGAAATACTGCGTGATCGCGCTGTTGGCGCCAGCGTCAACTTTCTCCTTGAAGTAGCGCAGGTCGAAATCGACGCTTTCGGAGTCCGGGTGGATCTCCGGGTAACAGCCGACCTCGATGGAGAAGTGGTCGCCCGTCTTTTCGCGGATGAACCGAACCAGGTCGGCGGCGTATCGCGAATGGCTGCGGCCGGTGCCCGAAGGGGCATCACCGCGCAGCGCTACGACCCGGCTTACGCCGGCATCCTTGTACTCGTTGATCAGATCTTCGATCTTCTCTTCGGAGTCGCTGCCGAACGAGAGGTGGGGTGCGACGTCGGTACCGAGGCTGTTCAGCTTGAGTACGGCGCCCTTGGTGCCATCCTTCGTCGAACCGCCCGCACCATAGGTCACCGAGAAAAATTCCGGTGACGCCTCCTTCAGGAGGCGCTCATGGACATCGAGCAGTTTCGCGGTCGCTTCCTCGGAACGCGGCGCAGAGAATTCGAAGCTGAAAACCTTGTCAGCGTAAGCAGTCATGAAGGCCTCCGCTTACAACGCGGCCGCGAGTGCTTCCGCCTTGTCGGTTTTCTCCCAGGTGAACTCGGGCTCCTCCCGGCCGAAGTGGCCGTAGGCGGCAGTCTTGCGATAAATCGGCCGCTTCAGGTCGAGCATCGCGATCAGGCCCTTGGGACGGAGATCGAAGTTTTCACGGACCAGCGCCTCGATCTTCTCGTCGTCGATCTTGCCGGTACCGAAGGTCTGTACGCTGATGGACGTCGGCTCCGCAACACCAATCGCGTAGGAAACCTGAATCTCGCAGCGGTCGGCGAGGCCTGCGGCGACGATGTTCTTGGCCACGTAGCGCGCAGCGTAGGCAGCACTGCGGTCGACCTTCGACGGGTCCTTGCCCGAAAACGCGCCGCCACCGTGGCGTGCCATACCACCGTAGGTGTCGACGATGATCTTGCGGCCGGTCAGACCGGCATCGCCCACAGGGCCGCCAATGATGAACTGGCCGGTGGGGTTGATGTGGATCTTCGTCTCTTTCGTCATCCAGTTCTGCGGGACGACCGGCTTGATGATCTCTTCCATCACGGCCTCGCGCAGGTCTTCCTGCGAAATGTCTTCGTCGTGCTGGGTCGACAGCACGATCGCGTCGCAGCCGACGACTTCGCCGGCATCATCGTAGCGGAACGTGAGCTGGCTCTTCGCGTCCGGACGCAGGAACGGCAGTTTGCCGGACTTGCGCATTTCCGATTGCTGCTTGACCAGGCGGTGTGAGTACGTGATCGGTGCGGGCATCAGAACGTCAGTCTCGTTGCACGCGTATCCGAACATCAGGCCCTGGTCGCCGGCGCCCTGTGACATGTCGTCGGTTTCCTCGGTGCCCATGGCGATGTCTGCAGACTGCTTGCCGATACCGTTCAGGACGGCGCAGGATGCGCCATCGAAGCCCACGCGGGAGCTGTCGTAGCCGATATCGAGAATCACGGACCGAACCAGGTCTTCCAGGTCGATGTAGGCCGATGTGGTGATTTCACCGGCAATCATGGCGAGTCCCGTCTTGACGAGCGTCTCGCAGGCGACGCGGGCGTTCTTGTCCTCGGCGAGGATGGCGTCGAGAATCGCGTCGGAAATCTGGTCGGCCATCTTGTCCGGGTGGCCTTCTGATACAGACTCGGAAGTAAAGGTTCGGTTGATGCTCATGTATTCTCAGCAGTTGTGAAAAGTGGCGGCAAAGTTTACCGCTATGCCCTGACCTTTCCCACAGCGCGCCCCTGACGATGGCTCAAGATCAATCTTAGTCTGCTTCATAGCCCTTGCGCGGCGCGCCCTGCGAGCGCGCCCGTACGTTACCGGGGCGTTTGTGCGAGGCTCAGCGCACGCCGGATGGCCCCTTCGATCTGGGCCAGACGGGCGGGTTTCGAGAGCATGACGGTCAGCGTGTCGAGCATGTCTTCGTTCTGGACGTAGCCGGACATGACGATGACCGGCAGATTCGGTCGCATCTGCCGGATCTCCGCCAGTACCTGCTCGCCTGACATCCCGGGCATCGACAGATCGAGCAGGACGACATCAATCGAGGGATCATCGGCCAGCGCCGCAAGGCCGGCTGTCCCGTCGGCTTCGAGGCTCACCTCCAGGCCGATGCGCTCGAGCATCCGGCCGAATGTCTTCCGGATCATCTCCTCGTCGTCAATGACCAGCGCCCGGGCTCCGCGGGTCAGCGGATCAGAAGCCCCGGAAGGTTCTGCGGTCTCCGGCTCGACCGCCGTCAGCGGCAGGTCGATGATGAATGTCGCGCCCTTGCCCGGCGCGGACAGCCAGGTCAGCGTACCGCCACAGTCCTCGACAATGCCGATCGCGGTGGCGACGCCGAGCCCGTTGCCGACGCCGGGCTGTTTGGTGGTGAAGAACGGATCGCCCAGACGCGACTGTGTTTCCTCGCTCATGCCGACGCCGTTGTCCCTGACCGTCAGCGTCGCCCGGTCTCCCTGTCCGATACCGAGGCGAATCTCGATGAATGCGTCCTCGATGCCGTATACGGCGTCGCGGGCGTTGATGCACATGTTGAGCACGACCTGTTCGAGCTCACTCTCGATGCCACTCACGATCACCGGTCGATCCGGCAGCGACAGCTGGATATCGATGCGGCGGTCGAAGGTTCGCTCACAGATGCTCGAGACATGGCGGACCAGCTGGCGCAGGTCGACCGGCTCGGCATCCCGCTTCGCCCCGGGCCGCCCAAGCAGCAACAGTTGTTTGACGAGGTCGCTGGCGTTGGTCGCCGCCCGTATTGCACTGTTCATGTCATCCGCGAGTTCGGGCGGCAGGTGCCCGCGCGCCAGTTCGAGGTTCGGCAGGATGGTCGCCAGCAGGTTGTTGAAGTTGTGTGCGATGCCGGCAGCCAGCGTACCGATGGACTCACGCCTTTGAGCGTCGCGGATCGCCGAGTTCATCGCCTTCTGCTCGGTGATGTCCTGGATGAATCCGTAGACAGTGATGCCACTCGTTCCGCGAATCGGGGTTGACGTCAGGAACCGCAGCGTCTTCGGTTTGCCGTGGATGGGCACCGTCCGGAACTCATTGTCCTGTGGCGTCATCTCGCGATAGGCCCGAATGCGTTCTTCAAAGAATCTGTCCCGATCACGCTCATCGATGAGGTCGATCAGGTTCTGGCGACCCGAGACGAGATCCTCGGTCGTGGCGCCCAGTATCGATTCGGTCTGGCCGCTGAGAAAGCGCAGCGTTGCTCTCGTTTCCCGATCGGTGGGGGTCTCCAGGTGGCCCTCGAACAGGACGGCCGGCAAATTCTCGGTCAGGCGGGTCAGGCGATCCCGGCTCGACTCGATCTCGGTCAGCAGCGCCTGTTCAGAACTGACATCCGTAAACGTCGCAACCACGCCCTGCATCACGCCGCCGATCATGATCGGGTCGGTGTTCACCGACAATGTCGCGCGGTCGCCACTCGCGCGGGTCACTGTCAGCAATACATGGCGGCAGGGCTGACCGGTGCGCCGGGTGATCTCGGAAGGAATCTGGTCTGGCGGCAACTCACCGCCATCGGTATAGGTCAGCGCCCAGGCGGGGTCAATCGGATGGATGCCGCGCATTTGCTCGAGCGTCTGGCCGAGTATTTCCTGCGCAGCCGGGTTGGCGTCGATGATACTGCCGTCCATGGCATGCACGGCAACGCCCTCGGACATGGCACGGACGGTCGCCTGGTAGTTGGATTCGGTGAGCTCCAGCGCCCGCATTGCGGCTGACACTTCACTCTCCAGTGCACGATTCTCTTCACGCAGGGTCTTGAGTTCGGCGGTGGCTGATGGCTGCGGCTCGAACGAGACGACAACAGACTCGACCGTGTTGTCATCACCCATCACGGGGTACGCCTCGACCTGCAGCCAGACCCGGCCGTCGCCGCCCTGGACGCTGATCAGCGACCGCTGAATGCGCTCGCCGGTTCGAAGGGCCCGTATCGCAGGATAGTCCTCGCTGCCGAGCGGATGACCTTCAGCATCGATACCCTGCCAGTTATCCTCACCCGGGTGGCGGCCGATCATTGCTGCCACGTCGAAACCGAGCAGCCGGCCGGCGGCGTCGTTCGCCCACGCGACCCGGCCGGTCGCGTCGTGCACGACCAGCCCCACATTGATCTGCGCGAGCATTCTCTCGATATTCACGCTGCCAATTCCGAAAGTCTCCCGGTTATCCAGCTTGCATCGCCGTTGAACGCGGCCACATGACGTCGATCATGTTGTTGGGCAAAAGCCAATAAGGGAGAATAGCGCCTCTTTTCTGAGCGCTCACCTACCAGGATAACGACAACATGGTTTCACATCGGCAAATGGCCAACGCGATTCGCGCACTTTCGATGGACGCAGTGCAGAAGGCGAATTCGGGCCATCCCGGCGCGCCGATGGGCATGGCGGACCTGGCGGAGGTCCTCTGGACCGAATTTCTGAAGCACAACCCGGCCAACCCGGCCTGGCCCGACCGCGATCGCTTCGTGCTGTCCAATGGCCACGGGTCCATGCTCGTTTACTCTCTGCTTCACCTGACCGGCTATCCCGTGCCGCTGGGAGAGCTCGAGAACTTTCGTCAGCTCGGGTCGATGACGCCCGGCCACCCGGAATACGGGGATACGCCCGGGGTCGAAACGACGACCGGCCCGCTCGGTCAGGGTTTCGCGAACGCAGTCGGTATGGCGATCGCGGAGCGCGTACTCGGCGCTCACTTCAATAGGGACGGTCATGGCGTCGTTGATCACCGGACCTGGGTGTTTGCCGGCGACGGCTGCCTCATGGAGGGCGTCTCCCACGAGTCCGCGTCGCTGGCGGGCACGCTCGGCCTCGGCAAGCTGACCTGTATCTATGACGACAATGGCATCTCGATCGATGGCGAGGTGGATGGCTGGTTTACCGACGACACGCCGGCACGCTTCGAGGCATATGGCTGGCACGTGGTACGCGGCGTCGATGGCCATGACCGCGACGCGATCAAGTCCGCGCTGGAGCAGGCCGTCGCCGTGAGCGACCGCCCAACGCTGATTTGCGCGAAGACGACAATCGGGTTCGGTGCTCCCAACAAGGCCGGCACCGCAGCATCACATGGTGCGCCACTTGGTGATGACGAAATCCGGGGCGCCCGGGAAGCGCTTGGCTGGGACCACCCGCCGTTCCACATACCGCAGGATATCTATGACGCCTGGGACGGCAAGCAGCGAGGCGCCGCCCTCGAGGGTGAATGGAAGCAGCGTTTCGCGGCCTATGCGCAGGCGCACGGCGACCTTGCGGCCGAGTTTGAGCGACGCATTGCCGGCGATCTGCCTGAGGGCTTTGGTGCGGCGATGGACGAGCTCTTGCGGGCGACCGCCGAGAAGGCCGAAAAGATGCCTTCCCGGAAGGCCTCGGGCAACACCATTGCCGCAATCAGTGAGCTGCTGCCGGAACTGATTGGTGGCTCGGCAGACCTGTCTGGTTCCAACAACACAATCTGGCCGCAGGCGAGGGCAATGACCGCGACCGACGCCGATGCGAACTACATCTACTATGGCGTTCGCGAGTTCGGCATGACGGCGATTGGCAACGGCATCGCGCTTCACGGTGGACTGCTGCCGTTTGTCGGGACCTTTCTCATCTTCATGGAGTACGCCCGAAATGCTGCACGTATGGCGGCATTGATGGGCGTGCACAATATTCTGGTCTACACGCATGATTCGATCGGTCAGGGCGAGGATGGCCCGACCCACCAGCCCGTTGAACAGCTCGCGAACCTGCGTGGGACACCCAATATGTCCGTCTGGCGACCCTGTGATGCGGTCGAGTCGGTCGTGGCCTGGCGAGCTGCGGTCGAGCGCACCAGCGGACCCACTGCGCTGGTCTTCTCGCGGCAGGATCTGCCGCACCAGCCCCGCGAGGCATCGGTACTCGCCGATGTCGCGAAAGGCGGCTACGTGCTCA
This sequence comes from Pseudomonadales bacterium, assembly GCA_965267485.1. Taxonomy (GTDB): domain Bacteria; phylum Pseudomonadota; class Gammaproteobacteria; order Pseudomonadales; family Azotimanducaceae; genus JANQJA01. The sequence continues at coordinate 4,556,299 of OZ254080.1, read as the reverse complement.
AGGATTCGGGCGGAGAGCCGGAGTGCATCATCATTGCGACCGGCTCCGAAGTGGATGTTGCCGTCCAGGCATTCGACGCGCTGTCGGCCAGCGGTCGGCGCGTACGCGTCGTTTCCATGCCGAGCGTGGACGTCTTCGAGGCTCAGGACGAGTCGTATCGGCAGTTGGTTCTGCCAGATGCCGTTCGTGCGCGTGTCGCCATCGAGAGCGCTCACCCCGACTACTGGCGCAAGTTTGTCGGCCTCGACGGTCGCGTGATCGGTATGTCGACGTTCGGTGCATCCGGCCCGGGCGGGAAAGTCATGGCCCATTTCGGATTCACCCCCGAGAATCTCGTGAATACAGTGGAGGAGTTGCTGTCGGCATGAACGTGATCGACCTCAAAAGCCTTGATATCAGTAGCAAGCGAGTCCTGATCAGAGAGGATCTCAACGTACCGCTCGACGCCGGGCGGGTTTCGAATGACGCTCGCATCAGGGCGGCGCTGCCGACGATCGAGCATGCGCTCGACGCCGGCGCGAAAGTCATGCTGATGTCTCATCTCGGTCGGCCGGAAGAAGGCAAGCCCGTATCGGAACAGCCTGCCGCCAGCATGGCGCCGGTACGCGATCACCTCGAGACGGTGACCGGCAAGCGGGTGGCGCTTGTTGCCGACTATCTCGACGGCTTTGACTGGCCGGATGCCGACATTGTGCTGTTCGAGAATGTCCGTGTGAATGCCGGCGAAGGCGCCAACGACGAGGCATTGGCGAAGCGCTATGCGGCGCTGTGTGACGTGTTCGTGATGGATGCCTTCGGGACGGCCCATCGCGCCCAGGCCTCAACCGAGGGAGTTGCGCGGTTCGCGCCCATCGCCTGCGCGGGTCCCCTGCTGACAGCCGAACTCGATGCGCTGGCGCGTGCCCTCCTCGACCCCGGCAAGCCTGTGGTTGCGATTGTCGCCGGCTCCAAGGTATCGACCAAGCTCGACGTGCTGGACCAGTTGTCCGGCAAGGTCGATCAGCTGATTGTCGGCGGCGGCATTGCAAATACGTTCCTCGCTGCCGCGGGCAAGGGGGTCGGAAAGTCATTGTGCGAAATGGACATGATCGAGACGGCGAAGCGCCTGATGGAGAAAGTCTCGATTCCGCTACCGGTCGACGTGGTTGTCGGCCAGTCTCTCGACGACGCGAAGGGCGTCCTGAAATCCGTGGACGACGTCGACAATGCCGACATGATTCTGGATATCGGGCCGGAGACCGCTGCCTCACTCGCATCGATCATCGAAGGGGCACGCACGATCATCTGGAACGGTCCGGTCGGCGTCTTCGAGAACGAGGCTTTTGCTGCGGGCACGCGGGCCATTGCCGAGGCGATTGCGCGCGCCGACGCGTTTTCGATCGCGGGCGGCGGCGACACGCTTGCCGCGATCGACAAGTTCGGGGTTGCCGATCAGGTTTCCTACATTTCAACGGGCGGCGGTGCCTTCCTCGAGTTCGTCGAGGGCAAGACGCTGCCGGCAGTGGCCGCGCTCGAAGCGCGAGCCGCTGAAAAGTCCTGACACGGAGTCAACCGCAACATGGCACTCATCAGCATGCGACAACTTCTGGATCACGCGGCCGAATACGGCTACGGGGTTCCGGCGTTCAACGTCAACAATCTCGAACAGATGCGCGCGATCATGGAGGGTGCCAGCGAAACTGACAGCCCGGTGATCGTTCAGGCGTCCGCCGGCGCACGGAAGTATGCGGGCTCGAACTTCCTGCGCCACCTGATCCTGGCGGCCATCGAGGAGTTTCCTGATATCCCGGTTGTCATGCACCAGGACCACGGCGCATCGCCGGGCGTCTGTCAGCAGTCTATTCAGCTCGGCTTTTCGTCGGTCATGATGGACGGCTCGCTGCTCTCAGACCAGAAGACGCCGGCGAGCTACGACTACAACGTGGACGTCACGCGGCGGACCGTCGAGATGGCGCATGCCTGCGGCGTGACGGTCGAGGGTGAGCTGGGCTGTCTCGGCTCGCTCGAAACCGGCGAGGCCGGTGAAGAAGATGGCGTGGGTGCCGAGGGTAAACTCTCGCGCGACATGCTGCTGACCGACCCGGAAGAGGCGGCCGACTTTGTGCGCGATACCGGATGCGACGCCCTCGCCATCGCCATCGGCACGAGTCATGGCGCCTACAAGTTTTCCCGTCCGCCCACGGGCGACATCCTGTCGATCGAGCGCATCAAGGAAATCCACGCGCGCCTGCCCGATACCCATCTGGTCATGCATGGCTCGTCGAGCGTGCCGCAGGACTGGCTTGCAATCATTAACGAGTACGGTGGCGAGATTCCCGAGACCTACGGCGTCCCCGTCGAAGAGATTCAGGAGGGGATTCGTCACGGGGTGCGCAAGGTGAATATCGATACTGACCTGCGGCTGGCCTCAACCGGCGCCGTGAGACGTTTTCTCGCCGACAACCGGGCAGAGTTCGATCCCCGCAAGTATCTCGCTGAAACCATGAAGGCCATGAAGGATATCGTTCGCCATCGCTACGAGGCCTTCGGCACGGCGGGCAATGCGTCGAAGATCAAGCCGGTGTCACTGGAAGCAATGGCTGCGCGATACGCGAGCGGCGAACTCGACCCCGCAATCGCCTGATTCCCGATTTCCGCGCATTGCAGCCCTCGCGCGCAGAGGTCCTCGATGTGCAGGAAGGAGACGATGGTACGGTGGATGTACGCGGTAACTGGCGAAAGCAACACAGCATATTGTGCAGCATGGAAAGCATCAGCTCCTCAATGAACTTGATGAGTGGCAAGACAAGGTATGGGCACCCATCGAGCCGTTTCTTGTGCCAGTCAGGGAGGTCCCGTGATTGATCTTGAGACGCTGGCGCAGGTGGTCGGGCCGGACAATCTCGCGACTGACGCTGATACGCGACATCAATACGGCCTCGACTGGACGAGATTCCATGAACCTGACCCGGCCGCGGTCGTGTTCGCGCGGGATATTCCCCAGCTCCAGCGCCTGCTTGGCTTCGCCAACGAGCATCATGTGGCCCTCGTGCCCTCGGGTGGCCGCACGGGCCAGTCCGGTGGTGCGGTCGCGGCGCAGGGTGAAGTCGTCGTGTCGTTCGATCGCATGAACCGGATCATCGACTTCGACCCTGTCGATAATCTCGTGACCCTCGAACCCGGCGTCGTGACGGCGAATCTGCAGGCATTCGCCGCGAGCCAGTCACGATTCTATCCGGTGGACTTCTCATCCAGCGGCTCCTCGCAGATTGGTGGCAACATCGCGACCAATGCTGGCGGCATCAAGGTGCTTCGCTATGGCATGACCCGGGACCGGGTGGCGGGTCTGAAGGTTCTCACGGGCACCGGTGAACTGCTGGATCTGAACCGCGGGCTCGTCAAGAACAATGCCGGCTACGACCTGCGACACCTCATGATCGGGTCCGAGGGTACGCTCGGTCTGATCGTCGAAGCGACAATGTCCGTGGTTCGCCCGCCGGAACCACTCGGTGTCATGGTGATCGGCGTCCCCTCGATGAACGCCGTCATGTCGGTGCTTGCAACATTTCGGGACGCGGTCCCCCTGACCGCCTTTGAGTTCTTCTCGGACAATGCGCTCGAGCACGTCCTGCAGCGACACGGCATGCGCGCGCCGCTCGCAGAACGCGCTGACTACTACGCGCTGCTGGAGTTCGAGCAGGTGACGCCCACTGTGACTGATGATGCGCTTGCGGCATTCGAGGATTGTGTGACCCGTGGCGTCGCCATCGATGGTGTTGCCAGCCAGAGCGAGCAGGACCGGCTGGAACTCTGGCGTTACCGCGAGTTCATCTCGGAGGCAATCACACCGTTTACGCCCTACAAGAATGATATTGCCGTTCGGGTGTCGAGAGTACCGGCGTTTCTTGACGCGATAGAGTCAGCGGTTGCGGCCGGCTATCCCGCTTTTGAGATCGTCTGGTTCGGCCATATCGGCGATGGCAATCTGCATCTCAACATCCTGAAGCCCGGTGACATGGACGTCGAAGCGTTCAAGACGATGTGCGAGGGCGTGAGCGAAACGGTGCTCGATATCGTTCGTCAGTTCGATGGGAGTATCTCAGCGGAGCATGGCGTCGGGCTGCTGAAGCGCGATCAACTCCACTTTAGCCGCAGCGCCGATGAAATCGCGCTGCTGCGGCAGATGAAGCAGGTCTTTGACCCGAACGGCATTCTGAATCCGGGCAAGCTGCTTCAGAACCAGTAGTCCCGTATACAGCGACCGTCCCGGGGCAGGTCATCGAATGTCCCGAAGCCGTCGAAGTGGTCGATCGGCAGGTCGGCGATCGGTTCCGGGTCAGCCAGCCTCAGATTGACCGCGATTCGGCGTCGCCCGTCGGCGTCCTCCCCGACCGACCGCCACCACGCAACGCAGCCGCAGTTCGGGCAGAAATGGAAGCCAATGCTGCCTGAACCGCGCACGTATCGGGTCGTCTCGCCCGACACCCGGATCTTCTCGTTCTCAAAGTCGTAACCCCAGAGTACGCCGTATCGCCGGCAGACCGTGCAGTTGCACGCCGTCGCCGACTCCGGAATCTCGTCGAACTCCCATGTGACAGCGCCGCAGTGGCAGGCACCCTTCAAGGCCGTCATGATTTCGCTCGCCGCTCGTCGACGCCCCCGGGTGTGGCCACGAGCAGCAGGTCGGCGCCCCGGGCCGCAAACAGTCCATTCGTCACGACACCGACAATGTTGTTGATGTCCGACTCCAGTTTGCGCGGGTCGGTGATCGTCAGTCCGTGAACGTCCAGGATGAGGTTACCGTTGTCCGTCGTGAAGCCTTCCCGATAGACGGGTCGTCCGCCGAGTTCAACGAGGGCCCGTCCGACGGCCGAGCGCGCCATCGGGATCACTTCGACGGGCAGCGGGAAGTTGCCGAGCAGGTCGACGCACTTGGACTCGTCGACGATGCAGATGAACTGCTCGGCGACCGAGGCGACGATCTTCTCTCGCGTCAGCGCGCCGCCGCCGCCCTTGATTGCGTGCAGCCACGGGTCGACCTCGTCGGCACCATCGACATACCACGCGAGTCGCTTGACGCCGTTCAGGTCGTACACCGGGATGCCGTGTTCCTTGAGGCGTCGCTCGGTTTCGACTGAACTCGCCACGGCGCCGTCGAAGTGGGTCTTGATACCGGCGAGCGCATCAATAAAACAGTTGGCGGTCGACCCCGTACCGACGCCCACAATCGAGTCCTTCTCGAGAAATCGGTCGATATGCTCGGCGGCGCGTTCGCCGACCTTGCGCTTCATCGCGTCCTGATCCATTCGGTTCTTCTGCTGAGAGGCTGTGATGTCAGTATACTTTTCAGGTCATGAAGCAGTACATCAAGAAGATTCTCGAGGCGAACGTCTACGACGTTGCGATCGAGTCACCCCTCGACGCGGCGCCCGGACTCGCCGAACGGCTTCGTGCGCCGGTCTTTCTCAAGCGCGAAGACCTTCAGCCGGTCTTCAGCTTCAAGTGTCGCGGCGCCTATAACAAGCTCAGCAAGCTCGACGACGCGGCGCGACGGCGAGGTGTTATCGCCGCCAGCGCCGGAAATCACGCCCAGGGCGTTGCGCTCGCGGCGGCTGAACTTGGCGTCCGCGCCATTATCGTGATGGGCACGAACACGCCCTCGATCAAGGTGGATGCGGTGCGGCGCCGCGGCGCCCGCGTGATTCTCCATGGCGACAGCTTCGACGATGCGTACGCCCATGCGATGAACCTGGTCGAGGAGGAGGGATATACCTTTCTTCACCCCTTTGATGATGCGGAAGTCATTGCGGGCCAGGGTACGGTGGGTATGGAGATTCTCCGTCAGCATACCGGCCCGCTTCATGCGATCTTCGTTCCCATCGGCGGTGGCGGGTTGATCACGGGCATCGGTACCTACGTGCGTTATCTGCGCCCCGACGTCAAGATCATCGGCGTCGAGCATGATGGCTCCGCCGGGATGGCAGCCGCGCTCGCCGCGGGTCGTCGCGTGAGCCTGAAGGCCGCTGACATCGAGCAGTTTGCTGACGGTACGGCGGTGCGGCAGGTCGGCAAAGAGACGTTTCGCCTGGCCAAACAGTGCATCGACGAGGTCATCACGGTCACCGTCGACGAAATCTGCGCTGCCATCAAGGATGTGTTCGAGGATACCCGAACCATCAGCGAACCGTCGGGCGCGCTCAGCGTCGCCGGCATGAAGAAGTATGTCGAGCGCGAAGGTGGCGCACCCGGCCCGATGGTCTCCGTCGTCAGCGGTGCCAACATGAACTTCGATCGGCTGCGGCACGTCGCTGAACGTACCGAGATCGGCGAACATCGCGAACTCCTGCTGGGCGTCGTGATTCCTGAACGGACCGGCAGCTTCCGTCAGTTCTGTCGGGCGATTGGCAAGCGCGCGGTGACAGAGTTCAACTATCGCTACGCGCCGGGCGACGAGGCTCACGTGCTGGTCGGCATCCAGACGTCGCCGGGTCGCGGCGATCGTGATGCGCTGGTCGAGAAGATGCGGCGCAAGTATCAGGTTGTCGATCTCTCGGAAAACGAGGCTGCCGTGCTCCACGTCAGGCACATGGTCGGAGGTCGGACGACCGGGCTGGGTCACGAGCGGTTGTTCCGTTTCGAGTTTCCCGAGCGGCCCGGGGCACTGATGCGGTTCCTCGACGTACTCGGCAGTGACTTCAACATCACCATGTTCCATTACCGCAATCACGGCTCGGCGTACGGACGTGTGCTGGCGGGCATCGAGGTTCCCGACAAGCACTTCCCGCGGCTCGTCAAGGATCTGGCGAGGCTCGGCTACCGGTTCTGGGAAGAGACGGACAATCCCGCCTATGAGATGTTTCTCAGGTAGCGACTACGCCATGGCGCCGCCGTCCACGACGAGCACCGCGCCATTGCAGTACTTCGCCTGCACGCCCATGAAATAGATCGCATCGGCCATTTCTTCCGGCGTACCAGGCCGACCGAGTGGTGTGACCTGGAACCGGGTCGCGTCGTTTGCGAACGGGTTGTGGTCGGAATCGAGTACGGGCCTGACCATGTCGGTGTCGGTGAATCCCGGCGCCACGACGTTGGCCCTGATGCCTTCGGGCCCGTAGGTCTTTGCCAGAGATCGCGTCAGGTTGATCATCCCGGCCTTGGTGGTCGCGTAGGTGTGCGCGTCGGTCATGCCCTTGAGTCCACCGACACTCGCCACATTGACAATGCTGCCTCCGGCCGAGAGGTGCTGCAGCGCGGCGTGGCACATGAAGTACACGGAATCGAGGTTGATGCGCATCACATCCCGCCAGTTGTCTGCTGACGTCTCACGCAGTGCGGCCATCGACCCTGGCACCCGGGCGCCATAATCCCAGCCAACGCCTGCGTTGTTGACGACGCAAACGATGTCACCGAGGCGTGCCGACGCTTCGATGATCCTGCCGGCCCCGGACGCCTCGCCAACATCGCCGGCGACCGGGACAACGGTGCCGGTCGCGGCATCACGTGTCTCTTCGAGCTTCTCGAGGCGCCTGCCGGAGACCACCACGGTATATCCCTCGGCAGCGAACCTGAGTGCGGCCGCGCGGCCGATGCCGGTACCGCCTCCTGTAATCACGACGACTTGCGACATGTCACAACCTCCCTCTCATCGATCAATGAAGCCGGTAGAAAAGTTGACCGACGGATATCGGCGCAGCCCGCGCAGCGCCGGATGCTGAACGTAGACCCAACTGAGCTGGTGCGTCGGAATGACGCCTGCCTCATCGAACAGGATGTGCTGCGCCTCATCGAAGGCTCTCATGCGAACTGCCTGATCGGCCGTGCTGTGGGTCAGCGCGATCAACTCGTCGTAGCGGGCATTCGAGAACTGGCCACGGTTGAACGGGCTCGACGATTCGAACATCCCGGCAAAGACCAGCGGATCGACCAGCGAGCCGCCGCAGAACCCGGCGCTGGAGATGTCGAAATCACCATCGAACATCCTGGCGATGGCCTGCTTGAACGTCTGCTTGTCGACCCGGATGTCGAGACCGAGCGCCGATCTGAGCTGGGACTGGATGAACTCCGCATGCACCTGCCTGCGCTCGTTGGCGAGCAGGACGATGGGAGGAATCTCGTCGACACCCATCTCGCGCTTTGCTTCCGCGAGCCATTGCCGGGCCTGCGCCAGATCATAGGCAATCTCCGGCCCTGGAAACTCCCTGACGAAGGCGCCGCTTTCGGTTCGGATGGCCTCTGTATAGATCGAGTCAATGCGCTTGGTGCCGGGCAACGCGACGATGTTGTTCACGAAGCTGTCACGGTCGATCGCGGCCCGCAGCGCAAGGCGCAGCTTCCGGTTGCTGAGCGGCCTGCCCTCGGCCTGGTTCAGATAGAGGTAGCCAATGCAGTTGGTCGGTGTCTTGCGGATGCGATGGTTCGTCGTTGCGGCGTCCCTCAGGACCTGCTCGTCGAGCCGCAGTGCTGCGAGTTCACCGCTCTTGTAGAGATTGAAGAGCGAGCGGTTGTCGGCGGTAATGTAGCCGAAGTCGATCGCATTCAACCGGATCTCGTCGCGGTTCCAGTACCCCGGATTCTTGCGCAGTACCACGCTTGCACTGTGAACCCACTCATCGAGCAGGAACGGGCCGTTCTCGAGAATGTTGTCGGCATCGGCACCATAGTTCTCGCCCTGGGCCTCGACGAAGTCCTGATGCAGCGGTGTGTAGTTGTTTCCCGCCAGTACGTAGAGCGCGTAGGGGACAGGGCGGCTCATGTTCACTTCGAGCGTCGCGTCATCAATCGCCCTGACGCCGAGCGCCGTCGGCGGCAGTTCGCCTTTCAGAATCTCCGCGGCGTTGTCGATGATGTCTGCGAGATAGGCAGAGCCCGATGCGCCGGTTGTCGGGTCGACCAGTCGCCGGAAGGAATAGACGAAGTCGCCTGCTGTGACCGGATCGCCGTTTGCCCAGCGCGCGTCGTCGCGCAGGTGGAACGTGATGCGGGTCGGTGTTTGTTCCCAGCGTTCGGCGATCGCAGGGACAATCTCGCCGCGTCGTCCGATATCGACCAGCCCCTCGTTGGTCAGCCCGAGAATCAGGTTGCTGACCGTGTCCTGTACGAGCGATGCGTCGAGGCTCGGCGGCTCTGTTGTCAGGCTGAGCGTGATCGTTCCTGTGGCCTCATCGACCGCGGTGCCATGGGCAACCGGCGCGAAGGCCGCGACCAGTGCCAGTATCCAGATCCGCGCGCTGGCCTTCATGTGCTATTGCCCGGCCGCGGCCGTTGGCTGGCCCTTAAGCTTGTAGATCACGCCGTCCTTCATGACGAGATCGATGCGGGAGAGCAGGTTGATGTGTCGCAGCACGTCGCCCTTGACGGCCACGATATCGGCGAGCTTGCCGGGCTCGATCGTGCCGGTCCGGTCGTTCACGCCCATGAACTTGGCGGGCCAGTACGTCGCCGCGCGGATCGCCTCCATCGCGGGAATGCCCATGACATTCACCCAGACGTCCAGTTCGTGCCATGTTGACTGGCAGTGGAATTTCATTGGAATCCCGCTGTCGGTGCCGACGAGCAGCACGACGCCCGCTTCCCGCAACTGGCTGACCTTGCGGATCAGGGTAGGCTTTCGCCGCGGCGTCAGATCGAAATAGGCGAGGCGCTGAGGATGTTCGAGTGATGCCTCGATGTCGGCGATCGTGTCGGGTTCGAGGCCTTCCTTCCAGCAGCTGTTGTCGAGTTCCTCCGGATTCGCGAGTGTGTAGTCGTTATTCCAGAGCCCCTCGACTGTGGGTGTCCAGTACAACGGGCCACCGCTCACACGACCGGTCGCGGTACGCTCCTTCAGCGCCTCCATGATGTCGTCAGGGTACTCAGGCGCACTTGTCAGTCCGGTGTGCTCGAAGTTGTCGACGCCAATGTCGAGCCCGACGCGAATTTCATCCGGCCGGTGAGAATGGGCGACGACGCGCAGGCCGCGTTCGTGAGCTCGCGCGACCAGCGCTCGCGCCGCCTCGAGGGGCATCTGGTCCTGGTCCACGAGCTTGATGAGATCGACGCCGGCATCAGCGAGCCTGTCGACTTTTTCTCTGGCCTCGCGCGGGGATTGCACGCCCCAGCGATAGAAGTCGCTGCCGGGGTAGGGTTCTGCCTGGAGAAAGGGTCCGGACATGTACATTCGGGGCCCCGGGATTTCGCCGGCATTGATCCGGTCCCGCACCGTGATCGAGTATTCGAGCGGCGCCCCGAGATCGCGGGCCGAGGTGATGCCGGCCATCAACAGCTGACGGGCCGACGCGGGCATGATCTCGTCGACCTGCCGATCCATGTAGGCCGGGAACCAGTGGTCGTAGTCGCCATGCCCGTTGATCATGAGATGTACGTGCGCATCCCAGAGTCCGGGCAGGACGCTCATACCTTCGGTTGAAATGATTTCGTACTCGTCAGGGACGGGCAGGGTTGCGACCGTGCCGACGGCCTCGATGGTGTTGTCCCGAACCAGAATCACGCTGTCCTGGATCGGCGTCGACCCGTACCCGTCGATGAGCGTGCCGCCGACGAGCGCCTGTCGGGTCTGGCCATGAACCTGGCCGGCCACCAACAGAACCAGAAGAATCAAAAGTCGCACAGCACCTCCCGCAACAAGTCTTTGCTCCAGAGGGTATCACGGCGCTGTGCGTCAGGAGGCCTCGCGCTGGCGTTGCTGCGCCTTGATCTCCAGCCAGTGAAGCGGCATCAGCTCCGCGAGGGGAATACTCGTGGTCGCGTCGACGATGACCCGGGTCTGCAGGTTGCCGGGTGCGGTCTGCACCAGCAACTCCCGGCAGCGTCCGCAGGGCGTGATGATACCGTCGCGATTCACGGCGACGATCTCCTCGATGTCGGTTTCCCGATGCTTGAGCATTTCGACAACGGCACCGTGCTCGGCGCAGGACCCGATGCCGCAACTCATGTGCATGCAGATCCCGGTGTAGATGTTGCCGGCGCGGGTACGCAGGGCTGCGCCAACGGCACCGGCCGTCGAGTGGTGAGACAGCTCGAACTCGCCGACCAGTGAGGCAGCAGCGTCGATAAGCCGGGTTGAACGGTTGTCCAGCACGGTGAATCTCCTTCGGAAACCCGTCAGGGGGCGGCGGAGTATAGGGAAGTTGGGGCCGCTACTCCAGTTCCGGGGACTCGCCGGCGTGAAACTGGCGAAACTCGGCTTCGAACATGAAATTCCGCATATCGTCGATTCTATCGACATAGAGCGTTCCGTAGAGGTGGTCGAACTCATGCTGGAAAACCGTGGCGAGAAAGCCCGAGACCTCGATCGATCGGGCTTCGCCCTGCTCATCGAGGTAGTCCACACGAATTCGCTGCGGTCGCTCCACGTATCCCATCATGCCGGGCACCGACAGACAGCCTTCCCAGTAGCCCGCTGGCGATTCATCGAGGACCGTGATCTGCGGATTCACATAGGCCGCGAACGGTAGCGCTGGCGTATCGCCGTAGCGCGTCCCCGTGTCGGGCACTTCGATGACGGCAATCTGCCACCCGACATCGACCTGGGGTGCCGCGAGCCCGATGCCGCCCGCCGAGTACATCGTCTCCCGCATGTCCGCGATGAGCGCCAGGAATTCTGAAGAGCCGATCTTGTCGGGCGGATAGGGGCTCGCGGGTTCCCGAAGGGTCGGATGGCCCATCCTGATAATATTGAGTACCGTCATGCTGCGCTGCCAAATAGAATTCGTTGGTTAGTGGTCACTATCTGTAGGAATTATGGATTTCTGGTGGAATAAAGCACCAATGTGGCGCAAACGTGAACCAGTTCTCTTGATTATCCACCGGTCGTGATTATATCTTGGACAACTAGCGCCGGAGTGGCGCACGTAAATGCTAATGGAACTGCATTCATGAAGAAAAAGCCGGATCTGATTTCGGTCCTCTTTATCGTCGTCGGGCTGGGTGTGGCGGTCAATGTCGCGGCCCAGGCCATCGGTTTATAGACCTGCCCGAATCCATTCCCTTTCAGTCAGGATCGCGTCGAGCGGGACGTCCCACGGATTCGTCTCGATAGTCCCGACCTCCTGGACCGAATATCCACATCCCACCAGCAGCGGCCGCCGATATCGTCGGTGGATCCCGGCCAGTGTGCGGTCGTAAAACCCCTGGCCCATACCAATTCGCTGGCCCGATCGATCAAAGCCGACCAGCGGCACGAACAGTACGTCGAGCCTGTCCACCCGTCGTCGACGCCTCTGATGAAGACCGGGTTCGGCGATGCCGTACCGGTTTGTGACGAGCGTGTCGAAGCGTGGGTCGAATTCGAAGAAACCGAGCGGCGCCGTTTCAAACCTTATCAGGCGGTCGGTAATGACCGGGAGGTAGCACCGCTTGCCGCTTGCAGCGGCGTCGCTCAGGAGCGGCCACAGGCTCAGCTCTTCGCCGGTCGCCGCATAGAATCCGACGTGGCGGGCGCGCAGGTAGGTGAGATTTCGTGCCGCGAGTCTGCGGATGGATTGCGCGGCGGCGCGCTGCTCATGCGCGCTCAGGTTGCGCCGTGCGTCTCGGAGTTCACGCCGCGTACGGGACTGCGTTAAAGGCAAGAATCAAACTCCCCGGATTGCCGCTGTCGGACAGGCCCTTGAACCCAGCGGTTCAAGGCGGTGGTCTCCAACTGACTTTAGGCTTCCCGCCACTGGCGGACATGCGCATCGGTCAATCAAAAGACCTCCTGGGTATCGCTTATAGGGTCGAGGACATATCGACTGGCAAACAAACCAGGGAGCGGACGCGCATTATATCGTGATCGCGCGGGTGTCAGCCAACGCCCGAGCGGAGCCTGTCGAGTGCGAGATCCAGCTTGCCACCGAGATTGCGCAGGTCGTCGGCTTGCGCCTCGACCACGGTCTCGTTCCTGCGGTTCTCCTGCAGAAAATCATTGGCGATATTGAGTGCGGCCATGACCGCAATCCGGTCGAGTCCGAGAATCGGGGATGAAGACTTGACCTCGCGCATCTTCTCATCAAGGTAGGCGGCGGAACGCTTGAGGGCGTCGACCTCCTCGAGCTTGCAGCTGACCTGGTATTCCTTGTCGAGGATCTTGACGGTCACCGTCTGGGCGTCGCTCATGTTCAATCCTGCTCGAGCGACTTGAGCCGCATGATCATCGCTTCGACCTTGCTCTTGGCCATCTCGTTCTTCTCGATCAGTTTCGTACGCTCGGCCAGCAAATTGTCCCGGTCTGCCTCGGTCAGCGCATTCTTCTTTTCGAGCTCGTCGATGAGCCCGATCAGCTCGTCGATCTTCGCTTCCAGGTCCTTTATTTCCAACGGAATTCCTCCGCCCGAGGTAGCCGGTACTATAATGTGCGTGTCAGAGAGGCGTCAATTGAGCGCGGTCTCTGCCGACCGCTGAAGTGTTAAGGTGGCGCGAAACTTTTCAGGAGACCCCATGGTCACGTATCAGGAACTCGAGCGATGGGCGCAGTCGACGACGACAGCCCAGTCGCCCGCAGAAATCCATGGCCTGTTGACGGGTTGGCAGTGCGCCGGCGCCGCCTGGGATAGCCCTGGCCGGCGGGAAGCGCTCGCCCAGTGGCTCGACCAGCCGCTCAGCGACGAGGAGTTCAGGATCGTCGACAAGGTGTACAACGAGGTTGCAGAGGGGTTGCTGGACGAGGAGTTCGGCTTTGCCCTGTTGCTGCCGGAAGAGGATCGCGCCATCGATGCCCGCACGCGGGAAGTCTCGGCCTGGTGCTCCGGGTTCCTTTACGGATTCGGCATGACCGGCAAATTCGCTGTGGAGGACCTGTCGGCGGACGTCTCCGAGGTGCTGACCGACATCGGCAAGATCGCCAGCGTTGCCGAGGAAGTCCCGGATGATGAGGAAAACGAGGCTGATCTGATCGAGATCACGGAGTATGTGCGGATGTCCGCGATGCTGATTCACGCCGAATGCACACAGAAGGCAGTCCATTGATGGGCGCGCCGAAGATCCCGGCAAAGGAATTTGCCCGCCGTCGGACCGAGCTGATGGCCATGCTCGAGCCTGGCAGTATCGCGATTCTGCCCAGCGCCGTCGTTGCTTCCCGCAACAGCGACGTCGAACATCCGTTCCGGCAGGACAGCGACTTCTATTACCTCACCGGCTTCCGTGAAGACGAGGCCGTCTTCGTGCTGGCGCCGGGGCGGGAGCATGGCGAGTCGATACTCTTCTGCCGGGAACGGGATCCTTTGCAGGAACAGTGGCACGGCAAGATCACCGGGCCGGAGCGCGCGATGCAGCTCTACGGCATCGATGACGCCTTCCCGATGTCCGATATCGACGACATCCTGCCGGGTCTGATCGAGGGCCGTTCACGCATCTACTACAACATGGGCATGCGCGCGGATTTCGATGCGCGCCTGATTGCCTGGGTGAACGGCATCAGCGGCAACCGACAAAATGGTGCGAAGCCGCCCGGTGAATACGTCCAGCTCTCGCAGTTGCTTCATGAGTTGCGGCTCATCAAGACAAAGGCTGAAATCGACGTCATGAAGCACGGGGCGGAGATTACGGCGAGCGCCCACCGGCGCATCATGGCGGCGGTCAAGCCGGGCATGACGGAGTATCAGCTGGAGGCGGAGTTCCAGCACGAGCTTGTGATGAACGGCGCCCGCTCAACGGCGTATCCCTCGATTGTCGGTGGCGGGGCGAACGCCTGCATTCTTCACTACGTGTCGAACGACGACGTGCTTCACGACGGCGATCTGGTGCTGGTCGATGCGGGCGGTGAATACGAGTACTACGCATCGGACGTCACGCGGACGTTCCCGGTGAGCGGGCAGTTCAGTGAGGCGCAGCGGCGGGTTTACGACGTTGTGCTGGCAGCGCAGACTGCCGCGATCGACGCGGTACAACCCGGCAATCACTGGAACCAGCCGCATGAAGCCGCCGTACAGAAGTTGACCGAGGGGCTGGTGGCGCTCGGCCTGCTTGAGGGCGACGTGACGGAACTCATCGAGTCCGAGGCGTACCGCAGGTTCTACATGCATCGGACTGGTCACTGGCTCGGTCTCGATGTTCACGACGTCGGGGAGTACCGGATCGACGATCAGTGGCGGGTATTCGAGCCGGGCATGGTCACCACGATTGAGCCCGGGCTCTACATCCCGGAGACTGGAGACGATGTGCCAGCGGCGTATCGCGGCATTGGTGTCCGCATCGAGGACGACGTCCTCGTCACGAAATCGGGTAACGAAGTGCTGACGGCCGGCGTTCCCCGAACCGCAGATGAAATCGAACAGTGGATGGCAGACCAAGATGACCGAATACGCGCCTGAGATTGCCATTGTCGGCGGTGGTCTGGTTGGGCTGTCGTTTGCAGCAGCCCTGAAGGACGCCGGTGTGTCTGTGATGCTGATAGACGCGGCGCCGCTCGCGACCCCGCCCGAGCGGCGAGCACCCTCGCGAACCGGCCATGTGCTCGAGTCCGGTGTCGACGCACGGGTCAGTGCGATCAATCCGTCTTCCCATGATTTTCTCTGCCGCATCGGCGGCTGGCCGGGGGATGATGTTGCTTGCGCCTTTACCCGAATGTCGGTCGCCGACGCCCGGGGAACCGGGCACATCGAGTTCGACGCCGGGACCGCGGGCGAGGACGCGCTTGGGTATATCGTCCCGAATCGTGCCGTGGTCGCAGCCCTCACCGCGACCCTTCAGGCATCGCCGATCGAGTTTAGGGCGGGAACCCGGATCGACCGGATCGCGTCGTCACCGGAAGGGTACGAGCTGGTACTGGCTGATGGCGACGTGGTTCGATGCCGGTTGCTGGTCGGCGCAGATGGCGGCAACTCGATCGTGCGAAAGGCGTGCAGCATCCGCTCGCTCTCCTGGAAGTATCCGCAGGAAGCGGTGGTGACAACGATCGAGACGGCCCACGATCACGGCAGCATGGCGAGGCAGTGGTTTACATCCGAGGGTCCGCTCGCCTTCCTGCCCCTGCCGGAGGCAAGTCTGTCGTCGATCGTCTGGTCATCAACCGATGCTGGCCGTCTGCTGCAACTGGATGAGTCTGCGCTCTGTGCTGCCCTCACCCGGGCAAGCGAAGGCGCGCTGGGCGACGTGCTGGCCGTCGACCAGCGGTTCTCGTTCCCGCTCCGGCAAAGTCACGCCTTCGAATATGTGCGCGCGCATCTGGCGCTGATTGGCGACGCGGCCCACACCATCCATCCGCTCGCCGGCCAGGGCGCAAATCTCGGGATCGCCGATGCCGAGGTGCTGGCGCAGGTCCTCATTGAAGCGGACTTTGCCGGGGAGTCGATCAGTGACGTTGCGATCCTTCGCCGGTATCAGCGGCGCCGGCGTCCCCTGAATGTCGCGACGGCTGCGCTCATGGAGACCTTTGCGCGCCTCTATAACACGGACCTACCTGCACTGAACTGGTTCAGGAATGCGGCGTTCCGCGTTGCCGACTCCCAGGAGATACTCAAGTCGGCCCTTACCCGTGCCGCGAGTGGGAGAATCGGGTTTCAGTAGCGGTTTTCACATCGTCCCTGAGCGCAGTTCACTGTCCCGCGAGGCACGGTAAAGCTAGAATACGCGGTTCTTGTCAGACGCATAATCAGGAACAGTTGTTGGGTAACCGGACTCCTCTTTACGACCAGCATGTCGCCGCGAAGGCGAAGATCGTCGACTTCGGCGGCTGGGATATGCCGATTCACTATGGTTCCCAGATCGAAGAGCACCACGCCGTTCGCAAGGGTGTGGGGATGTGTGACGTCTCCCACATGACGGTCGTGGATGTCAGTGGCCCAGCCGCGCGGGATTACCTGCGGCACCTGCTTGCGAACGACGTCGCAAAGCTCGACGTCGGTGGAGCACTTTATTCGACGATGCTGAACGACGATGGCGGCATCCTCGACGATCTGATCGTGTACCGGCGTGATGAGGACTACCGGGTCGTGGTCAACTGCGCGACGCGTGAAAAGGACCTGGACTGGATGACATCCCGGGCCGAGGGATTCGACGTCACGATCCGCGAGCGTGATGATCTCGCGATCATTGCGGTGCAGGGGCCGGACAGTCTGGAGCGCGTCTCTGATGTGATGGGCGGTGCTGTCGCCGGCGCCATTGCGGGGCTGAAGCCCTTCAGCTTTGCCACGGTCGAGGACATGTTTGTGGCTCGAACCGGATACACCGGTGAGAAGGGTGTGGAAATCATCCTGCCTGGCGGGGATGCGCCGGCGCTGTGGGCCAGCTTCGAGGGAGCGGGCGTGGTGCCCGTGGGACTGGGTGCGCGGGACACACTGCGTCTCGAGGCAGGTATGAACCTCTACGGGAGCGACATGGACGAGCAGGTCACGCCGGCAGAATCCAATCTCTCGTGGACGGTGGCGACCAGCGACGATCGGGACTTCATCGGCAGGAAGGCGATCGAGGCGGCACAGCCAAGGGCCCGTCTTGTCAGCCTCATCATGCAGGCACGCGGTGTGATCCGCGCTCACTACCGGGTCTTCGCGGGCGATGATGACGTGGGTGAAGTGACGAGCGGGGCGTTTTCACCGACCCTCCAGCATTCGATCGCGTTCGCCCGGATTGATGCGGGTGCGACTGCGCCGCTGACGGTTGAAATCCGCGGCAAGCGGGTACCGGTGGAGATCGTCAAGTCGCCGTTCGTTCGGAACGGCAAGCGCGTGTACAAAGAAACAGAAAACTGAGTGTAGAGGAGAAGACCTATGGCAGAAGTGCCCGGCGATCTTAAATTTGCCGAGACCCACGAGTGGGCCCGCGTTGAAACCGATGGCACGGTCACGGTCGGTATCTCCGACCATGCGCAGGATTCGCTTGGCGACGTCGTGTTCGTCGAGCTGCCCGAGATGGATGCCGAAGTCGAGGCCAAGGGCGAAGCCGGCGTTGTCGAATCGGTGAAGGCGGCATCCGATATTTACGCGCCTGTCAGTGGCACCATCATTGCCGTCAATGAGGTGCTCGAGGACGCGCCGGAGACCGTAAACGAATCACCCTATGACGATGGCTGGTTCTTCCGGATGAAGCCAAACGATCTCGGTGAGCTGGATAACCTCATGTCGCCGGAAGACTACGAGACTTTCTGCGAAAACGAAGACGACCACTAGGAAGCGATATGCCCTTTGTACCTCACACGCCGGCCGATGAACGCCTCATGCTCGACACCATTGGTGTCGATTCGATCGAGGCATTGTTCGATGAAATACCGGCGGAACTGAAGTCGGGTGTGTTGAAGGAGATTCCGGCAGGGATCTCTGAAATGGAACTCCTGCGGCTCATGAACGAGCGAGCGCGCCAGGACGAGGTCGATCTGTGTTTCATGGGGGCCGGCGCCTATCAGCATCACATTCCGAGCGCGGTCTGGGATCTGGTCGGCCGCGGCGAGTTCATGACGGCGTACACGCCGTATCAGGCGGAAGCGAGTCAGGGCACGCTGCAGACCATCTACGAGTTCCAGACGATGATCGCGCGGCTGACCGGTATGGAAGTCGCCAATGCATCGGTTTACGAGGGCGGCTCCGCGCTGGCGGAAGCTGTGCTGATGGCTGTTCGGGCCAACAAGAAGTCAAAGTCGAGACGCGTGCTCGCGTTCGGGACGACTCACCCCGGTTACCTGTCAGCGACCCGTAATATTGTCTATAACCAGAGCATCGACATCCAGCAGGTTCCCTGGTCCGACGAGACAGGCACCATTGACGTCGCGACGCTGGAAGGCGGCGACTACGCCGCCATCGTTGTCCCTTACCCGAACTTCTTCGGCGCGATTGAGGATGTCGACCGCGTCACCGACTGGGCGCACGAGCAGGGCGCGCTGGTCATCGGCGTCGTCAACCCGACTGCGCTGGCGCTGCTCAAGCCGCCGGGCGAGTGGGGCGAGACCGGTGCCGATATCGTCGTTGGCGAAGCACAGCCGCTCGGCATCCCGGTATCCTCGGGTGGTCCCTATTGCGGCGTCATGTGTTGCACAAAGGCGCTGGTGCGTCAGATGCCGGGCCGAATCATCGGCCGCACGGTAGACACCGAGGGTCGACCGGGCTACGCACTGACCCTGCAGGCGCGGGAACAGCATATCCGGCGCGGCAAGGCGACATCGAACATCTGCACGAATCAGGGCCTGTTGATGACGGCGGCGACGATCTATATGAGCCTCATGGGTGATGAGGGGCTCGGCGCGGTTGCGAGCCAGTCCCACAGCGGAATCGTGAACCTGTTGCAGGGGTGCACGGGGATAGACGGTGTCTCTCGAAAGTTCAGCGCGCCGGTATTCCACGAGGTCGTGTTGCAACTGCCGGTACCCGCCGCCACGGTGATTGATCGAATGATGGGCGACGGCATCCTGCCGGGCTATGACCTTGGCGAGCTCGACGCTGCCCTGGACCACTGCCTGCTGACGAACGTCACAGAAACAAAAACCGAAGCCGACATCGAAAGGTTCGTCGTCGCGCTTCGCGCTGCAACAGGAGAAGCGTCATGCTGATCTTCGAAAAGAGTGGTGAAGGCCGCAGTGCCCGCGCGCAGTTTCGCGACGTGGAAACCTCGTCAGAACTTCCGGCCGGCATGATGCGATCAAAGCCGGCGGGCCTGCCGGCGGTCTCTGAACTGCAGGTTGTCAGGCACTACACCAACCTGTCGCAGCAGAACTTCTCGATCGACACCCACTTTTATCCGCTGGGTTCCTGCACCATGAAGTACAACCCGCGGGGTGCGCACAAGGCGGCGATGATTCCGGGGTTCCTCAATCGGCATCCGCTCGCGCCCGAGCGATTCAGTCAGGGCGTGCTGTCCTGTCTGTATGAATTGCAGGAGTACCTCAAGGACGTGACGGGCATGAAGTCCGTATCGCTCACGCCGATGGCGGGCGCGCAGGGCGAGTTCGCCGGTGTTGCGATGATTCGTGCCTACCACGAATCGCGGGGTGATACTGAACGCAACGAGATTCTGGTGCCCAGCGCGGCCCATGGCACGAATCCGGCGACGGCGACGATGTGCGGCTACAAGGTTCGTGAAGTCGACGTCAACAAGGAAGGCGACGTCGATCTTGATGCCCTCAAGGAAGCCGTGGGTCCGCACACCGCTGGCCTGATGATGACGAACCCTTCGACCTGTGGCGTATTCGAGCGCTCGATCCAGGAGATTGCCCGCGTCGTGCACGAGGCGGGTGGCCTGCTCTACTATGATGGCGCCAACCTGAACGCCATTCTCGGCAAGGTGAAACCCGGCGACATGGGGTTCGACGTGCTGCACATGAACCTGCACAAAACCTTCGCCACGCCGCACGGCGGTGGCGGCCCCGGTGCAGGCCCGGTCGGCGTTGGCCCGCGCTTGCAGGACTTCGTACCGACTCCCATCGTCGGCAAGCGCGAACAGGACGGGGAAGATTTCTACTACTGGATGGATGAGGCCGAGGTGCCGCAGACCATCGGCAACCTGTCGGCGTTCATGGGCAACACGGGCATCCTGCTGCGCGCTTACGCCTATGCGCGGCTGTTGGGTGCCGAGGGCATGAACCGCGTCGGCGAGTACGCAACGCTCAATGCCAATTACATGGCGAAGCGGCTGGAAGCGGCGGGATTCAAGCTCGCGTATCCATCGCGGCGAGCGACGCATGAGTTCATCGTGACGCTCCAGCGAGAGGCGAAGGAACTCGGCGTCAACGCCATGGACGTTGCCAAGCGATTGCTCGATTACGGGTATCACGCGCCGACGACGTACTTTCCGCTCCTGATTCCTGAGTGCCTGCTGATCGAACCGACGGAAACCGAGAGTCGCGAGGAGATCGACGGCTTCGTCGCCGCCATGGCGGCCATTCTCGAAGAGGCGCGAACCTCGCCGGAGAAGGTGACGCAGGCGCCCGGGACAATGCCGATCAAGCGTCTCGATGACGTCAAGGCGGCGCGGGAACTCGATCTCGTCTACGTTGCGCCGGATGATGCGCCGGGCGATTCGGAAGCCGCGGCAGAGGCGAGGGTCAGCGCGGCGAGCTGAAACCGGCGACCCGCACAACCGCAGTTCACAACCGCAGTTCGATCATCCTCAACTGATCGCCGAGTGTGGTCATATTGAGGGGCAGCGTGAACACCCCCTGTATCCGCTCGTCAGCACCATGTTCGAGATTGCGCCGTATCTCCGTGGCGATCGCCGGGTCGATCGCGGCAATGGCGGCGCCCAGCGGCTCCTCTTGCGCATAGAGATCCCCCAGCGTTGTCCACAACAGTTCGATAACCCCCGGCGCCTGACTGCTGAAACCGGGATGGATGTCTGCGCCGTCCCCATGACGACCGATCTCGGCGACCGCCGTCTGCAGCGCGACGCGATGGCGCGCGAGAATGGCCTCCAGCCGTTCACCTTTCGAGCCGCCCGACGTTGCAGCCTCTCGCTCGACGAAGGCCTGCACCGAGGCTTCGAGGTGGCGTACGATCAGTTCCAGCGTCTGCCGTCGCCGCGGGTTTTCTGCGGTGTCCTCGAAGTCTGAAAGGGCGCGCTCGAAGAGAAAATATTCTGCGGGATGAAAACCGAGGCTGGCCTCGGAGGGATGGGTGATGCCGTGCTGCGCGCGCAGCGTTGCGAGCGAAATTGTAATCACTTCATCTCCGACGATGCCGGATGCGGGGTATCCGGGCAGCGTGTCGAGAAATCCGGGCTCGATCGGCCAAACGTCGATTTCGTCGTCGTCCTCCTGTCGCCCGAGCAGCAGCGCTAGCGCGGCAAACCGGCGATGGGCGTCGTGCCAGGCGGTTCTGGCGGTCAGGAGCGACGCTTCCGAGGGACTTTGCAGGAACTGGTCGGTTGCGGCCGTGAGTGCCGCCATGGATGTCATCAGATCGCCCGCCAGTTTCCGCTGCGCCGCATCGATGTGCGATTCGACCGCGGTGATGTCGACAGTCGCGAGCCTGGCCTCTTCCCGCGGCGCGGGTGACGGGTCACAGCCGGCGACGGCGAGGATGAGTACGCCGGTCAGGATTCGCGCAGGGAAATAATGGGCCACTGCCGCTCCCTGGCGATGGATTCAAGCTTCGGGTCCGGATCGACGGCGTGCGGGAAGGTCGCGAGCTCAAGCATCGGCACGTCGTTGTGCGAATCTGAATAGCAGTAGCTGCCTTCCAGCGTTTCTGCAGACGTGGTGAGCCACTCGTTGATTCTCGTGACCTTGCCCTCCCGGAAACTCGGGGTGCCGACGATTTCTCCGGTATATCGGCCGTCCCTGAATTCCGGGATCGGTGCGATCAGCGTATCGATGCCGTAGTGCTCCGCGATCGGGCGCGTGACGAATTCGGCTGTGGCAGTGACGATGATCAGCGTATCGCCACGCTCACGATGTGATTCGATCAGTGCCTCGGCCCTGTCGAGCAGCATCGGCCGGATCCGCTCGTCGAAGAACTCTCGGCGCAGTTCGTTAAGGAACTCGACGTCATGCTCTGCGAGCACCTTGCAGGCGAACCGGAGGTAGGCGTGGATGTCCAGGTCGCCCCGCTTGTAGGCCTCGAAGAACACTTCGTTCTGGCGCCGATGCGCATCGGCATCCACAAGTCCGCGGTCGGCGATGAACTCGCCCCAGGCGTGGTCGCTGTCGTCAGCAATGAGGGTTTCGTCGAGGTCGAAGATGGCGAGTGCCAAGGTCAGGGCTCCAGCATGCCGGGGCTGCGGCGCTGTTTGCCGTGGGTCCCCGATTCATAGACAATGAAATCAAGTCGCAATTATGCATTCAACGTCAGTTCATGTCTGCTACAGCGCAGGCCAAGACAGGAAACCCTCGACGGGGTGCGGCCCGGGCTGCGGCCCGTGAGGGGAAATCAGGGGAGTTGAACACAGCGTACTTGCCGATATCCGACTAGCTTATTGAAGGATCGCAAGTTGATCGATTCGGACGGTTACCGACCCAACGTCGGTATCATCGTGGCCAATGACCGTGGGCAGGTATTGTGGGCCCGGCGGATTGGTCAGGATGCATGGCAGTTTCCACAAGGTGGCATCAAGCAGCGGGAAAGCCCTGACGACGCCCTGTATCGGGAGTTGAAGGAAGAGGTCGGTCTTGACCCGGAATGTGTCGAGGTTGTGGGCTGCACGCGCGGCTGGCTGCGTTACCGGCTGCCCAGACGTCTGCTGCGACAGAACAACTCTTCATTCATCGGCCAGAAGCAGAAGTGGTATCTTCTCAGAATGATGGCCGAGGATTCCGCCGTATGCTTCGATCATTCCCAGTCTCCGGAGTTCGACCACTGGCAGTGGGTGAGCTACTGGTATCCGCTCGGGCAGGTCGTCGCCTTCAAGCAGGATGTCTACCGCCGCGCCATGAAAGAACTGGCGCCGTACCTGTCGCGCTGCCTCAGCCGATAACGCCCGGGACCAACCTATGCTAGACACGCTCCGCCGGGTCATCCAGGAGGTCAATGCCGCGCGCGACCTGAATACCGCGCTGGACATCATTGTTGATCGGGTCCAGCAGGCAATGGGTACCGAGGTCTGCACCGTCTATCTGCTCGATGAAGAGAACGAGCGATATGTGTTCATGGCGACGCGGGGTCTCAACCGTGAGGCTGAGGGTGTTGTCACGCTCGCGATCGACGAAGGCCTTGTTGGCCTCGTGGGCGAACGGGCGGAACCCATCAATCTGGAGAACGCGCCCTCGCACCCTCGTTACCTCTATATTGACGCGGTGGGCGAAGCACCGTTCATGTCGTTCCTCGGCGTGCCGATCATTCACCACCGCCGCGTCCTCGGCGTACTCGTCGTGCAGCAAAAGGTGGCGCGACGCTACGATGAAAGCGAAGAGGCCTTCCTCATCACGTTGTCGGCGCAGCTCGCGGGCGTGATTGCGCACGCCCGTGCGACGGGCCAGCTCTCGGTGTCGAACGTCGAGGAACTGCAGGCCAGCCGGTTCATCGGCAAGCCCGGTGCGTCGGGCGTCGCGATTGGCTCAGCCGTGGTCATCTTCCCCGAGGCCGACCTGCACAACGTGCCCGATCGCAAGTCGCGGGACCCGGAGGCGGATATCAGGCTGCTGCGTGCTGCCGTCATCGAGACCCGCGCCGAGATTACGGATATGTCGGACAAGCTGTCCGACCGGCTGCGGCCTGAGGAGCTCGGTCTCTTCGAGGCCTATCTTCACATGCTCGACGATCCGGCCATCACCGGTGAAGTCATCGAACTGATTGAACAGGGCGAGTGGGTGCAGTCGGCCTTGCGCAAGGTGATTGTGCAACACGTGGCGACGTTCGAAGCCATGGAAGATGACTACCTGCGTGAGCGGGGTGTGGACGTCCTCGATCTCGGGCGGCGCGTACTCGGCAAACTGCAGCGCACCGACGAGCGCCGGAGTGAGTTTCCTGACAACACGGTGCTGGTTGCCGACGAACTCACGCCCGGCATGGTCGCCGAGGTTCCCCGCGAACGCCTGAGGGGCCTTGTCTCGGTCAAGGGATCGCCATCCTCGCATGTTGCCATCCTGGCACGCGCGATGGACCTGCCGACGGTCATGGGGGTCGAGGATCTCCCGGTCAGCCTTCTCGAGGAAAAACCGATCATCGTCGACGGATTCCAGGGGCAGGTCATCACTCACCCGACGGCCGAGCAGATCGAACTGTACCAGGAGGTTGTGGAACAGGAAGCCGCGCTCATCAAGGGCCTCGAAGACATCAAGGACGAGAAGTGCGTCACGCTCGATGGTCATCGGGTCCGGCTCTGGGTCAACACCGGGCTCATGACGGATGTCGCCCGATCGCTGGATCGCGGCGCAGAGGGCGTCGGTCTCTACCGCACCGAAATCCATTTCATGATGAATGACCGCTTTCCCACCGAGGAAGAGCAGCGGGTCATCTATCGACAGCACCTGCAGGCATTTGCGCCGCGGCCGGTCACGATGCGAACGCTCGACATCGGTGGCGACAAGGCGCTGCCCTACTTTCCCATCGAGGAGGAAAACCCGTTTCTGGGCTGGCGCGGGGTGCGGGTGAGTCTCGACCACCCGGAGATCTTCCTCTCCCAGGTGCGGGCGATGATCCGCGCGAACGAGGGAATCGACACGTATCTCAGGATCATGCTGCCCATGGTCAGCAGCGTTGCGGAGGTCGATGAGGGGCAGCGACTCATCAGCCAGTGCTACCGCGAACTCATCGAAGAAGGTGTCGAAGTCGAGATGCCGGATGTCGGCGTCATGATCGAGGTTCCCTCGGCGGTGTATCAGGCGAGGGACATCATCAAGCGCGTCGACTTTCTGTCCGTTGGCAGCAACGACCTCATCCAGTACATGCTGGCGGTCGATCGCAACAATGCGCGCGTTGCCGAGCTCTACCAGGAATTTCACCCGGCGGTGCTGCACGCGCTGAAGGACATCGTCGATGCTGCGCACGCCGAGAAGAAGCCGCTCGGCATCTGCGGCGAGATGGCGGGAAACCCGGCAGCGGCGATTCTGCTGATGGCCATGGGTTTCGATGTGCTGTCCATGAACTCGACGAACCTGCTGATCGTCAAGCAGGCGCTGCGTTCGTTTGAGCTCGCGCGAGCGAAGCGCATCCTGAACAAGGTGCTGAAGATGGATAACGCCGTGTTGATCCGTGACTACGTCGAGGCCCAGATGCGCAAGTCCGGGCTTGGACAGATCATTCGTAACCGGATCGTGGGTTAGCGTCCTTCGTTTGTAGGGGTCTTCTGCTGAAGTATGTAAATAGGAATCATTGCTATTTGCATTATCGTTCCGTAGAATCCGCAGCCTCACTGTGGAAATCGGAATGAATCATGAAACTCAGTCATTGGTCGTTGGCCGTTCTGCTCGCGGCCGGTTCGGCACACACCGTATCGGCGCAGGAAGACATGGAAGAAATCACCGTCGTGGGTGCCGTCTCGCGTTACTCGGCCACCAAGTCGGATACGCCGATTCTCGAGGTGTCGCGATCCCTGTCGATCGAAACGCGCGAGGATCTGTCGGACAAGGGTGCGTTGAACCTTGCGGATGCCTATCTTTATTCCTCGGGCGTCTTCGGTGAGCAGTACGGTTTTGCGACGCGTGGCGACTGGCTGTCGGTGCGGGGCATGGGCGTCCCTGAGTATCGCGACAGCCTGCAGGCGCTGTTCGGCAGCTACAACAACGCGCGACCCGACATCTTTACGATCGAGCAGGTCGAGATCCTGAAGGGGCCGGCTTCGGTGCTCTATGGTCAGGGCTCGCCGGGCGGGATCGTCAACGTCGTCAGCAAGACGCCGAAAGCACAGGCATCGACCCGGCTCACCGTGGAGGCGGGCAACAACCGCCATGCCGAGATCGGGCTCGATTCGACCGGCAAGCTGACCAACGACGGTACGTGGCTCTATCGTCTGGTTGCGCTGTACGGTGATTCGGAGTCCCAGGTCGACTACGTGGGGGAAGAACGAGTCGTGTTTGCTCCCTCGATCACCTGGCACCCGTCCGATTCGACGAACATCACTGCCCTGCTCAACGTCAATCGTACGGACAGCGATACCGGCGCCCAGTTCTTTCCCATTGCGGGGACGCTGAATCCCGCGCCGAACGGATCGTTCATCGACTTCGATACGTACACGGGTGAGCCCGGCTTCAATCGCTACGATACCGACAGCACCTCGCTGACGCTTCTCGCAGACCACCAGTTCAACCCGGTCTGGAGCATCGAGTCCACGGCTCGCATTACGCGCGGCGAGTCTGACTATGGCCAGGCATGGCCGGCGTTCATCGGCGGCAGCCGTTACGTCTTCGAGGCAGATGGCTCGCTGTACGGGAACGGCACGGTGCCCCGAACGTTCTATGTTGCCGAGGGGCAGTCTGATCAGGCCGCGATCGATACGCGGGCCCGCGCTGACTTCGCGACGGGCTCCGTTGGGCACGAACTCATGATCGGCGTGCAATACCAGGATGTCGAAACGGATACGGATTCCGCCTATCTGTTCGCGCTCGGCTACGACTTCGCGACGGGCGGTCCGGACGCAACGTTCGGCGACCGTTACTGGCTGAACCTGTTCGAGCCGCAATACACCGGTGACATCCCGGATCAGGCCGTGATCGATACTTTCTTCAGCGACTCACCCTCGTCGACCACCCGCGACTTCGGCATCTATGTCAACGACCAGATCGATCTGGGTCGGCTCGGCATCTCGGTCGGGGTTCGTCATGACCGCGTCGAGACCCGGTCGGCCGCCGCCACCCAGCGTGATGATGCGACGAGCTTCAGTGTCGGCGCGCTCTATGCCTTCGACGCCGGGTTTGCACCCTACGTGAACTATGCCGAATCGTTCGAGCCGGTGGTCGGGACAGACACGCTCACCGGAGAGCCCCTCAAGCCCCGGGAGGGTGAACAGGTTGAGGTGGGTCTGAAGTACCAGCCCCCGGGCTCGAGGGCCTTCGTGACACTGGCGTGGTTCGATATCAGGGAATCGAATCTCTCGAACCCCAATGCGATTGTTGGCGCGAACAGCCAGCAGGAGGGTGTGTCCAATGTGGATGGTGCAGAGTTCGAGGCACTGCTGCCGATTGGGGACTTCTCTTTCGAACTCAATGCGAGCCATGTGAAGACCGCGAATCCGAACGGATTCAGCTTTGCCTCAGTGCCGGAGAACCAGGCTTCGGCCTGGATGGAATGGACGCCGGCAGCGTGGGCGGGGTTCAAGAGCGGGTTTGGCATCCGCTATGTCGGCGAATCGCAGAACGGCACGGATTCGCTCGAGACGCCGTCGTACACGCTCCTCGATTTCATGGTTGGCTATCGCACCGGTGACTGGAGATTTCAGGTCAATGCGCACAATCTGACCGACAAGGAGTACATCGCCACCTGTCTCGGCCGCGGTGATTGCTTCCTCGGCGAGAAGCGGACGGTCGTCGGTTCGGTCACCTACGACTTCTAGCATGGTAGTCGTGACTTCGTTGATTGCGTCGGTGGCGACCGGCCTCGGCGCGATCCTGTTGTATCGGAAATGGCGAAACCGGCTCTCCGGGCCGGCCATCGCGCTCGCCGGCTGGGCCCTGATGACGCTGGCGCTTGCGCTGTGGATCGTCGCGCTTGGGCCGGAGTTCGGCAGCGTTGTCGGGCTGACCGTTCCGAGCCTTGTCGTGCTGTGCATCGTTGCGCTGCATGCCGACATCCGGCAGCGGGGCGACGCACCGGAGAATCGCCAGCCCGGCAAGATGACCGCTGCCCGCTTTTCTCGCCACCTGCTTCGCTTCCTGCTTGCCGTGCCCGTCGCCGGTATCGCGAGCATGTGCGTGGTCACTGCACTCGCTGTAGCGCTGCCGTGGGGTGGGGCAAACCAGTGGGCGTTCGCGATATTCCTGCTGCCCCTCGTCTGGGGCGCGGCAGCGTGCTGGGTGACGCTGGATGACCGGATGGTTCAGCGGTCGGTCGGCATCGTGTTGCCGGGCCTGATCGGCGCCGCCTTTTTGCTGGCAAGGGGGTCACTGTGAAATTTGCTCCGTCTGCCGGCCTGGTCAAACGCGCGCTGGCCAGCCACGCCTGGGTGGGGTTGCTGGCCGGCGCCATCATGTATGTGGTCTGTCTCTCGGGCACGATCGCTGTACTCTACCCCTGGCTGGAACGGTGGGAGCAGCCAGCAGCTGACGAATTCACAGAGGTGACGCCGGAGATCGTCCAGCGGGTCTTCGCTCGCGAGATTGACGAGTCACTCGCGGTGACCGATCACCTCTATGTCTCACTGCCGACTCCGCGCCTGCCGAGGCTTGCGCTCTCGAATGAAGAGACGGGCTTTTTCGTGAACCAGGACGGATCTCTGGGTGAAGAGGTCCGGCATGCGTGGACGCATCTGCTGGTCGAACTTCATCTGTACCTCCACCTGCCCAACAGGATCGGCATTGTGGTGGTCAGTACCCTGGGTGTGCTCCTGTGTGCGCTGGTCATCTCGGGGCTGCTCGCACACCCGAACATTCTTCGTGATGCTTTTTCGCTGCGGCTCCGGGGGTCGAGGCAGCTGGAGCAGGTCGATCTGCACAATCGTCTCAGCGTCTGGGGACTGCCCTTTCACCTGATGATCGGGATCACGGGCGCGTACTTCGGTCTGGTGCTGCCCATGCTGGCACTCGTATCGGCCCTCACGGGCACACCGGGCGCGGCGCTCTCGGCTTCGGTCTTTGGCGAAGAACCCGAGATTGAAACGCGGGTTGAAACGCCGAATGTCGGGCGGGCAATCTCGCAGGTCCAGGCAATGGCGCCGGAGAGCCATCCGTTTACGGTCATCGTGCACGAGGCGACGACGGACACGCCGCTGGTCGATGTCTATGCGACGTGGCCCGGGCGACTCACCTGGGGTGAGCAATACCGCTTCGACGGCGCCGGCAACTTCATCGGCACGACGGGATTCGCTGATGGAGAGGTGGGCAAGCAGGCTGTCTATTCGATCTATCGGCTGCACTTCGGGCACTTCGGCGGCTGGCCGGTTCAGGCGATCTATCTGTTGCTCGGTCTTGCGCTCACGGTCGTCGCCGCGACTGGCGTGAACATCTGGCTCGAAAAGCGCCGACGGCATGACTGGATCAACGACGCCTGGGTCGGCGTCGTGTGGGGGATGCCCCTCGGCCTGACGGTCTCGGCCTTTACACAGGTCATCCTGGGTATCGGTTCGGTCGGCATTTTCTGGCTGGTGATGGCGGCTGCGATCGTCGCCGCCCTGAGCTTGCGCGATGTCGCGGTGTCTCGCCGCTGGCTGCAGCGTGTCTGGTCCATCGCGCTGGCGATGCTGCTCGCCGGCCATGCGTTGCGATTCGGTATCGACGCCGTGAGTCCGGCGGCGGTGGTGGTCAACGGTGTACTGGCGACGACGCTCCTGGTGCTCATCGGCCATCAGGTCACTGGCATCCAGCGGGTGCCGGACGCGGAAACCGGCAGGCCTGTCTAGTCGGCGGCTGCTTCGACCTGAAACTCGAACCGGTGGATCTCCGCCGGTTCGCCCTCGGGGCCGAAGTTCCGCTCTTCGAACGACACCCGGCCATCACGGCGGATGCGCAGGGCGGTTGATGCGCTCGTACCGTAGGTCTCGCTGGCGATGAAACTCTGGGAGTAAGGCTCGCCGTCGCCTTCGCAGAAGACGAGCCGATACAGATCCTCGGTGCGGAATCCGCTCGCGCCGAGCTGCGCCAGTTGTTCGCGTCCACGAATGACCTTTGGCCAGTCGCAGTCGAGCAACTGGTTGCTGAGCCCGTAGCAGCCGGGCTCGAGCACCCGTACCCGGCCCTCGCGATTGCTGAAGTAGCAGACCTCGTGACGGTCCGCGACGATGAGGTTGAATCCGCGAAACTCCCCCGCCACGCTTTCGATACCCTCGAGGTATTCCCGTGGCGGCATGTCCGAAGTCAGGAACCCGGCGGTGAGATCGCCGCGGGAGCGTGGCGGCAGCGGATCCGGGGGATCCTCCCGAAAGTTGGTGACAGCGGCGAAGCGCCCGGTTCGGGTCACGCCGAGCCAGGTGCCGCCCGCCCTCAGATCACGACCGGCGAGTACGTACCGGTGATCCTGCCACCAGGCGGCCTGTGCCGTGGGGCGCTCGTAGAACTCGTCACGATTGGCAGCGACCACGATGCGGTGTTCCGGGTCGGGCTGTACCGCCAGCAAAATCAGGCACATAGGAGTGCTCTGGGTCCGAAAGCCGGCGAGTTTATCAGAGTCCCAACATGACCGATAATGCGCACTTTGCTTACCGGCCGCTCCATGCAGTATCCCGAGATCGACCCCGTCCTGTTCAGCCTTGGACCGCTGACCGTTCACTGGTATGCCGTCAGCTATATGGTCGGTATCGGTGCGGTCTGGTGGCTCGTGTCATGGCGGGCGCGCGCCCGGGCCGATCTTGACTGGGACAGCGAACAGATTTCGGATCTGCTCTTCTATGGCGTGCTGGGCGTCATTATCGGTGGCCGAATGGGCTACATGTTCTTCTACAACTTCCCGGTCTTGCTGGGCGACCCACTGGCACTGTTCCGCATCTGGGAAGGCGGCATGTCGTTCCATGGTGGCATGATCGGCGTGTTCATCGGCGCATGGTGGTATGCGCGCAAGACAGGGCGAACGTTCTTCTCGATTACCGATTTCATCGCGCCGGCGATTCCGGTGGCGCTCGGTACCGGGCGTCTCGGCAACTTTGCCAACGCCGAACTGCCCGGGCGGGTTTCCGACGTGCCCTGGGCATTGATCTATCCGGGTGACATCGTCGCCCGCCATCCGTCATCGCTCTATCAGGCTTTTCTCGAAGGCGTGGTCCTGTTCTCGCTGCTCTGGGTCTACTCGCGAAAACCGCGGCCCGAAATGGCCGTGTCGGGCCTCTTCCTGATAGGGTACGCGGTCTTGCGGATCTGCGCCGAATTCTTCCGGCAGCCGGATGCCCACATCGGATTCATCGCGTTCGGCTGGGTCACGATGGGGCAGGTGCTGTCTCTGCCCATGCTGCTGTTCGGTATCGGCTTCATGGTCTACGGCCATCGCAACCATCCGCTGCCCGCTGGCGGCACTAATAACAGGAACGGGAAATCGAAATGATCATCGAACCTCGAATCAAGGGCTTTCTCTGCACGACCGCGCATCCGGTGGGCTGTGAAGTCGACGTCAGAAACCAGATCGAGCATGTCAGGGCGCACGGTCAGCTGAGCGATGGGCCAAAGAATGTGCTGGTCATCGGCGCATCGGGCGGTTACGGGCTCGCCTCTCGCATCAGTGCCGCGTTCGGAGCCGGTGCTTCGACGCTGGGCGTTTTCTTCGAGCGTCCGGCGTCCGGCAAGCGCACGGCGTCGCCCGGCTGGTACAAGTCGGCGGCGTTCACGAGGCTCGCAACCGAGGCCGGACTCTATGCAAGGAACATCAACGGTGATGCGTTCTCCGACGAGATCAAGCAGCTCGCGATCGACACGATCAAACAGGACCTCGGCAAGATTGATCTCGTCGTGTACTCGCTCGCGGCGCCGGCTCGAACAATGCCGGATGGCGAGCAGGTGCGCAGTTCGCTCAAGCCTATCGGCAGCGCCTTCGAAGGCTCGTCAGTTGATCTCAACAGCGGAGAGATCAGGCCGATGTCGCTCGAGCCCGCGACCGAACAGGAAGTTGCCGACACGGTCAAAGTCATGGGCGGCGATGATTGGGAGCGATGGATTGATGCGCTGCTTGAGGCCGACGTGCTCGCCGATGGCTGCATCACGACGAATTACACGTATCTCGGCAGTGAAGTGACATGGCCGATTTACTATCACGGGACGATCGGCAAGGCGAAGGAAGATCTCGACCGTGCAGCAGCAGCGCTTGCGGGGCCAATGGCCCGTGTCGATGGTGTTGCCCGCGTCTGCGTGATGAAGGGGCTCATGACACAGGCGGCCTCCGCCATACCGGGTATGGCGATCTATCTGTCGCTGCTTTTCAAGGTCATGAAGGCCCGAGGTACCCATGAGGGCTGCATTGAGCAGACCACGAGGTTGTTCGCTGAACAACTCTACTCGGGTGGAGAGCTCCGGCTCGACGAGGCGGGTCGCGTCCGGATGGACGAGAAGGAACTGGACCCCGAGGTGCAGGACGCGGTCAAGGAACTGTGGCCCCAGGTGACGACCGAGAATCTCGGTACGATCGCTGATTTCGCCGGCTACCGTGAGGCCTACCTCAACATGCACGGATTTGGCTTCGATGACGTGGATTACGGGGCTGACGTTGAACACGAGATTGATATGGCACTGGTGAACGAATAAGTGAACGACGAGATGCACAACTCCCTGTTTCTCAAGGCCTGCCGCGGCGAGCCGACCGAACGTACGCCGATCTGGCTGAACCGCCAGGCGGGTCGCTATATGCCGGAGTATCACGAGGTCAAGGGTGACACACCAAGCCTCGACTTCTTCAAGACGCCGCACCTTGCCGCGCAGGCAACCTGTGACGCCCAGCGCATTCTCGGCGTTGATGCCGCGATCATGTTCGCGGATCTGCTGCCGATACTGGAGCCCATGGGATTGCGGCTCGATTACATCCCCGGCGTTGGGCCGAATATCGATAACCCGGTGCGTTCGGTGGGTGACGTCGAGGCGATCAAGGTGCGGGATTCCGCAGAGACCATGCCGTACATCGCCGAGGTCATCCGGCTGATTCGTGCCGAACTGCCCGCTGACATTCCGCTCATCGGTTTCGGCGGCGCGCCTTTTACGCTCGCTTCCTATGCCATCGAGGGCAAGGGGTCGCGCAACTATGTCTTCGTGAAGAAGATGATGTACTCACAGCCGAAGGGATGGCACGAACTGATGACGCGTATCACGACCTGCGTCATCGACTACATGAACTACCAGATCGAATCCGGTGTTCAGGCCGTGCAACTGTTCGACAGCTGGGTCGGCTGCCTGTCGCCAGAGGACTATTGTGAATACGTCATGCCGCACAGCGAGCGTCTCATGAGTGAAATCTCGGGTCGCGTACCGGTCATTCACTTTGGCACCGGCAACCCGGCGCTGGCGCCGCTCATGGCAAAGGCGGGTGGCGACGTGCTGGCGCTCGACTGGCGTACACCGCTCGTCGAAACCTGGGATCTGACCGGCGTCCGGGCCGTGCAGGGTAATCTCGATCCCATCGTACTGTGCGCTGACCGCGAGACCGTGGTGAACAAGGCAACGGCCCTGCTCGATGAGGTCGGCGGACGCCCGGGTCATATCTTCAATCTCGGGCACGGCATCATTCCCGAGACGCCGGTCGAGAATGTGAAGGCGCTCGTCGAGTGCGTCCAGAGCCACCGCGCTTCGGCCTGAGATGCACTACTCGATCAACCATGAACGGCGGTTGATTGTCGCGCAGGCGCCGGCGGATCTTGCGTACCGGAATGTGCTGCAGGATGAGGCTGAGGTCGCACACCGTGAGGACTACGTTCGCGATTACGCCCGTGTCTTCGACTTCACCAATGTCTCGACGCTGGATGTGCAAACCCGGGAGTTCGTCGACTTCGTTCGTGCAACCCGTGCCCTCGACATCTCCGACGACGCAAGAGTGGCGCTCGTCGGACGTCACGAATCTACGATGCGGGTGTTGCATCTCTTTGCCTCCCACTTCGTGGTGCAACCGGTTCGCGTATTCCAGGATGTGGATCGCGCAATTGGGTGGGCGGTTGCCGGCGAGGAGCCGGCGGCTGAAGGGGGCTACGCACTGCTCGAGATTCGAAATGCGATCTCATTGTCTGACCTTGTCGACGCGTGTCTCGCCGGGCTGGGCAATGGCGGCAGATTACTCGTCGACCTGCGTGCAGCAAACGTGGCTTCGGTGGCGACCATCACGGAACAGGATTCAATGACTCGTCATCATCCGGGTGATGATGTCTGTATTGCCTTCGCGGTCAGGGGACATCTGATGTCACTGATCGCGAGCCGCGCGCTCGACATCCTGGGCGCCAGCGGCGGCGTTTTTCGGAGTCTCAACGACGCGGCGACCTGGCTCGACGGCCGGAGCTAGCCCGCATATCTCACCGATTCGCTGCGTGCTCAATGAACACCGCGCCATCCGGTACGTTTGTCGAGGAGTCGGACGGCTCAGTCTGTAAACTCGAATCGCTTGCCTGAATCTCGCTTGTCTTGGCGGCTCGTGAGCGCACATGCTCGCTGTGGCGTGTTCTCGACGGGCGCGCCCGAGCGACGCCTCCGCTCGCGAGCACGCTCACAAGCCGCCAATCCTGCGCGATATTTCAGGCAATCGGTGAGATATGCGGGCTAGAGATCCTTCTCAAGCATCCTGGAATTGCGCTGGTAGTTGTAGAGCGCGCGCTTCTCGCTTGGCAGCGAGTCGATCTCCCCGCGGGTGAAACCGTGCTCCACGAACCAGTGTTCGGTCTGCGTCGTCAGCGCAAAGAGTTGTACCATGCCCCGCTTGCGGGCCTCGTCTTCGATCACCTTGAGAAGTCGTTCGCCCCGGTCATCGTCGCGATAGTCCGGGTGCGTCACGAGGCAGGCCAACTCGCCCCGATCGCCAAATGGATACAGCGCCGCGCAGGCGACGATCATGCCGTCGCGTTCGATGACCATGAAGTGCCCGATCTCTGATTCGAGCAACTCCCGTGAGCGTCGTACGAGCACGCCCTGATCCTCGAGCGGCCTGATCAGTTCGATAATGCCGCCGATGTCGTCGGCTTCTGCCTTGCGGACCATCTCGTAGCTCTGCCGGACGACCTGCGTCCCTGCGCCGTCGCGCGTAAACAGTTCCTCGAGCAGTGCGCCGTCGGTATCGTGACTCAGCAGATGACAGCGGCCAACGCCGCGGATGCACGCGCGCTTGGCCTGCGCCAGGGGCGACAGCGGATCGAGTGCGGCCTCCTCGATCGTGCCGACCTGCAGCTCGCTGACGATCGCATCGCCCTCGGTCACCGGGCCCTCTGCGGTCAGGTAGATGAGCTTGTCGGCGAGGAGGGCAGAGGCAACCTCCCGCGCAACCTCGAGTGAGTTGATGTTGAAGATCTCACCGGCCTTCGAATAGCCGAGGGGTGATACCAGCACGATCGCACCCTGGTCGAGCTGGTCCCGGATGGCTTTCGCATTGACCTTGCGCACTTCACCGGTGTGTTCGAAGTCGATGCCATCGCGGATGCCGAGTGGTCTGGCTCGCAGATAGTTGCCGGAGGTAACGACAATGTCGGCACCGTGTTGCGGTGAGTTGATCAGCCCCATCGAGAGTTTTGACTCGATGTCCGTACGAATTCGGCCGATGACTTCCTGTACCAGCGGCAGAATCTCGGCGGTGGTGATCCTGATGCCGCTTTCAAACTGCGAGTGCTTGCCGGCCGATTCCGTGTGCCGGCTGATCTGAATCGCAGCACCGTGAACAAACACCAGCCGAACGCCGAGACTGTGCAGCAGCACGATGTCGCCGATGATGTTGTTGAGGTTCTCGTGATCGAGCCCTTCGCTGCCGACATAGACGACGAACGTCCTGCCGCGATGGGCGTTGATATATGGTGATGAATCCCGGAACCACTTGACGTGTTGCTGGGTCTCGTTCATTCGCGCAGGCAGTACTCTTCGATAAGGGCGCGGATTATAGCAACAGCCGGATCGAGCTGTTCCAGTGCGAGGTACTCGTTGGGCTGGTGTGCCTGATCGATCGAGCCGGCGCCCATCACGATCGTCTCCATGCCGAGATCCGTGAGAAAGGGTGCCTCGGTGGCAAAAGCCACGGGTGCAGGTGCAACGCCGGTCAGCGATTGCAGCAGCGTTGCCATCTCGTCGCCGCTTGATGCGAAGGGTGGAACAGGCGGATGGTTCGGTGCAAACGACATGGTGAGGTCGCGATCTTCAATGATCGGCCGCAGCCTCGCACCGATCTCACCGGCAATTTCGTCATTGTCCATGCCGGGCAGCACGCGAACGTCGAACGACAGGTCGACGTGGTCGCAGATCCGGTTCGGATTGTCGCCGCCGTGAATACAGCCGAGATTCATGGTCGGGAATGCGACCTCGAAGGCGGCGTTCGTGTATCGCGACTTCATCTCGTCCCGGAATGCATGAAGGCAGGCGATGACCTCACCGGTGGCGTCGAGCGCGCTGCGGCCGAGCGTCGGGTTGGACGAGTGGCCGGAACTGCCCCGAATCCGGAGCGACATCATCATGATGCCCTTGTGCTGGTTGACCGGCGTCAGCCCTGTCGGTTCGCCGACGAGTGCGTACCGCGCACCGCAAAGGCTCGCCGCCTCGAGTGCTCGGGCCCCGCTCATCGTCGATTCCTCGTCGGCGGTCGCGAGGATCGTCAGCGGTCTGCGGAAATTTTCGCCGGCGAGGGGCCTGAGGGCCTCCAGCGCCAGTGCGAAGAAGCTCTTCATGTCGCAGGTGCCGAGGCCGTACCAGCGATCGTCCTGCTCCAAGAGCCGGAACGGGTCCGATTGCCACAGTTCTTCGTCGTATGGCACCGTGTCGGTATGTCCGGACAGGACGAGTCCGCCGGACCCTTTGCCCCGCGTGGCGATCAGGTTGCACTTGCCGGCGTCGCTGATCGGCTGGATCGCGATCGAAAAGCCGAGCGGTTCGAGCCAGTTCGCAAGGGTGTGAACCACGCCCTCGTTACTCTGGTCGAATTGCGGCAAGGTGCTGCTGACCGACGGCGTCGACACCAGGTGTGACACCATGTCCTTGAGTTTTGGGGCGGTCTGCATCGGGCGAGTGTAGCAAGCCGCGCCGGCGAAAACGAAGGTAAAACAGTGTAAGCTGAGTGGCTGCCAGCCAGTTTGGTTTCCCCCGGGAGGAGGCGATGAGCGTTCAGGAAAAAGGCGCCAACAAGCCCGATATCACACTCAATCTCTCAACGGTCCTGAGGGATCTCGTCGAGACGGAGCGCCTGTCGCCGGAGGATGCCGAGCAGCTCAGCCTCAAGACCCGCCGCAAGGACCAGCTCGACTGGAACCCGCTGGAGTTGATCGCCGAAGAAGAGGTCGTCGACCGCAAGACCGGCGACACCCTGACGCTCGAGGCGCTTACGCTGTGGCTGTGCGAGCAGGCAGGGCAGGATTACAAGCGAATCGACCCGCTCAAGATCGACGCAACCGTCGTGACGCGCGTGATGTCCCATGAATTTGCCAAACGCCACCAGATCCTCGCGCTCGAGGTGAAGGAAGACGAGGTGGTCATTGCAAGCGCCCAGCCCTACGTCTACGGCTGGGAAACGACGATCCTCCAGTCCCAGCCCGGCAAGGTACTGACCCGGGTTATTGCGAATCCCGCCGACATCCGTCGCTACACGATGGAGTTCTACCAGATGGCGCGGAGCGTCGGCAAAGCCATGCAGATCGGTGGCAAGGCGACGGGTCTCCAGAATCTCGAGTCGATGCTCGAACTCGGCCAGATGGATTCGATGGAGGCGAACGACCAGCATGTCGTCAACATCGTCGACTGGCTGCTTCATTACGCCTTCACGCAGCGGGCCAGTGATATCCATCTCGAACCTCGGCGGGACAAGGGTCGTGTGCGGTTCCGGATCGATGGCGTGCTGCATCTGGTTTACGAATTGCCGGCACCGGTGATGACGGCGGTGACGAGCCGGCTCAAGACGCTGGGTCGAATGGACGTCGCCGAAAAGCGCCGTCCGCAGGATGGCCGGCTCAAGACCAAGAGCACCGACGGCCATGAGGTTGAGCTCCGGATGTCCACGCTGCCGACGGCGTTCGGCGAGAAGATGGTCATGCGGATCTTCGACCCGGATATCCTGCTGAAGAGCTTCGCGGAGCTCGGTCTCGCCGATCAGGACTATGATCGCTGGGAGAACATGGTTCAGAACCCCAACGGTATCGTGCTGGTGACCGGCCCGACCGGTTCCGGCAAGACGACGACGCTGTACTCGTCGCTCAAACATCTGGCGACGTCGGAGGTGAACGTCTGCACGATCGAGGATCCGATCGAAATGGTCGAGCCGGCATTCAATCAGATGCAGGTTCAGCACAATATCGACCTGACCTTCGCGGACGGTGTGCGCGCCCTGCTCCGGCAGGACCCGGATATCATCATGGTGGGTGAGATCCGTGATCTGGAGACCGCCGAGATGGCGATTCAGGCAGCGCTGACCGGGCACCTCGTCATTTCCACGCTCCACACCAACGACGCGCCGCTGGCGGTCACCCGTCTGCTCGAACTGGGTGTTCCACCCTATCTCATCAAGGCGACGGTGCTGGGCATCATGGCGCAGCGTCTTGTGCGGACGCTGTGCGAGAACTGCAAGGCGCTGGGCCAGTCCTCGGAAGACGGCTGGAAGATGCTGACAACGCCGTGGAAGATGCAGATGCCGAAGCAGATGTATCACACGGTGGGTTGCCTGGAATGTCGGGACACCGGCTTCCGCGGCCGGGAGGGCATCTATGAGGTCCTGCCCATGACCGACAGCATCAAGTCCATCGTGACCGAGAGCGTGGATGCCGGCCGAATTCGCGTCGCGGGCATGAAAGAAGGCATGAAGACCTTGCGCCTGTCTGGCGCGCTGAAAGTGGCGGCGGGCAAAACGACGATCGAAGAGGTCGTCCGCGTGGCGCCAATTTCCGGTACCGAGTAGGCAGTGACCGAACTCGATCAGCTCAGGTCGGGGCTGGCCGACGAGATTGGTGAGGCGCTGCCGGCGGTATCCGGTGCGTTGTTCGAAGATCTCGTCAGGGTCGCCAGCTACAGCGAGTACGTCGCGCGCAATATCCAGCGCGCGCCCGCCGTCATCGGCGAGTTGTTTGCCAGCGGTGACATGGATCGTGGCTATGACGACGGGCCCATCGACGTGCCGCCACTCACCCTCGAAGATCTCGACCGGCGACTGCGGGAGATCCGGATGCGCGAGATGGTCCGCATCATCTTCCGGGACCTGACGCGCCGCGCTGATCTCGAAGAGACGACGCGGGACCTGTCCAATCTGGCGGACGCGCTCATCGACGCCGCGCTGAACGTCCATTACGAACACCACTGCCGACGATTCGGGACGCCGATCGGCGCCGATTCCGGCGAGCCGCAGTCAATGACGGTGCTGGCCCTCGGCAAGCTCGGCGCCCGGGAGCTCAACCTGTCGTCGGATATCGACCTCGTCTTCCTGTTCGGCGAAGCCGGTGACGTTGATGGCGAGCGGGATCTGTCGAACAGCGAGTTCTTCGTTCGCACCGCGCGCGCCCTGATTGCATCGTTAGACCAGGTGACGGAAGACGGCTTCGTGTTCCGTGTCGACATGCGGCTCAGGCCCTACGGTGACAGTGGTGCATTGATCCTCAATCGCGCTGCGATGGAGAAGTACTTCATCGAGCAGGGGCGGGAGTGGGAGCGCTATGCGTTTATCAAGGCACGCGCCTGTGCCGGCGATATCGCTCAGGGTGAAGCCTTCCTCTCCTGGCTCGTGCCCTTCGTTTACCGACGCCATCTCGATTTTGGCGCCATCGACTCGCTGCGCGAGATGAAGCGCCTCATCAACTACGAGGTTGATGTCAAAGGTCTGGCCGATGATCTGAAGCTCGGCCACGGCGGCATTCGTGAAGTCGAGTTCGTCGTGCAGGCCTACCAGCTGATCTATGGTGGCACTGAGCCGCGCCTGCGTGATCGTGCGCTGCTCACGATTCTGGGCCAGCTCGTTGAACTGGAACACATGCCATCTGCACAGGCTGACGCGCTGGAGGAGGCCTATCGCTTTCTTCGCAACAGCGAGCACGTGGTGCAGGCAGAGGCAGACCGCCAGACGCAGCAGCTCCCGACTGACGATGTCTCGAAGCTGCGCCTCGCCGAAGCGATGGGATTCCCGGAATACGAGGCGTACCGTGAAGCGCTCGACGACCACCGCCACGTCGTTCGTGAATATTTCTCGGAGTTCATGAGCGCGAATCGCGTTGAGCAGGTCGATGAGATCGACGACCAGCGCCAGTGGAAGCAGGTCTGGGAATCGCCGATGGCCGATGCCTCCCTGGCCTGGCTCGAATCCGCCGGTTTCTCGTCGGCGCATGAGATTGCCAGGCACCTGGCGCAGTTCGGCAACGAACTGGCTGATGGAGACGTGCAGCAACTCGGCCAGGAGCGCATCGGGCGGCTGATGCCGGCACTGCTTTCCCTCGTCGCCCGCGAGGACCCTGCGATCGAAACGCTGGACCGGATGCTGCGGGTCATTGACAGCATCGCCCGTCGCTCGACGTACGTCTCGTTTCTGCTCGAGAATCTGGATGCACTCAAACGCGCCGTGCACCTGTGTGCGATCAGCCCCTGGGTTGCCGAGCGTCTCGAAAGCCTGCCCATACTCCTGTACGACCTTTCTGATCGCGTGACCGAGGAGCTCGTTTTCGAGCGACACCGGCTGACCGAAGAGATGCGTCAGCTGATTCAGAACCTCGACGCTTCCGACCTTGAGGCGCAGATGGACTCCCTCCGGCAGTTCAAGAACAGCGCGGTGCTGAAGGTTGCGGTGTTCGAACTCCTCGATCTGCTGCCGATCATGAAGGCGTCGGATGCCCTGACGGACATTGCCGAGATCGTGATCAATCGGGCATTCGAACTCGCCTGGGCGTACCTGACGGAACGCCACGGGATTCCCTGCGATTCGGATGGCAAGGAAGTCGACCGCCCGATGGCTGTTGTCGCCTACGGCAAGCTGGGGGGCATCGAACTGGGTTACGGTTCAGACCTGGATCTCGTCTTCCTGCACGACGCGGATGTTCGGGGCCGCACCGGCGGCGAGCGCAGCATCGAAAACAACGCGTTCTTCATCCGGCTCGGCCAGCGCATGGTCCATATCCTGTCGAGCATGACGCGATTCGGCGTGCTCTACGAGATTGATCTGCGGCTTCGTCCCCAGGGCAACAGCGGCCCGATCGTGTGCAGTTTCGAAGCCTTCGAGCGATACCAGCTCGAGTCAGCGTGGACCTGGGAGCATCAGGCGCTGGTGCGGGCACGATTCGTGGCCGGCAATCCGGCGCTGAAGCCCCGATTCGAAGAGATTCGTCGCAAGGTGCTCCGGCTGCCCCGCGATCGCAGGCAACTGCTGGAGGATGTGGTCAGCATGCGGGAGAAGATGCGCCAGCATCTCGACACACCGGTCAGTCAGGCGGGAGATTCCGTCTCTGATGGCGTGATGATGTCCGGATTCGACCTGAAGCAGGGCGCCGGGGCGATCGTCGACATCGAGTTCATGGTCCAGTACGCGGTGCTGGCGGAATCCCACGCCCAGCCCGAACTGACGCAGTGGACCGACAAGATGCGCATCCTGAGTGACCTGCGCGACGCGGGGCTTTTCACGGAAGACGAGGCGAGTCTGCTGCAGCGGGCGTACATTGCCTACCGGACCGCAGTGCATTACCGCTCGCTGGGCGGTGCACTGGAGTCCTTCGAGGAACTGAACCGTTTCCGGGCCGATGTTGTCGAGGTGTGGAATCGCTACATGACGCTGCCAGTGGGTGTAGAATAGGCGGCTTTCTTTTCTTCACGGGGGAATTTTCACCATGTCCGGCACACTTGCAGACAGGGATGGCGTCATCTGGTTTGATGGCGAGATGGTACCTTGGCGCGAGGCCCGGGTGCATGTGCTGACTCATACCCTCCACTACGGCCTCGGCGTGTTCGAGGGCGTTCGCGCCTATGCGACCGACAACGGGCCGATGATCTTCAGGCTTCAGGAGCATACCGATCGACTGTTCCGTTCCGCTCACATCCTGAACTTCCAGATCCCCTGGTCAATCGATGAGATCAACGAGGCCCAGCGTGCGGTGGTTCGTGAGAACAATCTCAAGGAAGCGTACCTCAGGCCCATGTGTTTCTACGGGTCCGAGGGTATGGGGCTGCGCGCCGAGGGGTTGAAGCCGCATTGCATCGTTGCCGCCTGGGAATGGCCGTCTTACATGTCACCGGAGGCACGGGACGAAGGGATCAAGGTCCGCACGTCGTCCTACACGCGTCACCACGTCAACATCACGATGTGCAAGGCGAAGGCGAACGGCAACTACATCAACTCGATGCTCGCCCTGCGCGAGGCGCTCGACAGTGGATGCGATGAGGCGCTGCTGCTCGACAACGAGGGCTACGTTGCCGAGGGAAGCGGCGAGAACATCTTCCTCGTCGAAAAGGGGAAGCTGATCACGCCGGAACTCACATCGTGCCTCGAGGGCATCACACGGCAGACGATCTTCGACTTCGCTGACGAACTCGGCTGGGAAATCCGTGAACGCCGCATCACACGCGACGAGGTCTATGTCGCCGACGAGGCGTTCTTCACCGGCACGGCTGCCGAAGTCCTGCCCATTCGGGAACTCGACGGCCGGCGTATCGGTTGCGGTGGCCGCGGTCCGGTGACGGAGCAGCTTCAGACCATGTATTTCGACCAG
The DNA here is from genome assembly GCA_965267485.1 of Pseudomonadales bacterium. Lineage (GTDB taxonomy): Bacteria > Pseudomonadota > Gammaproteobacteria > Pseudomonadales > Azotimanducaceae > JANQJA01. The sequence continues at coordinate 4,513,603 of OZ254080.1, read as the reverse complement.
GTCATGGGCAAGCGCGCCGAGCATCCGGAGTGGTCGACCCCGGTCAGCTAACGAGCCGTCTGTGGCGGGGGAAGGCAAACGATACCTGATCGTCGGTCCCTCCTGGGTCGGCGACATGATCATGTCGCAGACCCTGCTCAAGCTGCTGCGTTCGCGGTATCCGGAGTGCACGATCGACGTGCTGGCGCCACGGGCCAGTCTGCCGCTGGTCTCGCGCATGCCTGAGGTGAACCGTGGCATCGTCATGAAGACGGGTCATGGTGAGCTGGGATTTGGCTACCGGGCTGGCCTCGGCCGTCAGCTGGCAAAGAACCGGTATACACACGCGATCGTGCTGCCGAACTCGCTCAAGTCCGCACTGGTGCCGATGTTTGCCGACATCCCGGTACGCACGGGATTCCGCGGTGAGTATCGATACTTCCTGATCAACGACATGCGCCTGATGTCCGCCGATCGTCTGCCGCGGATGATCGACCGTTTCAATGCGCTTGGACTGCCCATGGGTGCCGATCTGCCGGAGCCTGAGTATCCTGCGCTCCTGATCGACGAGGACAATCGCGCTGCGCTGCTCGAGCGCTTCGGGATCGATAGTGACCGTCCGGTGCTCGGCCTTTGCCCGGGCGCAGAGTTCGGCGACGCGAAGCGCTGGCCGGCCGAACACTTCGCCGCCGCCGCGCGACGAGGAATCTCGGAGGGCATGCAGGTCCTGATTTTTGGTGGTCCCGGTGATGTGACCATCGCATCTGAAGTCGAGGCGTCGATCGACGATGCATCGGCGTGTCACAATCTTGCCGGCGAGACGTCGCTGCTCGACGCCATCGACCTGATCTCGGCATGCGCACTCGTCGTCTCCAACGATTCCGGGCTGATGCACATGGCGGCTGCCGTGGATGTCCCGCTTGCTGTGCTGTACGGTTCAACCTCCCCCGAATTCACGCCCCCGCTTTCGTCGCAGGCGGCAATACTGTCAGAGAATCTTTCCTGCAGCCCGTGCTTCAAACGAACCTGCCCGCTGGGCCACAAGAACTGCCTGAACGGGCTCGACCCGTCCCGGCTCGACAGTCTCATCGCGCGGGCGGCGGGCGGATGATGGCGGCGCCTTGAAGCTGCTCATCGTGAAGATGTCCTCGATGGGGGATGTCGTGCATACGCTCCCCGCGGTGACCGACGCGGTGGCGGCCGTGCCCGATCTCCGGATCGACTGGGTCGTTGAAAAGGCGTTCGCTGACATTCCGCGGATGCATCCTGGCGTTGCAGACGTCCTCCCGATCGAGTTCCGGCGATGGCGACGACGCCCGCTGGCGCATCGCGCCGACTTCAGCGCGTTCCGGCAAGATCTGCGGAGACGGGAATACGATCTTGTGCTCGACGCCCAGGGCCTGTTCAAGAGCACGTTGATTGCGAGTCTGGCCCGTGGCCCGGTCACGGGCTTCGATCGGTCGAGTGCCCGGGAGTCGCTTGCCGCGCTGGCCTATCGCCGCGGCATCGCGGTCAGGCGTGATCTTCACGCGATCGAACGTCAGCGCATGCTGTTCGCCGGGGCGCTGGGGTATCGCGCGCCCCGGGGAGCGATCGACTACGGACTGAAGCGCGCGACCGGGTCCGGGCGCAAGATCCTGCTGCTGCACGGGACGACCTGGCCGACTAAGCACTGGCCGGAAGCATACTGGGCGCGGCTAATCGAGATGGTACGGGCGGACGGGTATGAGCCCTTGATCCCGGCCGGCAACGACGCTGAACGCCACCGCGCCGTTGAGATGCTCGGCGCCGGCAGCGGCCAGGTACTCGACGCGCTCGGTCTCGAGGACCTCGCTGGCCGCATGTCTGACTGTGCCGGAGCCGTCTCCGTCGATACCGGGCTGGGGCATCTGTCAGCGGCGCTGGATTTGCCGATGGTCAGTCTGTTTGGCCCGACGAATCCGGTACTGACCCGTCCGATCGGTCAGCGGCAAACAGTGCTGAATGCCCAGGGTCTTTCGTGTATTCCCTGCATGAAACGCGACTGCCTGTTCGCGGCCGGGACCGCGCCCTGGCCGCCCTGTCTTGCGCAGCTCGAGCCGGCACGGGTCTGGCAAGCGCTGCGGGAGCAGATCGAATGAATTTCGTTGCACCGGCGCTGGCCGATCTCGGGACCGGGCCTGCGCTCTTCGACCGGCTGGCCGGGATGGAGGGTGAAACCTACCGGCTGGTGAAGTCGCGTCGAACGTTCCGGTTTGAACACGGCGGGAGCGCCTATTTTGCAAAGGTTCACTTCGGCGTCGGCTGGGGTGAAATCTTCAAGAATCTCGTGTCCCTGCGGTTACCGATCCTTGGCGCAGGCGACGAGCTGCGCGCCATCCGGCGCCTCGAATCCCTCGGTGTGCCGACGATGGAGGCCGTCGCTTTCGTACAGCTCGGCGCCAATCCGGCTGCGCGCCGCTCTGCCATCGTGACCCGTGAGCTTGAGGACACGATCAGCCTCGAGGATCTTTTCCTGCAGCATGACGTGACGCCGCTGCAGCGCCGCCGGCTGGTCGAAGCGGTGGCGTCCATGACTTGCCGGATGCATGGTGGCGGCCTCAATCATCGTGACCTGTACATCTGCCACTTTCATCTTCACCGCGACTCTCTGGATGAACGTCGGCCACACCTTTCGGTGATCGACCTCCACCGGGCGCAGATTCGCGGTCGCACACCCCGTCGCTGGCTCGTCAAGGATGTGGCAGGGCTCTTCTTCTCGACGTTCGATGCCGGCCTGAGCGAGCGTGATTACCTGCGATTCGTCAGGCGCTACAGTGGCAAACCGCTGGGGCGCGCGCTGATCGAGGACGCCGGTTTCTGGCGGGATGTCGCGCGGCGAGCGTGCCGGCTTTATCGCAGCGAATTCGGCGAGGTGCCGACACACATCCGGGAGATGCTGGCGTGAGCGCGGCGTCGGGACGACGGCTGCAGGTGCTGCAGCTGTCTCATGATTACGAGGGGCCATTTCGCGCGCTGTGTCGGCAGTATGTGCAGGCCCTTGCCGACGCGGACGTGACGACCGTGTTCCTCTGCGGCGCCGCCAGCGATGACGTCGCTCGCGAAGTTGGCGGAAGGGAAGTTATCTTTCTCGAGCGACCCCGTCGCGCCATGCGCGGACTCAAGCTCAGCACGCTGGTCCTGCTGCATCGATTGCTGCGCGACCGACCCATCAATCTCGTCATTGCCCAGCGCTATCGGCCGGTGTACTTCACCGGGATCCTGAGCCGCTTCCTCGATATTCCTGAAATTCTCGCCGTCACCCACGAGCACGGCGTCTATCGCGCTCGCGCTCGCAAACGCGTGATCTGGTATGGGAAAAACATCTCGCTGATCGGCGTATCCGAGGCTGTGAGTGACGATCTCGAACGGGCCATCCCGGGCCTGCGCGAGAGCGGCCGACTGTACACGCTGCCCAACTCGATCGATGCGGAGATCGCGGGCCTGCTTGATCGCAGCGCCGCAAGGGCACAGCTCGGACTGCCGGACACCGGTCTTGTCTTCGGCACGATTGGCCGGCTGATCGACAAGAAGGAACACCATGTGCTCCTCGACGGGTTTGCGGGCTATTGCGAGCGCGGTGGCGAAGGTGATCTGGTCATTGTCGGTGACGGGCCGCTGGCCCAGCCGCTGAGGCAGCAGGCCGCCCGACTGGGCGTGGAAAGGCGGGTTCATTTTGCCGGTCGTGTCGATCAGGCGGCACGACTGTTGTGCGCGTTCGATGCGTTCGTGTTTGCATCCGGCGAACGCGAAGCGTTCGGCGTCGTGCTGCTGGAGGCGATGTGCGCGAGGCTGCCTGTCGTCTGTTCGCGGGCAGCGGGCCCGGCAGAGGTGGTCGGCGACACAGCGCTCGGCTTCGCGCCCGGCAACGCAAACGAGCTCGCAGACCGGCTGCTCGAAATCGACAACATGTCTGACGAGGCCCGTAAGGTGATGGGCGATGCGGGGCGCTCACGTTTCGAGCGGGTCTTCTCTGTGGGTGAATTCCGTCGTCGATTGCTCGATCTTCCTCCGGTTCGCCGGGCGATTGAGGCCCTGTGATAATATTTTTTCATGAACGTTCCCAGATTCGACCAGACGTCCATTCTCGTCGTCGGTGATGCCATTCTCGACCGCTACTGGCACGGCGCGACCGATCGCGTGTCCGCCGAGGCGCCGATCCCTGTTGTCGATGTCAGGCATTCCGAAGAACGGCTCGGCGGTGCCGCCAACGTCGCACTGAACGTGGCAGCCCTCGGCGCCCGTGCAGGGCTCGTGGCGGTCGTTGGCGAGGACGAGTCGGCGGGCCTGCTGCGGAACAAACTCGAGTCTGCCGGTATTGCGTCCTGGCTCGTGGAGGAACCGGATTACACGACGATCACCAAGCTCCGGATCGTCTCGCGACAGCAACAACTGCTGCGTGCGGACTTCGAGAGGATCATGCCGATTGCGCCCGGGAAATTGATGCCGCAGTTCGAGGCGGGCCTTGGCGGCGTCGACGTGGTCGTCCTCTCCGACTACGACAAGGGCGCCTTGTCGCAGCCGGGGCCGCTGATCGGGCGCGCGCGCGACGCGGGCATTGCGACGATGGTCGATCCGAAGTTCAAGGATTTCTCGGCCTATGCGGGCACGACGCTGCTGAAGCCGAACCTCACCGAATTCCGGAAGGCTGTCGGCGACTGGTCGAGCGAAGCGGAGTTCATCAACAAGGGGCTCGAACTGATCGAGCGGCTTGGCATCGAAGCACTGCTGGTAACGCGCAGCGGAGAGGGTATGACGCTGCTGCAGCGTGGTCGGCCAGAGCTGCACCTGCCGGCGAGAAAACGTGAAGTCTTCGATGTCAGCGGCGCCGGCGATACCGTCATTGCCGTCGTCGCAGCCGCGGTCGGCGCCGGCGAGACCCTCGCGGATGCAATCGGGCTCGCGACCTATGCGGCCGGTATTGTCGTGTCGCGAGCAGGGACGTCGAGCGTGAGCGGCCCGGAGCTGCGGCTGGAAGTTGCCGACGCCGTCGGGTGGGGCAATGGCGTGATGACGCGTGAGCAGCTATCCCTTGCGGTCGAGGAAGCCCGGCTGCGGGGCGAGCGAATCGTTTTCACCAATGGCTGTTTCGACATTCTGCATGCGGGTCATGTGGACTATCTCACCGAGGCGAGGGAGCATGGGGATCGCCTTATAGTTGCGGTCAACGACGACGACAGTGTTTATCGGCTGAAGGGCGAGGGTCGTCCCATCAATTCGATCGATCGGCGCATGACCATGCTCGCCGGCCTTGCTGCCGTCGACTGGGTTGTGTCGTTTGAGGAAGATACGCCCGAGGGTCTTCTCGCCGAGCTGAAACCCGACGTACTGGTGAAGGGCGGTGACTACGGAATCGATGAGGTTGTCGGTAGCGACATCGTCCAGGGTTATGGCGGCGAGGTGAAGGTGCTGAAGCTCGTCGAGGGCATGTCGACGACCTCTCTCGCCGAGAAGATCAAGCGGCTCTAGCCCGCCTGTCTCACAGGACGCTGCTGACGTTGGCCTCGAGGTGCGACGGATTGATCGTGCCAATGACGGCACTGCTGACGGCCGCCTGCCCGAGCACGAATCTGAGCGCCTCCGCGGGTGAGGTCGAATGGCCGCTGGCGAGCGCTTTCTTGACGAGGACACCGCGTCCGGTTGCAGCCGCGCGATCGAGTACCGGCTGCTGCGACTGATCAGTCTCGTTGTAGGCCACCATGACCAGATCGGCGATCTCGACGGCGAGCAGCCCTCCGGTAATGGTTTTCGTCGATACGCCGATCGCGCGAATCTTTCCCTGCTGCTGTAGCCGCTGCAGCGTCTCCAGCACGTCGGTCTGCCCGATCACGGCCTGGTCGTTGCCGTCAGAGTGAACCAGGACGATGTCCAGCCATTCGGTGCCGAGCCGTCCCAGACTGCGCTCGATGCTTCGTTCGGTCGCCTCGCGTGTGAAGTCGAAGGTCGAACGGCCATCCACGTACGATTCGCCAACCTTGGTGCTCAGAATCCATTCTTCGCGGTTCCCGAGCAACCTGCCGAGCCTTTCCTCTGCCGTGCCATAGGCGGGCGCGGTGTCGAGCAGATTGATTCCGAGCGCGCGGGCCGTGTCGAGAATCTTGCTGACCGCAGCGTCATCCGGGAGTTCGAAGGCATCGGGATACTTGACGTCGGTATTGCGCCCGAACTTGACGGTGCCGAGCCCGATCGGTGATACCCGGAGGCCGGTGCTGCCAAGTTCCCGATATGTGCTGCTGCTGAATCCGTTCATCCGAAAGCGATCTCCCAGGGTGACCGCGCGACCGGCGGTCGCGGCAGGTCGGGTCGCTCCGTCGCGCGACCCGAGGCCTCCGGCAATGCGGCGAGTACGTCATCCGCGAGCAACGGTGTCAGCGTGAGCTTGGTCGGCCAACAGACGAAGACATTGCCCCTTATCTCGACGTGGGGCGCATCGGGCCTCGAGCGATCCGGCTGCGCCGGCTCCGCCCGATCCACGTCAAGGGTTGCCCACTCCGCCCCGGCAAGATCGAGCCAGGGGAAGAGACGGTGAAGCGCTTTGCCGGCAAACGCGATCTGCGCGTCGTCGGTTCTTGCCACGCCGGTCTCTGCGACGTTGCCACCGAGGTACCAGACCGGTGTTCCATCGGACATCCGGTGTGTTGTGATCGTGACGCTTGGTTTCGCGCCGGCGCTGACGTTCACGGCGTGTGCGAACAGCGACGGCAGTTCGGGATGGCGGAGCATCACCTGTTTGAGCGGGCGGCGCTGCATCCCGACCGGATGGCCAGGCATTCCGCCAAGCAGTGCCTCGTTGCCGGCGCCGGCGGCGAGTGCGTAGCGATCGGCGGTCAGCACTGAACGTCCAATCATCACACGCGCGATGTTGCAGTCGGCCTGCCACTCGATCGACGGGTCGCCTGCGATGATTGAATCCCTGTGGTCGTCCGTCAGTCGTCGAACCAGGGACTCGGTGTTCAGCACAATGTCCTCGAGGCGGTACAGGCTCCCCTTGAACTGATCGTTGGCAAAGAAGGCTGGCCACGCCGTGCGGTTCAGCGGCTCGACGCGCCCGCGCAGCGCGCGGCTGCCGAAGAATGCGGTGACCTTCGACGACAGACTGCTGTCCGAGAACAGGTAGTAGTCTGACGAGAGCAGGTCGACGCCGGACAGATCGACGGGGTCATCGCCGGCGATGCAGGACTTCCAGCGTGCCGGCATTGATGCAATCGTTTCGGATGCGGGGGTCGTGAACCCGCCGAGCGCATACTTGATGCCGCCATGGATCATGCCCTGGGAAGCCAGCGTCTGCGCACCGCCCAGCGCATCACGTTCGACGAGGATCGCGCTGCGGCCGGAAGCGCGTGCGGCGGCGAGCAGCCACAGGCCGCAGATGCCGCCGCCGAGAATCAGGAGATCGTTGTGACAGGACTGCAATGGAACCGCCTGTGCTGCGTGAAGGTTGATTATATCAATCCCGGTGGTGCTGAAGGTGGTATCTGGCTATTCTCCCAGCCTTCCGGTTACCGAGGGTCGCCTTGACTCGAGCGCTCTACAGTTTCCTGTTCTATCTGGCGCTGCCGTTTGCCGTGCTTCGCCTGTTCTGGCGCTCACGGGCGGAGCCTCTGTATCGCGCGACGCTGGGACAGCGATTCGGCCGGGTGCAGGTACTGCCGCCCGAAGCTCGGCCCATCTGGGTGCATGCGGTATCCGCGGGTGAGACCAATGCTGCGGCAAAGCTGATCGAACAACTCATCGCTCGTGGTCACAAGGTGTTCGTTACGACCATGACGCCGACGGGACGTGCCCGGGTTCAGGCGCTTTTCGCTGATCGCGTTTATCACAGCTATGCGCCGTGGGATGTGCCGCATGCGGTAAACCGGTTTCTCGACCGCGTGCAGCCCTGCGCACTCGTCATTGTGGATACCGAACTCTGGCCCAACATGCTTGCCGGGGCGCACCGTCGTGGCATACCCGCACTCCTCGTCAATGCGCGCCTCTCCGAGCGGTCGGCAAGCGGGTATGCACGCATCCCCTCAATCACCGGGGAAATGATGGCAAACCTGTCCGCCGTTGCCTGCCAGACACCGGCGCAGGGCGACCGCTTCCTGGCGCTTGGTCTCCCGCCCGACAAGCTTCATGTTGCCGGCAGCATCAAGTTCGATGTCGAACTTCCTGCCGGACGAGACGATGCGCTGAGCGCAATACGCCGCAAGATCGGACAACGCTTCGTCGTGCTCGGTGCAAGTACGCACCGGGGTGAGGAGTCTGCGCTCATTGAAGCGGTCGAAGCACTCTCTGATCCGTCGGCGCTCCTTGTGCTCGCGCCTCGGCATCCGAACCGCAACGACGAGGTTGCCTCGCTGTGCGCAGGTCGCGGCCTCGGCGTCGTACGACACAGCGAAGGTGACGACTGCACGCCCGAAACGCGCGTGCTGCTCGTTGATACGATGGGTGAACTGATGGACTTCTATCGCTGTGCTGACGTGGCGTTCGTCGGTGGCAGTCTGGTACCGGTCGGCGGCCACAACCCGATGGAGCCCGCACTCGCCCGTGTCCCGATCGTCATGGGACGATATCAGTTCAATATTGATGAGATCGCGGATCGCTTTGTCGAGGCAGATGCGATGATCGTCGTTGACGACGATCGTGAACTGGCCGAAACCGTCGGGCGTCTTCGGCAGGATGAGATGCGAAGAGACACGCTGCGCCGAAACGCAACCGGTGTCATGGAGAAAAACCGCGGTGCACTCGATCGCGTACTGACACTTGTCAGCGACATTCTGTCCGGAAAATCAAGCCTGAAATAGTTGTGGTGTTGGCAAGAGAACCCCTTTTTCAAGCGATTTTTAATCAATAAGCAGAACCCGCACGGTCGCCCAAAGGCGAGTTTCGTTGTGTTAACCTTCCATCAAATTCGTTGCACCGCACGACCCATGACCCGTAAACGCAGGTACGTTCCGGACCTCAGGTCCGACATGGCCGAATGTGATTCCAATTACATTCGACTGCTACGCCTGTTCCCCGGCATTGCCAACGAAGACTTCATTGAGTTTGGTATCGAAGGCACCACCGAGGACGGCGCGGTCGTCAGTATTGCGATCGACGAGCGGTGTCCGTTCACGACCATGTGCACCGTGCGGGTTGCCAATGAAGAGGACAAGCCCTGGGTGAAGTGGCCCGTGCTGGAAGTTCGTCTTTATCACGACGTGAAGTCTGCCGAGGTCGTGAGCTTTCAGCGTCACCGCAACTTCAAGTACCGCTACAACACGCCGAATCCGAATATGTATCAGCCCGACGAGAAGTCGCAGATCAACCGGTTCCTCGGTGAACTCCTCACCTTCTGTATCGAGCGTGGCCACGCGCTGGATGTCGTAACGTTTCCTGGTATCAATTCGCACCCGCGACGCGACGACTGACCTCGATCTTTTCAAAAATCCCGGGAAACTCCCTGCGCGAGGCGGTATAATTCCAGCCCGGATATCGACGTTCACCGATGTCTGCCGGAGCTTTGATTTGAGGTGCTTTTCCTACGACGCGTTGGCACCAGCGCCCATCGACTTTTCTTCGATTCGGGCGAAAATCGACTTCCCTTACCCGAGATCGCGCCTGCCAGGTGTCGATCCACTCACGTTGATTGCAGGAATGTATGGCAAGCAAGAGCTACGAGTCTGATTCAATCGAGGTCCTCGAAGGTCTCGATCCGGTCAAGAAGCGGCCGGGCATGTACACCGATACCACCAGACCCAACCACCTCGCCCAGGAAGTTATCGACAACAGTGTCGACGAAGCACTCGAAGGTCATGCGACCGAGATTCGGGTTGTTCTGCGCAAGGATGGTTCGATGTCAGTGACCGATGACGGTCGTGGCATGCCGGTCGATGTTCACAAGAAGGAAAAGGTGCCGGGTGTTGAACTGATCCTGACGCGCCTGCACTCGGGCGCCAAATTCAACAGCGACAACTACAAGTTCTCCGGCGGTCTGCATGGGGTCGGCGTCTCGGTGGTCAATGCGCTGTCAGAAAGCTTCGAAGTGTATGTGAAACGCGACGGCAAGCTGCATCACATGTCTTTCAGGGACGGCAAGAAGGCCTCCGACCTCAAGGTCAAGGAGAACGTCGGCAAGCGCAATACCGGCACGATGATCCACTTCATGCCCAACCCAAGGTACTTCGACTCACCGAAGTTCTCGGTACCGCGGCTCAAGCATCTCCTGCGGGCGAAGGCGGTGCTGTGTCCCGGCCTGCGTGTTTTCTTTACCGACGAGACGGCAAAGAACACCGATGAAGGCAGCTACGAGTGGTTCTTCGAGGAGGGGCTGAAGGATTATCTCGCCGGTGAACTCGAGGGCCTGACGCTGTTGCCCGAGGCGCCGTTTGTCGGGTCAATGTCGGGCAACGACGAAGCGGTGGACTGGGCGGTTCAATGGTCGCCGGACATTGCGCCTGCAGAGCTCATCACCGAAAGCTACGTCAACCTCATTCCGACCGCCCAGGGCGGCACGCATGTCAGCGGACTGCGGGGCGGACTGCTGGAAGCGCTGCGCGAGTTCTGCGAGTTTCGCAATCTCATCCCCCGCGGCGTGAAGATAACCGCGGATGATGTCTGGGATCGCTGCAACTACGTGCTGTCGGCCAAGATGCTCGACCCGCAGTTCGCCGGCCAGACCAAGGAGCGTCTCAATTCACGGCAGGCTGTCGGCTTCATCTCGGGTGTCGTCAAGGACAGCTTCAGTCTCTGGCTGAACCAGAACGTGCAGGAAGCAGAAGCGCTTGCCGAGATGGCGATCAGCAATGCGCAGGCGCGGCTTCGCGCCGGCAAACGGGTGGAACGCAAGAAGGTGGCTTCCGGCCCCGCACTGCCGGGCAAACTCGCCGACTGCACGGGCGAGGACTGGAAGCGCAGCGAACTCTTTCTTGTCGAGGGTGATTCTGCCGGCGGCTCCGCCAAGCAGGCGAGAGACAGGACATTCCAGGCAATCCTGCCGCTGCGCGGCAAGATCCTGAACACCTGGGAAGACGACCCGTCAGAGATACTTGGATCGCAGGAAGTTCATGACATCTCGGTCGCGCTGGGTATCGATCCCGGCGCCACCAACCTCGAAGGGCTTAGATACGGCAAGGTCTGCATCCTCGCGGATGCCGACTCCGACGGCCTGCACATCGCGAGCCTGCTGATTGGTCTTTTCTACCGCCACTATCCGGAACTGGTGCGCCAGGGACGCGTGTTCGTGGCGATGCCGCCGCTCTACCGCATCGACGTCGGCAAGGAAGTGTTTTACGCGCTCGACGAATCCGAGCGGCAGGGAATCCTCGATCACATCGAGGCCGAGAAGAAGAAGGGCAAGGTTGTGGTGCAGCGATTCAAGGGGCTCGGCGAAATGAATCCGGCACAGCTCCGGGAGACGACGATGGTCGAAGAGACGAGGCGACTCGTCCGGCTGGACATCGACAGCGAGAAGGCGGTCTTCGAAGTACTGGACATGCTGCTGTCGAAGAAGCGTGCCGGCGATCGACGGACCTGGCTCGAATCGCGGGGCAATGAGGCGGAACTGGTATGAGCGAATTCGAAACAGAAACCATCTCCCTCAAGGAGTACACCGAGAACGCGTTTCTCAATTACGCGATGTACGTGGTCAACGACCGCGCTCTGCCGCATATTGGTGACGGCCTGAAACCTGTCCAGCGCCGCATCATCTTTGCGATGAATGAACTGCGGCTCAGTCCTGATGCCAAGTACATGAAGAGTGCGCGAACGGTCGGCGATGTGATCGGCAAGTATCATCCGCACGGTGACTCGGCGAGCTATGGCGCGATGGTGCTGATGGCGCAGCCGTTCAGCTATCGCTATCCGCTGATCGACGGCCAGGGCAACTGGGGTTCGGCAGATGATCCGAAGTCCTATGCTGCCATGCGCTACACCGAGTCCCGGCTGACAAAATATGCCGAGATGCTGCTCGACGAGGTGACCCAGGGCACCGTCGAGTGGACGCCCAATTTCGATGGCACGATGGAAGAGCCGAAGGTGCTCCCGGCGCGACTGCCGAACATCCTGCTCAATGGTGGCACCGGCATTGCCGTCGGCATGGCGACAGACATTCCGCCTCACAACATCCGCGAAGTGGCGAGCGCCTGCATTCGGCTGTTGGACAAACCGAAGTCATCGGTCGCAGATCTCATGGAACACATCAAGGCGCCGGATTTTCCGACGGGCGCCGAGATCATTTCGTCGAACGCGGACATTCGCGAAATCTACGAGAAAGGCCGGGGCATGATTCGCACCCGTGCGGTGTATGCGATCGAGGAGGGCGAGATCGTCATCACGGCGCTGCCCTACCAGGTATCCGGGACGCGGATCATGGAGCAGATCGCGCAGCAGATGCAGGCGAAGAAGCTGCCGATGGTCGTTGACCTGCGTGACGAATCGGACCACGAGCACACGACGCGAATCGTGATCCAGCCTCGCTCGAATCGGGTGGATCTCGAGGGCGTCATGAATCACCTTTTTGCCACGACCGATCTGGAGAAGAGCTTTCGCGTCAATTTCAACATGATCGGTATCGACGGGCGGCCGCAGGTCAAGCCGCTCAACGATCTCCTGTCTGAATGGCTCGAGTTCCGAAAGGACGTCGTTCTGAAGCGTCTGCAGTTCCGGCTCGACAAGATCATGGATCGCCTCCACATTCTCGAAGGCTTGCTGGTTGCCTACCTCAATATCGACGAGGTCATCCGGATTATTCGCGAGGAAGACAAGCCCAAGGCTGCGCTGATCGAGCGATTCAAGCTCTCAGATCGTCAGGCCGATGCGATCCTGGATCTGCGTCTGCGCAACCTGGCCCGCCTCGAGGAAGAAAAGATTCGTGGCGAGCAGGCTGAACTCGATGCTGAACGCGTTGACATCGAAAAGACGATCAACTCGAAGGCGCGGCTCAAGACGCTCATCAAGAAAGAGATTACGGCCGACGCCGAGGAGTACGGCGACGAGCGGCTGTCTCCGCTCGTCGTGCGGGCCGAGGCCCAGGCGTTCAGGGAGAAGGATCTGATCTCGACCGAACCGGTGACTGTGGTCCTGTCCGAGAAGGGCTGGATTCGCGCCGCCAAGGGACATGAGATTGATGCTGCCGACCTGAGCTATCGTTCCGGCGATTCGCTGCTCACGTCGGCGCCGAGCCGCTCGAATCTCGACACGGTCTTTATCGATTCCACCGGGCGCGCATACACGGTGGCAAACCACACGTTGCCGTCTGCGCGGGGCCAGGGAGAGCCGCTCACCGGGCGCGTCAATCCGCCGGCCGGTGCGTTCTTCACCGGTCTGGCGACTGGCGAGAAAACGCAGCATTTTCTGGTTGCGAGCGATGCCGGCTACGGCTTTGTCACACGGCTGGAAGACATGACGACGAAGAACAAGGCGGGCAAGGCGCTCATTACCTGTCCCAGGGGATCGCTGTCGATCGCGCCGCAGCCTGTCGCCGATCTCGAACGACAGTTCATCGGCGCGTTCAGCAACGAGGGTCGTCTGTTGATCTTCCCGGTGTCGGAACTTCCGGTGATGGCGCGCGGCAAGGGCAACAAGATCATGAACATCCCGTCGGCACGCGTGGCCGACCGCAGCGAGACGATGCCGTTTGTGGTCGTGTTCAATGAGAACGACACCGTTGTCGTGCACTCAGGCAAGCGGTACCTGAACCTGAAGATGGGCGATCTCGAGCACTATCGGGGCGAGCGTGCCCGACGCGGGCTGAAGCTTCCCCGCGGCTTCCAGAAAGTCGACCGCGTCGAAAAGGTCATCGGCGACGCTGACTAGCCAGACTGCGTGAGCTGGTCCGCCTGGCGCGCGATCAGCTCGCGATTGCCGTTGCCGAGCAGCTTCAGCGCATACACTTCACCATCCGGCGTCAGTGAGCTGTGGAATGGCTCAAGCCCGATGCCCGCATCCGGCTGCGCTGTCTCGAACAGGCGCCGGCTTGCCAGTACCCCGCCTTCTGCGATCGATGCCAGATAGGTCGTGTGCTTGCGGGCCTTCTCGATATCGGCAGGTTCGTCACCGGTTTGAAACACGTGCATGCCTGATTTGACGGCGATGTTGCCGCGGGCCCTGTCCATCAGCGCGCCAATCAGGTGGGCGGTGCAGGCTGACTTCAGCAACTGCTCGGAGCGCTTGAAGACAATGACGAGGTCATCGCCGTCGGTCACCTCCGCGTCACCGCCGTACAGGGAGATCGCCTGCATGATCCTCTCGAAGTGCGCATCGAGCTGGCGTGCCGGCCTGACCTTGACGACCAGAAGTGTCTGCGTCGTGGGGATGGGCTCGGGCGCTTCCGGCATTGCCTCGTCGGACTCGTCCATTGAAACGTTGCGCGTCGCCCTGCCGGCACCGAGCCAGACGTAGACGAGATCGCCATAGAACCAGATTACGAGGCCGAGTGCGGCCGCGAGCCCGGCGAAACACGAGAGCCCCAGCGCGAGAATGGCGGCGCCCGTTCCCCTGAGATCCTGTCGATCAAGCCCGACGCGAACGTAGCCGGCACTTGTGTTCTGGAAGGTGACGTCGGCACTGAACAGTGCGAGCGAATCGGTTCGCCGCCCGGCCTGCGCCATCAGGCGGTTGTCAGCACTGTAGACGGACGCGAATTCGACATCGCCCTGTTGTACGAGATCGCCGAGGATGACATTCAGCGACAGGGCATCTTCCTGCATCAGCGGGTCAGTGACAGTCTGTGCAATCTGGCGGACAACAGCGCTGGCGAAGTGCTCGGCTCTTGCCTCGGTGCGCTGGCTCGCAGACTGCCAGACGAGCCAGGTCGTGAGCGCGCCGCCGACGAGTATCGGCAGGGTGACGAGGATCGCCAGTTTGACCCGGGGTGACATGGGCGAAGTATAACCGGATAATGCGGTCCACTTCGCACACCTCATCGTTATGACCCAACTCGTTCTGCTCACGGTTTCCGGTAGCGACAAACCGGGAATCACCGCAGCCATCTCGAATCGTCTCGGCGACTTTGGCATCGACATCCTCGATGTCGGACAGGCGGTTATTCACAACTATCTCTCGCTAGGCATTCTGGTGAGCCTGCCGGATGAGAGCGACACCGTGCTCAAGGAAATTCTCTTTCTCGCGCATGAGATGGAGCTGTCGGTAAAGTTCACACCGGTCGACGCCACAGCCTATGACGAGTGGGTGGGCCTGCAGGGTCGTGAGCGGATGATCCTGACACTGCTCGCGCGGCGGATTCGTGCGAGTCATCTCGCCGCGGTGTCGAAGATCATTGCCGAGAATGGACTCAACATCGACAACATCACCCGACTGTCGGGCCGCGTCCCGCTGGAAGAGAGTGGCGATGCGACACGAGCCTGCATCGAGTTCTCGGTTCGAGGCAAGACGAACGATCCGATCGCTTTCCGGCAGGCGCTGGTGCGACTCAGCAGTGAGATGGACATCGACGTGGCGGTGCAGGAAGACAGCCAGTTCCGTCGCCATCGGCGTCTCGTCGCATTCGATATGGATTCGACGCTGATTTCGACCGAGGTGATTGATGAACTTGCCATCCTCGCGGGTGTGGGTGATCGTGTGGCTGCCGTCACGGAACGGGCCATGCGCGGTGAACTCGACTTCAAGGAAAGCCTTCGGGAGCGGGTTGCCCTGCTTGAAGGTCTGCCGGAGACCAGCCTGCTGGAAGTCGGTGCACGCCTGCCGCTGACCGAGGGTGCCGAGCGACTGTTCGCGACGCTCAATCATCTTGGCTACAAGACAGCCATTCTCTCCGGCGGCTTCAGTTACTTTGGCCGCATCCTGCAGGAGAAGCTCGGCGTCGATTACGTCTTTGCCAACGAGCTCGAGATCGAGGACGGCAAGCTGACCGGGGGTGTGATCGACCCGATCGTCGACGCGGGAAGAAAAGCCGAACTCCTGCGCGAGCTGGCTGCGAAAGAGGCGATCGCACTCGAGCAGTGTGTCGCCGTTGGTGATGGCGCCAACGATCTCGAGATGCTGTCGGTTGCCGGACTCGGCGTTGCGTTCCATGCAAAACCCATGGTCAAGGAAAGCGCCGAGCAGTCAATCTCGACCCTTGGGCTGGACAGCATTCTTTACCTGATGGGCATTCCCGACCGCCACAGCCCTGAGGCCTAGTCGGCCCTAGAGATCCTCGGCGGCGAAGTCGTAGCTGAGATCTTCGAGGGGCGGCGAGATGTAGTAGCCCTGAATGTAGTTGATACCGGCCATGAAGAGCGTCTGCAGCACATTCGGTGACTCGACGCCGGAAATTGCGGTCAGTACGCCCTGACCCTGCAGCGCCTTGACCATCTCGTTCAGCTCCTGCTGTTTTTCCGAGTCGTTCTCGATCTGCGCGGCAAACGAGCCGTCGAGCTTCACGTAGTCCGGTGTGAGGTGCTTCAGCAGATTGAGTGGATTCAGCGAGCAGCCGAAGTGGTTGATCGACGTTTTGATGTGCATCTCAGCGAGCTTCTGGGTGAACTGCGTTGCCTGCTTGATGTAGCTCGTCGCATCATTCTCGTGGAACTGGAAGATGATGGCATCGCTGGGCAGCTTTGCCGCCTTCAGGGCCACGCTGTACCACGGCAGGAAGGATTCGTCGGACATCGACCGGTGGGACAGATTGATGAACAGCCGGGTCTTGGCGCCGGTTGCACGGTGTTCCGAAAGTACCTTGATCGATTGCAGGATCACCCAGCGATCAATCTTCTCAAGCAGACCCGCATCGGCAGCGGGGCCGAGGAACTGCCCGGGCAGGAGTTCGTTGTCTTCATCATCCAGCAGCCTCGCGAGCACCTCGAACTGCTCGTCCTCTTCCTCATGCAGGCTGATGATGGGCTGGTAGACGAGCAGGAAGCGGTTGTTCTTGAGTCCGTTCCTGACGAGATCCTTGACGTTTTCGGAGGTCAGTGACTTGCCTTCTTCCCCGACCTTCACCTGTTCCGGTTGGTAGAAGTTGACGCCGTTACCGTCCTCGATGGCGACCGCGGCCTGATGGGCACGCGACACCTGTTCCTCACTCGATGGCGAGTTCTCGCCGATCAGCGACATGCCGATGCTGAGCGTGGACTGGTATGACTTGCCCGATACTTCCGACATGTGGCCGCTCACGAGAGAGCGTATCGATTCGGCGAGCTTCGCCGCCTCTTCCTTGTCGCCACCCTTGTAGAGCATCGTAAAGACGTCGTCGCCGAATCTCGCCATCATGTGCGCTTCGTCGACATGGTTCCGGATCAGCGATGCGAGATCGCCGAGGATGAGGTCTGCATTGGAGATTCCGGCCTCGGTTCGCGTTCGCGAAAAGTGGTCGATGACGATGTAGAACAGGATGAACGCCTGCTTGCCTTCGCTTGCCTGATCGACGGCTGCGTCGAGTTGCTCGATGAAGTACTGGCGGTTCAGCAGGCCTGTCAGCAGGTCCTGGCTCGAGATCTCCTTGATGCGGTCCTCGAGTTCCGAATCGTCCGAGGCGGTGCGGATGATGACCTGGATGCAGGCCTCTCCGTCGTAGTGCGCCGGCGTCATGGACATCGTCGACCGGATCGGTGAGCCGTCGCTGGCAACGACAGTCAACTCGCGCGTATCGGTCTCCTGGTTCGCCGCACCTTTCATGAACTGTTTGAACATGTCCTGGTCTTCGGGCGAGATCAGGTCGATGATGGGAATGCCGATGAACTCGTCCTCGTCTTCGTAGCCGAAGAGCTCGCAGTACGAGCGGTTCGTGTAGATGTGCATACCTTCGTGGATATAGCCGATGGCCGCGTTGCTGCTTTCGAGCAGGAGCTGGTTGCGACGATCTGTTTCGCGCAACTCGGCCTCGGCCCGCCGCTTCAGGCGACGCGTTTCCAGATTCCGGAGTTCGCGCTCGATGATGAGAATGAGGCGTTCGTCGTCGTCTTCGAGGGCAACGTCCAGCGCGCCGAGCTTCAGGCCCTCGAGCAGCGATGCCGGGTCGCGATTGTCGGCGAGCATGATGAGCGGGACGTCCTTCTCGGCTTCCTTGACCGCACCGATGGCTTCCTCGGCGGTCACGCCATTGGCTTCGCGGGTCACCAGCATGAGATCCCAGGGCTGGTTGCCGAGCTGCTCCTTGAGGTCCGCCATGGACTCGATCTGATGGGCGCGGGTTGCCCGTCCCGCCTTTCGCAGCAGCACAATGAGTTCTTCGGCTCGGTTCTGGGATTCCTCCAGAATGAGGAGCCGGACGGGGTCGCTGTTACTCATCAAAAATCATCCACGCGCCCAACAACTATACCAGAGACACACTCACGGTAACGGCGTTTTGGACGGAGCGCCCTCGACCTCGCGAACCAGTTTCGGCACCAGATAGCCGGGCAAAAGTGCACGTAGCCGGTCGATGAGTGCTGCGGCTCGAGCATCTGTCACCTCGAAGTGTGCCGCACCGGCAACCGGGTCGAGCTGGTGCAGGTAGTAAGGCAACACGTCGATCGCGAACAACCTTCTCGACAGTTCGGCGAGGGCCATCTCGCTGTCATTGATATCGGCAAGCAGGACGCTCTGGTTTAGCAGCAATGCGCCGCTGGCCCTGAGTCGGCTGGCGGCATCGTGCAACGCCTCGTCAATTTCGCCTGCGTGGTTGATGTGCAGGACGACAACCACTTTCGATGTGCGGGAATTGAGTGTGGCCGTGAGTGCATCGGTCACACGGGCAGGGATGACGACAGGCAGGCGGGTATGAATGCGTATCGTTGACACGTGGGGGATGGCATCCAGTCTGGCCAGAATCTGTTCAAGGCGTCGATCCGACAGGATCAGCGGGTCGCCCCCGCTCAGGATGACCTCGGAGATCGACGGGTCGGCCTCAAGATCGGCGATGATGCGATCCCAGGCATTCCTGTCCGGCTGGAAGTCGCCGTAGGGGAAGTGGCGGCGGAAGCAGTATCGACAGTTCACCGCACAGGCGCCGGAAACGATGATGAGTGCGCGTCCTGTGTATTTCTGAAGCAGGCCCTGGCGGCGAACCGCATTGCCATCGCCTACCGGGTCGACCCGGTATCCGGGCACGCCAACGCCCTCGGCGGCGACCGGCAACACCTGCCTCAGCAGCGGATCTGCAGGGTTTCCGGCCTCCATTCGTGCGATGAAGGCGTGGGGCACCAGCAGCGGAAACCGGTTCGGTGTGGCGAGCTGTGGCAGCGCCACGAGGCGCATCAGTTCACCCACGTCCGAAACGGCGTGCGCGAGCTGCCATTGCCACGGCTGGCTCTGCCAACTGCGGTCGACAAGCGGTATCATTGGCGCGGTCTTTTTGATACTGAAGAGAAGTCTGATGGCGACGTATTCTACCAACGAATTCAAGGCCGGTCTTAAGGTCCTGCTCGAAGGTGAGCCCTGCTCGATCGTCGAGAACGAGTTCGTCAAGCCGGGCAAGGGCCAGGCGTTCAACCGGGTGCGGCTCAAGAACCTGAAGTCCGGTCGCGTCTGGGAACGCACATTCAAGTCGGGCGAGTCCATCGAGGCTGCCGATGTGATGGACCTGGACATGGAGTACCTCTACACGGACGGCGAATACTGGCACTTCATGAAGACAGACGGCAGCTTCGAGCAGCTGGCCGCGGACGCGGCGGCGGTATCGAATGCAAAGCAGTGGCTGAAAGAGCAGGACTCCTATCTGGTGACGCTCTGGAACGACAATCCGATTGCGGTCGAGCCGCCGAATCACATCGAGCTCGAAGTGACGGAAACCGATCCCGGGCTCAAGGGCGATACCGCGCAGGGCGGCAACAAGCCCGCGACGTTGTCGACCGGCGCTGTGGTCAAGGTGCCGCTCTTTATCGAAATCGGCGATGTGATTCGCGTCGACACGCGCTCAGCCGAATACCTCGGCCGCGCCAGGGACTGATCTCGCCGCCACTGCTCGTGTGGCGTACCAATGACGGAACGATCTTCAGCACCCGGTATCGACGCGCGCATCATGAAACTGCGCGCCGGCGTGCTGCGGTCGCTGCGCGCCTTTCTTGATGAACGGGGCGTCGTTGAGGTAACCACCCCGGTGCTCGGGCGAACGACGGTTCCGGATCTCCATATCGACAGCCTGCGGATCAAGGGGAGGCCCGGGGGCTGGCTCCAGACCTCGCCCGAATACTTCATGAAACGAATGCTCGCGGCGGGCGCCGGCCCAATCTACCAGTTGGGGCCGGTCTTCCGCGCCGGCGAGCGCGGCGATCGCCACAATGTCGAGTTCACCCTGCTCGAATGGTACCGACCCGACTTGTCACTCGAGGACCTCATGCACGAGACAGTGGCGCTCATCACCCGGGCCTTCGAGCAGGGAGGTGTGGCGCCGCTGCCGGTCGTCGAGCACAGCTATCGGGAACTCTTCGAGGCGCACTTCGGCATCAACCCGCATGCGGCCCCGCTCACCGAACTCGTGGCGCTGGCCGCCAGTCACTGTCCCGAATCGGTCGGCCATATCGAAACGTTCGATGACGACGCAACCCGCAACGACTATCTGGACGTCCTGTTTACCCACACGATCGAGCCCGCGCTTTCCGGGCTGACCTTCGTTGTCGATTTCCCCGCCACGCAGGCGGCCCTCGCAACAACAGCGGAAAGCGGTGGTGATCGGGTGGCACGCCGGTTTGAGTGTTACGTCGGAAGCATGGAACTCGCGAACGCCTATGATGAGCTTCGCGATGCGGCGATGCTCCGCAAACGATTCGAGCAGCAGAATGCGTGGCGAAAGCGTCGGGGCAAATCCACGGTCGACATCGACGAGAACCTGCTCGATGCGGTAGGCCGGATGCCCCGGGCGTCGGGCATCGCACTTGGTGTGGACAGGCTGGTGATGGCGATTGCGGGTGCGGGGTCGATCGACGAGGTCATCCCCTTTTCATCACCGCGGCTCTAGATCAGCGCCTGCCCCATTCTGACGACGTCACCCGGCCGGCACTGCCACTCGGCATCGCCGGGGAGTACGACGATGACCGTCGAGCCCATCTGGAACCAGCCGAGTTCGTCACCCTGATCGAAGGTGAGTGCGCCGTCATGGGTTTCTGCCAGCACCTGTCCGGGCGGATAGACATCATCTCGCCAGGCGGGACGAATGCCGGCAACAATCATCGCACCGACCATGACGACTGCCATGGGTCCGCGCTCCGTGGTGAAGTTCATCACCAGCCGTTCGTTGATGGCAAAGAGGTTGTCGATGTTCTCGCTGGTCGCCTGGTTGACCGAGAACAGGCGGCCGGGAATGTAGCGTGTCGACAGCAGCTTGCCACGAATCGGCATGTGCACCCGATGATAGTCGTGGGGGGCAAGGTAGATCGTCGCGAACGAGCCGCCCGTGAGCTTGCCGCAATCGCTGCGACCGAGCAGATCCGTCAGGAGGAACTGCTTGCCCTTGGCCTGCAGCATCGTGGTGCCGTCGATGCGCCCGACCTGGGCAACCGTGCCGTCGGCAGGGCAGCAGACGTTGCCCGAGATCGGCCGGAGGCCGGGTCTGAGTTCACGCGTGAAGAAGCTGTTGAACGTCGGGTAGTCCTCGAACTGCGTGGAGATCGCCTCGGCGACGTTGATGTCGTAGGCGCGACAGAAGAGACGGATCGCCGTGTTCTTGATGACGGGAATACGGCTGCCGGCGACGATGCCGACCAGCCGCGACAGCAGATGATGTGGCAGCAGGCGCTGCAGCAGCGCGAAGAGTGTGCTCATCCAGTCTCGACCGGCAGATCGGGATCGTTGCCCCATTCAGACCACGAGCCATCGTAGGCGCGGATGTCATAGCCGAGAGACTTGCCCGCGAGCCAGGTCAGTCCGGATCGATGGTGGGACTGGCAATGCGTAATGACCTTCTTGTCGCGGGTGATACCGCGTGCCTCGAGCGCGCTGGCGAGATCTTCGCGAATGCGCAGGTCGCGGCCACGGTCCATGACCTCCAGCCAGTCGAAGTTGATCGCGCCAGGAACCCGGCCGCCGCGCTGCGAGACCACCTTGTCGCCGCGATGCTCCTCGGGCGATCTTGCATCCCAGACGATGGTTCCCGGATCGTCGATGCTGTCCAGCACATCCTGTTTGCTCGCGATCAGGCCACGATCGATCTCGACGGAAACCTTTGTGGGTTCAGGGGTATTTGTTCCTGTCTCGAGATCGCCGCCGGCGCTGATCCAGGCCTGACGTCCGCCGTTCAGATACGACCGCGCGTCGTGATGTATGAGATCCAGCGTCCACAGAAACCGCCCGGCCCAGCCACCGCCTTCGTCATCGTAGGCTATGATGTGTTTGTCCGCTTCGTAACCGATGCCTGAGAGCATCTCGAGCACCCGCGCATCGTCCGGCAGCTTGCCAACGGCAGGCCTGACGCCTGAGACCAGCTGTGCCGGTGATACGTGGACTGCCCCGGGGATGTGGCCCGCGGCGTAGTTGTCGGGATGGCACAGGTCGACGATGATCAGCTGCGAGGGGTCGTCGATCGCCATCAGCGCTTCGGGTTCAGTGACGAGGGAGAGCAAGGCTTCGCTCCGGCTATCCAAACGGGCGATTCTACGCTGCTCCGGCGGGACTGCCAAAGATGTGCGCGGATCAGTAAACTACGCAGTTTTTCGCGGCACGCGGAGTCCCTGTTGAACTATTCCGAAAATCTGGTCTGGATGGACCTCGAGATGAGCGGGCTCGACCCCGAGAAAGAGCGGATTCTCGAGGTGGCGACGATCGTGACCGACTCATCGCTGAACATTCTCGAGGAAGGGCCGGTGATCTATGTCCATCAGGATTCGTCAGTCATCGACGCCATGGACGAATGGAACACGAAGCATCATCACGAGTCCGGCCTCGTTGACCTCGTGAGGGAGCAGGGGATTGCGGAGGCCGACGCCGAACAGCAGACGCTCGACTTCATCAAACGCTTCGTCGAGGCAGGGACGGCGCCGCTCTGCGGTAACTCGATCGGCCAGGATCGCCGGTTTCTCGTGAAGTACATGCCGACACTGGAGGGATTCCTCCACTACCGCAACATCGATGTCAGCACAGTCAAGGAACTGTGCGTTCGCTGGCGCCCGGACCTGTACCGGGAGATCAACAAACAGGGGCGCCATCGGGCACTCGACGACATCCGCGAGAGCATCGAGGAGTTGCGCTACTACCGCGAACATTTCCTCAACGTCGAAGCCCAGGCTTAGAGGGTCTCTCGCCCCCCGTTCTGCGCGGACGCCTTCAGTTGCCGTATCGCCCAGTCGATGTGCTCGGCGACCAGATCACTCGCCGTTCCCCGTTTCTCCTCCAGCGCGCGGATGACGGCCGGGTCTGCCGGGGCATTGCCGAGCGCGATGGCGATGTTGCGCAACCAGCCGTCATAGCCCGTCCGGCGAATCGGGGAGCCCTCTGTGCGCTTGAGAAATTCCTCCTCCGACCACGCAAACAGCTCGAGCAGTCCGGCACTGTCCAGCGAATGGCGCGGGCTGAAATCACGCTCCGTGGTATGGCGGGCGTACTTGTTCCACGGGCAGAAGATCTGGCAGTCGTCACAGCCGAAGATGCGATTGCCGATGGCCTCCCTCAGGTCTTCATCAATCGTGCCCCGATGTTCGATTGTCAGGTAGGAAATACAGCGCCGCGCGTCGAGTTCGTACGGCGCCACGATCGCATTCGTCGGACAGACCTGCATGCAGGCCGTACAGCTGCCGCAATGGTTGGTCGCGCGTTCGGTTGAGGGCGCGAGTGGAACGCTCGTATAGATCTCTCCAAGAAAGAACCAGGATCCGGCATGTCGGTTCAGCAGCAGCGTATTCTTGCCAATCCAGCCGAGCCCGGCCTGCTCGGCGATGGCTTTCTCGAGCACCGGCGCGCTGTCGGTGAAGACGCGTCCCTCGTGACCACTGATCCCGGCGTCGTCCAGTCGCTGCTCGATGCGCTGCCAGAGTTTCACGAGCCGGCTCCGGATGACCTTGTGATAGTCCCGGCCGAGCGCGTAGCGACTGACATAGGCCTGCTCGCTGGTGGCGAGTATCTTTTCGGGCCGGGTGTCTGCCGGGAGATAGTTCATGCGTACCGAAATCACCCGGCGAGTTCCCTCGATGAGTTCGTCGGGACGGCTGCGGCGTGTTCCGTGCCGTTCCATATAACCCATCTCGCCGTGGCGGCCGAACGACAGCCATCGCTCGAGATGGGCCTCGTGTTCATCAAGCGCCGGCGCGGCGACGCCAGCCTGCTGGAATCCCAGTTCGACCGCCCAGTCGAGTACCTCTGACGTCAGCGTCTCGAAGAATCCGGTTGTGTTCGCGTCATCCATAGGGCGAAGGGTACCGTTCCCGTATAATTTCGCCATGTCAGATTCGTCCTCTCTTGCCCTGTATACCGCGGCCGGTGTGCGGGCCATCGACGCCAGTGCGATCGAGACCCACGGCATCCCGGGTCTGACGCTGATGCGCCGGGCAGCAACCGCGTGTGCAGAAACACTGATTGAACGCTGGCCTGAAGCACGTCGGGTCCTCGTGCTGTGCGGCAGTGGCAACAATGCCGGTGACGGATACATCGTTGCCGGAATGCTCGCAGACCGTGGTCTGGACGTGACTTTCGTTTCAATCGGGGACGTCTCGAAGCTCGGCCCGGATGCCCGCCGCGGTCATGATTACTGCGAGGCATCGCCAGCCAGTGGCCGATCGCTCGACGAGATTCGCGCCGGCGACTTCGATGTGGTCGTGGATGCGCTGCTCGGTACCGGCACGAAGGGGCAGGTTCGCGATGACTATGTGCCGGCCATCAGCGCGATCAACGGCTCCGGCCGGCCCGTGCTGGCGGTCGACATCCCGTCCGGGCTGTGCGCCGACACCGGGGTCCGTCTCGGCGAGACGGTCAGGGCCGATGTCACCGTCACGTTCGTCGGCAAGAAACGTGGGCCGTACACGCTCGACGGCCCCGATCATGCCGGCGACATCGTCTTTACCGACCTCGGCATTCCGGATGACGCGAAAACGGCCGCGTCACCGTCTGCCCGGCTCGTCGATCTGCCGGCCCTGCTGTCGCGCCTGCCGGCGCGGCCCCGCAACGCCCACAAGAACATGTTTGGTCACGTGCTCGTGATCGGTGGCGATCAGGGCATGGGCGGTGCGGCCTCGATGTCGGCCGAGACGGCGCTCGCTGCCGGCGCCGGCATGGTGAGTGTGGCCACCCACCCGGTGCATGTGAGCGCAATCCTCGCGCGGCGTCCGGAATTGATGGTACGTGGTGTCGAACATCCCGATGATCTGCGACCGCTGCTCGCCCGGGCGT
This sequence comes from Pseudomonadales bacterium, assembly GCA_965267485.1. Taxonomy (GTDB): domain Bacteria; phylum Pseudomonadota; class Gammaproteobacteria; order Pseudomonadales; family Azotimanducaceae; genus JANQJA01. Next base: position 4,488,412 of record OZ254080.1, on the reverse strand, counting down.
CGGTTGTCGCACTCGGCCCGGGGCTCGGCCGCTCATCGTGGTCATCGGCCGTGTTCCGTTGTGCGATCGAGGCGACGCGCGACGAAGCACTTCCGGTCGTGCTCGATGCTGACGGTCTGAATCTGCTGGCGCTGCATCCCGAGCAACGCGATAACTGGATTCTGACGCCGCACCCCGGCGAGGCGAGCAACCTCTTGCAGGACAACCGCATCCAGCAAGACCGGTTTGCGTCGGTCGAGGCGCTTCGGGCGCGCTACGGCGGCGTCGCCCTGCTCAAGGGGGCGGGAACCGTCATCGCGACCGAGGCGGGGACGCTGCTCTGTGCCGCGGGCAACCCGGGCATGTCCGTTGCCGGTATGGGCGATGTCCTGGCGGGTCTGCTGGCCGCGCTGGTGGCCCAGGGGCTCGACCTGCCGACCGCGACCTCGCTCGGCGTGGCAGTTCATGCAGCGGCGGGTGACCGGCAGGCCGGAAGCATGGGCGAAATCGGCATCCGTGCCACTGACCTTCTGCCCGAAATCAGAGCTATCCTGAACGCTAGAGTAAGTGAGTAGTCACTATCAACTCGAGTTGGCAGACGAGCAGGCGACGCTCGACGCCGGGGCGAAGCTGGCCGCTGTGCTCTCCGGCCGGGAGATCATCCTGCTCGAGGGCAATCTCGGCGCCGGCAAGACGACGTTCGGCCGGGGGCTGCTCCGCGGCCTGGGCCACAAGGGATCCGTCAAGAGCCCGACGTTCACGCTGGTCGAACCCTATGATCTCGGCGGTGGCCGGCAGGTATTCCACTTCGATCTGTACAGACTCGGCGATCCTGACGAGCTAGAATATATCGGCATCGACGACTATCTCGACAGTCATCAGCTTTGTCTGATCGAATGGCCCGAGCGCGGTGAAGGATTCCTGCCGCCTGGTGACCTCACGATCAGACTGGCGACCCGGGGGCGGGGCAGGCAGATGACGATCGAAGCGAATTCGCAGCATGGGGAGCGAATCGTCCGGCGACTGATCGCCGGCCAAGGGCCAAATGATGGGAGGTGACAGGTTCGCAACGAGCCGGGGCCGCATTGCGCGGCTTGCAGGGTGCCTCTCTCTCTCGATTTTGCTGCTGACGACCGGCCTCGCCCATGCTGCTGCCACGGTCGAGAACATCCGGGTTCGCCCCTCGCCTGAACGGACCAGAATCGTCTTCGACCTCTCGAATCCGGTCGAACACAGGATTTTTTCGCTGGAAAATCCGGCGCGGCTTGTCATCGACATCGAGGATGCTGCCAGCAAGGCAGCGCTCGATGTCATCGAACTTGGCAACACTCCTATTCACAGACTCCGGGCGGCGACGCGGGCCGGCGATGATCTGCGCGTTGTGCTCGACCTGCGGGAGCGGGTCAAGCCACGGTCTTTTGTGCTCAAGCCGATCATGCAGTATGGCGATCGTCTCGTCATTGACCTGTATACGGACGCGCAGCAGGAGACCGTGGTACGCCGGCTCGATGCGCCCGCGTCGAAGATGCGCGATGTGGTCATCGCCATCGACGCCGGGCACGGCGGCGACGATCCGGGGGCGATTGGTCCGGGCAATCTGTTTGAGAAGGATGTCGTGTTGGGTATCGCGCGCGAGCTGGCCACGCTTTTCGAGAAGCAGCCGGGCTATCGGCCGATCCTGATCCGGAACGACGACTACTTCCTCGGGCTGCGCGAGCGTACCGAGATCGCTCGCGGCAATCAGGCGGACGTCTTTCTCTCTATTCACGCCGACGCTTTCAAGACGCCCGAGGCCAAGGGTGCCTCGGTGTATGCGCTGTCCCAGCGTGGCGCGACTTCGGAAACTGCGCGCTGGCTCGCCGAGAAAGAAAATCGGGCGGATCTCATCGGCGGCGCCGGTGGCGTCAGCCTCGGCGACAAGGACGACCTGCTTGCCGGTGTCCTGCTGGATCTGTCTATGACGGCCAGCCTGTCGGCGAGCCTCGAAATGGGCCAGCACGTTCTCGACGCGATCAAGCCCATTAACCGGTTGCACAAACGCCAGGTTGAGCAGGCCGCGTTCTCGGTACTCAAGTCCCCGGACATACCGTCACTGCTGGTGGAGACTGGCTTTATCTCAAACCCCCAGGAAGCGGCGAAGCTGAAGACGAGGCGCCATCAGCGCGCGATGGCGAACGCGATCTTCTATGGGGTTAAACGCTATGTCGATGAGAACCCGCCGTCAGGATCGTTCCTCGCCTGGAAGAAGCAGGGTCAGGATGACACACTCGCGTCGTACAAGATCGAGCGTGGAGACACGCTCTCGGACATTGCACTCAAGTATCGCGTGTCCGCCGAAGACCTGAAGCGGGTCAACGGTCTCGACACGGACATGATCAGGATCGGGCAGGTACTCAAGATCCCGGCGAGCTAGAACGCCGCGAGCGCGATCGCCCGCGGCCCAATCGGAAGCAGCATGCCCCGACGAATCAAACAGCTGACAACCCGGCTTTCCAACCAGATCGCCGCGGGCGAAGTCATCGAGCGACCCGCCTCGATCGTCAAGGAACTGGTCGAGAACAGCCTCGACTCGGGATGCGACACACTCGACATTCAGCTCGAGCAGGGCGGCGCGCGACTGGTTCGGGTTCGAGACAACGGTGCGGGCATCCATCCCGACGATCTCGCGCTGGCGCTGTCGCGTCACGCGACGAGCAAGATCGAATCGATGGACGATCTGGACGGGGTCGCCACGCTGGGCTTCCGGGGGGAAGCGCTTGCAAGCATCGCGTCGGTCTCGAAGCTGACCCTGACGTCCCGGCAGGAAGGCGCGAGCGAAGGATACACGGTCACGACGGCCGGGCATGCCATGGAAGCCGAAGTGCTTCCGGCGCCCCACCCGGTGGGCACGACGGTTGAAGTGCGCGATGTCTTTTACAACACGCCTGCGCGCAAGAAATTCCTCAGAACCGAGAAAACAGAACTCGCGCGAATCGAAGACATCGTTCGCAAGGTCAGCCTCAGTCACCCTTATGTTTCGATCTCCCTGTCCCACAACGGCAGGCAGCTCAGGCACTACGCGCCGTCACGAACCGATGCAGAACAGGCACGCCGCGTTGCCGCGGTTTTCGGCAAGGACTTCCTTGCCAATGCGATCACCGTCGACAGCGAGAACGAAGGGCTGACGCTGTACGGTTGGGTCGGACAGCCGACCTGGTCCCGGTCGCAGCCTGACCAGCAGTTCTTTTTCGTCAACGGACGGATGATTCGCGACAAGCTTGTGACCCACGCCGTGCGACAGGCCTATCAGGACGTGCTGTACCATGGCCGCCAGCCGGTCTATGCGCTGTTTCTCGTACTGGACCCACATATGGTCGACGTCAATGTGCATCCGACCAAGCATGAGGTCCGCTTTCGGGAGAGCCGGCAGGTTCATGATTTCGTGTTTCGCTCTATTCATCGCACGCTGGCCGGGGTCCGGCCGGGCGATGCCGGCGCGGGAGGGGCGTCCGACATGTCGGCACCTGTGGTACAACACGCGCCGCCAACCGCACCGTCCGGCGAGCCTGGCACAGTACAACCGATGCCGCGGCAGAGCGCGCTCAGCTTTGGCGGAGACCGGGGCCGGACTGGCGAGAGCGTGGGCGAAGCCGCCGAGCACTACGGTAATCTGATGTCCGTACCGCAGCCGCTGCCGGAGAGTGACGATGAGATTCCACCGCTGGGCTACGCCGTGGCGCAGATTCACGGTGTCTACGTGCTCGCCCAGAATGCCGACGGGCTGATCATCGTCGACATGCACGCGGCGCACGAACGCATCACCTATGAACGGATGAAGCGGTCGATTGATTCGGACCGGCTCAGGATGCAGCCCCTGCTCGTACCCCTCAGTCTTGCCGTTAGCGAACGCGAGGCTGATGTGGCCGACGAGAATACGCGCGAGCTTGCGGTACTTGGTTTCGATGTCCAGCGAGCGTCCGAGGAGTCCCTCATCGTGCGGTCTATCCCCGCCGTGCTGGGCAAAACCGATGCCGAGCAGCTCATGCGCGATGTTCTCGCCGATCTCGTGGAATACGGGACGACCTCACGTATCCGGGAACATCGCGACGAGTTGCTGTCGACGATGGCCTGCCATGGTTCGGTTCGCGCAAACCGCCGCCTCACAATTCCCGAGATGAATGCGCTGCTGCGTGACATGGAAGAAACCGAGCGAAGCGGCCAGTGCAATCACGGCCGTCCGACCTGGGCCGCGCTGTCGATGGCCGAACTCGACGGTCTCTTCCTGCGCGGACGTTGAACTTGGCAACGCGCGAGGCTGTCGTCTGCCTGATGGGGCCGACGGCAAGTGGCAAGACCGATCTGGCACTCGACCTTGCGGCACGGTTCCCGTTCGAGATTGTCAGCGTTGACTCCGCGATGGTCTATCGCGGCATGGACATTGGCACCGCCAAGCCCGATGCTGCGACGCTCGACGCGTTCCCGCACCACCTGATTGATATCCGTGATCCGGCCGACCCGTACTCGGCTGCGCTGTTTCGTGAGGATGCGATCCGTGTGGTTCGCGAGATCCGGGCGCGCGATCGCATCCCGCTGCTGGTCGGCGGCACGATGCTCTACTTCAAGGCCCTGAAGGAGGGCTTCGCCGACCTGCCGCCGGCTGATCCGGAGGTTCGTGCGGAGATCCAGGCGCTGGCTGATGCCGGTGGCTGGCCCGCCGTTCATGTGCGGCTTGCCGAGGTCGATCCAGAGGCTGCGGCCCGTCTGAATCCCAATGACCGCAGCCGGCTGCAGCGGGCGCTGGAGATCTTTGAGGTGACCGGTACGCCGATGAGCCGTCTGCATGACGCCGGATTGCCGGATTCCCCCTTCGAATTGCAGGAGTTTGCCATCATCCCCCCGGACCGCGGCGCGCTGCATGCCGCGATCGCACGCCGGTTCGAGGCGATGGTCGACGCGGGCCTCGTGGACGAAGTGCGAGCACTGGCCGGGCGCGGAGACCTGCATACGGGCCTGCCGTCCATCAAGGCGGTGGGGTATCGGCAGGTCTGGGCGCACCTTCAGGGTGAACTGTCGTTCGACGAGATGGTCGAACGAGGCGTCATCGCGACCCGTCAGCTGGCGAAACGCCAGTTCACGTGGCTGCGGAGTTGGCAGGATCTGACCGTCATGCCGGCGCCTGACGCGGACCTCGTCTTGAAAATGCTGCGATCGGCCAGCATATTAGGCTGAGGCGCTGGATAGCGCTGTATCTGGCGGCTTTAGACGAGCCAGTAGAGTCGCCACGACTTCCAGGGAAATCGGGAGTCGCCTTTTTCAGTCGACAGGGTCGGGATTGCCGGCCGCAGTGCGATCGTCACCGGTGGTTTAGCCGGTTAGGAGAAAAACAATGTCAAAAGGGCAGTCACTACAAGACCCTTTCCTGAATGCGCTTCGCAAGGATCGCATTCCCGTATCGATTTATCTGGTCAGTGGGATCAAGTTGCAGGGGCAGATCGAGTCGTTCGATCAGTTTGTCATTCTGCTGCGCAACACGGTGAGCCAGATGATCTATAAGTCAGCGATCTCAACCGTCGTGCCGTCCCGTAACGTCAAGATTCCCGCGTTCGGTGACGAGGAATCAGACGACTAGCGTGTCTCACGCAGGAAGCTTCCTTGTTCTTTGACCGACCGGAGTCCGGCAGCCGGGCATTGCTCGTTCACATCGAGCAGATCGACAACGATTCCACCGAACTTCGGGAACTGACGGTATCCGCGGGCCTCGATCCTGTGGCATGTATCGTCGCGCGAAAGCGGTATCCGGATCCAAAGACCTATATCGGCAGCGGGAAGCTCGAAGAGATTCATGTGATGGCCGAGGAGGTGGGCGCCGAGCTCGTCATCTTCGACCAGGAACTCACGCCCGCGCAGGAGCGGAACCTTGAACGGCTGCTCAAGCGCCGCGTGTTGTCGCGCACAGGGCTCATCCTCGAGATCTTCGCGCAGCGTGCGCGTACCCACGAGGGCAAGCTGCAGGTTGAGCTCGCCCAGCTGGATCATGCGTCCACGCGCCTTGTGCGTGGGTGGACGCACCTTGATCGACAGCGAGGCGGCTCGGGACGCGGCCAGGGTTCGTCCATGGGTGTCACGGGTGCCGGTGAAACGCAGCTCGAGGCTGACCAGCGCCTGCTCGGGCAGCGCATGAAGCGCATCCGCAGCCGGCTGGCCAAGGTGCGCAATTCACGTTCCCAGAACCGGCGTGCCCGCAAGCGCGCCGATGTGAGGACTGTCTCGCTCGTCGGCTATACGAACGCCGGCAAGTCGACGTTATTCAATCGGCTCTGTGAGTCCGATGTCCACGCGGCAGACCAGCTCTTCGCAACGCTGGACCCGACCCAGCGGCGGCTGGAGCTGCCGGTGATCGGGCAGGCCGTGCTGACCGATACGGTCGGTTTTATCCGGCGCCTGCCGCACGGGCTCGTCGATGCGTTTCGGGCGACCCTTGAGGAGGTCGCCGAGGCGAACCTACTGCTTCACGTGGTGGATGCGTCCTCGGACGAAAAGGACGAGCACATTGAACAGGTCAACGCCGTGCTCGCCGAGATTGATGCAGAGGACGTGCCGCAGCTGATGGTCTACAACAAGATAGATCTTATCGGTGAGCCTCCGCGTATCGATTACACCGGGGACGGCAGACCAGAACGTGTCTGGCTTTCAGCGCAGACTGGCGAGGGCGTGGGGTTGCTGATCGAGGCGATCAGCAAGGCGCTTTCCAGCGGTGTGGTGGAAACGACGCTTCGCATTCCGCCGGGCAAGGGCGCGGTTCGCGCCGAACTGTTCGAGCTTGGCGCGGTCTTAGACGAGCGGACCGACACAGACGGCACAATCAGCATGCACATCAGGATCGAGCAGGATCGGCTCGATCGCATCACGACCCGGGCGGGCCTGGCGAACGGCTAGGCGACCGGGAGAGACCTTCAATGATAATTGGCGGGAATAGTGGGACAATGCGCCCCCTTTCCTGAGGCATTAACTGACCGGAGAGAAGTATGGCGTGGAATGAGCCTGGCGGTGGGGGTGACAAGGACCCCTGGGGCAATCGTGGTAACGATGGTCCGCCCGACCTAGACGAGGCGTTTCGCAAGCTTCAGAACAGCCTGTCGGAGATGTTCGGCGGCGGTAGCGGATCTGGCAGTGGCGGTGGCGGCACCGGCGGTGCCGGCCTCAATCTGAACCTGATCTGGTTCGGCATTGGCGCACTGTTCCTGGTGTGGCTTGTCATGGGTGTCTATCAGCTCGACGAGCAGGAACGTGGCGTTGTGCTCCGTTTCGGTGAGTTGCACGATGACAGCGTCGGCCCCGGCCTGCACTGGAATCCGCCGCTTGTTGACGTCGTATTGAGCGACAACGTGACGCAGGTCCGCACGCGGGAACATGTCTCCGAGATGCTGACCGAGGACGAGAACATCGTTCGCGTCAAGATGTCGGTGCAGTACGTCATCAATGATGTGGCCAAGTACCTGCTCCGGGTTCGCAGCCCCGACCAGAGTCTGTATCAGGCAACCGAGAGTGCGCTGCGCCATGAGGTCGGCTCGGCGATCATGAACGACGTCCTCACCGAGGGTCGTGCGCTGCTCGGCCAGCGCGTTCAGGAACGCATCCAGACCTACATGGATCGCTACAACACCGGGATTCAGGTCACCAAGGTACAGATCGACGAGACGGCTCCGCCCGATGCCGTTCGCGCCGCATTCGACGACGTGATCAAGGCGCGGGAGGACGAAGTCCGCTTCCGCAACGAGGCGAATGCCTACGCCAACCAGATCGTGCCGGAGGCACGTGGTCAGGCGCAGCGTCTGCGGGAAGAAGCGCTGGCTTACCAGCAGCGGGTTATCGCCCAGAGCCGTGGTGAGGCCGAACGCTTCAACAAGCTGCATGCAGAATACGAGCAGGCACCGGAGGTGACGCGCGAGCGGATCTATCTCGATACGATCGAATCGGTCTTCTCGAACTCGACGAAGGTCATGGTCGACATCGAAGGCGGCAATAACCTGATGTATCTCCCCCTCGACAAGATTCTCGAGCAATCCGGCCAGTCGCCGGGCGTCCGAGCAAACTCAGGGGGCAACCTGCTGAACGGCAGTTCAGCGGATCGTTCAGAAGCATCCCGGCGACCGGTCACCCGGCGCGCTGATCGCAACAGCCGATAGGAGGCGTCCAACATGTCTGCAAGAGGTATGGTGCTGATTTTCATTCTGGTCGTGCTCGGCGTGCTGGGCGCGAACTCGGTCTTCGTCGTGAGCGAACTTGAGCGTGCTGTGCTGCTCGAGTTCGGTGCGGTCAAGCGAGCGGACATTCCGCCTGGACTGCACTTCAAGAAGCCGTTCGTCAATGATGTCGTGAAGTTCGACAGCCGGATTCTCACGCTCGACGCCGAGCCGGAGCGTTTCCTGACGCTCGAGAAAAAGGCGCTGATTGTCGACTCGTTCGCGAAGTTCAAGGTCGGCGATGCCGACAGTTTCTATCGAGCGACCTCCGGCGATACGCGTCGCGCCGAGTTGCTGCTCCGGGCCCGTATCAACGAGGGCCTGCGAAACGAAATCAGTAAGCGAACGTTGCACGAAGTTGTTTCGGGCGAGCGGGATGAGCTGATGAACGTGCTGACGCAGCGTATCGGCGAAGCTGCGCGCGCCGACTTCGGCGTCGAGGTCGTCGATGTGCGGGTCAAGCGCATCGATCTGCCGCCGGAAGTCAGCCAGTCGGTCTACAACCGGATGAATACGGAACGTGACATCGAGGCGAGAGAACACCGTGCGCAGGGCCAGGAGCTTGCGGCCGGCATCCGCGCTGACGCCGAGAAGCAGCGCGAGGTCATCCTTGCCGAGGCTTACGCCGAGGCCGAGGAGATTCGCGGTGAAGGTGATGCGCAGGCGGCGGCGATCTATGCCGCGGCCTTCAACAAGGACCCCGAGTTCTATCAGTTCTACCGCAGTATGGCCGCGTACAGCCGCACGTTCAGCAATCCCAGCGACGTGCTGCTGGTCGACCCGAACAGCGACTTCTTCAAGTACATGAAGCGCAGCCAGCAGGATTGACGGCATAAGCACTGTGCTGGCCGCTCGCGGCCAGCTATCATTCGCAAACCGGGGTTTCGACCTCGGTTTTTTTTGGGAATCTGAAGCAGGGTAAGCAAGCGCGTCGCATGTGGCAGGAACTCGCAACTGCATTTTGCCTGCTGCTCGTGATCGAGGGCATCATCCCGTTCCTGTATCCGAAGCGATGGCGGGAGATGGTCATGATGCTGGCCGAGGTCGATGACAGAACCATGCGAATGGTGGGGTTCGGCTCGATGCTCCTCGGTACCGGGCTGCTTTACCTCGTGAACTGAAGGTCGGAACATGAATACGTCTAACCGTTGGCTGTTGCCCGACGGCATCGAGGAAGTCCTGCCGCCGCAGGCCGAGCACGTCGAGGCGGTGCGCCGTCGCCTGCTCGACCAGTTCGCGCTCGCCGGCTTCGAACTCGTGGTGACCCCGATGCTCGAGTATCTCGAATCGCTGCTGACCGGCACCGGGAGCGATCTCGACCTGAAGACGTTCAAGGTCACCGACCAGGTCACAGGCCGTACCATGGGCGTTCGAGCGGATATCACACCGCAGGTCGCGCGAATCGACGCACACAGCCTGGGGCGCGACGGCGTGACCCGGCTCTGTTACGCCGGAACGGTCCTGCATGCCATCGCCGACAACCAGTTGGCCTCTCGAAGCCCGATTTCTGTCGGCGCGGAGCTCTTCGGTGACACTGGCCGGGCAGGGGATCTCGAAATCGTCAGCCTGCTGATTGACTGCATTCGTGCGGAAGACATTCCCGCCGTTCATCTGGAACTTGGCGATGTCGGTATCTTCCGTGACCTGATGAACGAGACAGACCTGGACAGCGCCAGCCGCGAGAACCTGTTTGCCCTGATTCAGCGCAAGGCATCGGCTGAACTGGCCGCGGCCGTCGGCGAATCCACCGTATCAGGCAGAACGGCCGAGCAGATCAAGGCATTGCCGTCACTGTGCGGCGGGGCGGACGTGCTCGATCGGGCACGAGCGGCATTCGCCGGTAACGAGGCTGTGCTGGCGCGGATTGATCACCTCGGTGCGGTCGCCGACGGTCTCCGGGCGCGCTTCCCCGCGCTCGACGTCTATTTCGATCTCGCAGAACTGCGCGGGTATGCGTACCACACGGGCATTGTGTTCGCCGCCTACAAGGAAGGGACGGCCATCCGTCTCGCCAAGGGTGGCCGATATGACGATGTGGGCGCCGTCTTTGGCAGGGCGCGGGCGGCAACCGGCTTTGATATTGACCTGAAGGCGCTGGCCGCTGCCAGCCGCAAGGTCGTGGCGCCTGCCAGACGGGTCTCTGCGCCTCATGGTGAAGCCGCGCACGAGGCGGCGCGCTGGGCGTCGATTCAATCATTACGCCAGCAGGGCTACGTGGTCGTCGAGGGGGAAGATCCCGATGCAGACCATGTCCTCGTGCTGCAGGACAACGAATGGAAACTGGTGGAGCAGAAGTCGTGACCAGGCAAGGCAGAAACGTCGTCGTTATCGGAACGCACTGGGGTGACGAGGGCAAGGGTAAGGTCGTTGACCTCCTGACCGAGCAGGCGCGCGCGGTCGTGCGCTTTCAGGGCGGCCACAACGCCGGGCATACGCTTGTGGTGGGCGGTGTGAAGACGGTCCTTCACCTCATTCCGTCGGGCATCCTGCATAACGGGGTCGAGTGCCTGATCGGCAACGGCGTCGTGGTCTCGCTGCCCGCGCTGTTCAAGGAGATCGCGGAGGTCGAACAGGCCGGCATCGACGTGCGTTCCCGGCTTCGGGTGAGCCCGGGATGTCCGATCATCATGCCGTATCACGTCTCACTGGATCTCATGCGTGAGCAGGTGCGCGGCAACCAGAGGATTGGCACGACGGGACGGGGCATCGGCCCTGCCTACGAAGACAAGGTCTCGCGGCGCGGACTGCGCATCGCCGATCTTTTCAATCCGGAGCGCTTTACGAGCCTGCTCGAGGAGATTCTCGACTACCACAACTTCGTGCTGCAGAACTACTTCAACACGGACCCGGTGCCGATCGAGCGCGCGCTGGACGAGTCACTGGCCTACGCCGATGAAGTGCGGCCACTGGTCACCGACGTTGTCGACCGGCTGGCCGGGCTTCAGGCGAGCGGTGCCAACATCCTGTTCGAGGGCGCACAGGGATCGCTGCTCGACATCGACCAGGGCACCTATCCCTATGTCACGTCGTCGAATACGACCGCCGGCGCAATCGGCTCCGGCTGCGGCGTCGGGCCCCGGGACCTCGACTACATTCTGGGTATCACCAAGGCGTACACCACGCGGGTCGGTGAGGGCCCGTTCCCCACAGAACTTTTCGATGCCGTTGGCAGTCACCTGGCCGACAAGGGCAACGAGTTTGGCGCGACGACCGGCCGCCCGCGACGCTGCGGCTGGTTCGACGCGGCCGCCCTCCGCCGCGTCATCAAGATCAACAGCGTGTCGGGCCTCTGCATTACGAAGATGGATGTCCTCGACGGGCTGGAATCAGTCTCGCTCTGTGTCGACTACGACAACACGGATCCCCTCGAGCCGAAGCCTCTATATGAGGAACTGCCCGGCTGGAGTGAATCGACCGTGGGCGTCAGGTCTGTCGACGAACTGCCGGATAACGCGCGTGCCTACCTGCGTCGCATTCAGGATTCGTGCGGTGTGCCGATCGATATCGTCTCGACGGGTCCGGACCGGGCCGATACGATCCTGCTGCGCGACCCTTTTGCGGGCTAGAGAGAACTCTGGGAAACGACCGTCGAGGTCTCGGCGGTGAGCTGGCCGAAGGCAGGGCGGGCAATGATGACCTGGGCGGCGGGGAAGGTCCCGCTCGCGGTGACGCCGACCTGCCCGGTCTCGTCGACAGCGGCGCCCGAAACAAATGCGGGCCCGCCGCCCGGGGCGAGTGCGTCGCTGGGGTTGTAGATCGCGATCCATCCCGAGGTGTCGGTGGGTACGGAAACCGTCTGACCCAGCGACATCTGCACGTGACCCTTCACGAATGTCGTATCCGTCAGCCGCCGCGCTTCCTCGAAGTGTGCCTGCACCTTGGACATGTTGGCGGTCTCGATGTACTGCTGATAGGCAGGCAGTGCGACAGCAGCGAGAATGCCGATGATGGCGACGACGATCATCAATTCGATGAGCGTGAAGCCCTGGGTTCGTGCCAGGTTCATAGTGTTGCCCCGGTTCTGTTCAGGCCATTAAAGCAAAAAGCGGGATCGCGCGCCGCTGAAACCGGCGTCCGTGATGTAATGGAAGTGTAATTCTGTGAAGCTGAACGGGGCAGGCGGTATTTATGGTGCCGAGGAGAGGACTTGAACCTCCACGGGGTTGCCCCCACTAGCACCTGAAGCTAGCGTGTCTACCAATTTCACCACCTCGGCAAAGGCGGCGAAGATTACTAGGGCTTAGCCGGCTTTGTCAATTGATGTGCCACGATTGTGGCCTGGGAGCAGTTTTGGGACGAGATCCCTTCGAATCACGCGAGGCGGAACGCTACGAAAACCCGATCGCCAGCCGCGAACACATCCTGGCGACCATGGAGTCGCTGGGCGAACCCGCCAGCTTCAAGCGACTCGCGAAGATCCTTGACCTCGAGGATGCCACGCAGCGGGATGCACTTCGCAATCGCCTCACGGCCATGGTGCGGGATGGCCAGCTGGTCGTCGACCGCCGCAATGTCTACGGCATTGCCAGCCGAATGGAACTGGTTGCCGGTTTCGTCAGCGCGCACCCGGATGGCTTCGGCTTTCTGAACACCGGCGCTGGCGAGGACGACATCTATCTGTCGATGAAGCAGATGAAAGCGGTGTTCCACGGTGACAAAGCCCGCGTCAGGATCCGCGGCCGGGATCGCCGCGGCCGACCCGAAGGCGAGATCGTCGAGGTCATCGAGCGCAATACCACGCAACTCGTCGGCCGGCTCTACTATGAGGGGCAGCTCGCTTTCATCGAGGCGCTGAACAACCGGATCAATCACCGGGTGCTGATCGAACGCGACAGTGCCGCAGGCGGCAAGGACGGACAGATCGTCGTTGCCGAGATCATTGAACAGCCCGCCTATCACACCATTCCGCAGGGCCGTATTGTCTCGGTGCTCGGCGACCATCTGACGCCCGACATGGAGGTCGAGATCGCGCTGCGCAACAACGACATTCCGGTCGAGTTCTCTGACGAGGTGCTGGTGCGGGTCGATCGCATGCCTCACGAAGTGCGCCCCGACGACACCGTGAACCGCGTCGATCTGCGCGAGATACCCTTCGTCACGATCGACGGCGAGGATGCGCGGGACTTCGATGACGCCGTGTACTGCGAACCCAAGGCGAGCGGGGGCTGGCGGCTTTATGTTGCCATCGCCGACGTCGCCCACTACGTCAGGCGGGGCACAGAACTCGATGACGCCGCGTTCGAGCGCGGCACGTCGGTATACTTTCCGCAGTACGTCGTGCCGATGCTGCCCGAAAAACTGTCCAACGGATTGTGCTCGCTCAACCCGCAGGTTGACCGGCTCGTGCTGTGCTGCGAGATGACGATCAGCGCCAACGGCCGCATCAGCGGCTACCAGTTCTATGAAGGCGTGATCCGCTCCTGGGCCAGACTGACCTACACCCAGGTCGCGAGCGTGATCGGGGGCGAACGCCCGGCCGAGGTTGGATCGCTCATCCCGCATCTCGAGGATCTTCATGATCTCTATGAGGTGCTCGTCAAGCGTCGGGACGAGCGGGGCGCGCTCGACTTCGACTCGACCGAACTGCAGTTCAGCTTCGATCCGGAGGGCCGGATCGAGTCCATTTTTCCGCGTACGCGCAACACAGCGCATCGCGTGATTGAGGAATGCATGTTGTGCGCAAACGTCTGTGCAGCGCGATTTGTCGAGCGGCACGGCAAGCCGGGTCTGTTCCGCGTGCACGAGCCGCCGGACGAGGAGAAGACCGCCTACCTGCAGGAGTTCCTCGCCCGCTTCGGCATCAACGTGAAGAGCCTCGAGACGCCGGCGGACTTCCAGTTCGTGATTGATCGGCTGCGCGATCGTCGCAACGGCCATGTGCTGCAGATGGCACTGCTTCGGTCCATGAACCAGGCCGTCTACCAGCCGGAGAACAAAGGTCACTTCGGCCTCAATTACAAGGAATACACGCACTTCACGTCACCGATCCGTCGCTATCCTGATCTGCTGACGCATCGGCTGATCAAGTCGGTCATCCACTCGCGCCAGAAGACCAATGCGGTGTACCGGGTGGGTCCGATTGACCGGCACGACTGGTATCCCGTGGACCTGGAGACCGCGCTCATGCTCGGCGAGCGATGCTCGTTCACCGAGCGCCGCGCAGACCAGGCCGTTTACGACGTCCTGGAGTGGATCAAGTGCGACTACATCTCCGATCGCGTCGGCGACGTGCTGCCCGGTATCATCACCGGGGTTGCCAAGTTCGGTTTCTTCGTGGAACTCGACGACATCTTCGTCGAGGGTCTGGTGCACGTGAGTACACTGGCCGGCGACTACTACGCCTACGATCAGGGTAGCCAGTGTCTGGTTGGCGAGCGGAGCGCGCGGGTGTACGGGCTGGGTGACGCCGTCAGCGTCCAGATCGCGCGAGTGGATGTCGACGAGCGCAAGGTGGATTTTGAACTCGTGACCCACTCGCCGCTCGGCGGGCGCAAGCAGCCGGGCAAGCGCAAGACGGACCGGAAGAAGGTGTCGGCTCGCAGCAAGGGTGGCCGCAAGGGCAACCGCAATCAGCGCGAAGGCAGGGCAGGCGGCGCCAAACGGCGATCGCGTCGATGACCGAGTACGTTTTCGGGATCAATGCGGTCGCGGCCCGCATGGCCGCGGGAGCAACCGGGATACACCGGCTGTTGCTGCGCGAGGGCAAGCGCTCCACACGCCTGCAGCAACTTGAGCAGCAGGCACGCGATATGGGCCTGCCGATGGAGCGGATGGCGCCTGCGAAATTTGATGCGCTGACCGACGTCTCTCACCAGGGCGTTGCCCTCGTCGTCGACCCGCCGAGCGTTCGTAACGAGGACGCGCTTGACGATTTGCTCGTCGCCCCCGATCACGACCTGCTGTTTCTTGTGCTGGACGGTGTTACCGACACCCGGAATCTGGGCTCCTGCCTGCGCAGTGCCGCCTCGATGGGCGTCGATGCGGTGATCGTGCCGAAAGACAACAGCGCGAGCCTCTCTCCTGCGGCGATCAAGACCGCGAGTGGTGGCGCGTCGATTGTGCCGCTTGTCGAGGTGACGAACCTCGCGCGAAGCCTTGAGCGCCTGCAGAAGGCGAACGTCTGGGTCGTCGGCACGCTGCTGGAGACGGAGAAAACGCTCGCCGAGACCCCGCTGACAGGGCACGTCGCCATCGTCATGGGATCGGAAGAGCGGGGCCTTCGTCAGAAGACGGTGCGGTGCTGCGATTTTCTGGCCCGCATCCCGATGACCAATGATTCCCTCGGCTTCAACGTTGCGGTGGCGACCGGTATCTGCCTGTACGAGGCACGCCGCCAGCGCGCGGAGACCGGCTGATACCCGCAGTTGCAACCCCCGGGGGCTTCCACTACACTTCGCGTCCCAATTTTCTCCTTGCCTCACCCGCGGTGCGCCGACGAGGGAGGCTTCAACCCGAGAGGAGTCTTAGATGAGACACTACGAGATTGTCTTTCTGGTGCATCCTGACCAAAGCGAACAGGTGCCCGGAATGATCGAACGCTACTCCAACCTCATTACCGAGGGCGGTGGCAACATTCACCGTACCGAGGACTGGGGTCGCCGCCAGCTCGCCTACCCGATCAACAAGATCCACAAGGCCCACTACGTGCTGCTCAACATCGAGTGCAGCAAGGAAGTCCTTGACGAGATCGATACCGCTTTCCGTTTCAATGACGCTGTGATCCGCAACCTGATCATGAGCCGGAAGCACGCGGACACCGAAGACTCACCGATCATGAAGCAGGAGCGTGAAAGCCGCGAGAAGAAGGATCGCGAGGAAGCACGCGCCGCACAGTCGGAAGAGAAGAAAGAAGAGTCGACGCAGCAAGAGACTGCGTCCACTGAGGAGGCCAGCTAATGTCACGCTTTTATCGACGTCGCAAGTATTGCCGCTTTACCGCCGAAGGTGTCACGGAGATCGACTACAAGGACCTCGACACCCTGAAGCAGTACGTGTCTGAAACGGGCAAGATCGTGCCCAGCCGCATCACGGGTACGAAGGCGCGATACCAGCGTCAGCTCGCGAAGGCGATCAAGCGCGCTCGCTATCTGGCGTTGCTGCCCTACACCGACTCTCACGTCTAGGAGATCTGCCGCCGGGCACCGCTGCCATGCGCGCCTTTGCTGAATTCGTCATGCGCTCGCGGAGCCATGCGGTCGGCGCCAGCGTTGCAGCATCCGTGCTGCCGCTGGTCCACTGGATTGGTGCTGCCGTTGTCGCGCTCGTGGTGCTGAGGCGAGGGGCCGCTGAGGGCGGATTCGTGTTGCTCTGGGCCAGCCTGCCGCTGGTGGGATGGTACGCGATCAACAACGATGCGATGCCGCTGATGGTGCTGGGCGGCACATTCTGTCTGGGCTGGGTGCTACGTGAGACGCTGTCGTGGGAGTTGACCCTCGCGGCAGCCGTTATGCTTTCGGTGCTGGCCGGACTCACGTTTCAGGTGACGTCGGCTGAGGCGCTTGCCCTGATCGTCGACTGGTACTTCGAGGCGGTCGACGTGGCGCAGGATGTCACGCGCGATCAGGCGGCCCAGGTACTGATCGGCCTCTTTGCGATGGGCCATACGGTGTCGATGCTGGTGGCCATCATGCTCGCCCGGTGGTGGCAGAGCACGTTGTACAACCCCGGTGGGTTTCAGCAGGAATTCCACGGGCTGAGACTTTCGCCCGCGATGAGCGCGGTGATCGTCGCATTGATTGTGCTGGGTTTCGTCCTCGACGATCCGGCATTCGGACGTTGGCTGCCGTTGCTGACCGTGCCGCTGGTGCTCTCGGGCATCGGATTCGTGCACTGGTTCGTGGGCAGCCGGAAGTTGTCGACCAGCTGGCTGGTCGGCTTTTACATCGCGTTCCTGCTGATGGTCCAGATCGTTTACCCGCTCTTGGCCTCGATCGCACTGATGGACAGTGGGCTGGATCTGCGAAAACGAATTGAACAATCGAATAGACCTGATGACGAGGTATAGGAATGGAAGTCATTCTGCTTGAGAAGATCGTTAACCTGGGCGATCTCGGTGACAAGGTCACCGTGAAGGCAGGTTTTGGCCGCAACTACCTGATCCCACAGAACAAGGCTGTGCCTGCCACCAAGGCGAACATCGCTGAATTCGAAGAGCGCCGTGCTGAGCTCGAGCGCCAGGAGAAGGAGAAGCGTGCCGAGGCCGAGAAGCGCGCCGAGCAGGTAAATGCGCTCGACGTGACAATCACCGTGAAGGCCGGCGACGAAGGCAAGCTGTTCGGATCAGTCACTGTGCGTGACATCACCGAAGCAGCCGAGAAGCGCGGTGTCGAGATCGACAATAGCGAAGTGCTCCTGCCCGAAGGCCCGATTCGCGAGGTCGGTGAGTACGAGATCGAAATCCAGCTTCACCCGGAAGTCATCGCAACGATGAAGATCGGCGTCATCGCCGAAGAGTAACTCGCCAACCGACGGCATGCGTTGCAGCTCCGGCATGTCAGCCGGAGCCGCAACAACTTTCGGCATTCATCCACTGCTTTTTCACAGGGTTATCCTTTGAACGGATGCGACGCTGGGCGTAACCTAGTGCGCTTCACTGACAACTGACCCCGCGACCCGCTCCGACTTTCTTGGCTACCGCTCCCGACGACACGACAGCGCTTCTGAAAGTTCCCCCTCATTCGCTCGAGGCGGAACGCTCGGTGCTGGGCGGGCTGATGCTCGACGATAACGCCTGGGACCGCGTTGCCGAGTTCCTGACGGCCGACGATTTCTACCGGTCCGATCACCGGATCATCTTCCGCTGTATGGCGAGCTTGGCTGAGCAGAACAAGCCGCTCGACATCGTCACGATCGCAGAAGCCCTCGACGGCGCCGGTGAGCTCGACAATGTCGGGGGCATGAGCTACCTGTCGGAGTTGGCGAACAGCACGCCGACAGCGTCGAACGTTCGCGCCTACGGCGAGATCGTGTCGGAGCGCGCGACCATGCGTCACCTGATCTCCGTCGGCAACGAGATTGCCGACAGCGGCTTCAATCCGCAGGGCCGGGACGCCGCGACGCTGATCGACAACGCGGAATCGAAGGTCTTTCAGATTGCTGACTCGAGGCCCAGTCAGGGCGGGCCGGCCGGCATCAGACCGTTGCTGACCCGTGCCGTTGAGCGCATTGACGAGTTGTTCCAGACCAAGGGCGCGCTGACGGGCCTGTCGACGGGCTTTCGCGACATCGACGAGATGACCCAGGGGCTCCAGAAGGGCGATCTGGTGATCATTGCGGCACGGCCGTCGATGGGTAAGACCTCGCTCATGATGAACATGGCAGAAGACGCCGTGATTCGCGGTGATGCACCGGTGCTCGTGTTCTCGCTGGAGATGCCGGCCGACTCGCTCATCATGAGAACGCTGTCATCACTCGGCAACATCAACCAGGGCAAGATTCGAAGCGGCCAGCTCGAAGATGATGACTGGCCGCGTCTCACCTCCGCGGTCACGATGCTGAATGACCGGCCGTTGTTTATCGACGACACCGGCGGCCTTTCGCCGAACGAACTTCGTTCGCGGGCCCGGCGCGTTGCGCGTGAGCACGGCAACCTCGGACTGATTGTGGTCGACTATCTGCAGCTCATGCAGGTGCCCGGCAATACCGAGAACCGCGCGACCGAGATTTCCGAGATCTCGCGTATGCTGAAGAGCATCGCGAAGGAATTCGATTGCCCGCTGATTGCCGGCTCGCAGCTGAACCGTGGTCTGGAACAACGCCACGACAAGCGTCCGATCATGAGCGACCTGCGCGAATCCGGCGCGATCGAGCAGGATGCCGACCTGATTATCGCTATTTATCGCGATGAGGTTTATCACGAGGACACGCCGGACAAGGGCATCGCCGAGGCGATCATCCTGAAACAGCGGAACGGTCCGATCGGCACCCGAAAGCTGAAGTTCTTCGGGCAGTACACCAAATTTGAAGATCTCGCCCAGGGCTACGATGACTATCCCTGACGGGGGAGTCGCCGATGCAACGTGGATGCAATAGCCGATGCCGTCGAAGATGCTGAACTCGCCCGTGGCCCGAATCGACCTGGCCGCGATTCGCTCCAACCTCGCCCTCGTGGGCTCGTTAGCACCAAAGTCCCGGGTCCTGGCCGTTGTCAAGGCAAACGCCTACGGACATGGTGCTGCAGAGGTTGCGGGTGCGCTGCCGGACGCCGATGCACTTTGCGTCGCGAGGGTCGAAGAGGGGATGGCGCTGCGGGCTGCCGAGATTACCCGGCCGATTGTCGTGCTCGAGGGATTCATTGACCGTGACGAACTCGAAGCCTGTCGCATCGAGCGACTGACGCCGGCGCTCCACAGCCGGTTTCAGGTCGACATGCTCAAGCAATCGCCGCACGCGGATCTGCCGGTGTGGATCAAGCTGGACACGGGCATGCACCGGCTTGGCTTCTCGGTGGAGGAGTTCAGGGCCGGCATGACGACCGGCGATGCGCTGAATGTGGCGGCGGTCATGAGCCACTTCGCCAATGCAGACGACCCGGACAACGCCGAGAATCGCGACCAGATCGAGATCTTCCTCGAGATGACGCACGATCTGGACGTTGAACTCTCGATCGCCAACTCGGGTGGCATCATCAACTACCCGAACAGCCACCTCGACTGGGTGCGGCCCGGCGTCATGCTCTACGGCGGCTCGCCGGCAGGCGTCCCGGACGTGAGGCTCAGGCCGGCCATGACGCTCACGGCGCCGGTGGTGTCCGTGAATCACATCATGCAGGGCGAATCCATCGGTTACGGCAGCGCGTGGGTCGCGAGCGAGGATACGCGCGTTGCCATCATCGGCATCGGCTATGCCGACGGCTACCCGCGGGAGATGCCAGAGGGCGCGCCGGTGATCCTCCACGGCAAGCGTCGCGGGATTGTTGGCCGCATCTCGATGGATATGACGTTTGTGCAGCTCGAGCCCGGCGATGACGTCGTGCCCGGTGACATGGCAACCCTCTGGGGTGACGGACTCCCGGTCGACGAGGTGGCGAGCCTGTACGGCACGATCAGCTACACGCTGATGTCAGGACTCACGAACCGCGTTCGACGCGTCTACGAGAGCGACTGATGGCGAAATCGAAGACCGTCTATGTGTGCGGCGATTGCGGCTCGGAGTATGCCAAGTGGCAGGGCCAGTGCAATGACTGCAAAGCCTGGAACACGCTGTCCAGCCTGTCTGTCGAATCGACCTCGTCGAAAGCGCGCAAGCGGGGATATGCCGGCCAGGTCCAGTCTGCACAAACGCTCGCGGAAGTGTCCGCCGAGGATGTCCCGCGACTGTCGACGCACATGCAGGAACTCGACCGTGTGCTCGGCGGCGGACTCGTGCCGGGCTCGGCGATTCTGATCAGCGGTAATCCTGGCGCCGGCAAGAGCACCCTGCTCGTACAGGTCATGTGCCGGCTTGCCGCTGAGAAGACCGCGCTCTACGTGACCGGCGAAGAGAGCCTCTCGCAGGTGGCCATGCGCGCTCGCCGGCTTCAGCTGCCGCTCGACAATCTGAAGGTCATGGCCCAGACGAGCGTCGACACGATCATCGCAACCTGGGATGACCTGAAACCCGACCTGATCGTCATCGATTCGATTCAGGTGATGTATATGGAGGATGTCGACTCCGCGCCGGGCGGCGTTGCACAGGTACGTGAATCGGCGGCCGCGCTCATCCAGCACGCGAAGCGCATGGGCACCGTGCTGCTGCTGGTCGGTCACGTCACGAAAGAGGGAAACCTCGCCGGGCCGCGCGTGCTCGAACACATGATCGACTGCTTCGTCATGCTCGAGGGGGAGGCAGACAATCGGTTCCGGACGCTGCGCAGCAGCAAGAACCGCTTTGGCGCGGTGAATGAGCTTGGTATCTTCGCGATGACCGACAAAGGCATGCAGGAAGTTGCCAACCCGTCCGCGATCTTCCTGTCGAGAGGCGAGGAGCCGACGCCCGGCAGCGTCGTGATGGTGGTGTGGGAAGGCACGCGACCGCTGCTGGTGGAAGCGCAGGCACTCGTTGACGCGAGTGCGCTGGGCAACCCGCGGCGTGTTGCGGTCGGCTTCGAGCAGAACCGGCTCGCCATGCTGCTCGCCATCCTGCATCGCCATGGCGGCCTGCACATCGGCGATCAGGACGTGTTCGTCAACGCGGTAGGCGGCATTCGCGTTGCCGAGACGGCCAGCGACCTCGCGCTGCTGCTTGCCATCGTGTCGAGCTTTCGCAATCGTCCCCTGCCCCAGGAGCTCATCTGTTTCGGGGAGGTCGGACTCTCCGGTGAAATCCGTCCTGTGCCCTCCGGCCAGGAGCGGCTGCGGGAAGCGGCCAAGCACGGTTTCCGGCATGCCATCATCCCGAAAGCGAACATGCCCAAACAGCCGATCGAGGGCATGAAGCTCACGCCGGTGACCCGGCTCTCCGATGCGCTCGCCGCGATCGACGACGCCTAGGCCGACCCGGTTGGATATTCGCTTGCGCGAGGAGACTCAGGGGGTCAGAGTAAAGTGCCAGAGTAGATGGTCACTTGGCCTGACTTCTGGCCAGACCAGTTGAGAAACGGAATTCTTGTTGATGAAGCAATCCAGCTGACTGGCCATTCTGACCGCTCACGGTACTCTGGCGGATTCGGTTCGATTCGGTTGCTCTGGCGCTTTACTCTGGAAGACTCAGGGGGTCAGAGTAAAGTGCCAGAGTAGATGGTCACTTGGCCTGACTTCTGGCCAGACCAGTTGAGAAGCGGAATTCTTGTTGATGAAGCAATCCAGCTGACTGGCCATTCTGACCGCTCACGGTACTCTGGCGGATTCGGTTCGATTCGATTGCTCTGGCACTTTACTCCGACCCCGAGTCGCTTTCTCTGGCGGATTCGGTTCGATTCGATTGCTCTGGCACTTTACTCCGACCCCGAGTCGCTTTTCTTGATGAAGCAATCCAGCTGACTGGCCATTCTGACCGCTCACGGTACTCTGGCGGATTCGGTTCGATTCGATTGCTCTGGCACTTTACTCCGACCCCGAGTCGCTTTTCCTGTGAGGCTCCGGTCGAACCTCAAGGTGTACAAACGCCAATCACGCCCAAACTCATCGCATTTTCCTTACAGCCGATTAAGATATTTCGCACAGCACGGACGCTGTGGATTGTCTACTGTTGTTTCAGAGCAAGGAGGCGAGAACGATGGGTTTATCCGCAGCAGATATCTTCAGTTCGACCGTCATCATATTCTGGGCGGTCGCCTTCATTCCGTGGTTTCTGCGAGAGAAGCGCTATGGCTTCTTCGCAGCCAGCTGGATGTTGCTCTTTGTGGTTCGGCTGAGTCTTGCCTGGGACCCTGCAGACATTCTGATTACTGTTGTTCTGAATTTCGGGATTCTGTGCCTGTCAACGCTCGGCGGAATCGTCATGTACCTCGTGGAAACACGGAATCGGAGAGCAAGTGATGAGAACACTAACGAAGGACGAGACTGATCAGGTCAGTGGTGGGGTTGGCGCATTGGGCGCTGGTATTGGTTTCGCGGTTGGATTTGTCGGAAAGAAAATGGGGGGCGGTTCAAACAAGGCAGCACTCGCGGCGGGAGTTCTCGGTGCCGTGTCCGGCGCCGCAGGCAACCTTGCTGGGTCAGCGGCGGCTGGCGGATTATTCGTCCGCGGTGCGTGGGGTCTGAGATCAGTCGGCACCGGCGTTGCTGGCTCGCTCGTGCCGCCACGCCTTGGGCCCTATGGTTCCTATTCAAGTAAGTAGTCGGTCTCTCAAATAGAGTTGCCGCTGGTGACGGGGCGAATAGACCCCGCGGTCTTTCGACTCCGCGCCCTTTGGCCGCGCTGCTCGGGACGAGTTGGATATTCGCTTGCGGCCCGAGTACCCTCGGAATCCCGCCTCTAATGGAACTTCCATGCGCCGCAATATCCTCACCTCAGTACTCCTGTTGGCACCGCTGATCGCTGTCGCAGACGCCAACGTCCTCCGGAACACCGACGTGTTCGAGCTGGAAATCGCCGCCTCGCCGCGCATCTCGCCCGATGGCGAGTCCGTGGTTTATGTGCGCCGGTCGATGGACATCATGACCGACCAGATGCGCTCGAACCTGTGGATGGTATCGACCTCGGGTGACAGGCATCGTCCGCTACGTTCGGGTACGGCGTCGTACTCCTCACCGGTGTGGTCGCCGAGCGGTGATCGCATCGCGTACGTTGCCCGGGCGGAGGAACGCGGCAGCGAGATCTTCGTGCGATGGATGGATACCGGGCAGACTGCGCTCGTGACGAATGTTCCATCGACGCCGCGCAACATCACGTGGTCGCCGGATGGTACCCGCATCGCGTTCAGTGCGTTCGTGAAGGAGGACAGAACAACGCTCGCCAAACCGCCGGCGAAGCCCGAGGGGGCCGATTGGGCGCCGGGCGTGGTGGTCATCGATTCGCTGAACTACCGGCGTGATGGCGCCGGCATTGTCGAGCCCGGGAACGATCATCTGTTCATCGTGCCCGCAGAGGGCGGGACGGCGAGGCAGCTGACCGACGGCGATTTCGATTATGGCGGAAGGCTGGCGTGGTCGCCGGATGGCGCTCGCATCGTCGTCTCCGTCAACAGGAACGAAGCATGGCGCTATGATCCCGCGGATAGCGATCTCTGGTCGGTCGACATTGAATCCGGCGCGCTGACCCGTCTCACCACGCGCTATGGCCCTGACGCGAGTCCGGTGTTCTCGCCGGACGGCTCGAAGCTCGCCTACGTTGGATACGAGGACAAGAAGCTGGGTCGCCAGGTCGCGAAGGCGTACGTGATGGATGTGGAGTCGGGCTCGATCACCGAGCTCACAAATGCCCTCGACCGTTCCATTCTGGCGATCGACTGGGCAGGGCGGGATGATCTGCTCTACATCATGTATGACGACTTCGCAAAGCGAAAGATCGCGACGCTCGACCTCCGCGGCAGGGTCAAACCGTTAGTCGACAATGTCGGGAGCGTCTCGGTCGGTCGTCCGTACACCAGTGGTGACATATCGGTGTCGGACGAAGGTCGCTTTGCCTATACGCTTGGCCGGCCCGACCGGCCAGCGGACGTCGCCGTCGCCGACCGGCGTGGTCGTGTATCACAGCTCACACGTCTGAACGAAGATCTGCTTGCGTATCGCGATCTGGGCGAAGTCGAACCGATCACGTGGCGGTCGTCCCACGATGACTATGACATCGAAGGCTGGATCGTAAAGCCGCCGGGATTCGACCCTGAAAAGCGCTACCCGCTGATTCTGGAGATTCACGGCGGCCCGTTCACAGCCTATGGGCCGCACTTCTCGGCTGAGGTGCAGCTCTTTGCCGCAGCCGGCTATGTCGTGCTGTACACGAACCCGCGCGGCTCGACCAGCTATGGCATGGACTTCTCCAACGAGATTCATCACAACTACCCTGGCCCTGACTACGATGATCTCATCTCGGGCGTCGACGCTGTCATCGAGCGCGGCTATGTCGATGAGGAACAACTGTTCGTGACCGGTGGCTCGGGCGGCGGTGTGCTGACGGCGTGGATCGTCGGCAAGACCGACCGGTTTGCCGCCGCCGTGGTGGCAAAGCCGGTGATCAACTGGACCAGTGAGATGCTGTACAGCGACATCACCGTAACCGTGCCCATGTACTGGTTCGGCACGACGCCCTGGGAAGACCCGGATGCCTACTGGCGCCGCTCACCGCTGTCGTTGGTCGGCAACGTGTCGACACCGACGATGGTGATGGCAGGCGAAGAGGATCAGCGTACGCCGATTCACGAGTCGGAGCAGTACTATCAGGCGCTGAAGATTCGCAAGGTGCCCTCCGCGCTTGTCAGGGTGCCCGAAGCCTCTCACGGGATCGCTGCCAGGCCCTCGCACCTGATCGCCAAGGTCGACAATATCCTCGGCTGGTTTGCAAAGTATCGGTCTGACGCCGAAGACGACGCTGATTGAGCGGGTCACCCGATCAGACTTCAGTGCCGTGATCGATGTAAGGATTCTCCCGGAGTCGTGACACGGCCAAGTCGACAAACGATCTGATCTTGGCGCTGGCGCTGCGACCTTCGAGATGGATGATGCTGACCGGCAGCGGTTTGGACTCGAAGTCACCCAGGATTCGCTTGAGTGAGCCGTTCTTGAACTCCTCCCCGACCTGATAGGACATCAGGCGCGTGATGCCTTGCCCCTGCTTCGCTGCCGAGATCGCAGCGCCATTCTGATTACAGTGCAGGCGGGGCGAAACCTTCACAGCTTCCTTGCCATGGCGGGATTCGAACTGCCACGTCGTCGAAGGGTCCACGCGTGAAGCGTGAATGATCTCATGATCCACCAACTCGGACGGATGCGTGGGGTTGCCATGCGATTGCAGATAGGCCGGCGATGCACACACAACCTGTTTTACGCTTCCGACCGGCGTTGCGTAGACACTCGAATCCCTGAGGTGGCCTATCCTGATGGCGACGTCCAGACCTTCTTCAAGCAGATTGCTCACGCGATCATAGAAGAGTGCGTTCACGGTCACCGCGGGGTTGCGCTGCAAGTACTCGGTCACAATGGGCATCACGTGCTTTTGGCCGAACAGGACGGGAGCCGTGACCGACAATACCCCTTTCGGTGCGGTATAGCTGCCTGACGCTGTGGCCTCTGCCTGTTCAACGTCGGCCAGAATGCGCCTGGCATCGTCAAGAAACCGGTTTCCCGGATCCGTGAGGCGAACGTGGCGGGTGGTCCTGTTGAACAGCCGTATACCGAGGGCATTCTCAAGCTGAGCGACAGACCGGGTAACGGCCGGCGCCGACAGGTCGAGCTTGCGGCTGGCAGCGATAAAGCTCTGACATTCGGCTACTTCGACGAATACGCGCATCGCGGCGAGTTTATCCATCGCTTATTCCCCTACCCTGCTGCGCTTATTATTGCATTGATGGCAATAGTTAATTAACTATTGATCTAATTATTTGTATCGATTGCAACTATATGATGCGTTCTCCAATCACACAGGAGTTAACCGATGTCCCGCATATCTACCCCGGAGTCGATTTCGACAGCCCCGGAAGCCGCCCGTGGATCGCTTGAGGCGGTCAATAATCTGCTCGGCAGCGTACCAAACATGTTCCGCATCATTGCCAACAGCCCACAGACCTTAGAGGGTTATCTCGCTTTGAACGGCGCATTGGGCAAGGGCTCACTGACGGCCCAGACCCGTGAACGCATTGCGCTGGCGGTTGCCGAGATCAATGGCTGCAGTTACTGCCTTGCCGCACACAGCTATCTTGGCTCGAATCTGGCCCGCCTCAGTGCCGCTGAAATCGAGGCGAATCGGCGTGGTACATCCGGGGATGCGAAGGCCGCAATTGCGGTTGCGTTCGCCGCGAGCATCGCCCGCAATCGAGGCCAGGTTTCCGACAGCGATCTCCAGGCTGTCCGGTCAGCTGGCTACAGCGATGCCGAGATTGTCGAGATCGTGGGCCACGTTGCGTTGAACACCCTCACGAACTACATCAACGAGGTGCTGGGCACCGAAATCGACTTTCCGACCGTCGACTCGCTGGCTGCGTGAAGCTCGATCGAGGGTGGCGGACACGCCACCCTCGCCTGATCTGGAGGATGCAAAATGACCAGAGGTCTCTTGCCACCGTTTGATGATTCCACGGCAAACCAGAAGATCCGTCTTGCGGAAGATGCCTGGAATGGACGCGAGCCGGAAAAGGTCGCTCAGGCCTACAGTGTGGACTGCGAATGGCGTAACCGGGCGGAATTCATCACGGGACGCGAACAGATCGTGCAATTCCTGACGCGTAAATGGAGCCGGGAACTCGACTATCGGCTGATCAAGGAGCTTTGGGCCTTCGAGCACAACCGGATCGCCGTGCGTTTTGCCTATGAGTTTCGGGATGACTCCGGGCACTGGTTTCGTGCCTATGGAAACGAAAACTGGGAGTTCGGCAGCGATGGGCTGATGCGGCGCAGGATCGCCAGCATCAATGAGCACCCGATCCGGGTCGAGGACCGAAAGTTTCATTGGCCACTGGGCCGACGTCCCGATCAATACCCGGGTCTCAGCGACCTGGGATTGTAGATAACGAGGTATCCACGATGGATTACACAAGCGATATCGCCTTTACCCCGGCGGTCAAAGCCATACAGAAGCGCAAAGGTTCGAGGGAAATGTATGCGCGTATGGAGCAAACCGGTGGCTGGCAAACCGAAGTCACGCCTGAGCTGGCTGCCTTTGTGGCGAGTCAGCGGAGCTTTTTCCTGGCCACCTCGAACAGCGACGGTCAGCCCTACATCCAGCATCGTGGCGGGCCGCCGGGATTTCTCAAGGTCATTGACTCGAAGACGCTCGCGTTCGCCGATTACAAGGGGAACCGACAGTTCATCAGTCAGGGCAATCTGGCCGAGAACCCACGCGCATTCCTGTTCCTGATTGATTACGAGCACCGAGTCCGGATCAAGATCTGGGTCAGGGCGAAAGTCGTTGAGGATCAACCGGGATTGCTGGCTGAGTTGATGCCCAATCCGCGTGGCGGTCGTGCACGGGCTGAACAGTTGATCCTTCTGAATGTCGAGGCCTGGGATCGAAACTGCCCCCAGCATATTCCCGAGCGGCTCGAACGAGAGGACGTCGACAGGATGCTGCAGGCGCGGGATCAGCGCATAATGGAACTGGAAGCTAAACTTGAGTCTTCGTCTTGACGTTGTTTACCCGTCTGCTCATCGCACTCTGGCTTGCGGGCGTTGGCATTGCGGCAGCGGAATCCGATACGCTCGGGCGCATGGGTGCAGAACAAAGCTACAACTTCCGCCGCGTTGGCGATCACATCACGACCTCGGGCGTCGTCGGTGCGGAGAATCTCCGGGCCATGGGCAAGCAGGGCTATGATGTCGTCATCAACCTCTTGCCTGATGACAGCCAGTACGCGGTTGCCGATGAAGCCGACATTCTGGCAGCGCAGGGTATTCGCTACGTCTATATTCCCGTGGATTTCTCGCGGCCCGACGTGTCTGACTACGAAGCATTTGCCCGCGCCATGAAGGAATCAGAGGGTAAGCAGGTGCACGTTCACTGCGCAGCGAACTTCAGGGTCAGTGCGTTCTATTCCCTGTATGCGGTGCGTGAGGGCCACTGGTCTCAGGATGACGCAGACGCGCTGCTCGACTCGCTATGGTCACCAGACGAAAATCCGGGCTGGCCGGAGTTTATTGAGGCCGTCCGCCGTCTCGATTGATGAATGCCAGCACCGCTTGTTTGAACGCCGGATCCGAAACGGCCGTCAGGTGATCAGCACCGGGGATCTCGTGAATCCTGACGTTCCCGATTGACTTCGAAAGCAGTGCATTGCTCCTGGCATACGGCAAGTCTTCCGAACCGTTGACGATCAGCACCGGGCAGGTGTTGGCAGCCGCATCAGGCCCGATGAGTGCCAGCGGGTCGCCCTCGGGCCACATCTGCTGCGCAGACAACGCGAGTGCCTCGAGATCGTTGTCCGCATTCGCTTCAACGAAGCGTCGATAGGCGCGGCCGAGCGGGTCCGCAATGGCATCGGCGCTCGACGCCCTCAGCGCGTCGGCAATCGTGAGACAGGCCGCCGCACTTTCCTCCGTTTCCATGCCGATGCCGCCGAGCACGAACGACGAAAAGCGATCTGGATCGCTCCCAAGCAGCGCGGCGCCCATGAATGCGCCCATTGAATAGCCGAGGTAATCCGCCGTCTCGATGCCAAGATGGTCCATGAGCGCAATCACGTCACGACTCATCGCTGCGTAGCTGTATAACGCCTTGTGGTGGGGTTTGTCGCTCTTGCCATGACCGCGGCAGTCCAGACAGATGGCGCGCCGATGCGGTGCGAGCGTCTCGACCCAACCGGTATCCACCCAGTTGCCCCGGCTGCTCGAACCCCAGCCATGCACCAGCACCATCGGGTGTCCCGAGCCCTCGCTGTCGAAATGGAGCAGGAGATTGTCTGAGTGAAAGGTGCCCATGTATGCAAGGCTAATGCAGGCCGACGACGAGTACCATGGGCCGGTCGCGGATGCCCGGGAAATTATTGAGGTGTATGCTCTTGGCGAGAACGTCGAAGAGGGAGAAGGAAACATGGCCTATGTTGAGGGCATGACGATACACGACGCTGATTCCCACGTGATGGAACTGCCGGGAAAGATCGTCGAATACACCGAAGAAAAATATCGTGACGCGCTGGCCGAGAAGGTCGTGCCGACGGAACTGCCCGGCTGGGTGGACACCGTGACGAAGATGCACGACGACCCGGAGTTTCGCGCGGGCGACGAAGAGAACATCCTGCTGCGCAAGAACTACCAGGCGCTGGGTTCCTTCAGGCCGGAAGACAGGCCGCAGGCGCTGGATCTGCTCGGCTTCACCAGTCAGCTCGTGTTCACGACCACGGCGTTATCAAACTACGGTCTCGAACACAGCGGTGAAGCGGATCTCGCGGTCGCGTCGGCGCGCGCGCACAACCGGATGATGACTGACTTCTGCAGCGTCGATCAGCGCCTGCTGGCAACCGGCTATGTACCACTCGTTGATATTGAGCGGGCGCCGGCTGTCGCCCGTGAGGCGATCGAACTCGGCTGCCGGGCACTCGTGATTCCATCCCGGTGCCCGCGTGATCATTCGCCGTCTCATCGAGGTTTCGATCCCGTCTGGGCGATCGCACAGGAAGCCGGGCTGCCCATCCTCTTTCACGTCGGCGGCGAAGAGAAGATGCGGGACGCTTACCACGAGAACGGGTTACCCCGCGTCAAGGACTTCCACGGCGGCGACGAGAACTTCACGTCGACGAGTTTCATGACAATTCCGATCGCGGTCTGGCAGACGATGGCAGTCATGATCATCGATGGTGTCTGTGACCGGTTCCCTAACCTCAAGTTCGGCGCCATCGAACTCGGTGCGTCCTGGGTGCCGAGCTGGCTGCGCTACATGGACTCCGGCGCGGCCGCGTTTGCGCGTGGCGAGGAGCGCTTGCAGAAGCTGTCGGCAAAGCCAAGTGAGATTGCGCAGCGATGCTTCCGGGTGACGCCCTATCCTCACGAGCCTGCGGGCTGGATCATCGAGAACTCCCATGAAGACATGCTGCTGTTCTCGTCCGACTTCCCCCATGTCGAAGGTGGCCGGAATCCGCTGAAGCGATTCAATGAGTCACTCGAAGGCGCGTCCGAGTCGGCGAAGCGCAAGTTCTATCGCGACAACTTCATCGACATGATGGGGGCGGGCCTGCCGCCGTCGCTGCATGACCATCCCGCGGTCGCGGCCTGAGGGAGGCGCATCATGAAGATCGGACTCTTTGCGACGTTCATGTCGCCCATCGCCACGCCCGACATGATTGCCGACTTCGCGCGGCGGGTCGAGGCGACGGGCATTGATTCGCTCTGGCTCGGCGAGCATGTCGTGCTGTTCGACGAAATGGAGTTCCCCTATCCCGGTAGCCGTGACGGCCGGATTCCCGTGCCGGAGGGCGGCGGTCTCCTGGATACGGTTTCGTCGATTGGCTTCATGGCAGCCGTGACCGAGCGGCTTCGCTTCGGCACCGGCATCACGCTGCTGCCGCAGCGAAGCGTCGTCTATACCGCCAAGGAGTTTGCAACCCTCGACTGGCTGACAAAGGGTCGCGTCGACTTCGGCGTTGGCGTTGGCTGGTGCAAGGAGGAGGTGATTGCCTGTGGTCATACCTTCCATGATCGCGGCAAGCGTTGCGATGAATATCTCGAGGTGATGCGGCGACTCTGGACGGACGAGATTGCATCCTTCGAAGGGGAGCATTACACGCTGCCAGCCTGCCGCATGGACCCGAAACCCGTGCAGTCGCCGCATGTGCCGGTCATCG
The DNA here is from genome assembly GCA_965267485.1 of Pseudomonadales bacterium. Taxonomy (GTDB): domain Bacteria; phylum Pseudomonadota; class Gammaproteobacteria; order Pseudomonadales; family Azotimanducaceae; genus JANQJA01. The sequence goes on along the minus strand of OZ254080.1, from coordinate 4,457,368 downwards.
TCGGCGGCAACAGCAAGGCGGCGCTGCGACGCACCGCGCGCTTTGGTCAGGGCTGGTACGGCTTTCAGCTCGATCCCGAAGGGGCAGCGAGGATGCGTGGGAACATCGAAGAGGCCCTGGCGGCCGAGGGCCGATCAATGGACGGCTTTCGGTTCATCATCACGCCGCCGATGCCGGTGGGCGCCGATCTCGTCAAGGCGTACGAGGATGTCGGTGTCGACGAACTCGTCTTCCATCTCGGCAACCAGAAGCCCGAACGTATCGACCAGCGGCTCGCGCAGATGGACGCGATTGTCGCGGCCGCCGCGTGAGCGACCCGGCGCAGTTCTACACCGGCCTCGTTGCCGAGCTTTATGAGCCTCTCGCCGGAGGGATTTCGGGCTCGGAGCGGTTTGCCCGATTTGTCCGCAGACAGGGCGGCGCTGCGCTGGAACTTGCCTGCGGCAGTGGCAAGCCGATGCTCGACCTGCTGGCCGAGGGCCTGCCCGTGGAGGGGCTCGACGCTTCAGCAGACATGCTTGAGCAGTGCCGGCAAAGTGCTGCCCGGCGAGGGCTTGAGCCCACGCTTCACCTCGGCAACATGCAGTCGTTCTCGCTCGGCAAGCGCTTCTCTGCCATCTACATTGCCAACGGCAGCATTACGCTGCTGACGTCGGACGCTGATCTCGCCGGCTGTCTGGCCGCGGTTCACGGCCACCTCGAACCGGAGGGTGCCCTCCTGGTCGATGTCGACATGCCGGATGTCGATGCCATGAAGCTCGGCCTGAACCGGTTTCGTGAGCAAACCGCCGATGACGGAACGCTGATCCGCTGCGGCATGATTGGGCTCGATCGTTCGAGAGACGATCGCAACCTGACCATCCGTCTCCGCTACGAGCGGATCTCACTGGATGGCACCGAAGAGGTGCTGGAGCGCGACTGGCAGCGCCGACTCTGGAGTCGAGAGATGTTCGAGGCGCACCTTCGTGCGGCGGGCTTCGATGTTGCGAAAGCCAAAGTGCACGACGATGCTGTCACGTTCATCGCCACAATTTCAGGAGAAAAGCCATGAACCTCACAGAGACCTTCGCCGTCCTGAAGCCGGCCATGGGGCTGGAGACGCTGCCGGTCACCGACACGGTGTTCGAGGACATGGAGTCGGCTTACGGCGGCTTCAGTGGCCATGTGCTCGTGACAACGTTTCGGTTCGATGAGGACTGGCCAACCTGGGAACGACACCCGAACGGGGATGAACTCGTCACGCTCATTTCCGGCAGGGCCGAGATGATCCTGCGAACCGCGAACGGGGATCAGTCGGTCGAGCTCACGCAGCCCGGTGACTTCATCGTCGTCCCGCGGGACACCTGGCATACGGCACGCATCAGCGAGCCGACGATGATGGTCTTCGTGACGCCGGGCGAGGGCACCGAGAACGTGGAGCAGCCTCCCGGCTAGGAGGCGAGCCGCTTGTGCTTGACGCGGGTCGGGATCAACTCCTTCGAGCCGGTCCGGCGCTTCAGGTCTTCCTCGTACTCGGAATAGTTGCCGTCGAACCACTCCACGTGGCTGTCACCCTCGAACGCCAGCATGTGCGTTGCGATGCGATCCAGGAACCAGCGATCGTGTGAGATCACCATGATGGTCCCGGGGAATGCCTCGATGGCTTCCTCGAGTGCGCGCAGGGTCTCAACGTCGAGATCATTGGTGGGTTCGTCGAGCAGCAGGAAGTTCGCGCCTTTCTTCAACAGCTTGGCGAGGTGCACGCGGTTGCGTTCGCCGCCAGAGAGATCCTTTACGAGTTTCTGCTGGTCGGCACCGCGGAAGTTGAAACGGGATACGTAGCCGCGGCTCTGGGTTTCGTAGTTGCCGATCTTGAGGATCTCGTGACCGTCGGAGATTTCTTCCCAGACGTTCTTGCTGCCTTCGAGCGTATCCCGGCTCTGGTCCACATACCCGAGCTCGACCGTATCGCCGAGACGCAGTTCACCACTGTCCGGTTGCTCCTCGCCGGCGATCATCCTGAAGAGCGTCGACTTGCCCGCGCCGTTGCCGCCGATGATGCCGACGATCGCGCCCTTGGGCACCTTGAAGGAGAGATCGTCGATGAGCAGCTCATCACCGAAACCCTTGCTGACGTGATCAAGTTCGAGCACGAGGTCACCGAGCCTCGGGCCTGGCGGAATGTAGAGTTCGAGCGTCTCGTTGCGCTGCTGGAACTCTCTGGAACTCATCTCTTCGAATCGTGCGAGGCGCGCCTTGTTCTTGGCGTGGCGTGCCTTTGGCTGTGTGCGCACCCACTCGAGTTCGTGCTTGATCGAGCGCTGCAATGACGCCTCGGCGCGTTGTTCCTGCGCCAGCCGTTTCTCTTTCTGCTCGAGCCAGGACGAGTAGTTGCCCTCAAACGGGATGCCATGACCCCGGTCGAGTTCGAGAATCCAGCCGGCGACGTTGTCCAGGAAATAACGATCGTGGGTGACCGCGACCACAGTGCCGGGGAAGTCCCGCAGGAAGATCTCGAGCCACGCCACGCTCTCTGCGTCGAGGTGGTTGGTCGGCTCGTCCAGCAGCAGCATGTCGGGATTCGACAGTAGCAGCCGGCAGAGGGCCACGCGGCGCCGTTCGCCGCCGGAAAGCTTCGTGACATCGGCGTCATCCGGAGGCAGCCGGAGGGCGTCGGCGGCAATCTCGATCTTGCGGTCGAGGTCCCAGCCGTCAGCCGCATCGATCTTGAGCTGCAGCTCGCCCTGGCGCTCCATGAGTTCGTTCATCTCGTCATCGGACATTGGCTCGGCGAAGCGGTCGCTGATGGCGTTGAACTCGTCAATGAGGTCTTTTACCTCGCGCACGCCGTCCTCAACATTGCCACGCACATTCTTCTCGGGGTCGAGTGCAGGTTCCTGTTCGAGGTAGCCGACGTTAATGCCGGGCTGGGGTCTGGCTTCACCGTGAAAATCCTTGTCGACGCCCGCCATGATGCGTAGCAGCGACGACTTGCCGGCGCCGTTCAGGCCGAGCACGCCGATCTTGGCGCCGGGAAAGAACGAGAGTGAAATGTCCTTGAGAATGGTGCGATTCGGCGGGACGACCTTGCCGACTCGCAGCATGGAGTAAACGTATTGCGCCATGGTTGCTGGTTACTGCCGTGAGTCCGGGGATGATGAAAGGCCGGGATTCTATCAGCTTTCGTGGGCCCCGCCGTAATAGAGTAAAATGCGGGATTTCCCCGCTGGAAATGACCCGTGCACTGCCCGTTCTGCGCCAATAGCGAAACCAAGGTCATCGACTCCCGCCTCGTGGCCGAGGGCGAGCAGATCCGCCGTCGCCGCGAGTGCCTGGCGTGTGGCGAGCGTTTCACGACCTTTGAGACGGCGGAACTCGTCATGCCCCGGGTGATCAAGAACAATGGTGCCCGGCAGCCGTTCGACGAGGAGAAACTGCGCAGCGGGCTACTGCGTGCGCTGGAGAAGCGCCCGGTCGATCTCGAACAGATCGAATCGACCATGAACCGGATCAAGCACCGGCTCCGCGCCACCGGTGAACGCGAGGTAAAAACCCGCGACCTCGGCGAGATCGTGATGGACGAACTCCGCCAGCTCGATGATGTCGCCTATGTGCGTTTTGCCTCCGTGTACCGAAGCTTCCAGGACATCAACGAGTTCAAGGAAGAAATCGAGCGCCTCGGTAAAGAACTCGACCGTGCAAAGTAACGACGCGAAGTTTCTCGCCCGCGCGATCCGGCTTGCCGAGCGCGGCCTTTTTACCACCCACCCGAATCCACGGGTTGGCTCGGTGATCGTGAGGGATGGCGAGATCGTTGGTGAGGGATTCCACGAGCAGGCGGGCGGCCCCCACGCTGAAGCCGCCGCGCTGGCCCAGGCCGGCGAACGCGCTCGTGGGGCAACCGTCTACTGTACGCTCGAGCCCTGCTCCTATGAGGGGCGAACGCCGTCCTGCGCGAAGTCGCTGGTCGAGGCCGGCGTCGCCCGCGTGGTCTGCGCGATGCTCGACCCGCACCCGCGAAATTCCGGCGCGGGCTTCCGGATTCTGGAGGCAGCCGGCATCACCGTCGAATACCCCTTGATGGAGTCGTCAGCAGCGTCGTTGAATCCCGGTCACGTCAAACGGTTCAGAACGGGATTGCCCTATGTGCGGCTGAAGCTTGGCATGAGTCTCGATGGCCGCACGGCCCTGGCCAATGGCGAGAGCCAGTGGATTACCAGCATCGAGGCCCGGCGCGATGTGCAGAAGCTGCGCGCCCGCAGTTCGGCCATTGTTACCGGGGTGCAGACAGTCAACGACGATAACCCGCAGCTGAACGTGCGCGAGGCCGGCCTCATGACGAAGAATGCTGCGCTGGCGTCATCGATCAGGCGCCCGGTGTTTGTCCTCGATTCGAACGGCCGGGTCGACCCGGGTGCCGACCTCCTCGACAATCCGGACTGTGTGCTGGTCTCGACCATCGACCATGACGTGCATGGACGCGCCGAGCGACTCAGGCTTCCGCCCAACGCCGAGGGCCGCGTTTCCCTCCGTGCGGTGCTCGAGGAACTCGCCCGTCGGGAGTGCAATGAGGTGCTCTTCGAGTGCGGCCCGACGCTCGGTGCTTCGGTCATTCGTGGCGGGTATGCAGACGAAGTGGTGGTGTACGCTGCGCCGGTCATGCTGGGCACGGATGCACGCGGATTACTCCGGCTGCCCAAAATTGATAACATGCGCGACCGAACTGAATTTGAGTTTGGCGACATTCGCCGAATTGGCCCGGACCTGCGCATTACGCTCATGCCCCAGGGGCGTCCGGACTCCTGACCTGCTGGTAAGACTATGACGAAAACGATTGAAGGCGATTTCACCGCCACGACAGCCAGATTCACCATCCTTGTCGCGCGGTTCAATGCGTTCGTGGTTGACGAACTGCTCAAGGGCGCTATCGATACCCTGTCGAGACACGGTGTCGCCGATGGCAATATCACCGTGGTTCGTGTGCCGGGTGCGTTCGACATGCCGGTCGCCGCAAAGCGAATCGCCGACAAGGGTGACTGCGACGCGATCATCGCGCTCGGCGCGGTCATTCGCGGTGGTACAGCTCACTTCGAGTACGTTGCAGGCGAGTGCGCGAGCGGGCTCTCGTCGGTCGCGCAGTCGTCCGGTATTCCGGTGGCATTTGGCGTGCTGACGACCGACACGATCGAACAGGCCATCGAACGATCGGGCACCAAGGCGGGCAACAAGGGAGCGGACGCGGCCATGTCTGCGCTCGAGATGACCAGCCTGCTCCGAAAACTCTGACGGTCTGATCCCATGAATTCCCAGAGCAATGCAGCCCGCGGCAAAGCGCGGCGATTTGCGCTGCAGGCGCTCTACCAGATGCAGCTCACAGGCGCGACGGCCTCCGACGTCGAGGCGCAGTTTCGCCAGGACTATGACATGAAGCGTGTCGATGTCGGCTACCTGCACGAGTTGTTGAGCGGCATCGGCAAGGAGCAGGACGCGCTCATCGAAGCCGTGGCACCGCGCCTCGACAGGGATGTTGGCGAGCTCGACCCGATTGCCCGCGCGGCGCTGCTCATTGGCAGCTTCGAGATTGTTCACCGCATTGATATTCCCTACCGGGTCGCCATCAACGAGGCGGTTGAACTCGCCAAGCAGTTCGGCGCTGAAGACAGCCACAAGTTCGTCAACTCCGTGCTCGATGCGCTGTCGACGGAGTATCGCCAGATAGAGCGGCAAGCGCGCAAGAGCTGATGGCCGGCCGGGAGTTCGACATTATCGAACGCTATTTCTCGAGCCGCATTCTTTCGACCGGTGATCATGTACGGCTGGGACCGGGTGACGATTGCGCCATTCTTTCCCTCGAACCAAACGAAGAGCTTTGTGTCTCGACAGACACGATGGTTGGTGGCGTCCATCTGCCGGAGGGTGTCAGCGGCGAGGTCGCGGCGTGCCGGTGCGTGGCCGCGAACCTTTCGGATCTGGCCGCGATGGGCGCGACGCCTGTCGGAATGACGCTGGCGCTTACAATGCCGGACGAGAATGCTGACTTTCTCGAGTCGCTGTCGGCAGCGCTCGAGCGCCTGGCCACCGAGTACCGGACACCCTTGGTGGGTGGCAATCTCGCACGCGGTCCCCTCTCGATCACCATGACGGTGATGGGCACGACGCCGGCTGGCGGCGCGCTCCTGCGATCCGGTGCCGCGATCGACGACGACATCTACGTCTCGGGTGCGCCGGGTGAAGCCGCCGGTGGTCTGCGCCTCATGCAGCGCGGCGACGCGGGCGAGGTGCTGATTCGCCGGTATGAGGCGCCGACGCCCCGGCTCGCGCTGGGTCGGGCCCTGCTCGGCGTTGCAACCGCGGCCATCGATGTTTCGGACGGACTGGCGGCGGACCTTGCCCATGTGGCCGGCGCAAGTGGATGCGGCGCCGCCCTCGAGTCAGACCTCCTGCCGGTTTCGGCGGCGCTTCATGCTCAGTTCGGTGAGGCTTCGCGCTCGCTGGTGCTTTCCGGTGGCGACGACTACGAGCTGTGTTTTACTGCGGGCCCGGACGCCCGGCCAACCATCGAAAAGCTGGCCGCTGCGCTCTCACTGCCCCTGACCCGGATTGGCCGCATGATCGATGGCGAGGGCGTCAACGTGCGCGATGCATCCGGTGCGCAGGTTGATGTCGCCGCTGGCTACCAGCATTTCCATGAAGCCTGACTGGTCACAGACGCTGCGCTCACCGGCGCTGCTTTTCGTTACCGGCTTCGGCAGCGGGCTCGCACCCCGGGCACCCGGCACCGCCGGCAGTTTAATGGCGCTTGTTCTCTTCATACCGCTCTCGCTGCTGCCCGCCTGGGCGTATGCCGTCATCGTCGCGGTGACGCTCGGCGCGGGTATCGTCGTCTCGAGCCGGGTGGCGGAGGAGCTGGGCATCAAGGACCCCTCGCTGATCGTGATTGACGAGTTTGTGGGCCTCTGGATCGCGCTCTTTCTTCTGCCGAACGGTTGGTTCTGGGCACTGGCCGGTTTTGCGCTGTTCCGCTTCTTCGATATTCTGAAGCCGTGGCCAATCAGCCTGTGCGATGAGCAACTGGGCGGTGGCCTCGGCATCATGATGGATGACGTGGTGGCGGGGCTCTTCGCGTTCCTCGTTCTTCAGGCCTCGGCGTATTCGCTGTCGATACTATGACGCTTCGATTTTTTTCGTGCCTGATCCTGCTCCTCCACGCGCCGCTGACGCTGGCTCGTGAGTACGACATTGACGTCATTGCGCTGTTCAAGAATCGCGCCGTTCTCGAGATCAACGGCGAGCAGGTTCTGCTGAGCGAGGGCGAGACGACGCCGCACGGCATTCGGCTCGTGAGCGCCGACAGCCGCGAGGCTGTCATCCGTCTGGGCGATGAGGAGTTCCGGCTCGACCTCAGCAGCAAAATCGGCACGCGCTACGCCGACCCGTCCAATGCCACTGTGACGATCCAGCTCAACGACATCGGGCAGTACCGCACCGCGGGCAGCATCAACGATGTGCCGACATCGTTCGTCGTCGACACCGGTGCGAACGTTGTCGCGATCAACGCCAGCCATGCCCGGCAGCTCGGCATCGAGCTCGACGGCGCGCGACCGGTCGAGACCGTGACGGCCGGTGGGCGTGTACAGTCCTGGGAGGTACGACTCGCCTCGGTCGAAGTCGGGGGAATCCGCGCGAGCAACGTGCAGGCCGTCGTGCTGGCCGGCCAGTTTCCGCCCGAGGTGCTGCTCGGTATGAGCTTCCTGCGCAACGTCGAGATCAACGAATCCTCGGGTGTCATGGTGCTGACCAGCAAGCTCTAGGCCGGTTCGGTGCCGGGGCGCGCAACCTGCTAGAATCCCGTTCTTTGTTTGCGGAGTTTCGATTCTTGGCCGTCGTCTACGTGGCATCTGCCAAACTGCCAACCCCGATGGGCGTCTTCGACCTGCACGGTTTCGAGGATGCCGATACGGGTCAGGAGCACGTGGCCATCACGATGGGTAACGTCTCCGAAGGGCAGCCTGTACTGTGCCGGGTACACAGCGAGTGCCTGACGGGCGACGCCTTGTTCTCGATGCGCTGTGACTGCGGGCCGCAGCTCCAGCACGCACTGGAGCGCATTGCAGCAGAGGGTCGCGGCATGATTCTCTACCTGCGCCAGGAAGGCCGCGGTATCGGGCTGATCAACAAGATCCGGGCCTACGCGCTGCAGGACCAGGGTGCGGATACCGTGGAAGCCAATGAGCGTCTCGGCTTCGACGCCGATCTTCGTGACTACACAATGTGCAAGGGGATGTTCGCGCACTTCCAGGTCGACCGGATCAGGCTGATGACGAACAACCCGCTCAAGGTCAACGCGCTTGGCAAACTTGGCATCGAGGTGGTGGAGCGACTGTCGATCGAGACCGGGCACAATGACCACAACGCCCGCTACCTGGCCACCAAGGCCGGCAAACTCGGTCATCTCTTCGGCAAACAGGACTGAAGCGCGGCCTCAGGGCGCCTTTGACGCCATCGCCTTCGCGGCGAGTTCATCCACCATCCGCGCGCGAATCATCTGTTCGATGCCGGCTTCGTTCAGGCCGCATTCGGCGAGCATTTCGTCCGGGTTGCCGTGTTCGATGAACGCGTCGGGAATGCCGAGATTCAGCAGGTGACATGACACACCGCGGGCGGCGAGGTACTCGTTGACGGCGGATCCGGCCCCGCCCTTCACGGTATTCTCTTCTACTGTCACGATGAGGTCATGCTTCATGGCAATGCGGTCGATCAGTGCTTCATCCAGCGGTTTCACGAATCGCATATCCACGAGGGTTGCATCGAGCTTGTCGGCGACGGCGTGGCACGGCGTGACCATAGATCCGAAGGCAAGTATCGCAACGCGATTACCTTCGCGAAGCATACGTGCCTTGCCGATCGGCACAGGCGTCATCTCCTCGATGATTTCGACGCCCGGGCCGCGACCCCGCGGATACCGGACCGCCACCGGGCCGTCGGTAATATAACCCGTGTAGAGCATTTGGCGCGTCTCGTCTTCGTCTGACGGCGCCATAATGATCATGTTGGGAACGCAGCGCAGGAATGACAGGTCGAAGGCGCCCGAATGGGTCGGCCCGTCTTCCAGCAGCCCGGCACGGTCGATGGCGAACAGGACGTTGAGATTCTGGACAGCGACATCATGAATGAGCTGGTCATACGCACGCTGCAGGAACGTCGAATAGATCGCAACAACGGGTCGCATCCCCTCGCAGGCGAGTCCGGCTGCCAGCGTGACAGCGTGCTGCTCGGCAATGGCAACGTCGTAGTAGCGGTCCGGGAACTGCTCTGAGAAGGCAATCAGGTCGGAACCCTCGCGCATGGCGGGTGTGATGCCGACGAGCTTCTCGTCTTTCTCTGCCATGTCGACGAGCCACTGCCCGAAGACGTTCGAGTACTTCGGCGTGTTTGCGCCCGAATCCGGCTCCTTCGACGGGTCGATTTTCGACATCGAGTGGGAACCGACGGGGGACTCTTCGGCGGGGCCGTAGCCCTTTCCCTTTTGCGTAATGATGTGCAGGAACTGCGGCCCTTTGAGGTCGCGCATGTTCTCGAGGGTCGTGACGAGCGAAAGGACATCATGGCCGTCAACCGGGCCGATGTAGTTGAGCCCGAGTTCGTCGAAGAGCGTGCCCGGCACGACCATGCCTTTCATGTGCTCCTCGGTTCGCTTGGCGAGTTCCCACGCGCGGGGTATGCGGGACAACAGTTTCTTGCTGCCTTCCCGCATTGACAGGTAGAGCCGGCTGCTCAGGATGCGGGCGAAGTATTTCGCGAGTCCGCCGACGTTCCTCGAGATCGACATGGCATTGTCATTCAGCACGACCAGCAGGTCGGCCTCGGTGTCGGCCGCGTGATTGAGCGCCTCGAATGCCATGCCGGCCGTCATGGCGCCGTCACCGATCACGGCAACGGTGCGCTGCTCGCGGTTCTCCATTCGGGCAGCGATCGCCATGCCGAGCGCGGCGCTGACCGACGTCGAAGAGTGTCCGACACCGAACGTATCGTATTCGCTTTCGGCACGAGCGGGGAAAGGTGCGAGCCCGCCGCGTCGTCGCAGCGTCTGCATGTCGTCGCGACGGCCGGTGAGGATCTTGTGCGGATAGGCCTGGTGCCCGACATCCCATACGAGCCTGTCGTCCGGCGTCTTGAACACGTAGTGGAGCGCGACGGTGAGCTCGACGACGCCGAGGCCTGCCCCAAAGTGGCCACCGGTCTGCCCGACCGTGTACAGCAGGTAGTGGCGCAACTCGTCGACCAGTTGCGGAAGCTGTTCACGGTCGAGTGCACGGAGATCCGCCGGCGTCTGGACGGTGTCCAGCAGCGGGGTGGCGGGGCGCTCTGTTGGAATCTCCGAAAACATGCTGCGCAGGGTGCTGTACGTTAAAAGGGCAGCAAGTTTACACCAGAGCCCCGCCTCAGTTCAGCGGTCATTAGTGGTCGCGGCTGGCGATGAAGTCCGCCATGCGAGCAAGGGCTTTGCCGGCATCGCCGAGCGGTGCCAGTGCCGCGTGGGCCTCTTGCTGAAGGGCTTTCAGTTCGGCACTGGCACCTTCCAGCCCGTGGGTCGACACGAAGGTCGATTTCGACCGGTCGCGATCGGCGCCGGCGCGCTTTCCGATGCGATCAGTCTCGCCCGTCTCATCGAGAATGTCATCGCGCACCTGAAAGGCGAGCCCGAGCGCGAATCCGAAGGCTTCCATGGCGCCGAGGAGATCATTGTCACCACCGCCGCAAATGGCGCCGCAAACGACGCTCGCGGCGATCAGCGCACCGGTCTTGCGTCGATGCATGTCCTTCAGCGTTTCTGCATCGATGCCCGCGTTCTCGGAGGCGAGATCGATGATCTGGCCGCCAACCATGCCGCTGCCGCCCGCGGCGTTCGCGACGCGTTCAATGATCGCCAGACGCTGTTCCGCCGTGATTGAACCGTCAGCGGCAATGATCTCGAAAGCCCGTGCCTGCAAGGCGTCTGCCGCCAGTATCGCAGTGGCTTCGTCAAAGGCGATGTGACAGGTCGGCCGGCCCCGACGCAGGGCGTCGTCGTCCATCGACGGCAGATCGTCGTGAACGAGTGAGTAGGCGTGGATCATTTCGATGGCGCAGGCCGTGGCATCTGCCTGCCGGACGGTGCCGCCCGCCGCCTCTGCCGCGAGATAGGTCAGGGTGGGGCGAACCCGTTTGCCGCCGCCCAGCGTCGCGTAGCGCATGGCCTCGAGCAGGCGTGGCGGGACGGCCGTATCAGTGAGCGTCTGGTCGAGCCGGGCGTTTGCCCGCTCGGCATAGGCATTGAGGTCAGTCATTGTCGCCGGACGATGGCTCGAACGGCTGCTCCTCGGCCCCGTCTGCCTTCTCGACCAGCAACGCGACCTTTTGTTCGGCGTCCTTCAGGGCCTGCTGACATTCCCGGGTGAGCTTGATGCCTTCTTCGAATGTCTTCAGCGACTCTTCCAGGGACTGATCGCCAGACTCCATCGTCTCGACGAGTTCCTCGAGCCGCTTGAGTGATGCCTCGAACGGGTAGCTTTTCTGTGAGGTGTCTTTTGCCATCTGCCAATTGTGAACGAAGTCCGGGCGGCAGCATAGTCTGTGCGACGGTGCTGTAATCCGCCCGCTGAATCGTGCATGCTAAAAAAGTGCGCGCGCCGTCTGCGCGCCCGATCCATCCTGTCATGAGGAGTTATTGATGAGAGTAGCGTTTTTCGCCGTGCTGGCAATGGTGTTCGCCCCGGTTGCGTTCGCCGATGACATTGAGACCGTTCAGAAATACCGACATGGCGTCTACGAAGCCATCGGTGGCCATATGGGCTCGATCGTCCAGATTGTCCGTAATGGCTATCGAATGGGAGATCTGCAGTACCACGCTGATGCGATGCAGGGGCTGTCGATGATCACGCCGGATCTCTTTCCCGAGGGTTCGGGTGGTGGCGATACCGAAGCGCTGCCGGTGATCTGGGAGGAACCGGAAGAGTTCAGCGAGCGCATGAACGACTTCCAGATGGCCGCCGGGAAGATGGCGGAAGTCGCGTCTTCAGGCGATATGCGAGAGATCGGTGGTGCCCTGCAGGGGCTCGGCCGCTCCTGCAAGGGCTGTCACGACAACTTCCGCGCCGAGTAGGCGCGCGCAGGGGGTCTCTCTACACGTATTCAATGAGGTAGTAGACCCCACCCGCCACGACGGCGAGCAGGATGATGGCAACGACCGGCCGATCCCGCTCGGCGTCGTGCGCAACACCCTTCTTCCAGCCGGTGATCATCGGCAGCACGATCCGGTCGCGCTTCACCAGTTCGTAGAACAGGATCGCGGCGAGATGCAGCACCAGCAGCGCGATGACAATCCAGCGGTTCAACTCGTGGATTGATGTCAGCTGATTGCTCATGTCCTCTGAGACCAGGTGCACGAGGGGTCCCTCAATAAAGATGTCGTCGTTGGCGAAGAGGCCGGTCACGGCCTGCACCAGCAGCGCGAGCAGCAGGGCAATCACACTCAACGCTGCCAGCGGACTATGGCCGACGCCCGGGCCTGAACTCATCATGTTGCGCAGGTAGGCCACAATGCCGCCCGGACCCCGAATGAAACTCGTGAAGCGCGCGTTGTAGCTGCCAACGAATCCCCAGCCGATACGAAAGATGATCAGCGCGAGAATCGCGTAGCCGCTGTACATATGCCAGTCCATCTCCCTGAACCCGCCGACGAAGCCTGTGTACATGGAGATGCTGACCAGAATGACGAGAATCCAGTGGAAGAGGCGTGTTGCCCAGTCCCAGACGTATGACTTCATGTTGGCTCCTTGTTGGTGTTCACGTGACGACGATCCGTAGCGAGAGATCGAACGTGCCGCTGCCCAGCCGATAGATGGGCAGGGTGTCGGGCCCGCAGCTCGCGCCGCCCACCCCGCGCTGCATCACGTCCAGACACAGCCACGTCAAGGGCGAAGGAGTGACCTCAAAGGTATGGAAAGCCGGCGTCAGCACTTCGTGCGGGTAGTGCGACGCGCTCGCCTCGATCGGGTCGTCTGCAGCAATTTCGATGGATCGCGTTCCGTTCGACAGTCGCAGGCGCCTGACCGCGGTCAGGTTGCCGTGATCCTGGGGCAGGATATAGGGGACATACTGTTCGCTCACGGTACTTTGATGTACGCGCAACTGCCCCGATGCCTGTCGGTCAACGTACGTTTCGTGCGGTCCATGCCCGAACCAGGAAAGCGATTCGAATCCGGCGGCGAGGCCGAGCCTGATGCCGAGCCTTGGCAAATCCGTTAGCGCGTCCGGGACGACGAACTGGTGACTGACATCGAACGCGCCGCTGACCGAGCGCCAGTGGCTCGAGACCTCGATCGACTCGCCCGCGGGCGTTTGCCAGCGTTCCCGGAATGAGACTCCCAGGTCGCTTACGTTGCGCACGACTTCCCGGCGCTCGATCCTGTCGATGCCAAGTGACCGCCAGCGTCCCAGCGGCTTGTTGTCCTGCCCGGCCCACCCCTTGATGCCATCGTTGTCGAGCGGCGCCCGCCAAACGTTCAGTGCGGGTGTCGCCGACAGGACGTTCTCGGCCCCGACGCCGAGAAAGGACAGGCCTTCACTATCGAAGACCGCCGTGGCTTCGCCCGCCTGCAACGTGACGTCGTGTTCCCCCTCGTCGGGTGCCTTAGGCCGTGCCCGACTCGGTCTCGCCTTGCGCCGACCGAGGGAGATCTGCTCCCAGGCGACGATGTGTCCGGCGGGTGCCCAGCTCGTCTTCTCACGAAGCGAGAAGGTGAAGACAATCGAGGACTCCATGCCGGCCTTCAGTTCGGGCAGGCTGATGTCGAGCGTAACGTCCCGGGTTTGTTGAGGCGCTGCATCGACCTGCAGTGATCCGGTTTGCAGCGGTACGCCGTCCAGCAGCACTTCGAAAGTGACATCATAGGCGGACAGATCGGTGAACCAGGCGCCGTTCAGAATGCGAAACCTGGTGCCTCCTGCATGGGTCACCTTGATCGGCTGAATCACCTTCTTGTACTCGATCAGCGAAGAGTGCGGTTTGCGATCAGGCCAGCACAGGCCGTCGCAGACGAAGTTCAGGTCATGCCGATCTTCACCGTAGTCACCGCCGTAGGCCCAGTACGGGATGCCGTTCGCAGTCTCTGCGAGACCGTGGTCGAGCCACTCCCAGACGAAGCCGCCCTGCAGGCCGTGGTGCGTTTCGATCGCCTGCCAGTACTCCAGCAGATTGCCGCCGCTGTTGCCCATCGCATGTGCATACTCGCACATGATGAGCGGTCGCGGATCACGGGACTCACGCGCGTGCCGCACGATCTCTTCCACCGAGGGATACATCGGGCACACCAGGTCTGTGCCGTGCGGGTTCTCGTCCCACATGCTGCGAACGCCCTGCTCACAGATCGCGTTCTCGTTGTGGATGACGCGGGAGGGATCGTACTCGCGAACCCAGGCCGCCATCGCTGCGTGGTTCGGGCCGAATCCGGTTTCGTTGCCCATGCTCCAGCTGATGATCGAGGCGTGATTCTTGTCACGCTCGACCATGCGTGTCACGCGTGAGATGAACGCCGGCGCCCAGATGGAATCGTCAGCAACCTGCTGGTAGTGGTGGTGCGCTTCGATGTTGCACTCATCAACGACGTAGAGGCCATATTCGTCGCACAGCTCGTAGAATCGCGCATCATTGGGGTAGTGGCTGGTGCGCACCGCGTTGATGTTGTGCTGCTTCATCGTCTCGATATCGAGGCGCATGAGGGCTTCCGTCATCACCTTCCCGGTGGTGTCGCAGTGGTCGTGCCGGTTGACGCCCTTGATCAGTACGGGCTGACCATTGATTAGCAAGTCCCGGTTTGCGATCTCGATCCGGCGAAAGCCGATACGGATGCGCGTTGTCTCTATCTCGTGCCCCGCTGGATCGTGCAGTGAGACAACGACCGAGTAGAGGGTCGGGGTTTCCGCGGTCCACGGCATGACCGAATCGAGATGAAGTCTGACGGTCTTGTTGGGGCCGCGGCCGGCAACCGGATAGTAGTCGGCCTTCTCGACGAGCGCGGGCTCGGTGGGTGCGATGATGGTCTGGCCCTGCGGGTCGAGGACGCTGACCGAGACGCCATGCTGCAGGGCACGGCGGTTCTCGTCGCCGAGTCGCACCGTGATTTCGAGATCACCCTGATCGTTGGTGGGCGCGAGCGTCGGGCGGCAGAAGATGTCGCGCAGATAGACAGTGGGCGTTCGCTCGATGAACACGTCGCGATGAATCCCGGCGTGCCACCACTGGTCCTGATCTTCGATATAGGTCGTGTCGCTCCAGCGAACGACGAGCAGCGCGATCAGGTTCTCGCCGCGCTTGAGAAATGGCGTGAGATCGAACTCTGCGGGCAGGCGGCAGTCTTTCGAGAAGCCGACCTCGACGCCGTTGCAGTAAAGATAGAACGCGTTCTCGACGCCGCCGAGATGGATCACATGGCGCTCGCCGTCGGCCGGTTCGAGGTGAACCTGCCGGCGGTAGAGCCCGGTCGGATTCTCCGGTGGCGTGAACGGTGGCTCGGCCCGGAACGGGATCAACACGTTCGTATAGATGGGTCTGTCGCCATACTTGCCGTCGCGGGTCCAGAGAGACGGGACGTTGATCGTGTCCCAGTCGCGATCGTCGTAGCCCGCCTCGAACCAGCCGCCCGGCGCGAGGTCAGGGTGGGCGACGCGGCAGAAGCGCCAGGGACCGTTCAGGCTTGTCCGGGTATCCTGATCGCGATCGAGATCTGACGCGCTTTCAAAACGCCGGAAGCTGGCGCGGGCGGGCAGGCGACCGAAGGCGATGGCCTCGGGGTTCTCCCAGTGCTTGTGTGGCATGACGACCGGACGCAGTTTGACCAGCCGCCATGATAAACCAATGTTGTCGCGCGCTGCGTCAGAAAAGGTATTCGAGGGCAGACTTGCGGAGTGCGTCGGCGCCGCCCTGACAACTGGTAATGTCGCGCTTGTCGAAGACGAACACACGGCTTTCGTCGTCGTTCGCGTTCTCAACGACGAGTGACACATGTTCGTTGTTCGGCAGGTTCTGCAGGGTTGAACCGTAATCACACAGCGCCGTCAGCAGTGTCTCCTCGATCCGGGCGAGTTGCTCGCGGCGGCGAGCCTCTCGCTCCTCGATGGCTTCCCGGCGCTTCGTTTCGAAGGCTTCGACCTCTGCTTCGATCTCGCGCGTCATCGACGCTCGTTTGCTTTCGATGTTGCCCATCTCCTGCTCTATGCCGGCGATCTCCTCCTCAATCGAAGGCTTCTCATCGTCGTCGACGTGGATCATCTCGACGCGCAGCCTCGCCATTTCGCGTTCGAGTTCGCGGGTCTCGCGGGTCAGCTCCCGGATCATGCCGCGTAACTCGGTATCGATGGATGGCGCCGGCGGCGGCAGCGGTACAGCGCCCAGCGCTTCGTCGACGATGGCGCCGATATCGCCGATGAACGAGAACTCGAAGTCGCGGTCAATCTCACCGTCACCATCGCGTGTGATCATGAAGGTCTTCACGTCATCGCTGTCATCCCAGGCGAATCGCATCGCGCGCGCCGGATTGACCCGAAACACCGCGCCCTGCCTTGCCAGATAACTGCCGTCAACGGTGACGCTGCCGCGCCCGTCCTCGAAGTCTGTCAGGAGGATCTTCTCCATCACGCTGACGTCTTTCCGGAGTCTGGCGAAATCGCTGTCAGCGGCGAAGGCGACCGTGGTGGCCGCGAGCAGTGTTCCCGCGAGTATTGCTGTCACTTTCATAGTGTGTCTCCTGAATAGCCGACGCGCTGAATCGCCTGATTCAGCTGCTGAATGTCTTTCCGGTCTTCCTGCTGGGTACTGATCAGGTAATCCAGTGCATCCCGTGTTCTGGCATCCCGCCGGCTTTCGGCGTCGTTCAACACCGAAACGAGGTCGCGCATGTCGTCGCGTCGCTCCCGGCGGGAGGTCTGCAGCAGGCTGGTCAGCACGAGCTGGTCGCCGGCGGCCTGCTGCTGCCTGAGTCTGTCGATTCTGGCCTCGTAATCGAGCCGCACCTGCGCGAGCTGCGCCTCGACCTGCGCCTCCGTGATGTAGTCAGGGCCGAGTGAGAAGCGGATGCCATCGCTGGTATCGATTTTGACCTGGGTGGCGAGCGCAATGAGCAGGACGAACGATGCGGCCGTCCCGGCCCACTGAAACAGCGCGGGCCAGGGGCGCGGTTCGAAGAAGCGCGCCCGTCGATTCCACGCCGGCACCGGCTGGTCATTCCAGCGGGTTGCGGCAGCCTCGAGTGCCCAGAGCTCGGCGAGACGCGTGGCGCACGCCGGGCAGTCGCCAAGGTGACGATCGACTGTCTGGCGGGTCGGGTCATCGAGTCGACCATCCTGAAGATCAATCAGGAGGTTCTGGCATTGGTTGCAGGTCATGTCATTCATTGTCGCTATCCCGCGAGCGCAATCGGCTCGCCTTGTCTCAGCTTGTCCAGCGCGGTGTACAGTCTCGTCTTGGCGGTGTTGGGGCTGATCCCGATCTGTTCACCGATCTCCTCGAATGTGAAGTGCTGGAAGTATTTCAGCTCCACGACGATCCGCTGGTCCGGCGGTAGCCGCTGCATCATCTCGGCGAGCCCCCGGTTGTCCTGATAGTCCTCGAGCGCGCGGCTTGGTGTCGTCGTCTCATCCTCGATGTCGGTCGATTCCCGGACGTCGCCCCGGACCTTCTGGCGTCTGAAGTAATCCGTGCAACGGAATGCCGCGATACGAAACAGCCACGTCGTGAACCGGCTATCGCCACGGAACCCGTCGAGATTCCGGTAAACCGACAGGAAGACCTCCTGCATGATGTCCATCGCATCGTCAGGATTACCGCTCATGCGCAGTGCATGGTTGTAGACCCGTTCCTCGTGTCTTTTCACCAGCTGCAGCCAGGCGCGCTCCGACCCATCGAGGGCCCGCTTGATCAGGGTTTCGTCGGATACGAGTCCGAACATCACTTTCTTCCAGTCTGCTATAGAACCATTGGTCGCATGGGCTACTCTAAAAGTTTGGACGAAGGGCCGGTGAATTGATGCTGCGATGCAAACCTCGCAGCCACTGGCTTCGTCTAATTCGCCACTCGTTGGGCTTTTTCTGATTTCCGCGCGCTGCTGCTGAAACAAAGCCTATAAAAAACAACAGGTTGTGCGCTGGCCCGAATGCTGCAGGGCTCGCAATGCAAAAAGAAGGAGCTTGCATGCTGACCATTCGGGAACTGTCCAAGACCTACGCCAATGGCGTGAAGGCGCTGAACAACATCTACCTCGAGGTGCCCGCCGGCATGTTCGGGTTGCTGGGCCCGAACGGGGCGGGCAAGTCGAGCCTCATGCGGACGCTCGCCACGCTCCAGGAGCCGGATGCGGGCACCGTGACGCTGGATGAGATCGACGTTATCCACGACAAGGAAGCCGTCCGCAAGGTGCTCGGCTATCTGCCGCAACAGTTTGGCTCATATCCACGGCTGGCGCCGCTCGAAATGCTCGATCACTTTGCCGTGCTCAAGGGCATTGTCGACAAGGGCGAACGTCGTGATCACGTCGAGGCGCTGCTGCATCAGACGAATCTCTGGGATGTGCGAAACAAGGCGATCGACACGTTCTCGGGCGGTATGAAACAGCGTTTCGGCATTGCGCAGGCGCTGATCGGAAACCCGCGCCTGATCATCGTTGATGAGCCAACCGCCGGTCTGGACCCGTCCGAACGAAACCGCTTTCACAACCTGCTCGCCGAAATCGGTGAGAACGTCGTCGTGATCCTCTCCACCCACATCGTCGATGATGTGGCTGACCTGTGCCGGAACATGGCGATCATGGGCGGCGGAGAAATCCTGTTGACCGGCCGTCCGCGGGAGGTCATTGACCGAATTCGCGGTAGCGTGTGGAGAAAGCGAATCAAGCGCGACGCGCTGCCTGAGTATCAGTCGGAATTCCGCGTCATCCTGTCACACCTCACGGAAGGCGAGACCGAGATTCACGTGTTGTGCGATTCCCGCCCCGAAGGCTTCGATGAAGCCGATGCCGACCTTGAGGACGTCTACTTCGCGACGCTCCTCAACAACGGCATCTCGATTGCGCTGTAGGGGCTCGCGGACGAATCATGCTGACTGAAATTCTCAAGTTCGAACTGGCCTATCACCGGCGCCAGTATCTCTTCTACGTGCTGGCGGGCGTCTTTTTTCTGCTGGCGTTTCTCGCCACGACGACCCCAAACGTCCAGCTCGTTGGCGGTGTCTCGAACGTCAATATCAATGCGCCGTTTACGATCATCCAGACGCTCGGGAGCCTGTCGTTCGTCTGTCTGATTGGCGGCATTGCGTTCGTCGCCAACGGTGTCGTCAGGGATCGTGATCTGCGCCTTGCCGAGCTCTTCCTGTCGACGCCTGTCTCGAAGCGGGACTACCTCTACGGACGTTTCGCCGGCGGTTTCGTCTTTGCCGTCGGGCTGTATCTCGCCGGCACGCTCGGCGTGCTGCTGGGTGAGTTCATGCCATGGCTTGATCAGGAGCGTATCGGCGCGTTCAGTCCCGGCGCCTACTGGTTCGGCACCTGGGCGCTGGCGCTGCCGAACCTGTTTGTCTGTTGCAGCATGTTCTTCTTTCTCGCGACGGTGACCCGCAGCATGATGTGGACCTACGTGGGCATGGTCGCGCTGCTCATGCTGACGTTTGTACTGGGTACCTTCGACGAGAAGGAAACCGTCGAGCTCACCAGCATTCTCGATCCGTTCGGCGGCACCGCATTCGGCGAGCTGACACGCTACTGGACCGTTTTCGAGAAGAACGAACAGATTCCGGCGCTGGCTGGCGCGATGCTGGCGAACCGGCTGCTGTGGCTCGGCATCGGCGCCGCATTCCTGCTGGGCGCGTATCCGTTGTTCCGCTTCTCACTCGACGATGGCGGCAAGCCCTCGAAAGTTGGCGAGGACGAGGTTATGCCGGTACCGGTCACGCCGGTCAGGATGGAGGCGGTACACCAGCGATTCGATTTCGGTGCGCAGGTCGCGCAGTACTTCTCGCAGCTCAGGATCGAGATCAGGAACATCGTTTTCAGCGTGCCGTTCCTCGTGCTGCTGTTGCTCGGCCTTTTCAACGTCACGGCAAACGCGCTGGGAAATCTCGGCAACATTTTCGGCACATCGGTGCTGCCCACCACGCCAATCCTGATCAACATGATCAACGGTGCATTTTCCCTGTCGCTGATCGGTGTCCTTGTGTACTACTCCGGCGAACTCATGGTTCGCGAGCGCAATGTGCGCGTCTCCGAAATCCTGGATGCGCTGCCGTGGCCCAACTGGATGATGATCGCCGCCAAGCTCACCGCGCTGGTGGCCGTACTCGTTTCGATGCTGCTGGTGGCGATGCTGGCGGCCATCGCAATCCAGTTGAGCAAGGGCTACTTCGACATCAACATTCCCCAGTATCTGATCGGGCTGCTCTGGTTCTTCCAGTTCCCGCTGTACCTGATGATGGTGATGTCGGTGTTCTTCTACGTCGTCACGCGCAACAAGTACATCGCGATGTTTCTGATGATCGTGTACCTGATTCTGTCGCTCGCATTGCCGCAGATGGGCTTTGAGCACAACCTGTACTGGCCGGGCACCGTCGGCGCGCCGTACTCAGATTTCACTGGCTACTCGCAGAACCTGATGGCCCATGCCTGGCAGTCGCTCTACTGGACGCTCTTTGGCGGCCTGCTGCTGGTCGTGATCCACCTGCTCTGGCCCAGAGGCAGCGAGGACGACTGGACCAACCGGTTGCGCGTCATGCGCGGCCGGATGACCCAGCCCGTGGTGATATCCCTGTGGGGCCTTGCGACGGCGTTCACGCTGACCGGTGGCTATATCTACTACAACACCAACGTGCTGAACGACTATGTGACGTCGCTGGCCCAGGAGGCAAAGCAGGCGGAGTACGAGAAGACGTTCAAGCACTACGAGGATCTGCCTCAGCCCGAGGTTGTCGATGTGTTCGCTGAGGTGGATATCTTTCCCGAGCGGCGCGAGGTCGAGACGCGGGGTCGCTACCTGATCGAGAATGTTCATGAGGAGCCACTCGAGGTCGTTCACCTGGTCGCCCAGCCCTATCTGACGATTGATGCGCTGACGGTCGAAGGCGCAGCGCTCGAGGAGGAAGCGCCGGCGTTCGGCTACCACATCTTCAGGTTCGATGAGCCGATGCAGCCCGGCGAACAGCGTGAGATCAATTTCGACATCGACTGGCGCACGCCGGGGTTCGCCAATCGAGGCCATACGCGAAAGTTGACGGCCAACGGAACGTTCTTCAACAACATCGACCTGTTCCCGACGATCGGGTATCGCGGTGACTTCGAATTGCAGGACAACAATACCCGCCGGGAACACGACCTCCCGCCGATCGAGCGAATGAAGCCCATTGATGATGAGCAGGCGCTTGGCCGGGTGGCGTTCAACGCGAGCCGTCGGGTCAATTTCGAGACGGTGCTGTCGACTTCAGCTGACCAGATCGCCATTGCGCCCGGGTATCTCGAGGAATCGTGGGAAGACGGGGGGCGCCGGTATTTTCGCTACGAGATGGATGCGCCCATCTGGAACTTCTTCTCCTTCATGTCGGCTGACTACGAGGTTGCCAGAGACGAGTGGAATGATGTGGCCATCGAGGTGTATTACCACCACGGTTACAACGTCGACCGCATGATCGAGTCGGTGAAAGATTCGCTTGCGTACTTCGAGGCAAACTTCTCCCCTTATCAGTACCGTCAGTTCCGCATCATGGAGTTCCCGCGTTTTCAGGGCGTGTTTGCGCAGTCCTTTCCGAATACGATTCCCTTCTCGGAGGCCATCGGCTTCACGGCAGACCTGTCTGACCCGACCAGCATCGACTATGTGTACTACGTGACCGCGCACGAACTGGCCCATCAATGGTGGGCGCATCAGGTGCTGGGGGCTGACGTTCAGGGCCAGACGATGATCGTCGAGACGCTGGCGCAGTACTCGGCGTTGATGGTGATGGAGAAGAAGTATGGTCAGGCCCACATGCAGCGCTTCCTCGAGTTCGAGCTCGATGCCTACCTGCAGGGCCGGGGGAGCGAGCAGATCGAGGAGTTGCCGCTTTACCTCGTCGAGAACCAGCCTTACATCCACTATCGCAAGGGCAGTGTGGTGCTCTACGCGCTGAAGGATTACATCGGTGAAGATCGCATCAATCTCGCGCTGTCGCGCTTCATCTCGAAGTACGCCTTCAAGGGGGCGCCGTTCCCGACGACGCTCGATCTCATGGCTGAAATCCGCGCTGTCGCCGGCCCGGCGCATGAAGGGCTGATCGCCGATCTTGTCGAGAAGATCGTGCTCTTCGACCTGAGGGTCGTTTCGGCCACCGTCAGTGAGACTGATTCAGGTCGCTACGAGGTCGATGTCGAGGTGGCTGCCCGCAAGTTCGAGGCTGATGGTGAAGGTGCCGAACGCGAGGTGACGATGTCGACGATGATCGATATTGGCGTGCTGGGCCCCGAATCAGCAGAGACCGAGGTGCCTTCGGTGATCTATCTCGAGAAGCACGGGGTCAGCGAGGGTACGCAGCGATTCACGATCGTCGTCGATGAGCCGCCGGTGTCGGTGGGCATCGACCCCTTCAACAAGCTGATCGACAGGGATCCGTCGGATAACGTGACGAGGATCTAGTCGAGCGGTACCGCAGCGGTGACGGAGGCTGTCGCGTTCGTGACGACGTCCGTTTCGCCGATGCCGATGCCGAACCCGACGCTGCCGGATGAGGATGCGTCCAGCCGGTCCAGGCGGGCCGTACGCGACACGGCGTTGCCATTCACCGTCAGGGAGACCTGTACAACGACATTGCCGAGGGGCAGCTGTGATGCATTGGTGACCTGCGCACGCACCTCGCCGCCCCGGGCGACGTATGGCTGCGCAGCGACGTAGCGCGACACGTTGTCCTTGATGTCGAGCCTGATATAGGCGGCCTGTGCCTGCGCGGCAATCTCACCCTGGCCGCCCATGGCGACCTCGAAGTAGCGCTTGGCAGCCTGATCGTCGCCAGCGGCCAGTGACAGTTCGCCGAGGCGCTGGTTTGCAATCGCAGTCGGCAGGAGCTGGTTGCTGCGCTCGAGGTCTGCTCTGGCCCGGTCCCGGCGATTCAGTCGTGCATTGGCGAGCCCTCTGCCAAGGTAGTACTCGAAGTAGGCATCGTCCCGGATCAGTGCCTTGTCGAACTCTTCCGTGGCCCTCGCGTACTCGCCTTGCGCCATGAGGATCTCGCCGCGGAGGCCGTAGAAGCGGGGCTCTTCGGGCTCGATCGACAGGGCCCGGTTGACGAAGGTGAGGGCATCCTCCTCGTGGCCCTGCTGCAGCAGTCCGCTTGCCTGATCGAACGCCGCGTAGGCCGGCTCGGTATCAAAGAGGCGTCGGGTTGCTGCGAGGTAGTCGTCGCGCCCGACCTCGCCGCCGGCACCGAGTTCGGCGAGAGTCTGCCGGTTGGCTTCGACCCGGCTTTGCGACGGCGGATGGCTTGCGAACAGGCCCTCGATCCATCCCGGGCTGCGGCCCTCTGAAAGTCGGACGAACGTTTCCTGCAGCGTCACGGCGGCCGCCGGGTCGTAGCCTGCGCGCTTCATGTAGACCATGCCGTAGTAGTCTGACTCGGATTCAGCGTCCCGGCTGTAACTCTGGTTGATGAGCTGCGCGCCGAGTTGCGCGCCGCCCACGATCACGTTGCCGTAGTCGCTGTCTGACACCGCTGCGCCGATCGCGCTTGCCATGACGACAGTCTGCAGCATCATCCCGCGCTGCATCGCCTGGGCGCCGTGTCTTGCGGCAGCGTGTACGACCTCGTGACCGAGTACCGCCGCGAGTTCCGCTTCGCTGTTCAGTTCTGTCAGCAGACCCCGGTTGATCGCGATCTTGCCGCCCGGCAGCGCCCAGGCATTGGGTGTGGAGTCGTTGATCACAACGAACTCGTAGGGCAGGTCGCGATCGCTCACGGCGGCAACGCTCTGGCCAACGCGGCTCACGTAGTCACTCACTTCGGGATCCACGGTGTACCGCCCGCCTTGAGACTGTTGCGCCGGCCCGTACTGTTCGTTGCCGATGGCGAGTTCCTGGCTTTCGGGAATCAGTGACAGTTCCTGTCTGCCGGTCACGGGATTGACAGCGCAGGCCGTGGTGCTGGCGATGATGATGGAAATCAGAAAGAGGCGAAGTGCTTTCATGGCGACCGGTCGGTTTGAGCGAGAGGCGCTGGAAACATACTATGGAAGCCGGTTGAAGTTAAGCGCAAGGAGAAACCGGTTTGAGGCCCATATCGATCGCCGAGATCGAAACGACGATCAAGCGGTCAGCGATCGATCCCTACCCGATGGGCACCTTGCCGAGAGAGGCGGCGGTGGCCGTCATCCTGCGGGAGCGTGGTGATGACACCGAAGCGCTCTTCATCCTTCGCGCAACCAAGGAAGGAGACCCCTGGTCGGGCCACATGGCCTTCCCCGGTGGACACCGCGACCCCCCTGACGCCTCGCTGCGTGCCACCGCCGAGCGGGAGACGCTCGAAGAGGTCGGGCTCGATCTCACCCGGGATGCGCGGTTCATCGGCCAGATCGAGACCGTACGCGCCAATCCTCGTGGCAGCAGCATCAACATGGCGGTGATCCCTTACGTATTCGCGCTGGAGCGTCAGGAGGTGACGCTCACGGCCAACTACGAGGTCGCCGACATCCTCTGGGGTTCACTGGGAGAAATGATCGACGGCTCTTCGTTCACGCACGATGAGTTCACCATCGGTGGCGTCAGGCGCAGTGTGCCCGGCTACGTCATCGACGAGCATATCGTCTGGGGCCTGACGCTGCGTATGCTGGAGAAGTTCTTTGAACTGCTCGACCCCGCCTTCGAGAGTCACGATTTCTGAGGCGTCTCCCCGGTATCGCGGTTTGCGTAGAGCCATGCAAGGAAGCGTTCGACGCCATGTTTGACGTGTTCGCTCCGAACGGAGGGGAACAGTCGAACGCGTGTTGCGCACCGGGAATCTCGGCGTAGGCGACGGGCGATTTCGACACGCGTTTCAGCTCATCGACAAACACCCGGGCACCCTCGACGGGGACAAGAGAATCACTGTCGCCGTGGATGACGAAGAAAGGTGGCGCCTGCTCGTGAATGCGATGCAGCGGTGAAGCGCGGTTGAACGCCTCCGGATCCGCTGACCGCTGCTTCTTCAGAATGGTTGCCTCGAGAAAATCCTGACCCGACTTCCGGTACTGCGCGAACTCGGCATTGAAGTCCATCGGCCCGTAGAACGGCACTGCGCCCTGCACGCTCGTGTCCACGGATTCGAACCCGGGCTGGTATTCGGGGTCGCCCGCCGTCAGCGCCATCATTGCGGTGAGATGGCCACCGGCGGAACCGCCCGTCACGACGACGAAATCCGGGTCTCCGCCGTGGCTCGCAATGTTCTCCCTGATCCACCGTAGCCCTTCCTTGCAGTCAATGAGGTGCTCTGGCCACGTTGCCCGCGGACTCAGGCGGTAGTCGACGGAGACGGCAATCCAGCCGCGTTCCGCCATGTGTGCCATCAGCGGCAATGCCTGCTCGTTCTTGCTGCCCATCTTCTCGGTCCAGGCGCCGCCATGAATCTGCATCAGGACGGGGCAGTTGTCGCCGCCACGCCGCGGTTTGTAGAGGTCCAGCCGCTGGCCGTGTTGACCGAAGGGGATATCCTTGACGACTTCGACATCCGGATGTGCGGTCTTCACCTTCTGGAACGGCTTCATCAGCCGGTCGGGATTGAGGCGGGTGCCGAATCGGGACCGGACATCGTCGGGTATCGACGCTGTGTAATCCTCACCGAGGGCGCTGGCGAGCGCGCGCTCGACGACATCGCCGGCGTGCCGTCCGGTGGCGTAGAAATGGCTCATCGCGAGCCAGCTGCTCACAATGATGGCCATCGCGACAGCCCCGAAGAAGCCCTCGACGGCGCCGCCCCAGACAAACAGGAAGACGATGAACCCCTGAACGGCGATGTGGTGCCAGGCAAGTTCGCCGACGAGCCAGCCGGTAAGAAAGCTGGCGACGCTCGCGCCACCGGGGCGTGTTACCGGATGGTAGAGATTCCAGGCAGCCCAGCCGATCAGCAGTGAAAACAGAAAGAGAAGGAAGGTCATGTGATGAAGTGCTGTTGATTTAGCGGAGAGGATAATTGCATTATTGCCCGAAGATTTCTAACGCGCCTCGCCATGCAGCGATCCAGGGTTTATACGCTCCTCGGGATCAATACGCTCGTTCTCTACGGACTCGTCCTGTTCCTGATTGACCATGCCTCGATTCAGCAGTGGATCGTCCTCGGCATTGCCATGGTAATGATGGTGATCGTCCCGGCGCTGATTATTCGCTCAGTGTTCGAGAAGCAGGATCGCGAGCTGTCCGAGAAGACCGAAGAAGTGGCGAAGCTTTCCCGTGATCTCGAGCGACTGAAGCATCATGTGGCGCAGGTCACGACAATTGACGAACTCACCGGCTGTTACAATCAGCGCCACCTCCTGGAGGCGATTGCGCAGCACAGCGGCATGGCCCAGCGAGGTTCGTACCAGTTCACGCTCGCGGTCGCGAGGGTCGATCAGTTCGCCGATATCGTTGACCGGGAGGGCCTCGAGCGTGGCAACGAGGTGCTGCAGCTGTTTGCGCGCATCGTGAAAGCGGCCCTGCGCGAGGTGGATGTCATTGCGCGGCTGGAGGCTGATCGCTTCGGCCTGATTCTGTCCGGCTGCTCGGAGGAAGATGCGCTGGCGATCATCAACCGGATCAGCCAGCTCATCAGCCAGATCCAGATTACCGACGAGGACGATCTCAAGATCACGGCGTCAGGCGGCCTCACGTGCTACCACGGTACCGAATCGCCGGAGGACATGATTGCGCACGCGGAACAGGCGCTGCAGTTTGCGATCGAGCAGGGCGATGATCACGTCGCCGGCTACCTATACCACCCACCCGAAGAAGAGGCTGGCGCGCCGGCCTGACACTGCACTCAGTTGTAGAGCGTAATCACGTCCCCGACCTTGACGCCCAGCGCCTTGGCGGCATCGTCATAGTTGCGGGCGATGCGCAGATTGCCGTAGCTGGTGATGAAGGCGACCCAGTCGCCACGGGGCACGTCGGAATAGGTATCGCTGAAATACACCATCACCTCGGTGTCGCCGAAGCTCACCGGAAACGATGCGCCCTTCGATATCTCCAGTTCCGCCAGCGTGTCGGCGGAGGCGTTGGTGTCGATGTTGCCGTGGTTCTCGTCCACCCGCATGACTTCGGCGGATGCCTGACGATGATGCTTTGCCGCGAGCGTCATCGGCGCCGCCGCGAGTGCCGCCATCAGGATGAGTGCAATGGTCTTCATGGTGCTTCTCCCGTTTCGATGTCCGGCGGCCGACTGCCTTCGCCGAAGAGCCGACGGAAGTCATCCCGCGTGTACGGTTTGGCGATGAATCCCGTCAGCATCCGACGCAGCAGTGGCTCGTCGATTTCGCCCCGAGAGTAGCCGCTCGTGAGGTAGGCGTCGACTTCCTTGATCTCGAGCATTTCCTCCAGCAGTTCGGTGCCGGTTATCTGGGGCATCAGGTAGTCGACGATCACGGCCTCGATCTGGTCGACATTCCGCTGGAGTAGTCTGAGCGCTTCTTCGGGGTCGGTGGTGGCATGCACCCGGATGCCGAGGCTGGTGAGATGGGATCTCGCCAGCGCCATGACCTGGGGTTCGTCATCGACGACGAGGACGACCGAAGGGTAGGGATGCTTCGGCGTACGGTACTGGATCGACTCAGTGACTTTCACCGGGAAGGCGACCCTGATCGACGTGCCCGCATGCTCGGTCGTGTCGATGAACAGCGCGCCGCCATGGCCGCGCACGATGCCCTGAACCGCCGCCATGCCCAGGCCGCGACCCGTGAATTTGGTGGAGTAATAGGGCTCGAAGATACGTTCAAGTACCTGTCTCGGCATGCCGACGCCGTTGTCCCTGATCTCGAGGACGATGGCTTCTCCGGGCACGAGCGCATGTTCGAACGCGGCGCGGGCGAGCTGATCGCTGTCCAGATGTTCACGGGAAGTCGCAATCTGGATGTGACCCCGCTCGGCATCGATTGCTTCGATGGAATTGCTGACGAGGTCATGCACCATCTGACGAATCTGCTCGGGTGCGGCGCTGATCTCGCAGGGCGATTGGGTCAGGGCGTACGTGATGTCGCAGTGCTGGGTGGCCGGTACCTCGATGCTCGAGATGATCTCGTTGATGTCTGTCCTCGAGAGAACGAAGTGGCCGCGCCCGGAGTAGGCGAGCATCTGGCGACAGACGTCGGTGGCACGTTCGGTCGATTCGAGAATCGCCTCGACGCTGGACCTTGCTTCCTGATCCAGCCCCGCATGCTCCAGCAACTGGGCGTGGCCCTGGATGACAGTCAGCATGTTGTTGAAGTCGTGGGAGACGCCGCCTGCGAGTGTCGTCAGGCTGTCGATTCGCTGCTGAAGCCGGCGGTTCAGTTGCTGGATCTCCTGGTTTCTCGCTTCGAGCTGCTGGTTGCTCGGGATGGCGAGCGCCTGCGGAATGAGATGCCACAACGCGATCGCGGTCGCCAGCGAGACGATGCCGGTTGCGAGCTTGAACAGTCCCTCGATGATATAGGCGGGATACCAGATGGTCACGATGCTGGCGACGTGCGTGATGCCACACAGCAGAATGAAGGCAACGAACAGCAGCGCGATCTGATCGTTGCGGGCATCTTCGCGCTTGCGAACGAACGTGTATATCGCAGCAGGGATCGAGAAGTAGGCCAGGGCGATCAGGAGATCGGACCCGACGTGAAGTATCAGCAGATCCCATCGCCACAGGAAGCACATCCCGTGTGGCATAAAGCGAGAAAAGTCGAAAAGTTCGGCAATGGTTTCCATATTGTCGACTCCCAGGGTCTGGATACCATAAGGTGCATTGCCGTATGCCCTCAACCTGATATTGATGGCCTGCAGGGCGAGATCGCGGGAAACCCTGTGGCCAGTGGGCTTGAATGAGCGCGTAGTGACCGCATTTAGGTTATAATTGTTTGTTCTGGGGGTGATATGGCTTCGACGCCGATAGTGAGGTCTCCAGGTGCATGCCGAGAGGGTAGTAACTCTCGTAAAACAATTACTGCAACTTCTTATAGTTGCCAACGACGAAAACTACGCACTGGCCGCCTAAAAACTCCTTGAGTTTTTCGGCTTAGGCCAAACCCGGGGCGGATGTGCCCATGTATTCAAACCGGGTGCATCGACTCATGGGATCGCTGTGATGCCTTGCTTGCGGCTAAGCAGTTAAGAACAAAGTGAGCTCGCCTTGCCCCCCTGTCCGTCGGGAACGGTAAGGTCAAACGATAGACGTGACTAAGCATGTAGAGCCAGAGATTGAAGATTGGCGGACGCGGGTTCAACTCCCGCCACCTCCACCAGTTTCCCACGTTCAAAGCGCCAGCTTTGAATGCTTGCCGCGGCTTCGCTCCCGAAAGGTCCCACGTTCAAAGCGCCAGCTTTGAATGCTTGCCGCGGCTTCGCTCCCGAAAGGTCCCACGTTCAAAGCGCCAGCTTTGAATGCTTGCCGCAGTTTTACTCCCGAAAGGTCCCCGTTCAAAGCGCCAGCTTTGAATGCTTGCCGCGGCTTCGCTCCCGAAAGGTCCCCGTTCAAAGCGCCAGCTTTGAATGCTTGCCGCGGCTTCGCTCCCGAAAGATCCACCGCGTTCAAAGCGCCAGCGTTGAACGCTTGCCCAGATGCCGTTCCTTTCAGGCCCGAATGCCGGGGTCAGACCCGGGTCTGACCCCAGGGTGGCCCAAGTGACGGGGTCAGACCCCAGCCTGGCACTGGGGTCTGACCCTGGGGTGGCACTGGGGTCTGACCCCGCGGGTTCTTGAGGTGGGTCAATTGGCCGGGGCGTGGGCGTGATATGGTTGTGAGGTTACTATTTGGCCGACAACTATGAGGGACAGCCGATGTCTGAAGCCACCGACCTGAACGACTACACCTTCGACGATGCGCACGTGATTGACCCCGAGGAGTATGTGAAAGCGGGGCACCCGCATCGCGCGTTTGCGTGGCTGCGTGCCAATGATCCGCTCCGCCGGGTCGAGCCTGCGGAGTTCGAGCCCTTCTGGGCCGTGACCAAGCACGCCGACATCATCGAAATCGAGAAGAACCCGGCGCTGTTCGCCAACGAACCGCGGCCGATTCTCATGAAGCAGGCGAGCACGCCCGAGATGCGTGAAGAGATCGTCGCCGAGATCTTCACGCGTCTTCAGGATTCGCCGAAGCTCCTCGAAGTGATGGCCAGTGCCGGCGAGGGCGGGTTGATCCGCTCACTGGTGCAGATGGACCCGCCGGACCACACCGCCTATCGCGCCCTCGTGCAGCCCTGGTTCAAGCCGACGAACATCAAGCGCCTCGAGGACAATCTCAGCAGCATCATCGGCAGCATCCTCGACGAGATGATGGGCGACGGCAGCGAGCAGGAAGTCGACTTCGTACAGGATATCGCGGTGTATCCACCGCTTCGTCTCATCACGCAGTTGCTGGGTGTGCCGGACAAGGACGAGTGGCGGATTCTCAAACTCACCAACGAGCTGTTCGCCGGTGACGATCCCGAGATGAAGCGGATGGCCGAAGACCCGCTGTCGATCTTCGACACCATCAAGGACATCTACGAGTACTTCACCGAACTGACGGACGATCGTCGTGCCAACCCGACGGAGGATCTCGCCTCCTATATTGCGAACGGCAAGATTGACGGCGAGTACCTGCCCTATAAGGAGCTCATCTCCTACTACACGATTGTCGCGACGGCCGGCCATGACACCACACGCAACGCGATTGCCGGAGGCCTGCATGCGCTCATCACGAATCCTGATCAGCTCAGATACCTTCAGGAGAACGCCGGGAACGAGGATGCCATCAAGCTCGCGGTCGAAGAGATGATTCGCTGGTCTACGCCGGTGGCGCAATTCGCGCGCACGGCCATGCAGGATACGACGCTGCGGGGCAAGGACATCAAGGCTGGCGAATGCGTTGGCCTGTTCTACGCCTCCGCCAACTTCGACGAGGATGTGTTCGACGAGCCGTTCCGGTTCAACGTGCAGCGCAAACCGAACCGGCACCTGGCGTTCGGCACTGGTCCCCATCAGTGCCTCGGCCTGCTGCTGGCGCGTCTCGAAATGCGCATCTTCTTCGAGCAGATCATTCCGCGCATTGATCACATCGAGCTCGCGGGCGAACCCGAACGCATCCAGGCCAGTTTTGTCCACGGTATCAAGCATCTGCCGATCCGGTATCGCCTGAAAGCCGCCTGACGGTATCACCGGATGGGCGAGATGGAACTTCTCATCGACTGGCACCGCAGCGGCGAGCGGCAGGGCCCGGGGGGCGATGAGCAGACGCGGCTTGCCCTTGCGCTGACGGGCGCCGAGCCTGCCTCGCTCCGGCGCATCGCGGACATCGGCTGTGGCACCGGCGCCTCAACCCGCGTGCTCGCCGATGAGCTCGATGCTGACATCTACGCGGTCGATGCCCTGTATCCGTTCTGTACGGAACTGCTTCAGCGACTGGGTTCAACAGTCCGTCGTGGCCGCGTTCATCCGCTGACCGCTTCAATGACGGCACTGCCTTTCGCTGAGGGCACTTTCGATCTCATCTGGTCGGAGGGCGCGATCTACAACATGGGCTTCGAGTCGGGTGTCGCTGCCTGGCGTTCCTTGCTGAGGCCCGGTGGCTTTCTCGCCGTTTCCGAGATCACCTGGCTGACGAACTCGCGTCCCGCTGAACTCGAGGCATTCTGGAACGGGGAGTATGCAGAGATGGCAACCGCCTCCGTCAAGATCAGCATTCTCGAATCCAGCGGCTATTCCGTGCGAGGCTACTTTCCATTGCCCCGCTCGTGCTGGCTCGACAACTACTACGGGCCAATGAAGGCAAGGCGCGAGGCGTTTCTCGATCGCCATGGACACTCAGCTGCGGCGCGGGCGCTCGTGGCAGCCGAGGCTGAGGAGATCGCAATGTACGAGAAATATGGCGACCTCTACGGATACGGGTTCTACGTCGCGTCCCGCATCTAGTGGCACCTCCCTAGTGCAGCTTCGTTCGCCACTTGCCTTGTTTGAACGCTTTGAGCAGTGCTTTGGCCCGGCATTCGTTGATGGCAAGCAATGAATGCTCTTTGGTGAACACGTCGTTCAGGCCCGGCAGATCCTGAAGCGCTGCCGCATCGAGTTGAGGGTAGCCCATCGTCCACTCACCGAACGTTCGCTCCTCAATGGGCTCCTCAATGATCTTCACGATGCCGTCGTGGCGCGGATCGGCCGCAATCGTGCGATAAAGCTTCTCGACGGTTGCGCGCTCACCCTCGAGCACCTGAAAGAACGTGCCGGCATCGTAAAGCAGCATGCCAGTGACGTCTTTTGCCGCGTTGTTTCGGCGTGATTCATCAAGAATTGCCTGAAGGTGGGCGTCGTTGAGTTCCGGATTGGCGTTGGTGCTCCGGTAGATGCAGTGAATCAGATCCATTGGGCATCCCCTTAACAGTTGCGGGGCTTTTACGCTCAGGTGGGCCGGTTGGATTATTCGCTAGTTATTGGCCTTCATGACGCGAGCCTTGTCGCGATTCCATTCGCGCTCCTTGATGGTTGCACGCTTGTCATGGGCCTTCTTGCCGGTCGCGAGCGCGATTTCGCACTTCACCCGGTTTCCCTTCCAGTAAAGCGCGAGCGGAATGCAGGTCTGGCCCTTCTGGTTAACGGCACCGATGAGGCGCGCCAGCTCCTTCTTGTGAAGCAGCAGCTTTCGCGTCCGCTGCGGGTCAGCGACGACGTGGGTCGACGCGCTCTTCAGCGGCGTGATGTTGCAGCCCAGCAGGAACGCCTCCCCGTTCTTCAGCAGCACATAGGTATCCGTGAGCTGTGCCTTGCCAGCTCGCAGGGACTTTACTTCCCATCCGGCCAGTTCGATGCCCGCTTCATACTTTTCGTTGAGCTGGTACTCGAACTTCGCCTTCTTGTTCAGTGCAATTGTGCCGCTGCCGGCACTGCTTTTCTGGGCGTTTTTCTTTGCCACGGTGATTTCCTGCAAGGGGGCGCCATTATAGGGGCGACTCGTCGAATGTACAGTTGAGGCGCCTTCATAAATGACTGACAATCGTTTCGATCCCAATAAGAACAAAAGGAACGCAGATGGCGACGTCCTCCGAGTCAATGCACGGCATGTGGTCTTCCCGCCTGATGTTCGTCCTCGCGGCAGCGGGTTCCGCCGTGGGTCTCGGCAACATCTGGCGTTTTCCTTACGTGGCCGGCGAGAATGGCGGCGGGGCGTTCGTTCTGACCTACCTCATCTGTATCGCGCTCATCGGCATCCCGATCATGACGGCGGAGATCCTGCTTGGCCGGTCGGGCCGGCAAAGCCCGATCAACAGCATGCGCATGCTGGCCGCGCGCTCAGGGGCCAGTCCGCTCTGGCAACTCATCGGCTGGATGGGCGCCCTGTGCGGCTTCATGATCCTGTCCTTCTACGGGGTCATTGCCGGCTGGGCGATGCATTACGTTGTCGAGAACGGCTCCGGTACGTTCGTCGGTGCCTCGGGCGAGGTCGCCACCAACACGTTCAACTCGTTTATCGGTAACGTCTGGTACGTTGTGGGCTGGCAGACCGCATTTATGGCGCTGACGGTCTTTATCGTCGCGCAGGGCGTCGGCGAAGGGCTCGAGCGCACGGTCAAGTACCTGATGCCGGCGCTGTTCATTCTGCTGCTGGTTCTCGTCGGATACGCCATGAGTTCCGGCTATTTTGGTGACGGGCTGGCCTTTCTGTTCGGTCTCAACTTCGACAAGTTGACCTGGGGCGGCGTCCTCGAGGCGATGGGCCAGGCATTCTTCACGCTGAGCCTCGGGATGGCGGCGATCATGACGTACGGTGCCTACATGCCGAAAGGGTCTTCGATCGTCGGTACCGCAACGATGATCGCCGCGCTGGACACAGCGGTTGCACTGCTGGCTGGCATGGTGATCTTCCCGCTTGTTTTTGCCAATGGCCTTGAGAGCTCCGCGGGCCCGGGCCTCATGTTCGTGACGCTGCCACTCGCCTTCGGCCAGATGCCGGGCGGCCAGATCTTCGGCACCGTCTTTTTCGTACTCGTGACCTTCGCGGCTATCACGTCTTCGATCTCGCTCGTGGAGCCTGCTGTCGCCTGGATGATCGAGAAGCTCTACGTCGCGCGCAAGGTCGCGGCGATGATTGTGGGCGGGGTTGCATGGTTTGTCGGCCTTGGCAGCGCGTTCTCCTTCAACGTCTGGTCCGACGTCACGTTCTTCGACAGCATGACGCTATTCGACGTCATGGACTTCACCACCAACAACATCATGCTGCCGCTGGGCGGCATGTTCATCGCGATTTTCGCGGCCTGGATTCTGGACAACGCCATCCAGGACGAGGAACTCGACCTGAATCCCGTGTTCTTCACGATCTGGCGATTCCTGGTGGGCATCGTTGCGCCGATTGCGGTGGGTATCGTCTTCATCATGACCGTCCTCTAGACGAAGGCGCCTGTTGATGCCGAGAGTGGAGCGATCGGCGCTGGTCCCGTATTCCTGCGAGCAGATGTTTGACGTCGTACTCGATGTCGAGTCGTATCCTTCCTTCCTGCCCTGGTGTTCCGGTGCCCGTGTGCTGGAGCAGTACGACGACGTGCAGGTCGGTGAACTCGAGCTCTCCCGCGCAGGAATGACGCAGCGTTTCGCGACCCGCAACCGACTGGTTCATCCATCGTCGATCTCGCTTGAACTCGTCAGCGGCCCCTTCAGGAAACTGGCGGGGGAGTGGCGATTTATTGCGCTGGGCGACGCCGGTTGCAAGGTCGAGCTCACGCTCAGTTTCGAGCCCGACGGACGGGTGATGAAGGTGGCACTCGGCCAGCTCTGGCGTATGGCGGCCGACAGGATGGTGGATGCGTTCTGCGAACGCGCAGAGGTCGTGTATGGCTGAGCTCGTTGTCGAAGTGGCCTACGCGCGTCCGGACACGCAGTTTCTGACCGAGGTTGAGTTGCCCAGGGGTGCCTGTGTGCGTGACGCGATTGAAGGGTCAGGTGTGCTCGAGGCCTTCGCAGAGCTCGAACTGGATTCGCTCGATGTCGGCATCTTCTCGCAGCGCTGCTCGCTGCAGCAGGCACTCGAGCCTGGCGACCGGGTCGAAATCTACCGGCCCCTTGTCATTGACCCGAAGGAAGCTCGACGCCAACGAGCCAGAAGAGGGGCGGGTTAGTTGCCGGCAGTCTCGAGTTCGTCCGTGGGAGCGTAGTCCCCCGAGAAATAGCTGAGTCGCTCGTCCACAAAGAAGAGCTGCAGCTTCTTTCTCACCTTCTCGCCGCCTGCGATCTGGATGGAGTAGTAGTAGTCCCAGCGATCGCGCACCAGCGGATCATCGACCACCGGATTGCCGAGCACAAAACGGACCTGGCTCTTGGTCATGCCTGGCTTCAGGCGATCGATCATCTCCTGGGTGATGACATTGCCTTGCTGGATGGTGATTCGGTGGACGCCCGGGAAACGAAGCGTCGAACAACCGGCAAGCGAGGTCAGCGCCAGACAAAGGGCAATCAGGATTGCGATTCTCAAGTTACCTTCCAATCATTCGGAAAAAACGGGATACTTGGCGCGAATTCTATCTTGCGATTCTCCCTCACGCCATGGCAGCAGATTCCCAGGAGCTCCGCGAAGCAGGACTCAAGATTACCTTGCCTCGGCTCAAGATCCTGCAGATTCTTGAGAGCTCCGACGTGCACCACCTGAGTGCTGAAGACGTCTACAAGCAGCTCATTCAGAACGATGAGGAGATCGGGCTCGCCACGGTGTACCGCGTGCTGACGCAGTTCGAGGAAGCAGGACTCGTGATCAGGCACCACTTTGAAGGTGGGCACTCCGTCTTCGAAATGGCGACGGATGAACATCACGACCATATCGTCTGTGTGAAGTGCGGCCGTGTCGAAGAGTTCACTGACGATGAGATCGAACGGCGTCAGGAGGCGATTGCCGAGAAGATGGGCTTCGACCTGACGGACCACAAGCTCAACATGTACGGGCTTTGCCCGGACTGCCAGCAGAAGAAATAGCTAGGGAACCTCTGAACAAATATGCGCGAGTCTGGCTTTCAGCGAGTACGAAGGTCAAGGAGAGACTCCGAAGGAATGTCGAGAACATTTCGAGGAGGCTCGACGCCGAGATTCGTACTCGCTGAAAGCCCCGAAGGGCGTGGCCTTGCGTGCACGGCTGGCTGCGTTGTTCCGCTTGCCAATATTCCTGATATTGGCTGCGCGAAACGCCTTGCAGCCGTACACGCAAGGCCACGCAGACACGCGCATATTTGTTCAGAGGTTCCCTAGCTCGACTGGGCTGCCTGAAACATCTCGCTGGCGTGTGCGAGCGTCTGCTTGGTGAGGGCCTTCCCGCCCAGCATTCGCGCGATTTCCTCGACCTTTTCGTCTGGCGCCAGCGCCTCGATGGCAGCGCTCGCCGCGTCACTCCCCGACTGTTTGACCACCCTGAAATGGTGGTGGCCCTGCGCGGCGACCTGGGGCAGGTGGGTCACACACACGATCTGCGCCTTCTGGCCAAGACGCCGGAGCAGCGTGCCGACGACTTCTGCGACGGCGCCTCCAATACCGACGTCGACTTCGTCGAAGACGAGTGTCGGCGTATCGGATGTGTCAGCGGTGACGACCTGAATGGCGAGGCTGATTCGCGACAACTCGCCACCGGAGGCGATGCGGTTGAGTGAGCGGGGCGTCTGGCCCGGATTGGTCGAGATGAGGAATTCGATCTGCTCGCGCCCCGCCGGATGAATCTCGGCACCCTCCCTTGGCTCGAGCGCGACATCGAAGCGGGCGCCGCCCATGCCGAGTTGGCCGAGCTGCTCGTTGATGGCAGCAATGAGGTTTTCCGCGGCTTTCGTGCGGGCTTTCGT
This sequence comes from Pseudomonadales bacterium, assembly GCA_965267485.1. Lineage (GTDB taxonomy): Bacteria > Pseudomonadota > Gammaproteobacteria > Pseudomonadales > Azotimanducaceae > JANQJA01. The sequence goes on along the minus strand of OZ254080.1, from coordinate 4,420,382 downwards.
CAGCCTTGCGGCGGCTTTGCCGTAGTCGCTCTCCAGCGCTGCGAGCGCCTTCTCGAGTCGGGCGATTTCCTCGTCGCTGTTGCCGAGGGATTCCAGTTCAGTGCCGAGTTCGTCCAGCAGGCCCGGCAGGGCATCGGGTTCGACGCGATGTTTGCGCGCCGCCTGATAGATGTCGTCGAGCCGGCTCTCGACGAGCTCCAGCCGGGCCGGATCCAGCTCGATATCGCTTTCCAGGCGCGCGATGTCGCCAGCGGCCTCCTGAAGCTGGATCCGGCTGCTCTCCAACATCTCGACAATGTCGCGCGAAGCCTTCAGGTCGATCTCGCGGAGCGCGCTGATGGCCTGGCCGATCAGTGTCAGTGCGTTGATCTCGTCGTTTTCGGCACAGGCATCGACTGCCACTCGGCAGGCGTTGATGATCGATTCAGCCCCCGAGAGCCGGCGCTGCTCTTCCTCGAGCTTCCCGGTCTCACCCTCGGTGACGCCCAGTGCGGCCAGTTCCTCGACCTGATAGGTCAACAGCTGAACGCGCGCCTGCATTTCCTCGCTATCCTGGCTGCGCCGCTCGAGCTGCGCGGATGTTTGCTGGTATTCCTGTGCGATGGATTCGACCTCGCCGGCCAGTGCGCGGGTATCTGCATACTCATCGAGCAGCCGGCGATGCGTGTCGCGCTTCAGCAGCGATTGGTGTTCATGCTGGGAGTGAATGTCGATCAGCATGTCGCCCAGCGCCTTCAGGTCCTTCACGGTGACCTGTGCCCCGTTGATGTACCCGCGTGAGCGACCGTCCCTGGACACCGTTCGGCGCAGGATGCATTCGTCTTCAGCGTCGAGTTCGCGATCAGCCAGCCAATCCCGTGCGTCACTGATCCGGCTGATGTCGAACGTCGCGGAGATCTCGGCGCGGTCGGCGCCCGAGGCGATGGCGCCCGTATCCGCGCGGTCGCCCAGTGCCAGCCCCAATGCGTTCAGCAGGATCGATTTGCCAGCACCTGTCTCGCCCGTGATCACTGACATGCCCTGATCGAACGCAAGCTCGATGTGATCGGCGAGGGCGAAATTCTGTACGATGAGATGGGTCAGCATGTCGCGTGTAAATTACCAAAGCCGCGAGTCGTCGTCGCCCGGTTTTCTCGAGCGGCGTGATGTGAGATATAAAGGAAATTATGTCTGATCACCCTGATATCAGTGACAAGGCGCAGAGCCTCATCAAGACGCTGGTCGAGCGCTATATCTCCGACGGTCAGCCGATCGGCTCAAAGACGCTGTCGGAGACCTCCGGGCTGACCGTGAGCCCGGCGACGGTGCGCAACATCATGGCGGACCTCGAATCCAAGGGTTACGTTGCGTCGCCTCACACGTCTGCCGGTCGCGTGCCCACGGCCCGCGCCTATCGACTCTTCGTCGACAGCCTGCTGCAGATCGAGCCCCTCCGGGACCTCGATCTCGAGGCCCTCAAGACACGGCTCGACCCGGACATGTCATCCCAGGAGCTTGTCGAGTCGGCCTCCGGGCTGCTCTCCGAAATCACCCAGATGGCGGGGCTGGTGACGATACCCAAGCGTGACCATGTCATGCTGCGCCACGTCGAATTCTTGCCGCTCGACGGCAACCGGGTGCTGGCCATCCTGGTGCTGGATGACCATGAGGTGCAGAACCGCATCATCTATACCGAAGACGCGTACTCGGACATCCAGCTCAAGGAAGCGTCGAACTTCATCAATGCCCAGTTCATGGGCCAGAGTCTCACGAACATTCGCACCGACCTGATCTCCTCGATGAAGCACGACCGCGAGAGCATGAACGGGCTCATGCACCGTACGCTCGAGGTCGCGGAGAAAGCGTTTGACGCCAAAACGGACGACAAGCACGACTACGTCATGGCGGGGCAGGAGAATCTGCTCGGACACTATCATGCGGAAGCCTTCGAGGATCTCCGGGAACTCTTTCGCGCGTTCTCGCTGAAGGGAGATCTGCTGCACCTCCTCGATCGGTGCATGGAAACCCAGGGCGTCCAGCTCTTTATTGGTCAGGAATCGGGGTACGAGTTGCTCGACGACTGCTCGCTGGTGACCGCGCCCTACACGCACGATGGTGAGAGCGTCGGTGTGCTCGGCGTGATTGGCCCGACACGGATGGCGTACGACCGGATCATCCCGGTGGTGGACGCCACTGCCAACCTTCTTTCCGCGGCTTTCGACCGGGGACGCAGCTAGAGCGCCACCCCGGGTCGGGCCCGATGCCCCGATACTCTTGAAGGGTGTGGGGGCTATCCCCATATCTCGGCTACCCGAAAACTTTTGGAGTCGAGACGTCACTCATGACCAATCCGGAACAAAGCGGATCAGAGAATCCTGAAGTCACTGTCGAGGACGCGCCTGAAACGGCTGAAACCGCCGCCGGCAGCGGCGAAGCGGCAGTTGATGGGTCGTCGCCCGAACTGGAACAGGCGCTCGCCGACGTCGAGAAGTACAAGGACCTCGCGCTGCGAGCCGAGGCAGAAATGCAGAATGTTCGGCGTCGTGCCGAACAGGACGTTGAAAAGGCGCACCGGTTTGGCCTCGAGAAATTCGTGTCCAACCTGCTCCCTGTCGTCGACAGCCTCGAGAAGGCGATCGAGTCGGCGCAGGCCGCCGAGGGCGCGGATCAGGGGGCGACCCAGGCCATTATCGAGGGTGTCGGCCTTTGCCACAGGATGTTGCTCGACTCGATGGCAAAGGAAGGCTGCGAGATCGTGGACCCGGAAGGTGAGCCCTTTGACCCCAATCTGCATCAGGCCATGTCTGCCGTCGAGAACGGTGATGTCGAGCCCAATACGGTGCTGACCGTGGTGCAGAAGGGATATTCCCTGAACGGGCGCCTCGTGCGGCCGGCGATGGTCATGGTCTCGAAGGCACCGGCTAATTAACCCCGCAAACGCCCTTGAAAAGCAGCCTCACGAGCCAATATAGCAATCATTCAAGTCATCAGCGCCGGGACACGGCGTGACAGAGAAGCGGAGACGAAACAATGGGAAAGATTATCGGTATTGACCTCGGCACGACGAACTCCTGCGTCGCTGTCATGGACGGGTCGAGCGCCAAGATCATCGAGAACGCGGAAGGCGATCGTACGACGCCGTCGGTCATTGCCTACACCGACGACGATGAGGTGCTTGTCGGCCAGTCTGCCAAGCGGCAGTCGGTCACCAATCCCGAGAACACGCTGTTCGCGGTCAAGCGACTGATCGGTCGCCAGTTTGACGACCAGGTCGTTCAGAAGGACATCAAGATGGTGCCCTACAAGATCGTCAAGGCCGACAACGGCGATGCGTGGGTCGAGGTCAAGGGCAAGAAGATGGCGCCGCCGCAGGTTTCTGCGCAGGTGCTGCAGAAGATGAAAAAGACGGCTGAAGACTACCTGGGTGAGAAAGTCACCGAGGCGGTCATCACGGTGCCGGCATACTTCAACGACTCGCAGCGTCAGGCGACGAAGGACGCCGGCAAGATCGCCGGTCTCGAGGTCAAGCGAATCATCAACGAGCCGACGGCGGCCGCACTCGCCTACGGTCTCGACAAGAGCAAGGGCGATTCCACCGTCGCGGTCTATGACCTCGGTGGCGGTACGTTCGACATCTCGATCATCGAGATCGCGGATGTGGACGGTGAGAAGCAGTTCGAGGTGCTGTCGACGAACGGTGACACGTTCCTCGGTGGTGAGGACTTCGACTTGCGCCTGATCGACTACCTGGCCGAAGAGTTCAAGAAAGAGCATGGCATGGATCTGCACAACGATCCGCTGGCGCTGCAGCGACTCAAGGAAGCGGCTGAGAAGGCGAAGATCGAGCTGTCGAGCTCGGGCCAGACGGAAGTCAACCTGCCGTACATCACGGCCGATTCGAGCGGCCCGAAGCACCTCGTGATGAAGGTGACCCAGTCGAAGCTGGAGTCGCTGGTCGAGGAACTCGTTGAGCGGACGATCGAACCGGTGCGAACGGCGTTGAAGGACGCAGAGCTGAGTGTCTCTGACATCGACGACATCATCCTTGTCGGTGGCCAGACCCGTATGCCGCTGGTGCAGAAGAAGGTCGCCGAGTTCTTCGGCAAGGACGCCCGCAAGGATGTGAACCCCGACGAAGCCGTTGCCATGGGTGCTTCCATCCAGGCCGCGGTACTCGCCGGCGACGTCAAGGACGTGCTGCTGCTGGACGTGACGCCGCTGTCACTCGGTATCGAAACGATGGGCGGTGTCATGAGCCCGCTGATCGAGAAGAACACGACGATTCCGACCAAGAAGGCGCAGGTTTTCTCGACGGCTGAGGACAACCAGCCCGCAGTGACGATTCACGTCCTGCAGGGTGAGCGCAAGCAGGCATCGGAAAACAAGTCGCTGGGTCGGTTCGACCTCGCGGACATTCCGCCGGCGCCGCGCGGCACGCCGCAGATCGAGGTCAGCTTCGATCTGGATGCCAACGGTATCCTGAACGTATCAGCGAAGGACAAGGCGACCGGCAAGGAACAGTCCATCGAGATCAAGGCGTCTTCGGGTCTCACCGAGGAAGAGATCGAGTCGATGGTCAAGGATGCCGAATCGCACGCTGAAGAGGACCGCAAGTTCGAGGAACTCGTCACGGTGCGCAACCAGGCCGACGCCATGGTCCATGCGACCCGCAAGACGCTCGAGGAGGCTGGCGACAAGGTCGAAGCTGACGAGAAGGCGAATATCGAGTCTGCCATCAGCGACGTCGAAGAAGCCCTCAAGGGGAGCGACAAGGACGCGATTGAATCCGCGACCCAGAAGCTCACCGAAGCCTCCGGCCAGCTTGCCCAGCGCATGTACTCGGAAGAGGCTGCGCAGGGTCAGGCCGATGCCGGTGCAGGCAACCAGAGTGCCGACTCCGACGCGGTGGATGCCGAGTTCGAGGAGGTCAAGGACGACAAGCAGGCGTAAGTCTGCCGACCGCAAGTTGTCGAAGGCGAACGCAGGGGAAACCCTGCGTTCGCTTTTGTGCATACCGCCCCCGCAAAACAAAAAGACCCTGACATGGCAAAAAAAGACTACTACGAAGTGCTGGGCGTCTCCCGCGACGCAACGACGCAGGAAATCAAGAAAGCCTATCGTCGCATCGCGATGAAGAATCACCCCGATCGCAATCCCGACGATCCCGACGCACACGAAGTCTTCAAGGAAGCGAGTGAAGCCGCTGAAGTCCTGACCAGCGAGGAGAAGCGGCGACAATACGACCAGTTCGGCCATGCCGCGTTCGAGGGAATGGGCGCCGGGGCCGGTGGCGGCTTTGGCGGCGGCAACTTCTCGTCGATCTTCGAGGACATGTTCGGCGACATCTTCTCGGGTGGTCGCTCTCGCGGCCCGGCTCGTGGCGCTGACCTCAAGTACGTGCTCGAACTCGATCTCGAAGAGGCGGTTCGTGGCGTCGAGAAGACGATCAGCTTTGGCACGCTCGTCCCCTGCGATGACTGCCATGGCAGCGGTGCGAAAAAGGGCACGACCCCCATCGACTGCGTTCAATGTGGCGGTATCGGCCAGGTCACCGCAAGGCAGGGCTTCTTCCAGATACAACAGACCTGCCCGCGCTGCCGCGGTGCCGGCAAGATCATTTCCGATCCCTGTCCGACCTGCCGTGGCGGAGGCCGTGTCGAGGAAGAAAAGACCCTGTCGGTCAAGGTGCCGCCCGGTGTCGATACCGGCGACCGCATCCGACTCTCGGGTCAGGGTGAGGCCGGCCCGACAGGCGCACAGGCAGGCGACCTGTACGTTCAGGTCGCGGTTCGGGAGCACCCGATCTTCACGCGGGAAGGCTCCGATCTGTTCTGCGAGGTGCCGATAAGCTTCGTCGACTGTACGCTCGGCGGCGAACTCGAAGTGCCAACCCTCGATGGACGTGTCACGCTCAAGATCCCTGAGGGCACCCAGACCGGCCGATTGTTCAGGCTGAGAGGCAAGGGCGTGCCACCGGTGCGCGGAGGTGCCACGGGCGATCTCTATTGCCGGGTCATCATCGAGACCCCGGTGAACCTCACCAAAAAACAGAAAGAGCTGCTGCGGGAATTCGACGGGCAGACCAGCGAGAAGCAGTCGCCGAAGCGCACGAGCTGGTTTGACGGCGTCAAGCAGTTCATCGATTCGCTGACGGAATAGTTCGCGCTATCCTTCGCGCGCCCAGCGCGGGTGATGTTCGTCGATGACGTAGTAGTGCGTGTGTTCGACCGAAGCATGGCGGTGTTCCGTCGCTGTGTCATCGGGCTGATGGGCTTCATCATGCGCTCCCGGATGGCGATGGACGATCTCGTCGTGGCGGTGACGGATGTGCAGCGGGTCAGGGTTCGGAAACAGGCTGAACAGCGCGATCAGCGAGGCGACGGCAACGCCCGCTGCGACGCTGAAAGCCGCCGCCATGCCGAAAGTCGTGCCAATCCAGCCCGCGCCGAGATACGCAAAGAACCAGCACAAATGCGACAGCGAAAAGTTGGCGGCAAAGAATGCATCGCTGTCTCGTTCATGGCATGACATCCTCACCAGCGAGCCGACCGGCGTCTGGGTCAGCCCGAGGCCGGCGCCCATGATGAACCAGGTCAGCAGGAACAGCGGCCATCCGGGCAGCGTTGTACCGATTGCGAGTGCCGCAACGAGCAAGGCAGTGCCGGCGAGCATCACGGGGCGATGGGAAAGTCGATCCAGCAGCCGGGGCGCCAGAATCGCCCCGCCCATTGTACCGGCGCCAGAGGCGGCGAGCGCGACACCGAGCAGGTTCTCGGGCATCGACAGCACGCCGACGACATAGACAACCGAGTTGACGATGATCATTGCGCTGCCGGCCGCCACGGCGAAATACATCGCGAAGGCGGCACGCAGCCTTGGTGTCCGGAGATACGCATTCACGCCTCGCAACGCCTGATCGAGCGTCCGCTGAACCCTTGTGCGTTGATCATCCGGAATGGATGCTGCAAGGATCATCGAGGCCGAGAACAGGAACGTTGCCGCGTTGATCGTAAACAGCACGTCAAAGCTCATCACCGTCAGCAGCAGTGCAGCGATGAGCGGACTGCCAAGCTGCTCGAGTGACTGGGCAACCTGCGAGTAGGACAAGGCGCGGCGATACCTTGGCTCATCATTCAGGACGATAGGCACAGTCGCCTGGAAGACCGGGGTAAACGAGGCCGCGCACAGGTTGATCAGTACGACCAGCACGTAGAGTTGCCAGGTGGCTGTGACGAACGGGAGCATGAGCACCAGCCCCGCCCGCGCGAGATCGAGCCCGATCAGCCACTGGCGTCGAGGGAATCGGGTTGCGAGCGTGCCGAGCACGGGCGCGCCCAGCACGTACACCACCATTTTCAGAGCGAGCGCAATCCCGAGCACGAGTCCTGCGTTGTCCCCGGCCAGTTCGACAGCAAGCAGCGCGAGCGCAACCGTCGTCACGCCAGTGCCGGCCAGCGAGGTGGCCTGCGCGGTGAACAGCAGCCGGTAGGCTGGCGACTGAAAGGGTGAGTCCCGGTGCAACATTGCTTCGATGGCTCGCTGAAGGGGTTTCTTGTATTCTCCTGCGCTCGTTCCGGGAGCACAAATCATGATCCGGGTTGCTATTGCAGGCGCCGCCGGGCGTATGGGCCAGATGCTGGTCTCGAGAATTGCCGGGTTCGATTCGCTCGAACTGACGGTCGCGCACGAGCGCGCGGCGTTCGAGCGCGCGGGCGAGGACATCGGACTGATTGCCGGCGCCGGGCCGCTGGGTGTCTCCGTCACGACAGACCTCGATGGGGTCGCTGACCGGTTCGATGTGCTCATCGACTTTACGATCGCTGATGCCACTGCGGCCAATATCGAAATCTGTCGCCGGCGCGGCAAGAAGATGGTGATCGGTACCACCGGCCTGTCCGAAGCGCAGAAAGCCGCGCTCGCCGCCGCGGCTCATCATACTGCCATCGTGTTTGCACCAAACTTTGCCGTTGGCGTGAATGTCACGTTCAAGCTTGCAGAGATCGCCGCGGCGATTCTGGGTCAGGACGTCGATATCGAAATCATCGAGGCGCATCATCGCCACAAGGTCGACGCACCGTCCGGTACGGCGCTCGGCCTCGGCGAAGCCGTGGCGAAATCACTGGGGCGGGAGCTGTCCGAGGTCTCCACCTACGGTCGCGGTGGCGTGACCGGCGAGCGGGACCGCGCCCAGATCGGCTTTCACTCGATCCGCGCCGGCGAGATTGTCGGCGATCACACGGTCCTGTTCGCATCGGAGGGCGAGCGCCTCGAGTTGACCCATCGCGCGCAGACGCGCGTCAATTTTGCTGACGGCGCGCTCCGGGCGGCCGCCTGGGTCGGGAACCGGGAGGCGGGGCAGTTCGACATGCAGGACGTGCTGGGCCTCAACGAGATCAGCGTGCCGTCAGCCGGTAGCTAGTGTCCAGGACACTAGACGAGGCACTGGCAACGGGGGGCACGTTCCAATAGAATACGCGCCCAGCATGAGACCCCGGTTTAGCCACAAATAACGAAAGCGAGATGGGAGCAATTTCATCTCGCTTTTTTTCGGCCCGGCCAAACTCTCTCGACATTCGGAGACCGATTAGTTGACCAGTTCTGCAGTGCTCGCCCTCGCCAACGGCATGGTATTCGAGGGCACTGCTATTGGCGCGCTCGGCCGCGTCGTTGGCGAGGTGGTTTTCAATACCGCCATGACGGGCTACCAGGAGATCCTGACCGACCCGTCATACGCTCGGCAGATCGTCACGCTGACACACCCCCACATTGGCAATACCGGCGCCAACGCCGAGGACGACGAGTCCAGCCGCGTCTGGGCAGAGGGTCTCGTCATTCGTGACTTGCCGGTGGTCTGCAGCAACTGGCGGGCCGAGATGTCCCTGCCCGAATATCTCGAACAACGATCCGTTGTCGCGATTGCCGATATCGACACCCGCAAGCTGACGGGCGTGCTGAGGGATCACGGTGCCCAGTCTGGATGTATTCTGGCGGCCGAGCGCATCACGGATGCCCTGGTCGAGGAGGCGATCCGTGCGGCACAGGCCTTCGAGGGGCTCAAGGGTATGGATCTCGCGAAGGTGGTGTCGACCACCGACGTCTTCGCCTGGCAGGAGAAAACCTGGCAGCTCAGTGGTGGGTACACGAGCCTGCCGGACGAGGATGTGAGATTTCACGTCGTCGCCTACGATTTCGGCACCAAGCGCAACATTCTGCGTATGCTGGTGGATCGCGGATGCCGACTCACGGTCGTGCCGGCGAAAACGCCCGCTGAAGAGGTGCTCGCCCTGTCACCGGACGGGATATTCCTGTCGAACGGACCCGGCGATCCCGACCCCTGCGACTACGCAATTGAAGCGATCCGCAAGCTGCTCGAATCCGGTATTCCGATGTTTGGCATCTGCCTCGGACATCAGCTGCTCGGGCTCGCTGCGGGCATGAAGACGATGAAGATGGGCCACGGCCATCACGGCGCCAACCACCCGGTCAAGAATCTGGACGACGGGACCGTGCTCATCACGTCGCAGAATCACGGCTTCTGTATCGATGAAAGCGCGCTGCCGGCGACGGTTCGCGTCACGCACCGCTCGCTGTTCGATAATACGCTGCAGGGAATCCACCTCGTGGACAAGCCTGCTTTCGGCTTCCAGGGCCACCCTGAAGCCAGCCCCGGCCCGCATGATGCGGCGCCCCTGTTCGACCATTTCATCTCGCTGATGGAACAACGCCAGGCCGGATAGCATGCCGAAAAGAGAAGACATCAAATCCATCATGATCATCGGTGCGGGCCCGATCGTTATCGGTCAGGCCTGCGAGTTCGACTATTCAGGCGCCCAGGCCTGCAAGGCGCTCAAAGAGGAGGGCTACCGGGTCATACTCGTGAACTCCAACCCGGCCACGATCATGACCGACCCGGCGATGGCCGACGCGACCTACATCGAGCCCGTGTCGTGGCAGGTCGTCGAGAACATCATCGCGGCAGAACGCCCGGACGCCCTGCTGCCCACCATGGGCGGGCAGACGGGCCTCAACTGCGCACTGGATCTCTACCGCGAAGGCGTACTCGAGAAATATGGCGTTGAGCTGATCGGGGCCTCACGGGACGCGATCGACATGGCGGAAGACCGGCAGCGATTCGACAAGGCCATGAAGTCGATCGGCCTTGAGACGCCGCGCAGCGCCTTCGCACATTCGTTGGAAGAGGCGAAGCAGGTTCAGTCCTGGCTCGGTTTCCCCTGCGTCATCCGGCCGTCCTTCACACTCGGGGGTTCGGGCGGCGGCATCGCCTACAACCAGGAAGACTTCCTCGAGATCTGTGCGCGCGGCCTCGACCTGTCGCCCACGAACGAGTTGCTGATCGATGAGTCACTCCTGGGCTGGAAAGAATTCGAGATGGAGGTCGTCCGTGACAGGAACGACAACTGCATCATCGTCTGTTCGATCGAGAACCTTGATCCGATGGGCATCCACACGGGTGATTCGATCACGATCGCACCGGCGCAGACGCTGACGGACAAGGAATACCAGATCATGCGCAATGCCGCGATTGACGTGCTGCGCGTGATCGGCGTCGAGACCGGCGGCTCGAACGTCCAGTTCGCGATTCACCCGGAAACCGGGCGTCTGGTGGTGATCGAGATGAATCCGCGGGTTTCGCGCTCATCGGCACTCGCGTCGAAAGCGACGGGCTTTCCCATTGCGAAGGTCGCCGCCAAGCTGGCGGTCGGCTATACGCTCGACGAACTCGAGAATGACATCACAGGTGGCGTGACGCCGGCGTCGTTCGAGCCGTCGATCGACTACATCGTGACGAAGATCCCGCGCTTCACGTTCGAAAAATTCCCGCAGGCCGAAAACTTCCTGACCACGCAGATGAAATCCGTGGGTGAGGTCATGGCGATCGGGCGGACCTTTCAGGAGTCGCTGCAGAAAGCGCTCCGGGGACTCGAGGTCGGCATTGACGGGTTGACGCCGGTACTCGATACGAGCCGCCACGAGTGGAAGAACATCCTCCGCAAGGAACTGCGCGTCGCGGGCAGCGACAGGCTGCTCTATGTTGCCGATGGCATGCGCAACGGCATGGACCTCGACGAGATTCATGAGCTGACGCACATCGACCCGTGGTTCCTGCACCAGATTCGGGAAATCATCGACTTCGAGACGCGAATTGCGGGGGAGAACCTCGACGCACTGGATCGCGAGACGCTGCTGTCCTGCAAGCGTCGGGGGTTCTCGGATTCGCGGCTGGCGGATCTGCTCAATGTGCCCGAGTCGCAGGTGCGCGAGGCCAGAAAACAGCTCGGCGTGATCCCGACCTACCGCCGCGTCGACACCTGTGCGGCGGAATTCCCCTCGGCAACGGCCTACATGTACTCGACCTACGAGGACGAATGTGAATCCCGGCCGTCCGATCGCAAGAAGATCATGGTGCTGGGTGGCGGGCCCAACCGTATCGGGCAGGGCATCGAGTTCGATTACTGCTGTGTGCACGCGGCGCTCGCGATGCGTGAAGACGGCTACGAGACCATCATGGTCAACTGCAATCCCGAGACGGTGTCGACGGATTACGATACCTCTGATCGCCTCTACTTTGAGCCGCTCACGCTCGAGGATGTCCTTGCCATCGTCGATCTGGAGAAGCCGGAGGGCGTGATCGTCCAGTTTGGCGGCCAGACGCCGCTGAAGCTCGCTGACGATCTGGAAAAGGCGGGTGTGCCGATCATCGGAACGCCGCCGGATGCTATCGACCGTGCCGAGGATCGGGAACGCTTTCAGCAGATGATTCACAAGCTGGGCCTCCGCCAGCCGCCGAACCGGACGGCCCGGGACATTCCGGGAGGAATTGCCGCTGCCGCAGAGATTGGCTACCCCCTTGTCGTGCGGCCCTCCTATGTGCTGGGTGGTCGTGCGATGGATATCGTCTATGACGAGGTGGAACTCGAGCATTACCTGCTGAGCGCCGTGAAGGTGTCCAACGACTCGCCGGTGCTGCTCGACCGCTTCCTCGATCAGGCGATCGAAGTCGACATCGATGCGGTATCCGACGGCCAGCGGGTCGTGATCGGCGCCGTAATGGAACATATCGAACAGGCTGGCGTGCACTCCGGTGACTCGGCTTGCTCGCTGCCACCCTACAGTCTCGGCCAGGACAAACTCGACGAGATGCGCCGGCAGGTCGAAGCCATGGCACTCGAGCTCGGCGTGGTGGGTCTGATGAATGTTCAGCTCGCCGTGCAGGGCGGCGAGATCTTCGTGCTGGAGGTCAATCCCCGGGCGTCGCGTACCGTGCCGTTTGTGTCGAAGTGCATCGGCACCTCGCTCGCGAAGGTCGCCGCACGCTGCATGGTCGGCCAGTCACTGGAAGCCCAGCATTTCACGACCGAGGTCGTGCCGGATTACTTCTCGGTGAAAGAGGCCGTGTTCCCGTTCGGCAAGTTCCCGGGCGTTGATCCGATTCTCGGGCCGGAGATGAAGTCGACCGGCGAGGTGATGGGCATCGGTCGCAGCTTCGGCGAGGCCTATGGCAAGGCGCAGCTGGCCGCGGGCGAAAAAATCCCGGTTACCGGCCGGGTCTTCCTGTCGGTGCGCGATGCCGACAAGGCGGCACTGCCTGATCTGGCGAGGGATCTGATCGAACTCGGTTTTGACCTCGTGGCGACCCGCGGTTCTGCCGAGGCGATTCGTGAGGCGGGCCTCGACGTCGAGGTGGTCAACAAGGTTCTCGAGGGTCAGCCGCATATCGTCGACATGCTCAAGAACGATGACATCGACTTCATCGTGAATACGACCGAGGGCAAGCAGGCGATCGAGGATTCTTTCTCTATCCGCGCGACTGCCCTGCAGCACAAGGTATACAACACGACGACAATGGCTGGCGGGCGCGCGTGTGTGCAGGCGCTTCGTCACGAAGGCGGCTACGTCGTGACCAGTCTCCAGAAGCTGCATGAGCGGGACGCCGTCCAGCAGTCCTGACACTCCCGGTTTTCCCGGATTTACCTGAGCCAACAATTTTGAGAATCTGCGTTGGAGAAACGGAGGCCCATTTCCAATGAGCAAGGAACCGATGACAGCAACGGGTGAGAAAATGCTCCGAGACGAGCTTGATCACCTGAAATCGGTACGCCGGCCGAAGATCGTCCAGGCGATCGCGGAAGCGCGGGCGCAGGGAGATCTGCGTGAAAACGCCGAGTACCAGTACGCGAAAGAAGAGCAGGGCTTCATCGAGGGTCGAATCAAGGAGATCGAGGGCAAGCTGTCGAATGCCCAGATCATTGATGTCACCAAAATCCCGCCCTCGGGCAAGGTCATCTTTGGCACGACGGTAGAGGTGATGAATCTCGATACCGAGGCGGACGTTACCTACAAGATCGTGGGTGACGACGAGGCGGACATCAAGAAGAACAAGCTGAGTGTATATTCACCGATCGCACGGGCCCTGATCGGCAAGGAAGTCGGGGATGTGGTCAGTGTCCAGACGCCGAGCGGCGTCGTCGAGTACGAGATCGGCAGCGTGCAGCATCTCGCCGAGGACCCCGTTCAGGGCCAGGTTCCCTAGAGCACGTCGGCGCGAAGCACGTTCGACAGCGCGGGATTCGGTTTCGACGCCGGCCGATAAATCACCGCCACGGCACCGATCTTCTGGACGACCTCTGCGCTGGTGGCGTCAGTGACGGCGGCCAGCATTTCTGCCCGCTCCTCACGATCGCCGGATGCCAGCTTGATCTTGATGAGTTCGTGGTCGTCGAGTGCGCGCCCGAGTTCCTTGGCGACCGACTCAGAGACGCCATTCCCGGCGATTGTCACGATGGGCCGCAATTTGTGCGCGATCGCGCGGAATCGTTTCTTTTCTGTTTGACTTATCATGCACAGCTACCGAAAAAGGGGCGCGATTGTACGGCCCTGCATTGACCCGGACAAGCGAAAGCGATGAAGAAATCGAAGTCGAGCGCGGCCTGGCTGCGGGAACATGAAGAAGACGAGTTCGTCAAACGGGCGCGCAAGGAAGGCTATCGCTCCCGGGCCAGCTACAAGCTGCTCGAAATCGATGACAAGTTCCAGTTGCTGCGTCCGGGGCTCTCCGTCGTGGATCTCGGGGCCGCGCCCGGCGGCTGGAGCCAGGTCGCCATGCGCAGGATGTCTGGGCGCGGTACGGTGGTCGCGCTGGATCTGCTGGCGATGGAGGCTATCGAGGGCGTGAATTTCATTCAGGGTGATTTCACGGAAGATGAGCCGCTTGAGAGATTGGTGGCGGCGCTCGGCGACCGGCCGGCTGACCTTGTAATTTCCGATATGGCCCCCAATCTCAGTGGTGTAAAGGACATTGACCAGCCCCGGGCCGCCTATCTCGTGGAATTGGCGATTGATCTGGCGGATCAGGTGCTCGGGCCCGGCGGCGCTTTTGTCGCCAAATGCTTCGAGGGCGAAGGCATCGACGAGATCCGGCGAGCGCTGCGGGACCGCTTCGAGCGGTGCCACAACTTCAAGCCCAAAGCCTCCCGCGGCCGATCACGTGAAATTTACCTGGTCGCCTGTGGTCACATAGGGCAGGGGCACGTATAACCTTGAGGCGTCACGCAAGGCGCCGACAGGCGTTTATGGTACTGTGAGGAGTGCAGAGACTGCGCTCGTTGAGAGGATATTCCATTGAATGACATGGGCAAAAACCTGCTGCTTTGGCTGATCATCGCGGCAGTGTTGTTGACGGTTTTCAACAACTTCAACGTCAATCAGGGGCCGGACAGCATCAAGTACTCCGAGTTTCTTGAGCTTGTGACGCAGAATCAGGTCAAGAACGTCGAGATCGACGGCCTGACGATCACGGGCGAGCGCTACGACGGCACCCGGTTCGAGACGATTCAGCCGCAGCTGACCGATCAGGCGCTGATTGATGACCTGCTCAACAACAACGTCGATTTCCGCGGCGTGAGGCCCGAACAGCAAAGTATCTGGACCCAGCTGCTGGTCGCGAGCTTCCCGATTCTTGTGATCATTGCCGTGTTCATGTTTTTCATGCGGCAGATGCAGGGCGGCTCCGGCGGCCGTGGCGGTCCGCTGACGTTCGGCAAGAGCAAGGCCAAACTCCTCTCTGACGACCAGATCAAGACGACGTTCGCAGACGTTGCGGGCGTCGATGAGGCCAAGGAAGACGTACAGGAACTCGTCGACTTCCTTCAGGACCCGGGCAAGTTCCAGCGTCTCGGCGGCCGCATACCGCGCGGTATCCTGATGGTCGGCCAGCCCGGCACAGGTAAAACGCTGCTCGCCAAGGCGATTGCAGGTGAAGCCAAGGTGCCGTTCTTCTCGATCTCCGGTTCCGACTTCGTCGAGATGTTCGTCGGTGTCGGTGCGTCGCGGGTTCGGGACATGTTCGATCAGGCCAAGAAGCAGGCGCCGTGCATCATCTTTATCGACGAGATCGACGCGGTCGGTCGCCATCGTGGCGCTGGCCTCGGCGGCGGCCACGACGAGCGTGAGCAGACCCTGAACCAGTTGCTCGTCGAGATGGACGGCTTCGAGGGTAATGAAGGCATTATCGTGATCGCGGCGACCAACCGGCCGGATGTACTCGACCCGGCGCTGCTGCGACCCGGGCGCTTCGACCGCCAGGTGGTTGTTGGATTGCCGGACATTCGCGGCCGCGAACAGATTCTCAAGGTCCACATGCGCAAGGTGCCGCTGGCACCGGACGTCGAACCCGAAGTTATCGCACGCGGTACGCCGGGCTTCTCGGGTGCCGACCTCGCGAACCTCGTGAACGAGGCGTCGCTCTTCGCCGCGCGTCAGCAGAAGCGGACGGTCGGCATGGCGCAGTTCGAAATGGCGAAGGACAAGATCATGATGGGCGCCGAGCGCAAGTCGATGGTCATGTCCGACGAAGAAAAACGCAATACGGCGTTCCACGAGGCAGGACACTGCATTGTCGGGTATCTGGTGCCGGAGCATGATCCGACCCACAAGGTAACGATTATTCCGAGGGGGCGCGCGTTGGGTGTCACGATGTTCCTGCCGGAGGAAGATCGTTACTCCATCAGCAAGCGGAAGATCCACAGCCAGATCTGCGCCCTCTTTGGTGGGCGGATCGCCGAGGAACTGACGCTGGGTGCTGAAGGCATTACCACCGGTGCGTCCAACGACATCCAGCATGCCACCAAGATGGCGCGCAACATGGTCACCAAATGGGGCCTGAGCGAACGTCTTGGCCCGCTGCTGTACTCGGAGGATGACGACGAGCCGTTTCTCGGCATGGCGGCAAGTCAGGGTCGTTCCCAGCACTCTGACGAAACGGCAAAGCTGATCGATGAGGAGGTCCGTTCCATCATTGATAACTGTTACGAGACCGCCAAGCGACTGCTGGTCGATAACCGCGACAAGCTCGACGCAATGGCCGAGGCGCTCTTGCTTTACGAGACGATTGATCGCGACCAGATCGACGACATCATGGCCGGGCGAAAACCGCGCCCGCCGAAGGATTGGGATGGGCCGGACGACAACCCCGTTCAGCCGAACGCCGGTGACGAAGCGCCGGAACCCCAGGCGCGCCCAAGCGGTCCCGTTGGCGGGCCGGCAGGCGAGCACTGATACCGGGAGGGCCGATTACGTCGGCCCTCTTTTTTTGCCTTCTCCCTGCGGTAGATGATCGACGTCCAGTTCCCCGCGGTCATGGGTATCCTGAATGTGACCCCGGACTCCTTCTCTGATGGCGGACGCTTCCTGGATCGGGAGCGTGCGCTCGAACACGCGCGCAGGATGATCGACGAGGGCGCCGATATCGTCGACATCGGCGGTGAGTCGACCCGGCCCGGCGCCGATGCCGTCAGCGCCGGTGAAGAACTCGACCGGACAATACCCGTCATCGAGGCGCTGCGCGCCGAGAGCCACGTCCCGATCTCGATCGATACGAGTCGTCCGCAGGTCATGCGGGAAGCGGCCGCTGCCGGTGCATCGCTGATCAACGATGTTCGTGCGCTTCGACGGCGCGGTGCAATCGAGGCGGCAAGCGAAACGGGCCTGCCGGTTTGTCTGATGCACATGCAGGGCGAACCCGCCACCATGCAGCAGCGTCCTCGCTATGACGATCTGATTGAAGACATTCGCGCCTTCTTTCTCGAGCGGATCGCGGACTGCGTTGAGGCGGGGATTCCCGAAGCGCGGCTCTGGATTGATCCCGGATTCGGGTTCGGCAAAACACCTGATCAGAACCTGCGGCTGATCAATCAGCTGCAGTCCTTCACCAGCCTTGGCAGACCGGTGTTGGTTGGCTTGTCCCGAAAGAGTACGATCGGGAAGATTCTCGGCATGGATGCCGATCGGCTCCACGGCAGCGTCGCGGGCGCTCTGGCGGCAATCGAGAACGGCGCGGCGGTGGTCAGGGTTCACGATGTGGGGCCCACCGTGCAGGCACTCAGGGTGCTGCAGGCGATCCGGAAAGAAAGTACAGAATAAGCAGAGAGCAACTATGAACAAGCGCTACTTCGGTACCGATGGCATTCGAGGTCGGGTCGGTGAGCACCCCATCACGGCCGAATTCATGCTCAAACTCGGCTGGGCGACCGGCAAGGTGTTCTCGAGAAACCGGAAAGGGCCTATCCTGATCGGCAAGGACACCAGAATCTCGGGCTACATGTTCGAGTCGGCGCTCGAAGCGGGCCTGTCTGCCGCCGGTGTGGATGTCCGCCTGCTCGGCCCGATGCCCACGCCCGCGATCGCCTATCTCACCCGCACGTTCGATGCCTGCGCCGGCATTGTCATCAGCGCTTCCCATAATCCCTACTACGACAACGGCATCAAGTTCTTCTCGGAAGTCGGGCAGAAACTGCCGGACGAGATCGAACTCGCGATCGAAACCGAACTCGACGCGCCGATGGAGATGGTCGAGTCGAACCGGATCGGCAAGGTCGCCCGTATCGACGATGCGGCGGGCCGGTACATCGAATTCTGCAAGAGCTGCTACAGCGGCTCGCGCAATCTCCGTGGCTTCAAGGTCGTCGTCGACTGCGCAAACGGTGCGACGTATCAGGTCGCTCCCGCCGTCTTCCGCGAACTCGGTGCCCAAGTGGTTCAGATCGGCGTGACGCCCGACGGCCTCAACATCAACGACAATATCGGTTCGACCTCCCCCGAGGCCCTGCAGCAGCGGGTTGTCGATGAGCAGGCCGACTTCGGGGTTGCACTTGATGGAGACGGTGACCGGGTGGTCATGGTCGACCATACCGGCGCGCTGCTCGACGGCGACGAACTGCTTTTCATCATTGCCATGCATCGTCATGCCCGGGACCGGCTGCGAGGCGGGGTCGTCGGCACGCTCATGAGCAACTTCGGGCTCGAGCGTGCGCTCGGGGATGCCGGCATTCCATTCTCCCGGGCTGCGGTGGGTGACCGTTACGTGTTGTCCGAGCTCAGCCAGCGAGACTGGGAGGTGGGTGGCGAATCATCGGGCCATATCCTCTGCCTCGATCTGACCTCTACCGGCGATGGCGTCGTTGCAGCGCTGCAGGTGGTCGCCGCCATGGTCGACAATGACTCATCGCTCGCTGATCTGAAGGGCCGGATGCACAAGTACCCACAGGCGATGATCAACGTGAAGTGCCAGGGGGCCAAGGAGCTCGTCGATGCAGGCGCGGTGACCTCGGCGGTCAAAGCGACTGAAGAGAAACTCGGCGGCAAGGGACGCGTTCTGCTGCGGCCCTCGGGGACGGAGCCGGTGATGAGAGTCATGGTGGAGGGTGAGGATCCCGGGCTCGTCGAGCGCCTTGCGCAGGATCTGGCCTGCGTCGTTGAATCTGCTGCCGGATAGTTCATTGCAACCGGAATTCAAAGTGTTTAGTATTTGCCGCCGCTCGAGGGGGCCGGTGTGACAGACAAGACGCGCCGCGTGCTTATCGCGGGGAACTGGAAGATGAATGGTTCCCGCGCCATGGTGCAGGAACTTGTGTCGCACCTCACGCGAGGAATTCCGGAAGGAATCGATTCGCTTGTGATACCGCCGTTCGTTTACCTCGATCAGGCAGGCAGCATGCTCTCCGGATCGACTGTTCGGCTGGGCGCGCAGGATGTCGACCCTCGCGCCGATGGCGCGGTCACCGGCGGCGTATCGGCCACGATGCTGACGGATATTGGCTGCGAGTTCGCGCTGGTTGGCCACTCGGAGCGCCGGACGCTGTTTGCCGAAACCGATGAGGTCGTTGCCGCAAAGTTCGCGACCTGCCTCGACGCCGGCATGACCCCGGTTCTGTGTGTGGGCGAAACGCTGGACGAGCGGGAGCGGAATGCGACGTTCGATGTCGTCTCGCGCCAGCTCGAAGCCGTGCTGACCGCGGTCGGGTCGCGGGCATTCCGCGGAGCAGTGGTGGCCTACGAGCCGGTCTGGGCAATTGGTACCGGCAAGAGTGCGACGCCGGATGAGGCGAATGAAGTGCACGCGGCGCTCCGTTCGATACTGGCGGAGCATGACACGGCGCTCGGCGCCGAAACGAGAATTCTGTATGGCGGCAGTGTGAATGGCGACAATGCCCGCGATCTACTGGCCATGCCCGACATTGATGGTGCGCTCGTTGGGGGCGCGTCATTGAAAGCAGAGGAGTTCATCTCCATCTGCACAACAGCAGGCGAACTGACGTCTGCAGGTTAGAGAATTATGAGTTTAGGTCTTATCGAAACACTGGTGATGGTCCTGCACGTCGCGGCGGCGCTGGCGATCATCGGCCTCGTGCTGATTCAGCAGGGGCGGGGCGCGGACATGGGCTCCGGCTTCGGTGGTGGTGCGTCCAACACCGTATTCGGCAGTGGCGGCTCCGGCAATTTTCTGACGCGCGCGACCACGACGATCGCGATCGCGTTCTTCCTGACCAGCTTCGGGCTTGCCTTCTTCGCGAAGCAGCATTCGATGGAGGCAGGATCGGTTGGCATTCCGCAGGTTGTACAAGAGCGGCCAGTAGAGCAGAATGCCGCTCCGGAAACGAATATGGCGACGGAAGTCCCTGATTCGGACGTTCCGGCTCAGCAGGCCCAGGGTGCATCCGACTCGGAAGTTCCCGAGGGCTGATGACAAGTTTTGCCGAAGTGGTGGAATTGGTAGACACGCTATCTTGAGGGGGTAGTGCGCTTACGCGCGTGGAGGTTCAAGTCCTCTCTTCGGCACCATCTTCTGAATCGACGGCCGGAAGGCCGTCGGATTCGGATCGAAAGGCAATCAAGTTCAAACGGGCGCCCGGCGAGTGTTGACCCCTCAGGCCAGCATTCATATAATTCGGGCCCTCGTTTGCAAGTGACAGTCTGGAAACGAGAGCTTTTGTTGCGGGGTGGAGCAGTCTGGTAGCTCGACGGGCTCATAACCCGTAGGTCGTAGGTTCAAATCCTGCCCCCGCTACCAAACAAGCAGAGGCCCCATCAGGGGCTTTTTGCTGTTGGGTACGCCCGTTTTCACTGGCGTGAAACGGTCGGGTCTGAGTGCCCGGACCGATCAGAAATGGGCGTTACGCCCATTTTTTGTTTTTGCGGGCCTGAAAATTGGCCCATGGAGTTGCAACAGGTGAATGAGCAATTGACTGCGCTGATTGCACCGGTTGTAGAGGGTATGGGATGCGAGCTGTGGGGCGTCGAGTACATCGCCCACGGCAAACGTGGTTCGCTCAAGGTGTTCATCGACAGCGACAAGGGTGTCGATGTTGATGATTGCGCCCGGGTGAGCCGCCAGCTTTCGGCCATGCTCGATGTAGAGGATCCCATTGCGGGGAATTACACGCTTGAAGTGTCATCTCCGGGAATGGATCGACGGCTCTTTACACTGGCGCAGTTTGACGCCTGGAAGGGCGCCAACGTACGGGTGAGTCTGCGGACGCCGTACGAGGGAAGAAAGCGGTACAAGGGACTGCTTTGTGGCATCGAAGAGGGCGACATTGTCGTTCGATCGGGTGATGAGGAATATCTGTTTCCTCTGGAAGACATCGACCGGGCGAACGTGATCCCTTCATTCGACTAGGTGTTTGCGGCAGCGGGGCTGTCGTTTAGAGGCTTGGTAATGACGAAAGAAATTTTGCTGGTCGTCGACTCGGTTTCCAACGAGAAAGGCGTGTCCAAAGACATCATCTTCGATGCGCTGGAGCAGGCGCTCGCGTCTGCGACGAAAAAGCGTTACTCCGATGACGTGGAACTGCGGGTTTCTATCGACCAGGAAACTGGTGAGTACGATACCTTCCGCCGCTGGCGTGTTGTGCCCGACGATCACGAGCAGGAAGTCCCCGAGGCAGAGATCACGCTGTCTGCTGCCAAGGAGATCGACCCCAGCCTCGATCTGGACGGTTACGTCGAAGAGCAGGTCGAATCCGTCGAATTTGGCCGAATCGCCGCCCAGACCGCCAAACAGGTCATCGTTCAGAAGGTCCGTGAAGCAGAGCGAGCCCAGGTCGTCGAACAGTACCAGTCGCGCATTGGCGAGCTGGTCAATGGTCAGGTCAAGAAGGTGACGCGCGAAGCTGTCATCGTCGATCTCGGCAACAATGCAGAGGCGATCCTGCCACGAGAAGAATGGATTCCGCGCGAAACCTTCCGCGTTGGAGACCGTCTCCGGGCGCTCTTGAAAGAAATACGTCCGGACGCGCGTGGCCCCCAGCTTGCGCTGTCGCGGACGGCGCCGCAGACGCTGATTGAACTCTTCAAGATCGAGGTGCCGGAGATTGCTGACGGCGTTATCGAGATTCTGGGCGCTGCACGCGATCCGGGTTCGCGCGCCAAGATCGCCGTCAAGACGAATGACGGGCGTATCGATCCGATCGGGGCCTGTGTCGGTATGCGCGGGTCCCGCGTTCAGGCGGTATCCGGCGAACTGGGCAACGAGCGAATTGACATCATTCCGTGGGATGACAACGTGGCGCAGCTCGCCATCAACGCGATGGCGCCGGCCGAAGTCGTTTCCATCGTTGTCGACGAAGAAGCCCACAGCATGGACATCGCAGTCGATGAGGACAATCTGGCCCAGGCGATCGGTCGTGGCGGCCAGAACGTCAAGCTCGCCAGCGAGCTGACCGGCTGGGAGCTGAATATCATGACCGAGGCCGAGGCGGCCGAGAAGAACGAACAGGAAGCCAATACGATCATCGAAAACTTCATGACGCGTCTCGACGTCGACGAAGATGTTGCGATCGTGCTGGTTGAAGAAGGATTTACGACGCTCGAGGAAGTGGCCTACGTTCCCTTTGAAGAGATGATCGCCATCGAGGGTTTCGATGAAGAGATCGTCGAGGAATTGCGTAACCGGGCCAAGAGCGCGTTGACCACGCTGGAACTCGCAAGCGAGGAAGCGCTGGAAAATGCAGAGCCGGCGGAAGACCTGCTGTCGATGGACGGTATGGATACGCGGCTCGCCTACAAACTGGCGGCGGCGGGCATCATCACGATGGAAGACCTCGCGGAGCAGGCGATCGATGATCTGCTCGAGATCGATGAGATGTCGGAAGAGCGCGCCGGTGAATTGATCATGGCGGCGCGTGCCCCGTGGTTTGCCGAAGAGAGCGAAGAAGCGAAAGAAGACCAAGCCGATGAGGCTTGAGCCAACAGGAGAATTTAATGGCAGAAGTCACGGTATCACAGCTGGCGGAGACGATAGACACGCCTGTTGATCGCTTATTGCAGCAAATGCAAGAGGCAGGCCTGCCCCAGCAAAAACCGGACGACGCCGTTACCGAGGATGAAAAGCAGACGTTGCTTGCCCATGTGCGCAAGGCGCATGGCGGTGACGACGGTGCTCCCAAGAAGATCACGCTGAGTCGACGAACGCGATCCACCCTCAAGACCGCAGGGTCGGCTGGTCGCGGTCGTACTGTCAATGTCGAGGTTCGCAAGAAGCGGACCTACGTCAAGCGCGCCGAACCCGAGGCGCCGAAACCTGGTGCCCCGGCGGCTGAGACCAAAGAACCTGTCAAGGTAGAAGTCAATCGCTCCGACGAGGCGGAAGCCCGTCGCCGCGCCGCGCACGCCGAGGCTGAGGCCGAGGCAGAGCGCCGTCGTCAGGAAGCCGCAGAGCGAGCACGCCTTGCTGAAGAGAAGGCTGCCGAAGAGAAGCGCAAGGCAGAAGAAGAAGCTCGCAAGAAGGCTGCGGCCACGGAGTCCGAGAAGGAAGCTGACGACAAGGTGTCGGCTCGCAAGGACAAGCGAGACCGCCACGATCTCGACGAGAAGAAAGACCATGCGGAGAAGAAGTCCCGCCACGGCGAGAAGAAGCGCCGCATGGAAGAGCTGATCGAGGAAGAAGCCGAAGAACTGCTCGAAGCTGACGTCGAAACGATCGTTCATGAAGGCGAAGAGCCGGCGAAGGAAGAAAATTCCACGCTCGGACTTTCCTCGTCGCGCTCCAAGCGCTCGCCTGCCCGCCCGCAAAAGCAGCACAAGTTCAACGCGCCGACCGAAGAGATCAAGCGTGAAGTCGAGATCGGCGAATCGATCACCGTCGGCCAGCTTTCGCAGAAGATGTCAGTCAAGGCCAACGATGTCATCAAGGTGCTGATGAACCTTGGCATCATGGCGAATATCAACCAGTCCGTTGATCAGGACACAGCGACGCTGGTGGTCGAGGAGTTCGGGCACTCGGTCAGGACCGTCGATGCCGACGCGGTCGAGAAGGAATTCGAGGTCGAGATGGCACTCGAAGGCGAGGAGACATCCCGTGCGCCGGTCGTGACCGTCATGGGCCACGTCGACCACGGCAAGACCTCGCTGCTCGACTACATCCGCAAGTCACAGGTCGTTAGCGGAGAGGCCGGGGGTATCACCCAGCACATTGGTGCCTACCGCGTCATGACCGATCATGGTGAGATTGCCTTTATCGATACGCCCGGCCACGCCGCCTTCACAGCGATGCGTGCCCGTGGCGCCCAGTGTACCGATATCGTGATTCTGGTGGTTGCCGCTGACGATGGCGTCATGCCGCAAACCGAGGAGGCTATCCAGCACGCACAGGGTGCCGAGGTACCTATCGTCGTCGCCATCAACAAGATGGACGTCGAGGGTGCAGACCCCGAGCGCGTCAAAAACGAGCTAGCGGCGCGCAACGTCATCCCGGAAGACTGGGGCGGTGACACGCAGTTCATTCCGGTGTCGGCGCATACCGGTCAGGGCATCGAGGAACTCCTCGAGGCGATTCTGCTCCAGTCCGAAATTCTGGAGCTGAAGGCGGTCGAAGACGGTCCCGCCCGTGGTGTCGTCATCGAATCCCGTCTCGACAAGGGCAAGGGTACAGTGGCAACGCTGCTTGTCCAGAACGGGACTCTGAAACAGGGTGATATCGTGGTCGCCGGCCAGCAGTACGGCCGTGTTCGTGCGATGTCCGACGAGAACGGCAAGCAGACCAAGGCAGCTGGCCCCTCAACGCCGGTCGAAATGCTCGGGCTGGACGGAACGCCGAATGCGGGCGACCCCTTCCTCGTCGCCAGCGATGAGAAGCGTGCCCGCGAGGTTGCGGAATTCCGCCGCGACAAGGCCAATGACGAGCGTCTGGCAACACCGGCGACGACGCTGGACAACCTCCTCGAGAGCTTCGGCAGCGAGGAACAGAAGCAACTCAACGTCGTGGTCAAGGCCGACGTTCGCGGTTCGCTCGAAGCGATTGTCTCTGCGCTGCAGGAGCTCGGTAACGAGGAAGTGGCGGTCAATGTCGTGTTCTCCGGCGTTGGTGCCATTGCCGAGTCTGACGTGAACTACGCGATTACTGCCGGCGCTGTTGTCTTCGGCTTCAACGTTCGGGCAGACGCTGCGGCTCGCAAGATCATCGAGTCCGAAGGAATTGATCTGCGCTATTACAAGGTCATTTACGACCTGGTCGATGACGTCAAGGCGGCTCTCTCGGGCATGCTCTCGCCGGAAGTTCGCGAGGAGATCGTCGGGATCGCGCTGGTCAAGGAAGTGTTCGAGTCCAAGAAGTTCGGCAATGTTGCGGGCTGTCAGGTCACCGAGGGCACCGTCTACAAGGACAAGAAGATTCGTGTGCTGCGCGACAACGTGGTCATTTACGAGGGCGAACTCGAATCCCTTCGTCGATTCAAGGACGAGGTCAAGGAAGTCAACGTCGGTCTCGATTGCGGTATCGGCGTTCGAAACTACAACGACGTGCGTGTCGGCGACCAGATCGAGGTCTTTGATACCCGCGAAGTCGCCCGCGAGCTGTAGCGCGCCCGGAGCCCTGTCTTGCCTCGTGAATTCAGCCGTGGGCGGCGAATCGCTGACCTCATTCAGCAGCAGCTTGCCAGCCTGATCCAGTTCGAGGTGAAAGACCCCCGGGTTGGCATGATCACGATCAACGATGTGAAGGTCTCGCGTGACCTCGCGTTCGCCGACGTTTACTTCACCGTTATGTCCGACGCGGATCCGGCCGAGACCGAGGCCGCGCTCGGCAATGCAGCGGGCTTTCTCAGGAGCCAGCTTGCGAAGTCGCTGTCGACGCGGACGACGCCACGCCTCCGGTTTCACTATGACGCGACCATCGAGGAAGGCGCGCGCATCAGCAAGGCGATTGCCGATGCGATCGAATCAGACGAACGTCGCAAGCCGTCGGATTCCGGGGAGGACGACTAGTGGCGAGACGCAAGCGCAAGGGACGTCCGATTGACGGCATCCTGGTGCTGGACAAACCGGCGGGAATCACCTCGAACGGTGCGCTGCAGCGGGCGAAGCGGTTGTTCGATGCCGCCAAGGCGGGTCATACCGGCAGCCTCGACCCGATGGCAACCGGGGTTCTGCCGCTCTGCTTTGGTGAAGCGACGAAGTTCTCGCAGTTCCTGCTTGATGCCGACAAGCGATACCTGGCCAGGATCAGCCTCGGGGTGACGACCGCGAGTGGTGATGCTGATGGCGAAGTGCTGGAGACGAAGCCGGTGCCCTCGCTCACCGGGGAAGCCCTCGAAGCGGCCCTTGAGGGGTTCCGCGGCGAGATAGAGCAGACGCCCTCGATGTATTCGGCGGTCAAGGTCGACGGTCAGCCGCTGTACAAGCTGGCCCGGCAGGGGATCGAGATCGAGCGGAAATCGCGACGCGTGACCATTCACGAGCTGAAGCTCGAGGCGATCGGGGAATCGGAGCTGACGCTGGAGATCGCCTGCAGCAAGGGCACGTACATCCGGTCTATAGCGGAAGACCTCGGTAAAGTGTTAGGCTGCGGCGCGCATGTGAGCGGGCTCCGGCGTCTCGCATCCGGTCCTTACAGCCTCGATGATGCGGTCACGCTTGAAGAGGTCGAAAATCTTAAAGAAAACAAGGGCTTGGAGGCAATCGATTCGCTTCTCATGCCGGCTGCGACAGCGGTCGAGGACTGGCCCTCGGTAGAACTGCCGGAAATTACGGCGGAATACCTGCTGCAGGGACAGCCGGTACAGATTTCCCGGGCTCCAACAGAGGGCTGGGTCAGAATTTTTTCAGAATCCCGAGACGCACCGGAATTCCTCGGCGTTGGGGAGATACTGGAAGATGGAAGGGTCGCGCCGAGAAGGCTGATTGCGACCTGAATTGGATGGCGGTTACTGCAAATATGCGCGGTAGCTCGCTGAAATGAAACGCTGACGGCGACGTGATAACCGGGCCGTTGGCCATTTTGCATATTGGAGAAACACTCTCATGGCATTAACGAATCAGGAAAAGGCTGAGATTATCAAGGAGTTTGGCAGCTCTGAGAACGACTCCGGGTCTCCGGAAGTTCAGGTTGCCCTGCTGACAGCGAACATCGAAAAGCTGCAGCTGCATTTCAAGGAGCACAACCACGACCACCACTCTCGCGTCGGGTTGCTGCGTATGGTGAGCCAGCGTCGCAAGCTGCTCAACTATCTTCGAAACAAGAGCACTGATCGATACGCTCAGCTCATCAAGCGATTGGGTCTGCGTCGATAGGTTCGGCGAGCCCGGCGGGCTGGTGCCCGCGTAACTGGAGAAATTAGTGAATCAGGTAAGAAAGCAATTTACGTATGGCGACCAGGAAGTCGTCATTGAGACCGGACGCATTGCGCGTCAGGCCACCGGCTCTGTCCTCGTCACGATGGCAGACACGTCGGTGCTGGTAGCCGTTGTCGGCAACAAGGAAGCGAACCCCGGCCAGGCGTTCTTTCCGCTGACCGTCAACTACGAAGAGAAGATGTATGCCTCCGGCCGGATTCCCGGCGGATTTCCGCGACGCGAAGGTCGCCCGACCGAGAAGGAGACGTTGACGTCGCGCCTGATCGACCGGCCGATTCGTCCGCTGTTCCCGAAGGGCTTCATGAACGAGGTTCAGGTCACGTGTCAGGTCATGTCGGCGAGCAAGGATGTCGATCCGGATATTCCGGCGATGATCGGCGCGAGCGCTGCGCTCGCCATTTCGGGTATTCCCTTTGCGGGCCCGATCGGTGGCGCGCGAGTCGGCTTCAACAAGGACGGGTACATGCTGAACCCGACCTACTCGCAACTCGAGGAATCTGATCTCGACATGGTTGTCGCCGGTACTGAAGCGGCGGTGCTGATGGTCGAATCGGAAGCCAATGAACTGACTGAAGATCAGATGCTCGGCGCAGTGCTGTTTGCCCATCAGGAAATGCAGACCGTCATCAAGGCGATCAACGAACTGGTCGCCGAAGCTGGCAAGCCCAAATGGGACTGGCAGCCGGAGCCCGAGAACGAAGCGCTTTCGAGTGCGATGGCCGAGAAGTTTGGCGAAGGCATGATTGCCGCGTACCAGATCAGCGACAAGATGGAACGCCAGAACCGGGTTTCCGAACTCAAGCGTGAAGCCATCGAAGCACTGACCGACGAAGATGCCGGTATCTCGGAAGACGATGTCGCCGGTGCATTCGGTTCGCTCGAGAAGAAGACGGTTCGCCGCAGGATCATCGCGGGCGAGCCGCGGATTGATGGTCGTGACACAAAGACGGTCCGACCCATCACGATCGAGGTTGGTGTGCTCAACAAGGCGCACGGGTCTGCGCTCTTCACGCGCGGTGAGACCCAGGCGCTGGTATCCACCACGCTGGGTTCGATGCGCGACGCACAGATCGTCGACGCCCTGCAGGGCTCGTTCCGTGACAACTTCATGCTGCACTACAACTTCCCGCACTACAGCGTTGGTGAAACCGGCTTCTCCGGTGGCCCGAAGCGACGTGAGATCGGCCACGGCCGACTGGCGCGCCGCGGCATTTCGGCGCTGCTGCCGAAGGCAGAAGACTGGCCGTACACGACGCGGGTTGTCTCGGAGATCACCGAATCCAACGGTTCCTCTTCAATGGCCTCTGTGTGTGGAGCGAGTCTCGCACTCATGGATGCCGGTGTGCCGATGAAGGCGCCGTGTGCCGGTGTCGCGATGGGTCTCGTGAAAGACGACGACGGCTTTGCGGTTCTCACCGACATTCTCGGTGACGAAGATCATCTCGGTGACATGGACTTCAAGGTGGCGGGCACCGAAACCGGTGTGACAGCCCTTCAGATGGACATCAAGATCCAGGGAATCACCGAAGAGATCATGGAAACTGCACTCGGCCAGGCTCGTGAGGCGCGCCTTCACATCCTTGGTGAGATGAACAAGGTGCTCGGTCGTCCCCGTGAAACGGTTTCCGATAACGCGCCTTCGATGACGACGATGAAGGTCGATTCCGACAAGATTCGCGACATCATCGGCAAGGGCGGTGCGACGATTCGCCAGATCACCGAAGAGACTGGTGCGTCCATCGATATCGAGGACGATGGTACGGTCACGATCTTCGCCGAAGACGGTGAAGCGAAGCAGGCGGCCATCGATGCGATCAATGCGATTACTGCCGAGGCCGAAGTCGGCCGAATCTACAAGGGCAAGGTCGTCAAGATCGCTGACTTCGGTGCCTTCGTGAATATCCTGCCGGGCAAGGATGGACTCGTGCACATCTCCCAGATCGCCGAAGAGCGTGTCGAGAAGGTCACGGATTACCTGTCCGAGGGCGATGAAGTCGAAGTCATCTGCCTCGACGTCGACCGTGGTCGAATCAAGCTGTCGATGAAGGAACTTCCGACTGATCGCGGTAGCGACGAGACGGCCGAGGAAGCAGAAGAAGAGGAGAGTCAGGAAGCGTCATAACGCGGCCCTGGCGATCTCGCTCAACTGAAAAGGCGCCCCGCGGGGCGCCTTTTTTGTTTCAGCCAGCTGGCTAGCCCGCGTCGAGCGACTTCTTCAGATCTTCGGGACACTCTGCATCGGCGAGCCTGCAGAGATCCTGACGATTGACGATTCGAACCTCTCGCTGGTCGACCTCGATCACGCCGTTCTCCTGCATACGCGTGAACGCGCGGCTCACCGTCTCGACGGCGAGTCCAAGGTAGTTGCCAATATCGGCGCGTGACATCGGCAGACGGAATGACGAAGGGGACAGCTTGCGCTGCTGGTATCGCACGGCGAGGTTCAAGAGGAACGAACTCAGGCGCTCTTCGGCAGACATTTTGCCGAGCAGCAACTGCAGGTTCTGGTCCTGACGAATCTCCCGACTCAGCAGCCGGTACATCTGTGTCTGAAGCTTGGGGATCTGGTGGGACAGGCCCTGTAGCCGGTCGTAGGGAATCTCGCAGATGGTCGACGTTTCGAGCGCCTTGGCCGTGCACTGATGGGTATTCTCATCAATGGCATCGAGCCCGAAGATCTCACCGGGCAGATAGAACCCGATCACCTGTTCTTCGCCCTGGGGGCTGACCGAAAAGACTTTGACGGCGCCGGCGCGAACCGCATAGATCGCGGTGAAAGGCGCGCCCTGTTCAAAGACCAGATCGTTGCGGTGCAGCGGTCGGCCCCGTTCGATCATGCCGTTGATCTGGTCAATTTCCTCGAAGCTCATGCCATGCGGAATACAGAGTGCGTTCAGTGCACACTCTCTGCAGGTCACTACATGCTTCACATTGTCGGCGCCCATCGTTCGATCCAACACTTCAGGGTAGGGTGTTTGTACCTGTCACTTGAGCCGATTTCAAGCCAATCATTGTTATTGATTGGCCCGATTATTGACGAGATCTTCGACCACCGCGGGATCAGCGAGCGTTGTGGTATCGCCGAGGTTACCGATCTCATTTTCGGCGATCTTGCGCAGGATTCGCCGCATGATCTTGCCGGAGCGCGTCTTGGGCAGGCCCGGCGCCCACTGGATGATGTCGGGCTTTGCGATGGCGCCGATTTCGGACCGGACGAGGTCGTTGAGCTCATTACGGAGTGCATCGTCCCCTGTTGCGCCGGACATCAGCGTGACATAAGCGTAGATGCCCTGACCCTTGACGTCGTGCGGGTAGCCCACGACGGCCGCCTCGGCGACCTTCTCGTGCAGGACGAGTGCGCTCTCGATCTCAGCCGTGCCCATGCGGTGGCCCGAGACGTTCAGGACATCATCGACGCGCCCGGTAATCCAGTAGAACCCGTCTTCGTCGCGGCGTGCACCGTCGCCCGTGAAGTAATAGCCGGGATAGGTCGAATAGTAGGTATCGACGCAGCGCTGGTGGTCACCGAAGACCGTGCGAATCTGGCCGGGCCACGAGTCGGCGATCGCGAGGTTGCCTGAGCCCGCGCCCTCGATCTCTTTCCCATTCTCGTCAAGCAGCACAGGACGAACGCCGAAGAAGGGTCGTGTCGCTGAACCGGGCTTGAGCATGGTCGCCCCCGGCAGGGGTGTGATCATGATCCCCCCGGTTTCGGTCTGCCACCACGTATCGACGATGGGGCAATGTTCGTCGCCGACAATGTGGTAGTACCACTCCCAGGCCTCGGGATTGATCGGCTCGCCCACCGTGCCGAGGAGCCGCAGTGACTTCCTCGAGGTGCCGGTCACAAACTCGTTGCCCTGGCCCATCAGCGCCCGGATCGCCGTCGGCGCCGTATAGAAGATGCTGACGTTGTGCTTGTCACAAACCTGCCAGCAGCGGGAGGCATCCGGGTAGGTCGGCACGCCCTCGAACATCAGTGTGGTCGCCGCGTTCGCCAGCGGCCCGTAGACGATATAGGTATGGCCGGTCACCCAGCCCACGTCCGCGGTACACCAGTAGACCTCGCCAGGCTTGTAGTCGAAGACGTACTTGTGGGTCATGGCGGCATGCAGAAGATACCCGCCGGTCGTGTGGAGGACCCCCTTTGGCTTGCCCGTCGATCCGGAGGTGTAGAGGATGAAGAGCGGGTCCTCGCTGTCCATCCACTCCGGCTCGCATTCGGGACTCGCGCTCTCGATCGACGGCTGGAACCAGATGTCGCGGCCCTCCTGCCATTCGATCTCGCCGCCGGTGCGTTTCACGACCAGCACGGTATGTACATTCGGACACTGCTCAAGCGCTTTGTCGGTGTTTGCCTTGAGCGGGATCTTGCGGCCGCCGCGAACACCCTCGTCAGCCGTAATCACTGCCTGGCAATCGGAGTCGAGGATACGGTCCTGCAGTGACTGCGGCGAGAATCCGCCAAAGACCACCGAGTGCACAGCGCCGATTCGTGCGCACGCCAGCATGGCGTAGGCCGCTTCCGGAATCATCGGCATGTAGATGCAGACCCGGTCGCCCCGGGTGACGCCGCGCGATTTCAGCACGTTGGCGAGGCGGCACACCTTGTCGTGAAGCTCATTGAACGTGATCTTTTCGTCGTCGGTTGGCTCGTCACCCTCCCAGATGATGGCAACGTCGTCCCCGCGGGTCTCAAGATGGCGATCAATACAGTTCCAGGCAGCATTCAGCTTTCCACCGATGAACCACTTGATGTCGCCCGCAGCCATGTTCACTTCGTTCAGGGTCGACCAGTTCTCGAACCAGTCGAGAAATTCTTCAGACTGCTGCCGCCAGAAATTCTCCGGATCATTGATCGAGGCCTCATACATCTGCATGTACTTGTTGTTGTCGATATGGGCCTGCTGCGCGATCGCCTCCTTCACCGGATACTGCGCCATGTCTCTCCCCTCTTTGTATTCGTTAGCGTTTGGACTTGTACAGATCGATCAGTGCCTGAGTCGAAGGATCGACGCCGGCGTCTACGTCGTCAGTAATGGCTGCCATGATCGACTTGCCGATCGCCTTGCCGAGCTCCACGCCGAACTGATCGAATGGATTAATGTGCCATATCATGGCCTGGCAGAATACCTTGTGCTCGTAGAGCGCGATCGTGGCACCCAGCGTCTCTGGCGTGAGCTTGTCCATGATGATGAGGTTCGACGGCCGGTTGCCGGGCAGACCGCGATGAGCGGCGGTGCGATCGGCCTTCGGTGCTGGCCGCCCGGTCATGAGCGCCCGGCTTTGAGCCAGGCAATTGGCGACCAGCCAGTCGTGGTGCTCCTGTCTGTCGTGGTGTGGGCGTAGCGCCAGCAGGAAGTCGACAGGAACGAATCGTTTGCCCTGATGCAGCAATTGGTGAAAGGCATGCTGGCCATTCGTTCCCTCACCGCCCCACACGATCGGGCCGGTCGCGTAGGCGATCGCGCGCCCCTGTGTGTTGACGCTCTTGCCATTGCTTTCCATGTCGAGTTGCTGCAGGTGCATCGGCAGCAAACGCAGCCCGTGATCGTAAGGTATGACCGCCTGGGTGTGCGCCTCGAAGAAGTTGATGTACCAGATGCCGAGAAGAGCGAGCATCATCGGCATGTTCTCGGGCCAGGGCGCTTCCTCGAAGTGAATGTCCATGGCCGCCGCCCCATCGAGCAGGTTGCGGAAGGTTCGAAAACCATAGGCAATCGCGATGGGGAGACCGACAGCAGACCACAGTGAAAAGCGGCCACCGACCCAATCCCACATCGGCAGGACGTTCTCGGTGGCGACGCCGAATGCGGTGGCGAGTTCCGTGTTGGCAGAAACCGCCACGAGATGCCGATGGAGATCTTCCTCGGCGATGCGTGTGCGCAGCCAGTCGCGGGCAGTCTGCGCGTTCAGCATTGTCTCCTGCGTCGTGAACGTCTTCGACGCAATGACGATGAGAGTCGACTTCGGGTCGAGTCGCTTGATGACGCTGTCGATGTGGTGGCCATCAACGTTGGCCACGAAGTGGACATTGACGCTTGCGCGGCGCACGGGCTCAAGCGCTGCATGGACAGTTTGTGGTCCGAGGAACGAGCCGCCGATACCGATGTGCAAGACGTCGGTGATCGGCGTGTTTCCCGACCCGGTCCATCGCTTGGCCCGGATGTCGGCAGAAATCTCCTCCACGCGGGCAAGCGTATCGGCGACGGCTTGCCCCTCTGTCACCACGGTCTCGGGCAGCTTGTTGGGCCGCGTGCGAAGCAGGGTGTGCAGGGCCGCCCTGCGTTCGGTCAGGTTGACACGCTCGCCCTCGATCATCTGCTGCACGCGATGGGGCAGAGAGTTGGCGTCGATCAGTCTGGAGAACAGATTCAGCGTTTCGTCGGTAATGAGATTCTTGCTGTAGTCGAGCGTCAGCCCCGCCGCATCGATGCGGTAGCGTTCCGCCCGTTCAGGATCCTGCTCGAACAGTTCCACCAGGCTGGTTCGTTCGATCTTCTGGCGGTGTGTGGCCAGTGCCTGCCAGACAATGTCGTTCACTCCGGGCATGGGCGATTCGCTAGATAATAGAAGGCTGAGGGTTATAGTAGTGGCGACCGCGCTTGACGGTCAGCATGAATCTCACGAGTTCCTCGAAATCCCGATCGTTGTGCGCCAGATCGATTTCGGTTGTGTTGACGATCAGCAGCGGCGACGCCTCGTAATAGTGAAATAACTCCGTGTAGGCGTCGTTTAGCTCGGCGAGATAGGCGCGATCGATACCTTTCTCGTAGCCAATGCCGCGATGCTGGATTCGTTCCAGCAGGACGCCCACTGGCGCCTGCAGATAGACCACGAGATCGGGTGACGGCGCATCGATCGTGAGATGTTCGTAGATTCTGTGATAGAGATCGCGCTCGTCGGCATCGAGGTTGATCCGCGCGAAGAGTCGATCCTTTTCCAGCAGAAAGTCGGCGACACGGCCGGGATTGAAAAGGTCCGCCTGGCGCATCGACTCCAGCTGGCGAACCCGCTCGAACAGAAAGAAGAGCTGCGTTTGCAGGGCTGCTTGCCGGCGATTCTGGTAGAACCGTTCGAGAAATGGATTGACCTCCGGTGCTTCGAGCATGGTCTCGTAGTCGAAGGCTTCTGCAATGCGTCGGGTCAGGGAAGTCTTGCCGACGCCAATTGGCCCCTCGACCGCAATATACTGCGGGAGTTCGCTCCTGTTGATGTCCAGATTCAAGCCTTGCCAACCCAAGAAGGGGCCCCGTTCCGACTTCGCCAAACACGCAAGCCTACAACGAGGGCGTTATCCATGAAACTCTAATTGCGTGGGCGCCGGGGCCGTCGACGTCGCCGCTTTCCTCCGTTGCCTGCGCTGCCCAGCGCATTGACCATTTCGCGCCGGGCGTCCTCGTCTTTCTCCTGATATTCAGTCCACCAGGCGCCGAGTCCATCGAGTGATTCGCCAGATTCTTCCCGGATCAGCAGGAAGTCGTAGGCTGCCCGGAAGCGCTTGTGCTGGAAGAGGCCCGCGGCCTTCTTGCCGTGCCTTGCCGGGAGCCGGAACTGCAGGTTCCAGATTTCCCGCATGGGCCCCGAGAAGCGCTTGGGAATCGACGTGAACAGCTGCTGTTTGCCAATGACGTTGGATGCTGCCTCATGACTGGCCGACAGGGGGGGCATTCCATCCTCGATCATCGCCTCGCGCTCCTCGATGAACGGGTGCCACAGCAGTGCTGCATAGAGGAACGCAGGCGTGACAGGCTTCTCGTCGCGAATGCGGGCGTCGGTGCTGGCAAGTGCCAGCCGGATGAGTTCCTCTGCCTGGGTCGTCTCGAGCACGCGGCGGGCATCGGGAAACAGCCACCCGAACAGTTCGTGATGGAGCAGTTCGTGGAACGAAGCCTCGCCGTGACCCGTCATGAAGAGCTTCAGCGTTTCCTCGAAAAGCCGGGCGGGAGGAATGTCCTGCAGCAGGTAGCCGAGTCGCCGGAGTGATTCGTCGGCCTTGATCTCGATATCGAAACCGAGCTTGGCCCGGAACCGGATGGCACGCAGCATCCGTACCGGATCTTCGCGAAACCGGCTCTCGGGATCGCCGATCAGGCGTATTCTTCCGGCCTCGATATCCGCCAGACCGCCGACTTCGTCTATCAGGGTGTCCGTTTCCGGCTGGTAGTAGAGCGCATTCATGGTGAAATCGCGCCGGTGCACGTCCTCGTCGAACGTACCGTAGATGTTGTCGTCGAGGATGCGCCCGTCATCCGAGTAGTTGGCTTCCGTCTCGGCTTCGTTGTGCGGTGCCCTGAAGGTGGCGACCTCGACGACATCGCGGCCGAATCGCACGTGCACGATGCGGAATCGCCTGCCGATGATGCGGGCATTCCGAAACAGATCCCGGACTTCCTCGGGGTGAGCATCGGTGGCGACATCGTAGTCTTTCGGAGATTTGCCCAGCAGCAGGTCCCGTACGCAGCCGCCGACCGCGTAAGCCTGGAAGCCACCTTCGTTCAGCCGACGAACGACCTTGCGGGCATTGATGTTGATCTTGTCGGGCCGTAGCTGGCCGCGCGAGTGCTCGCCGAGGGCCTGTGGGCTGCCGGTTTCACCCATGGTGGGGATCAGCGATTGATGGCGATTGGATGGGGAGGGATTTCAGCGGTTTGGGCCCACGGCTGGCAAGTCTGAAAAGCACCGTATGGTAGCAGATGAGCCAGTGTTTTCGGAGCGCAAAAGAAAACGGGAAAAGCGATGCTTTTCCCGTTTCAGCGAGCCAGTTATTGTTCTTGTTATTTCTTTTTATTCTTATAGTTGCTTCAGACATAACATCTGAAGCAGGTCGGTGCTGTCGTTATTGTTGTCGCGCCGCCTTTTCTCATTCTTTTTATTATTGTTGATTCTTTAATACGCACCTTCCGTGCCAACAAGTGAAACTGATTAAAATCAACAAGTTAGGACGGCACGACGGATGCGCGAAGGGCTCGGTGCTACCTAAGGTAGCGAACCTGTGTAACCAAATGTAACCCTGTAACCGATTTGGTAACACTTTTGGTGCGCGGTGTGCCCCCTCATGCTTTTCTTGATCGTTCCCGGGGCAGGTTGAGCTTCTGTCGCTTCTGCCACAGTGCCTTGCGCGAGATGCCGAGCCTTCGAGCCAGTTCCGTCTCTGTCAGCGAGTCCTGATTTTCGAGCACGAACTGCTGGAAATA
The DNA here is from genome assembly GCA_965267485.1 of Pseudomonadales bacterium. Taxonomy (GTDB): domain Bacteria; phylum Pseudomonadota; class Gammaproteobacteria; order Pseudomonadales; family Azotimanducaceae; genus JANQJA01. The sequence goes on along the minus strand of OZ254080.1, from coordinate 4,384,281 downwards.
CCCCTCGAGTGACAGTCCCTGGTCTTCTTCGAGCCCGTCATCCACGTCGGGGTCGGATTCGATCGCGAGCTGGTCGGGCGCAATCTCGGTGCCGTCACACAGAATCGCGGCGCGCTCGACGGCGTTCTCGAGCTCCCGGATATTGCCGGGCCAGCGATAGCGCTTGATCAACTCCAGCGTGGCGTCGGCGAACCGCAGGCTGGACTTGCCCAGACTGTCGGCGTGCCGCTCGAGAATGGCGCGCGCGAGCGGGATGATATCCTCGGCACGGTCACGCAAGGGTGGCAACACGAGCTTGACCACGTTGAGCCGGTAGTAGAGATCTTCCCGGAATTCACCGCGCTTGGTCAGCTCCTTGAGGTCCCGGTGGGTTGCGGCGATGAGTCTGATCGATACCTTCTTGGTGGCAACCGACCCGACGCGACGCACCTCCCCCTCCTGCAGCACCCGGAGCAGACGCGCCTGCGCGTCGAGTGGAAGCTCACCGATTTCATCGAGAAAGAGTGTGCTCTCGTCGGCCGCCTCGACCAGACCGACCCGGCTGGCGGTCGCGCCGGTGAAAGCCCCCTTTTCGTGTCCGAACAGTTCCGACTCGATGAGCGAGTCGGGAATGGCTGCGCAGTTCAGGGAGATCATCTCCCGGTCACCGCGGCGACTGCCACGGTGCAGCGCGCGCGCGACGAGTTCCTTGCCCGTCCCCGACTCGCCCTGGATCAGGACATTGGTTGTGGTCGGCGCGACCTTTTTGATGCGCGCGAATAGCTCCTGCATTGGTGCGCACGTACCCAGCATGCCGGGTAGCGGCGGCGCTTCCGAGGCTTTTGGCTCGGGCGTCGACATGAGTTCGCAGATTGTTTTGTGCAGTGCGGTGAAATCAAACGGCTTCACAATATAGTCGGCGGCACCCATCTTCATCGCGTCCACCGCGGAGCTGACGCTGCCGTAGCTGGTCATCACGACCACGGGGACGCCAGGTGCAAGTTTGATCATCTCGGTACCCGGCGCACCCGGCAGCCGGAGGTCCGTGATGATCAGGCAGAAGTCATCGAGCACGAGTTCGCTGGTCTCAGCGATCGAGCCTGCTTCCGTTACCTTGAATGATTGTTTTTCGAGAAATTTTTTTAGGGAGGAGCGGATGACGACTTCGTCTTCAACGATCAGTATTTTGTTCCGACCCATAGGCAAGTGTCTTGCGCCACACGACGCCAATAAACAATGAAGTTCCCCGGCAGTCAACTGATCAGGGCGGGCAGGGTGAGAATGACGCTCGTGCCCTTGTCGTTGCCTCCAGACTCGGCTCTGATGGTACCACTGTGCTCCTCGACGATCGAATTGACGATAGCGAGTCCGAGGCCGGTTCCCTCGCCGGGATCTTTCGTCGTGAAGAACGGATCAAACATTTTCTTGAGATTCGCCGACTCCACGCCGTGACCGTAATCCGTGACCGCGATGGTGACATCGCTGCCGCGCTGGTCGCCGGTGATTCGGATGACGCCGCCTTCTGATGAGGCGTCCCGTGCGTTGGTCAGGATGTTGACGAAAACCTGTGCCAGTCGCTGCGGATCGCCGCGCACCATCAGGGAAGCGGGACACTCGTTCTCGAATTCGATGCCGCGGTCTTCCTGGCTCAGCGACAGCAGCTTGATGGCCTCGTCAGTACACTGGCGAAGGTTGACCGGCATGCTCGGAAGTTCGCCCTGGGCGCTGCCGCCGCGGGAGAAGTTCACGAGGGACTGGAGGATCGCCGATATGCGCTCGGTCTGCTCGAGGATCAGGTCGGCGGCTTCGGTGATTTCCGGCTGGTTGGATTCGATGCGCAGGTTCTGCGCAAGGCACGCGATGCCGGTGATCGGATTGCCGACCTCGTGGGCGACGCCAGCGGCTAGCTGCCCGATCGAGGCCAGTCGCTCGCGGTGGAGCATTTGCTGCTCCAGCCTGTGCTCTTCGGTAATGTCGTCGATCACGATGACGACTTCGCCGAGCGCGGCAATCGGTGCCTTGTGCAGCGTCAGAATGCGGCGATCGTCCGCGGTCTTCAGTTCCCGGCGAATCTCGTTGATCGATGGATTGTAGGCAAATGCCGAGATGAGTTCGTTCCACTCATCCGGGAGGCTGACCAGCGTCGAGCCGATGATGCGTTCAGCTGTGGTCGACGTCAGGGTCTCCATCGCACGGTTCCACGAGAGCACCTGACCCTCGGGGCCAACGATCCCGACGGCAGTCGGCAGGTCCTGAAGAATGCGACGGTGGTAGCGCCGCAGCGAATCCAGTTCCGCGGTGATGCCGGTGAGTTGGGCACGCTGGTCTTCGACCCGCGTTTCGATGCTGTGGACCGACTCGGTGCCGCTGCCCCACGGTAGCAGGGGTAGTGCGCGCGTCACGATCCGTCTTGCCATCGTCTGACCGAGCAGTGTCGTCAGGCTGGATTCGATGCGGTTGCGGAGCAGGGTCAGCGAATGGGGCCGGTTCTCCTCGCGCGAGAATCCCAGTTCCTCGAGCGCCAGTGTGACCTCGCGGTTGGCAGCGTTCTGGCCGATGATGCCAGACAGGCCACTCACCATGTCAGGGATCGAGCGTGCACTGACCTCGCCCTGGAAGGGCCGGCTGAACGAATCTGAAATACAGTCGTTCGCAGCACGGAGCTCCTCCTCGGACGGCCTGGCAAGCAGCGAGCCGATCACGAAGCACCCGGCGTTCAGGAGCAGCGACGCCGTCGCCGCGAAGTGCCAGGTATGTTCCTGCGGCTCGTAAAGCCTCTGCTCATAGAGAAGCGGCGAAGAGGTCAGATAGGACGAATAGACGAGATCACTGACCAGCGGGAAAAACAGCGTCAGAAACCACACCAGAAATCCGCCGGCGAGGCCGGCGATGAGTCCCGCCTTGTTGGCACGCCGCCAGTAGAACGCGCCCACCAGTCCCGGCAAGAACTGGATGACCGCCACGAACGACACCATGCCGAGACTGATGAGTTCCTGTTGACCGGTGAGATACCGGTTGACGACGTAGGCGCCGAGTACGATGGCGAGGATCAGGACACGGCGCGAATTGATGAGCAGTGAGTAGAAGTTCAGCCCCGGCAAAGGCCTGTAGAACGGTAGCAGCACATGATTGAGCGTCATCGATGCGAGCGCCAGGGTCGAGACGATGATGACGCCGCTGGCGGCGGCGAGTCCGGCGACAAATGCCAGAATCGAGATGCCGCGATCGCCGCTCGACAGGCCGACCGCGAGCGCGTGGTACTCCGGCTGGCTGTCGACGCCCAGCGAATTTGCCGCCCAGACGATGGGTGGAATGCAAAGGCTCAGCAGCAACAGGTACAGGGGAAAGCCCCAGCGTGCTGTCGTTAGCGTCGATTCGTCGTCATTCTCGGTCAGCAGGATGTGATACAGGTGCGGCATTGCGACGGCGGCTGCAAAAAAGAGCAGCAGCAGGGAGCGTGACTCGCCCTCCGAGATGGCCGTCTCGGCTACCTTGATCTGATCGTGGTGTTCGACGAGCCACTGCCGGAGACCCTCGACGCTGCCGAAGATTGCAAAGGTGGCGTAGCTGGCAATCAGCATCATCGCGATCAGCTTGATGACCGACTCGATGCCGAGCGCAAAGACGAGGCCCTGGTGTTTGTCGCGGGTCGACAGGTGGCGTGCGCCAAAAAGAATGGCGAACACGATCATCGTGGCGCAGAACAGGATGGCAAGACTGTCCTCGCTGATGTCCTGGTTCAGCAGAAGGAACATGGCCGAGACGGTGTGAATCTGCAGGGCAATCAGCGGAATGACACCGATCAACAGACAGATTGCGACCACACCGCCGATCCAGGGTGCGGGGTAGCGAAAGGCAAAGACGTCGGCCATCGACCCCAGCTTCTGGGTAAGTGCGACGCGGGACAGTGGCCCGAGCAGCACCGGTGCGATGATGAATGCCGCGCTTGCCCCGACAAAGTACAAAAGGAAGCTGGAACCATGGCGGGCGGCAAACCCAATCGTGCCGAAGAGGCCGACCGCGCCGACAAAAACCCCGAGTGACAGCACGCGAATCGCGAGGTGGCGCGTCAAACGTTCCGGCAGCCAGCAGCGTTCTGCCGCATAGGCGGAGCCGAACAGCACGCCAAGGTATGTCAGACCGATGGCGAAGAGCTGTGTCAGCGAAAACTCCATGGCGTCAGCGCGATCGTCGCCGGGCAATCCTGACAGCGAGCCAGGCAAGGGCGATGACGCCGAACCAGACCAGATAGTTCGCGTACCAGCGTAGCGGATCGACTGACCAGAAGCTCTGGATCTCCGGCGAGAAGACGAAGAAGCCGATCACCAGGAATGTCGTGATTCTTTCGACCATGGTGAGCGCTATTGTAGCGTGTCAGGTGCGAACGATGGCGAGTGCGGTACGCGTCCGATATCCCAGTCGTCGACGGCCTCCTGCAGAAAGCGATCGCGTGGCTGGCGGGCCGGCACACGCTGGCCCAATGCTGCGAGTGCTGCTGACAGGAGGGCGACAGGGTCATCCGTGTCGACAGCGCTGGCATGTGCCTGCTTCGACAGCTTGTGTCCGTCGCCGCCAAGGACAACCGGGAAGTGCGCGTACGTCAGCGCCGGCGCGCCGAGGCAGTCGCCAAGATAGATCTGGCGAGGCGTGGAATCGAGCAGGTCATCGCCCCGGACGACGTCGGTGATCCCCTGCCACGCATCGTCGACGACCACCGCGAGCTGATAGGCGTCGAGTCCGTCTTTGCGACGAATGATGAAATCACCGATGTCGTCAGCCAGATGCCAGTGTTGGCTCCCCTTTATGCGATCGTCTGTTGTGATGACCCGGTTATCTGTTCGCAGGCGAATCGCGTAGGGCTCGGCGACCTCAATGAATGTCCTGTCACGGCAACGACCGGGATAGACCGGCGGCGTCGATTTACGGGAACACGTGCAGGGATAGGCAAGGCCGCGTCCCGTGAGATCGTCGATCGCATTCTGATAGGCATCAAGGCGTGAGCTCTGTCTCAATACCTCGCCGTCCCAGGCCAGGCCGAGGTCATGGAGCTGCGTCATGATCCATTCGGGCGCCTCGGGGATCTCACGAGGCGGGTCGAGGTCTTCGATGCGAAGCAGCCACCGGCCGCCCTGGGCACGGGCGTCCAGCCAGCTTGCGAGGGCGGCAACCGTTGAACCGAAGTGAAGGGGGCCCGTCGGCGACGGGGCAAAGCGACCGACGTAAGCGCGTGCGGCGTGTCGGTCGCTCATGGGGAGACGGGCGTCTCCCTAGCCGAGAATCTGCTTTTCCTTGATCTCGTCAAGGGTCTTGCAGTCGATGCACTTGGTCGCGGTGGGTCGGGCCTCGAGGCGACGAATGCCGATTTCGACGCCGCAGGACTCGCAATATCCGTAGTCGTCCTGATCAATCAGGTCGATGGTGCTGTCGATCTTCTTGATCAGTCGGCGTTCCCGGTCGCGCGTTCGAAGCTCGAGACTGAACTCTTCTTCCTGGGTCGCACGGTCTGCCGGATCCGGATCGTTCGCTGCAGCGTCCTTCATGTAGCTGACGGTGCGGTCGACTTCTTCCATGAGCTCGCGCTTCCAGTTCATCAGGATTTCCCTGAAGTGCGCACGCTGCTCCTCGTTCATGTAATCCTCGTTCTTGCGGGGATTGTAGGGCGTGAACGAAGCTGGTTGGGCGTCCATGGGAGACTTGGCCGCAGTCGATTTGGGCGCGGGCTTCTTTGGTGCCGCCTTTTTCTTTGCAGTCGCTTGTTTCTTCTCTGGTGTTTTGGCTGCAGTCTTTTTCTTTGCGGGCGCCTTCTTCGCTTTGCTGGCAGCCTTTGCTGCAGGTTTGGATGCAGACTTGCTGGCTGCCTTGGTCTTTGCCTTGGCCTTTGTCTTGGCTTTGGTCTCGTTCGATGAACCTGTTGTCACTTTGGATTTAGTCCTGCCTGAGGATTTGGCCTTTGCTTTGGCTTTGGCTTTTGATTTGGCCGGCGCCTTGGCCTTGGCTTTTGTCTTGGGTTGGGTCTTGGCTTTGGCTTTGCTCTTCGCAACGGCCTTCTTTTGTTTGGGTGCTGCTTTTGATTTAGCCTTGGTCTTGGCCTTGGCTTTCGTCTTGGCCTTGGCCTTCGAAGCAGTTGTCTTTCGTTTTGCTGCCATAGGAACGTCCGTCTGGTCGAGTTCTGAAATGCGCTGGGAAAAACAAGCGGCGAACGTTACCAGAACCCACCGGGTTCGCCAAGTCGGTTTTTGAGGGGTTATGAAGTATTCGACACCGCTGGACAGCGCGACGCTGATTCGGCGATACAAGCGTTTTCTGGCCGATGTTCGTGTTGCGGATGGCAGTGTGATCACGATCCATTGCCCCAACACCGGCTCGATGAAGAACTGTGCCGCCAGCGGCGATCAGGTCTGGTATTCGACCTCCGAGAAACCGGGTCGCAAGTATCCGCACACCTGGGAACTGACACGGACCGGTTCGGGTCACTACATCGGTATCAATACCTCACGAGCCAACGGCCTGGTTCGCGAGGCGATTGAGCGCGGTGCGATCCCTGAGCTCGCCGGCTATCCCGAGATTCGGCCCGAGGTGAAATACGGCCGGGAGAATTCGCGAATCGACCTACATCTCTCCGGGCACTCAACGGCGCCGGACTGTTTTGTCGAGGTAAAGAGCGTCACCCTGCTGGAGTCACCGATCCGCGCCGGCATCGGCTATTTTCCCGATGCCGTGAGTCAGCGCGGGCAGAAGCATCTGCGGGAACTCGCCGAGGTTGCAGCCGGCGGGGAGCGTGCCGTGCTGTGCTTCTGTGTGCAGCATTCCGGTGTTCGCAAGGTTCGGCCGGCGGCGCACATCGATCCCGACTACGCCTCGGCGCTCGCTGCGGCGATCGAGGCTGGCGTCGAAGTGCTGGCCTACAAGGCACGACTCTCACCGCGCGGTCTGCTGCTGAATCGACCGATCGAATTCGAGCTGTCGTGAAGTCATCGCTTCTCCTTGCCGTACTGGCGGCCGCACTCGGGATGATCGCGCTGCTCGCGCTCTCTGTCGGCAGCTCCGGCGCCGGGCCGGTGACGGTGGCACGTGTGCTGGCGGGACAAACTGACGATGCGCTGATGAGAACGATTGTTCTTGATATCAGGCTACCGCGAGTGCTGCTTGCGATCATGGTCGGCGGGGGCGTTGCCGTCGCCGGTGCCGCAATCCAGGGGCTGTTTCGGAACCCGCTGGCCGATCCCGCGCTGATTGGCGTCTCCAGCGGCGCCGCGCTGTTTGGCTCAGCCTTCATCGTGCTGGCCCCCACGACGCCGCTTGTCGGCATACTGGGTGTCCCGGGTGCGGCCTTTCTGGGTGGACTCGCCGCAACCGCGCTTGTCCTCGAAATCGGCAGACGAGGTGGTGGCATGTCGAGCATGCTGCTCGCCGGGATTGCAATCAACGCGATTGCGATTGCGGGCGTCGGTGTCTTTTCATACCTCTCGAGCGATGTGCAGCTCCGGTCGGTCGCCTTCTGGGCGCTGGGCAGTTTTGGTGAGGCGAACTGGTCGAGCATCGTGGTCGCGATCGTGATTCCTGCGGCTGCCGGACTGATGATGCTGGATGCTCGCCGCCTCAATATCGTGACGCTGGGTGATGCAGATGCCTTTCATCTGGGCGTCTCGGTTCCCGCGCTCCGCATTCGCCTGATCGTACTGACCGCGCTTGTTGTCGGTGTGGGTGTTGCGCTCGCTGGCATCATTGCGTTTGTCGGTCTTGTCGTGCCTCACCTGGCGCGGCTGGCACTCGGCTCGAACCATCGTATCGTGTTTCCCGCGTCAGCATTGCTTGGCGCATCGCTGGTTGCGCTGGCGGACACCGCGAGTCGTTTGCTGGTGGCGCCGGCGGAGCTGCCGGTCGGCATCCTGACCGCGCTGCTGGGTGGGCCGTTTTTCATCTGGCTGATCGCGACGCGACAGGGGAGGCTCGGGCTGTGAGGCTGCTTGCGCGACAGATCGATCTCGTCAGGGACGGCGCGGTGTTACTGAAGGACATGACCCTCGGCGTTGACGGCGGCGAGGTTGTTGCCGTGCTCGGACCGAACGGTGCGGGCAAGAGTTCGCTGATTCGGGTCCTCAGTGGCGAGTGGCCCGCTGGTGGGGATGTACTGCTGGATGGCGGCTCGCTGCGATCGATGGCACCGCTCGCCAGGGCGCGGCGGATGGCCGTGCTGCCACAACAGAACTTCCTGGACTTCCCGTTCCCGGTACGGGAAGTCGTCGAAATGTCCCGGTTTCCGCACGAAACCACGGCGCTGACAGACGCGCAGATCGTCAAGGAAGTCATGGCTGGGCTCGAGATTGATGATCTGGCCGGTCGAACCTATACGACGCTGTCCGGGGGTGAGCGACAGCGGGTTCATTTCGCGCGCGTTCTCGCGCAGCTATGGGAATCCCGCGCTTCCGGCGTCTTTCTGCTCGATGAGCCGACCGCGCCGCTCGATCTTTCGCACCAGCTACTCATCATGGCGCAGGTGCGCGCGCTCGCCGCTGCCGGTGCGGCCGTGCTTGTCGTCATGCACGACATCAACCTGGCGTCTCGCTTCTGCGACCGCATCGTACTCATGGCCGGGGGGCGCAAACTCGCGGACGACGTGCCAATGGCCGTCCTTGATTCCGATGCGCTGCGTATCGCCTACGGTGTCGAGATCGAACGCGTGACGCTCGCCGACGGAAGCACCGCTGTCTTTGCGAACAGGACACCAGGGTGAGAACCGAGGGATTCCTGCTGACGCGACAGTGGCTCGAGCGTGATGATGGCAAACAGGATCTCGTGTTCTGGCTCGCAGGCGCGGAAGGTCCGATCCGGGTCATACAGCGTTCGCAGCCATCGGTCTGCTTCGTCCGTGAAGCTGACCGGTCGCTCGTCACGCCGGACATCACGAGGCTGGGCGGTTGGTATCGACCGGTCGAACTGCGTGATTTCGACGGCGAGCCGGTACTCGCCTGCTATTTCAATTCCCAGCGGGAACTGAACCAGTTTCGATCGCGGCTACCCCGGTCACTGCCGTTGTATGAGGCGGATGTGCGCCCGCACGACCGGTTCCTGATGGAGCGCTTCGTCATGGGCAGTTCAGTCGTAGAGGGTGAAGCCGTTGATCAGGGCAGCTTCGTTTCTTTCGACGATCCGCAAATGAAACCGGCGGATTTCGTGCCTGCGCTCAAGCTGGCGTCACTGGATATCGAGACATCCTGGACAGAAGGCATTCTGTACTCCATCGCCGTTCATTGCGGCGACGCTCGTATCGTCTTCATGGTCGGTGATGAGGCTTCCAGCGACTGGCTCGTCTTCGAGCCGGACGAGGCTGCTGTCATCGCGCGCTTTCTCGACTGGTTCGCGGAACTCGACCCTGACGTGATCATCGGCTGGAATGTCGTCGGCTTCGATTTGCGCTTTCTTCAGCGCCGTTGCGAAGCGCTGGGTATCCCGTTTGGTCTGGGCCGGGACAGGCAAGTGGTTCGATGGCGATCATCAGCAGACGGGGGCCGGGATTTCGCCACCGTGCCGGGCCGGGCGGTGCTCGACGGAATCGAGACGCTGCGGTCGGCGACGTGGTCGTTCGAGAGCTTCTCTCTCGAGTCGGTGGCGCGGGCACTGCTCGGCCGGGGCAAACTCGTTGAGGACGTCGACGCGCGCGCGGATGAGATTCAGGACATGTTCCGGACGAACAAGCGCAAGCTGGCGGAGTACAACCTCGAAGACTGCGTACTCGTCACGGAGATATTCGATCACGCCGAGCTCGAGAGATTCGCGGTTGCGCGGAGCCACATGACGGGGCTCGAAATCGACCGCCCCGGCGGCTCAGTGGCGGCATTCGACTTTTTGTACCTTCCGCGACTGCATCGCGCCGGCCATGTGGCGCCGGCGCCGCCGGCTGATGCAACGGGCGGCGCACCTGGCGGCTACGTGCTGGATTCGAAGCCGGGCCTGTACGAGAACGTGATCGTGCTCGACTTCAAGAGCCTGTACCCGAGCATCATTCGCACGTTTCATGTCGATCCACTGGCGCTTGTTCGTGCTGCAAGCGAGGAAGATCCGATTCCCGGGTTTCTTGGTGGCACGTTCTCGCGGACCGATCACATTCTCCCGACGCTGATCGAATCGCTCTGGGCGCAGCGGGATGTCGCCAAACGCGACGGCAATGCACCGCTTTCGCAGGCGATCAAGATCATCATGAACTCGTTCTATGGCGTTCTCGGGACGCCGGCGTGCCGATTCTTCGACGCGAGGCTTGTCAGCTCAATTACGCTCCGCGGCCACCAGATACTTCAGGAGACGCGGGATCTGATCGAGGCTCGCGGGTTCCCCGTGATCTATGGCGACACCGATTCTGTGTTCGTGTTGCTCGACGGTGTCGACAGCAACGATGTCGGTGCAACCGGCGCGCGGCTCACGCGGGAACTCAATGACTGGTGGCGGGATCAGTTGCAGACCACCATCGGCGTTGAGAGCTGCCTCGAGGTGGAGTTCGAGACTCACTACGAGAAGTTCCTGATGCCGAGCATTCGCGGGTCGGAGCAGGGGAGCAAAAAGCGTTATGCGGGGATGTATCGTGAAGGCGGCGACGTTCGCCTTGTGTTCAAGGGGCTCGAGACGGTTCGCAGTGACTGGAGCCCGCTGGCCCGGGAATTCCAGCAGGAACTGTATCGGCGGATTTTCCTGGACGAACCCTATGAAGACTTCGTCCGCGAAACTGTTCGACAGGTGACGGCGGGAGAGCGCGATGCAGATCTCGTCCTCCGCCGGCGGCTTCGCAGGAACCTCGATGAATACACCCGAAACGTGCCGCCCCATGTCCGGGCTGCACGCCAGGCTGAAAGCATTCGCCGCGACCGCGGTCTGCCGCCGGGGCCGGGACGTGGCAGCTGGGTGGAGTATGTGATGACGCGGAGCGGGCCGGAGCCCAGGGCTTACCGGGTTTCACCGATTGATTATGACTTTTACGTCGAACGACAGCTGGCACCGATCGCCGATGCCATTCTGTCGCTGAAGTCGACGTCGCTCGCCGGATTGACGGACCGACAACTCGGGCTGTTCTAGGCTGCGCTCAGCAGCTGCTCCCGGACAACATCACCGGTCAGCCGCGCGCCGAAGCTCGACACCAGCAGCGATGCCGCGCGATTTGCGAATGCAGCCGCCTCTTCGTAGGTCTTGCCCTGCCCGATGTGATGGAGGAAGGCGCCTGCGAACATGTCGCCGGCACCGGTCGTGTCGACCGCCCGGGTTGGTACGCCCGGTACAAGCACCGTGCGATTGCCGTCGTGGACCATCGCGCCGTCCTTGCCACAGGTCATCGCAACAAACTGGCAGGTGGATTTCAGCTGCTCCATCGCCGCGTCGCGGTCGCCGGCCCCGGTCCAGAGCATCGCCTCGTCTTCGTTGCAGAAGATCAGATCGACACCCTTCGTTGCCATCTCATCGAAGGACGGCTTGAAGTTCTCGACCATCGCCGGGTCGGAGAGCGTCAGCGAAACGAGTGCTCCCGCCGAGCGGGCGATTTCCTGGGCAGCCTTTGCGGCCTCGAAACCTGTCGGTGACGTGACGAGGTAGCCTTCAATGTACAGGATCTTTGAATTGCGCAGCGCGTCCGGATTCAGTTCGTCAACGGAGAGTTCCTGGGTGATACCCAGGTGCGATGCCATTGTGCGCTCGGCGTCCGGCGTGACCATCGAGATGCACTTGCCGGTGATGCCCGGACTGCGACCCGTATCGAGGTTCGTCTTGACGCCGGCTTCCTTCAGGTCGTGCATGAAGAAATCGCCGGTTTCGTCCGAGGCGACCTTGCAACTGTAGAAGGTCCTGCCACCCATCTGGGCGATTGCCACGATCGTGTTCGCCGCCGAGCCGCCACCCGCCTGTTTGATCACTTCGATCTCGTGCTCGTCCTCGAGGAGTGAGAGCAGGCGCTTGCGGTCCTCGGATTCGATCAGCGTCATCATCCCTTTCGGGAGTTTGGCGTGGTTCAGAAAGTCGTCGTCTACTTCATACTCGGTATCGACAAGCGCATTGCCAATGCCGTAGACATCAAAGGTATCCATCAGGATCTCCGTTCTGGGTGTGGGTTTCAGGCCTTGATCTTGGAGAAGGCAGCCTCGGCCGCATCCAGCGTCACCCGAATGTCTGCATCGGAGTGGGCGCTCGAGACGAAGCCGGACTCGAAAGGTGAGGGGGCGAGGTTGATGCCGCTGTCGAGCATCGACCGGAAGAAGGTGTTGAAGCGGGCTGAATCGGCGTTCATGACCTCAGAGAAACGTGACACGGACGCCACCGGGGTGAAGAAGAATCCGAACATGCCGCCGCGATAGTGGATCGAGAAGGGAATACCGGCGTCGTCAGCGCGTGCCTTCATGCCGTCCATCAGCGCTTTGGTGCGTGCTTCGAGATCCTCGAAGAAGCCGGGCTGCTCGATGATCTCAAGGGTCGCCATGCCGGCCGTCATCGCAATCGGGTTCCCGGACAGCGTACCTGCCTGGTACACACCGCCGAGCGGGGCCAGCTTCTCCATGATGTCGCGGCGACCGCCAAAGGCGCCGACCGGCATGCCGCCTCCGATCACCTTGCCCAGGGTCGTCAGGTCGGGCTTGATGCCGTAGACGGATTGGGCGCCGCCGAGGGCAACCCGGAATCCGGTCATGACCTCGTCGAAGATCAGGACCGCGCCGTGGGTATCGCATTGCGCGCGAAGCGTCTCGAGGAAGCCGGGCATTGGTGGCACGAAGCTCATGTTGCCGGCAATCGGTTCGACGATGACCGCGGCGATCTCGTCGCCGCTCTCGCGGAAGACGGCTTCGACGGCGGCCGCATCGTTGAAGTCGACGGTAATGGTGTGGGCGGCGAGGCTGGCGGGTACGCCGAGCGAGTCGGGCTCGCCGAACGTGAGCGCACCAGAGCCTGCCTTTACGAGCAGGGAGTCGCTGTGGCCGTGGTAGCAGCCTTCAAACTTGACGATCTTGTCTCGGCCGGTATAACCGCGCGCCAGTCGAATCGCGCTCATTGTCGCTTCGGTACCCGAGCTCACCATCCGGATCATCTCGATGGAGGGCACAATCTGGCAGACTTTCTCGGCGAGTTCGGTTTCGATCACGGTCGGTGCACCGAAGCTGAGTCCGGCCCCGACGGCTTCGCGCACCCGCGCCACGACATCAGGGTGTGCGTGACCCACGATCATGGGGCCCCAGGATCCGATGTAGTCGACGAATCGTCGATCATCCTCGTCGATCAGGTAGGCGCCTTCGCCACGCTTGAAGAAAACCGGATCACCACCCACCCGGCCAAAGGCCCGGACCGGTGAATTTACGCCGCCGGGCAGGACCCGGCGGGCGTTCTCGAAGAGTTGGGCAGAATTCGACATGAACTCGTGAGGTCGCACGGAAGCGCGAATTCAAACATCACTGACGGTCTTATTCAAATGACCAGCTACTGCTGATAGTAGGATTCGATGTCCTCGCGGGTCACGATGCCGATCACGGAATCGATCATGGGCGCCGTGATCCGGTTGACGTAGACGGCCTCCACACCCTTCGAATTGATCATGTCCAGCGCTTCCGACAGCGTGGCCTGAAGCATGACCGAGGTAACGTCCTTGCGGGTTGCAGGAATTTCGCTGAGATCGATCTGCTCGACGTCGGGGTGCTCTTCCAGAAACCTCGCGAGGTCCTCGGCACGGAGGATGAATCTAGGGCGCTCCTTCTCGCGATGGACCAGCAGCCAGGTCGGCTTGTCCTTGAGCAGTTCCAGGGCGCGCTCGGGACTCACGAAGACACTCACACGATCGAAGTTGCGGTTCATGATGCTGGCGACCGATGCCCGGTTGAGTGCCATGGAGAGCGGGTTCTGCCGGAACTCCAGTCCCATGGTTTCCATCTGCATGATGAAGATCGAGCGCATGCCGAACAGGTGGCTTGCGGTCATGTTGGCGACGATGATCACCAGCATCGCAGGCAGGATGATGTTGACGTTGTGCGTGAGCTCCATGACGGCCATGAGCGCGGCCAGGGGGGCCTGCAGCGCCGCGCCCATCATGGCGCCCATGCCCATCATGACGTAGAACCCGGGTGTCGACGCAGAATCCGGGAACACGGCCGTGCCCAGCGCGCCGAGGATGCCGCCTGCCATCGCGCCGATTACGAGCAGCGGGCCGATGACACCGACGGGAACCCCGAGACCTATCGTTGCGGCGCTGGCGATGATCTTGAATGCGCAGATGGCGATCAGCACTGACAGCGTGAGATCACCGGCGAGGGCCTCGTTGACCGTGTCATAGCCCTGGCCCAGCACCTGCGGAATCGCGAGCGCGATGAGTCCGGTGGTGGCTCCGGCAATGATCATGCGCAGCCATACGGCTTTCGGTGCGAAGCGGAAAATCTGCTGAATGAGGCGCGTGAACATGGCCGCGAGCAGGCCAATCGTGATGCCGATGAAAACGAGGTAAGGAAGGTCGAAGAAGCCGCTCATCGCGACCTCGGGTACATCGAACGCTGTTGTCGTGCCGTACACCGCCTGGTTGATGAGCGTGGCCGTCACAGCGGCCAGCATGACGGGAATGAAGCCCGCGATCGTGTACTCCATGATGATCACCTCCATCGAGAAGATCACCCCGGCAATCGGTGTGTTGAATGAAGCGGAAATCGCAGCCGCTGCTCCACAGCCCACCAGTATCCGGATGCTGTTGTTGGGCAGTTGCAGCCACTGGCCGAGCAGGCTGCTGCCGGCCGCGCCGAGGTGGATTGCGGGTCCTTCCCGGCCACCTGACTGGCCGCTCGCCAGCCCGATGATGCCGCCGATGAACTGGATCGAGGCATTGCGCCAGGGCAGGTGGCCCTGGTGGCGGGCGAGGCGTTCCAGCACATGGGTGACGCCGAGTCGCCGGCTGTCTTCCCGTGTCAACATCATGAAGATGGCCAGTACGATGCCACCAGCCAGCGGAAGCCCCAGCAGATACTCCGGTGCGAGAATCTCGAAGTTCTCGAAGTCGTCCTCGAGATAGACCGCAAGTGGTATTTCGATGAGTTTGCGGAACAGCAGAATAAGCCCGCCGGTCACGATGCCCGACAGGATGCCGAGTAGCGCAAAGTGGGGGACGGCCTCGATGGACGCGAGCCTGCGGCGGAAACCCCGAAGCGAATAATCTGACGGAAGCTGGCGCCGTGCCATGGAGAGACCTGAGTTAACCGGCTGTCAGGATATGCGAAGGGCCCGGAAAGATCGAGGGCTGGCGTGGCTCCTGCGGCAATAGCTCAAGCAAAATCAGGCACATGGATTACCTTTTTGCCAATTCTGTTAAACTGTTCGGTCCATGGCGACAAGCGCTGGTTCGATGGTCGCAGTCAAAGGCAGCAAGCAGCATCAGATGGTGGTCGTGCCGTATCGGCCCTGGCGGACCGTTGCGGTCGTCGTGCTGTTCGTTGTGGCTGCTGGCGCAGCCGCGTTCGCGTCATTCCAGTACGGCAAGTCGACGGGTCTCGCAACCAGGGTCGAAGTCATGGAGGAGCGCGACGCAATTCGTGCGCAGCTTGCCCGCAGCCTGCTGGTCGTGGAGGAGCAGCGCCAGGAGATTGCAGACCTGAAGGTCGGCACGCAGATCGACACCCGGGCCAATGAAGAGGTCCAGGAGACGGTCGAGGAACTGCAGGACCGCATCGCCCAGCTCAACGAAGAAATCGGCTTTTACAAGGGCGTCATGGTGCCCAATGCCGAGAACAAGGGACTCCGGATCGAACGCCTCGATGTGCGAAGCGCTGGCGATGCCAACCAGTATCGCTATAGTCTGCTGCTGACGCAGGTTGTCGACAAGCACGACTACATTGCGGGTGATGTCAGCATCCAGCTGGAGGGGCGTCAGGGTGATGCGGAGGCGGTGCTGCCTCTGGCGGACGTCTCGGAGCGAAGCGGCAGCATCCGGTTTCGTTTCCGCTATTTTCAGAATATAGACGGTGAGATGACGATTCCGGTCGGGTTCGAACCGCAAGCGATTACAGTCGTTGCCGAGGCGAGCGGCCGGGATGATCAGCGACTCGAACGAAGTTTCAGTTGGGAGGGTTAGTCAATGTTTGGTAAGTCCACGAAGGCGGAGTCTGGCATCACGCTCATTGCCAACAATTGCGAACTCTCCGGCGATGTACATTTCAGCGACCAGTTGCTGGTCAACGGCGTGATCAAGGGGAACGTCTACGCGCAGGAGGGCTCCCGCGGGGTCGTCACGGTCAGTGAGAAGGGGCGTGTCAAAGGCGAGATTCGCGCACCGAAAGTCATCGTCAACGGCAAGGTCTACGGCGATATCCATTCCGACAAGCATGTCGAACTCGCCGCTCGCGCCGAGATCAAGGGCAACGTCTACTACAACCTGATCGAGATGGTGATGGGGTCGCGAGTGGACGGCAATCTGGTGCATGTGCCGCAGGGCAAGTCGTCCCGGACGGCAGATTCCGCCGCCGCGGAGGCGACGCCGGAGGCCGGTGCCAGTGAGCCGTCTGGCACCTCGGATGCCGCGGAGCCCCGAACGAAGGCGGCCCGAACCGTGACGGCGGTATCGGGCAATTCCTGACGGTTGAATTCACACGAGCTGTTCCCATATCCACGCCATGAGTGACGTTTCGACATTTACCCCGCAGATGATGCAGTTCACCGATGCTGCCGCCAGCAAGGTGAAAGCACTGATTACGGAAGAGCAGAACGAGGACCTGCGCCTCAGGGTGTTCGTTACCGGTGGTGGTTGTTCCGGGTTCGAGTATGGCTTCACGTTCGATGAAGATCTCGAGGACGACGATACGTGTATCGAGAACGGCGGGGTCCAACTCGTGGTGGACTCGCTCAGCTACCAGTATCTTGCAGGTGCAGTCGTCGACTTCCGGGAGGACCTGCAGGGGTCACGGTTTGTGGTCACCAACCCGAATGCCAGTACGACCTGCGGCTGCGGCAACTCTTTCGCGATCTAGACTGCGGTTTACCCTTCGCCCTGGTTCGACTCGGCCTGGGCATAGCTGGTCTGCCCGGCGAGTGAATCGAGGCGTGCCAGCAGCGGCTGCGTTCTCGCCCTGAAGGCCGCCATTTCGCTTTCGGGTATCGGTTCAGACTTGGGCAGTGCCACAGTTCGCGGATTGCGGTGGACGCCACCGACCAGGAATTCATAGTGAAGGTGCGGGCCCGTTGCCCATCCCGTCGACCCGACGTAGCCGATCACATCGCCCTGATTGACCCGCTTGCCAGCGCGTACACCATTCGCAAACGCGGACAGGTGCAGGTACTTGGTCGTGTACTGCTCACCGTGCTGGATCACGATGTACTTGCCCGAGGCGGCGTTCTGGCGAGCGATGGTGACCTTGCCGTCTCCTGATGCGCGAACCGGGGTCCCGGTGTTCGCGGCGTAGTCAATGCCCCGGTGAGGCATGACGTGCTTGTGGATCGGGTGCAGGCGTTTCAGATTGAACTGTGAGCTGACATGCGAAAAGTGGACAGGGTCGCGAAGGAACGCCTTGCGCATGCTGCTGCCATCCGGGGCGTAGTACTGCAGACGCCCGGTCGCGTCTTCGTAGGCAACCGCGTTGTAGCGCGTACCCATGTTCGAGAAGTGGGCGGCGATGATGTCGCCTTCCCGGATCTTCTCTCCGCGCACATAGTGTTCTTCATACATCACGGTAAATGAGTCGCCCTGGCGAAGATCGAGCGCGAAGCTGATATCCCACTGAAAGATGTAAGAGAGCTTCATGATGATGTTGTCAGACAGGCCGGCGCGCTTGCCCGCGTGATACAGCGACGGTGCGTCGGCAGAGATATCGGCTGTTGCAAAAGCAACGATGACCTCCGGTTCGACTTCCTCCCACTGGGCGATGTATCCCTCGCCTTCGCGGTCGATGATCAGTGTGCGCAGCGCACTCTGTTCGTAGCGAAGCTGTTGTAACGACCCGTCGGCGCGCGTCTCGATCTGAAGCTGTTCACCGGGCATGATCTTTCGAAGACGCTGGACGTCGGGGCCGAGGTTCATGATGTCGTGCAGGGTCCGGGCCGAGAGGCCTGCGCGCTGGAAGATCCTCGACATGTTGTCACCGGACCGCACGGTCACGGTTTGCCAGTGGGTCTTCTCGACGACGGGTTCGGGTTCTGCCTCGACCGGGGCCGGCACCGGCTCAGCCGTTGCCTGGAGGACGGGCGCGGTATCAACCGTCGTGATCTCCAGCGACACGGGCTCGCTCTTCAGCATGGTCGCTTCCTTGGAAGGCAACGCCGTGAAGATGATGATGAAGGCAACCGTCAGGATAATGGCGGCCTTGAGATGCGACTTTGGGTAAGCGTCCATATAAAGCAGTCGGCTAGCGCAACTTATTCTTGTGAATTGTAATAAAACTGGCGTAACTATATAAAAAGAAAGCAGTTAATGGAAGAGATTCGGGCAAGGCTGCGTCGTGGCGGCAAGGTGTGCGTTGAATCGTCCATGATCCTGTTTCTCCGTGGGGCTGTCGGCCGCGATCGCTTGAATTTATCTCGCGATCCTGTATGTTCCTCGCGCCGCGTCCTGCGGCACGTGGGCGAGCTGTCGAGACTACCGCAAGCTGCTCGTAAATTGAACGGCGCGCAGCGCCCTGGTCGACAAAACAGCGAGAAACACAGATGAGCACCAATGTTCTGGAAGATCTTCGGGCGCGGGGCATGATTGCCCAGATCAGTCTCGAGGACGAACTGGGCCAGCACCTCTCGACCGGGATGCGCACCGTCTATTGTGGCTTCGACCCGACGGCGGACAGTCTCCATATCGGCAATCTGGTGCCACTGCTTGCGCTCCGGCGCTTCCAGAATGCCGGCCACCGGCCGATCCTGCTTGTAGGCGGCGCGACCGGGATGATTGGCGACCCCGGCGGACGCAACAGCGAGCGTGAACTGCTGTCGACGGAAGACGTGCAGGCGTTCGTCGAGAAGATCCGCGTTCAGGCGGCCCGCTTCCTTGATTTCGACTGCGGCGAGAATTCGGCCATCGTCGTCGACAATAACGAGTGGTTTGGCGCCATGGGTGTCATCGAATACCTGCGGGAAATCGGCAAGTACTTCAGCGTCAACGCGATGATTCAGAAGGAAACCGTGCGCCGACGGCTGGAAGACGAGTCGATGGGCATCAGCTATACCGAGTTCAGCTACTCCCTGCTGCAGTCCTACGATTTCGTGGTGCTCAATCGCCAGCACGACTGCACCATCCAGATGGGTGGCAGCGACCAGTGGGGCAATATTACGGCCGGAATGGATCTGGTACGCCGCATGGAAAGTGTTCAGGCGTTCGCGATCACATACCCGCTCATCACGACAGCGGACGGCACGAAGTTCGGCAAGAGCATGGGCAATGCGATCTGGCTTGATGCCGCCCTGACCTCACCCTACGCGTTCTACCAGTTCTGGCTGAACGCCGCGGATGCAGATGTGATGCGCTACATTGATATCTTCACGTTTGTCGATCCGGCGCGTCGCCGTGAGCTTGCCGAGGCGCACGATACCGACCCGGGCGCACGGGTGGCTCACCGCGCGCTGGCCGGTGAGGTGACCCGCCTCGTTCACGGTGATGAAGGGGTGCTTGCTGCCGAGCGAATCAGCGAGGCGCTTTTTCGCAACAGCCTGACCGGGCTTGCTGAAAGTGACCTCGGGCAACTCGCGCAGGATGGTCTGCCGTCGAGTCAGGTCGGGGGCCCGACGGAACTGGTGCAGGTGCTTGTTGATGCGGGGCTGGCCGTGACGCCGCGTGGCGAGGTCACGGTTGGCCAGGCCCGCAAGCTGATTGGCAGCAACGCGGTATCGGTGAACGGTGAGAAAATCGACGATGCGGCGTTCGTTCTGACCCGGGAAGACGCGCTTCACGGCCGCTACCATATCGTCCAGAAGGGCAAGAAGAATCACCATCTGGTGGTGATGAAATGAACCGCGTCGAAGTCGTTGTAATGGAAAGCCGCCTGCGTATAATACGCCCCCTCGCGCGGGTCTGTAGCTCAGGTGGTTAGAGCGCATCCCTGATAAGGATGAGGTCGGTGGTTCGAGTCCACCCAGACCCACCAGATTTGGCACTTCTGGCACTTTACGAAGCGCCGCCAATCTGGAATATTGCGAGCCCGTCTCGGGACGTGGGGCCATAGCTCAGCTGGGAGAGCGCCTGCCTTGCACGCAGGAGGTCGGCAGTTCGATCCTGCCTGGCTCCACCACTTCCCCGGTCTTTCCTCCTATAATTCCGCGCCATGAACGATGAGCTTATCGACCACGTGCGTCGACTGTGCGCTGGCGAATCATTGCCTCCGGGTGCGGTACCGGCCCCTGTGCTCGACGAACTCGGCCTCGCTCTTGAGAACGGCCGGCTGCCGGATCCGCCCGAACTGCTGGATTCCAATGCGATTCGCGATGGGCTGAATCTGGCCGGCGCCCACCTTGCCCGCTGCGATACGCTGTTCAGTGTGGGTTCTACCAATACCTGGCAACTCGAGCGGGTCGGGGAACCTGACTTCCATGGCAGCGTATGCCTGGCCGAAAGACAGGTCGCCGGCCGTGGCAGGCGGGGCCGCCAATGGGTCAGTCCGTTTGGCCGGAACATCTACATGAGCGTTGGCTGGAAGATTCCAAGGAAGGTTCCCGTCGCCGGGCTCAGTATCGTTGCGGGCATGGCCATCGCGGGCGCCCTTCGCGATCTTGGCGTTGCCGGTGTGGGGCTGAAGTGGCCGAACGACCTGCTTCTGGCGGGTCGCAAGCTCGGTGGCATCCTCGTCGAGCTGGCCGCGCCAACGGCTCACCACCATGTGGTCGTCATCGGCTGTGGAATCAATGTTCACCTGAGCGAGGCGCACGGCGCACAGGTCGAGCAGGCGTTCAGCACGCTGCCCGACGACATCGGACAGTCGCGGAACGCGATCGTGGGCGCGCTGCTCGAATCCCTGTTGCCTGCGCTCGATTACTTCGGTCGCGAGGGCTTTGGGCCCTTTGCAGCGGCCTGGGCCGACTACGACAGCTTCGCCGGCGAGTCGCTCGTTGTGCTTCTCGGCGAGGAGCGCGTCGAAGGCAGGAATCTCGGTATCGATGAATCCGGTAACCTCCTGCTCGAAACCGGTCATGGAACGAAGATGTTCAACGCGGGCGAGGTCAGTGTCCGCCGGGCGGTGTCTTGAAGCTCGTCGCTGCCAGCCTGCTCATCCTCAACATTCTCTACGCGGGATGGGCGATGCTGCGTGATCCGCCGGCGCAGCCACCACGGATTACGGGGCGGTATGACAGCGGGTCCGAAACGATTGCCTTGCTCAGCGAAGCGGATCGGTCGCGCCAGAGCGATCTCAACCGGGTTATCAGCAACCCGATCGTCACCCGTCCGGCGTCGCGCGATGCCGACGTCGAGGCGGCGGCCGGGTTCTGCACGGCGCTGGGGCCGTTCGCGACCCTGTTTGATGCCGAGTCCATCGTGCAGCAGGCAGCAGCGCTGGACATCACGGCAACAATGAAAGCCATCGATCTGGATGGCGGCGAAACGGATTACCGTGTCCTGTTGCCGCCGGCGTCCTCGGTTGAGGAGGCCTTCCGGAAGCTGCGCGAGCTCAAGTCGCTGGGTATCGACAGCTATATCATTACCCAGGGCGACCAGGCCATGGGTATCTCGCTCGGGCTTTTCTCAACGCGGGATGCAGCCGAGGCGTTGCGGGCGGAGCGAGAGCGGCAGGGCTATGAGGTCATCATCGAGGCTCTGCCCCAGGTCGAGCGCCAGTTCTGGGTTTTCGATGATGCCGGTCAGGCCCGGGGACCCCGGCTGGATGCCTGGCGGTCGCTGGTGCCCGGTGACTCTCCGCTATCGCTGCAGAGTCGTGCGTGTCCGGATTGATTGCCTGCCCTTCGGGCTTGCTCTACAATCCGCGCGATTCACGCCGCAATAGCTCAGCTGGTAGAGCAACTGATTTGTAATCAGTAGGTCCCGAGTTCGATCCTTGGTTGCGGCACCATTTTTCTTGAATGCGCTTTTGCACTGCAAAACAAGGCCTTTTTGCCGGGGTCATGCGTCCAGCGAGTCACCGGCAAGACTGATCTCCCTCAAGCCCGCGAATTTTCTCGCTTTTCGTCGAATTATGATTTGACATGCCCGGGTGCCGAAGGCAGAATCTAGCGCCTCTTTGCGGAGGGGTTCCCGAGCGGTCAAAGGGATCAGACTGTAAATCTGACGCGAAAGCTTCGGTGGTTCGAATCCACCCCCCTCCACCACTTGATACGGGGGCTGGAGCGAAAGAGCAGCGTCCGCAGTGGGTATGAGAACGAAATATCGCGGGTATAGTTCAGTGGTAGAACCTCAGCCTTCCAAGCTGATGACGCGAGTTCGACTCTCGCTACCCGCTCCAGAATATCAGAACAGGAAGTGTGACAGGTTATCGCTCATATAGCTCAGTAGGTAGAGCACTTCCTTGGTAAGGAAGAGGTCACCGGTTCAAATCCGGTTATGAGCTCCACTATTTATTAACCAAGAAACGAAATAACAGCTCAAACGGCAATTGAATCCTCTTGGGGAGAGCGCTGGGATAGCGTGCCGCCGTTTGAAGGACAACGTGAAGGAGAAACTCGGTCATGTCCAAAGAGAAGTTTGAGCGGACGAAGCCGCATATCAACGTAGGAACGATCGGCCACGTCGACCACGGCAAGACGACGCTGACGGCGGCGATCACGAAGGTGTGCTTCGAGACGTATGGTAGCGGTGAAGCGCGTGCTTTCGACATGATCGACAATGCGCCGGAAGAGCGTGAGCGTGGTATCACGATTGCGACCTCGCACGTTGAGTACGATTCGCCGACGCGTCACTACGCGCACGTTGACTGCCCGGGTCACGCGGACTATGTGAAGAACATGATCACGGGTGCGGCGCAGATGGACGGAGCGATTCTGGTGTGCAGCGCGGCAGACGGCCCGATGCCGCAGACACGGGAGCACATTCTGCTGTCGAAGCAGGTCGGTGTCCCGTACATTGTGGTGTTCCTGAACAAGGCAGACATGGTCGATGACGAAGAGCTGCTGGAACTGGTCGAGATGGAAGTTCGCGAGCTGCTGGACCAGTACGACTTCCCGGGTGACGACACGCCGATCGTGGTTGGCAGCGCGCTGAAGGCACTGGAAGGCGATACGTCAGAGATTGGCGCGCCGTCGGTGGTGAAGCTGGTAGAGACGCTGGACGAGTACATTCCGGAGCCGGAGCGGGCGATTGACCAGCCGTTCCTGCTGCCGATCGAGGACGTATTCTCGATTTCGGGTCGCGGCACGGTCGTCACGGGACGAGTCTCGCGGGGCATCATCAAGGTAGGCGACGAGATCGAGATTGTCGGCATCAAGGACACGACGAAGACGACGTGCACGGGTGTCGAGATGTTCCGCAAGCTGCTGGACGAAGGTCGAGCGGGCGAGAACGTTGGCGTACTGCTGCGCGGCACGAAGCGTGACGAAGTGGAGCGAGGCCAGGTCCTGGCGGCGCCGGGATCGATCACGCCGCACACGAAGTTCGAGGGCGAGGTCTACGTGCTGTCGAAGGATGAGGGTGGGCGCCACACGCCGTTCTTCAAGGGCTACAAGCCGCAGTTTTTCTTCGAGACGACGGACGTGACGGGCACGGTCGAACTGCCGGAAGGCACCGAGATGGTGATGCCGGGCGACAACGTGAACATGGACGTCGAACTGATCGCGCCGATCGCGATGGAAGAAGGCCAGCGCTTCGCGATTCGCGAAGGTGGCCGAACCGTAGGCGCCGGCGTTGTGACGAAGATCAAGGAGTAGCAAAGCGACTCCTTGACCCTGAGCGGCAGCAGTGCCGCTCAGGATCAAAATGACAGAAAGACGATTTTCCGAAGGCCAGTAGCTCAATTGGCAGAGCGGCGGTCTCCAAAACCGCAGGTTGGGGGTTCGATTCCCTCCTGGCCTGCCACGGAACTGGACTTCATTAGACAGGTTGTAGATGAACGCTAAGGCAAAAGCAGCAGAGACGGGTTCCTCAGGCGCGGATATCGCGGTCTGGGTCGTCGTATTGGCTATCCTCGCGGGTGGCGTGTATGCGAATGCTTACTTCGCCTCTGTCGCCGTTCTTTACAGGGTGCTTGCAGGCATCGTTATTGCGGGTATCGTCGCCGGGATTGCGTTGCAGTCTTCGCAGGGGCGTTCGGCCTGGAGTCTCGCCAAAGAGGCCCGCACCGAGGTCAGGAAAGTTGTCTGGCCGACTCGACAGGAAACCACGCAGACGACGCTGATTGTCGTTGTGGTCGTCTTCCTGGTCGGGCTGTTGCTCTGGGGCCTCGATTCGGCGCTTTCCTGGGGCGTTCAAGCCACCATCGGCTAGGAGATTTGATGTGAGCAAGCGCTGGTACGTGGTGCATGCCTACTCGGGCTACGAGAAGCAGGTCATGCGTGCGCTTCAGGAGCGAATCGAACTGTCGACCTTCGCCGAGAAGTTCGGTGAGGTCATCGTCCCGTCCGAAGAAGTCGTCGAGATGCGCGCCGGCAAGAAGCGCCGCAGTGAGCGCAAGTTCTTTCCGGGCTATGTGCTCGTCGAGATGGAACTCGACGATGACACCTGGCATCTAGTGAAAGAGACGCCTCGCGTCATGGGCTTCATCGGCGGCAAGGCAGACCAGCCGGCCCCGATCACCGAGGCAGAGGCGAACGCGATTCTTCAGCGCGTGCAGGCGGGCAGCGACCATGCCACGCCGAAGACGGTCTTCGAGCCCGGCGAACTGGTCCGGGTTATCGATGGCCCGTTCAACGACTTCAATGGTGTCGTTGAGGAAGTGAACTACGAGAAAAACCGCCTGCATGTCGCTGTGACGATTTTCGGGCGGTCCACGCCGGTCGAACTGGACTTCGGACAGGTCGAGAAGGGCTGATTTGGCGGAACCGGACGGATTGCCCGGTTTCAACATGAACAGGTCGCATGCCTTGCCAGGCTGGGACCGAAGAAGGGGAGCGTGACGGCTCTGTGGGGCGGGATCCCCGGATACGCGTCACGCGCTTGCACCCAGGGAGATTACCATGGCAAAGAAAATTGATGCCTACATCAAGCTGCAGGTTCCTGCAGGTCAGGCAAACCCGTCACCGCCTGTCGGTCCTGCGCTGGGCCAGCACGGTGTCAACATCATGGAATTCTGTAAGGCTTTCAACGCCCAGACCCAGTCCATGGAGCAGGGCCTGCCCGTTCCCGTGGTCATCACGGTCTATTCGGACAAGAGCTTTACGTACATTACCAAAACGCCCCCGGCGAGCATTCTGCTGAAGAAGGCTGCCGGCATTCAGAAGGGCTCGGGCGAGCCGCATGTCAACAAGGTTGGCAAGGTCACGCGCGCCCAGCTCGAAGAGATTGCGCAAACCAAGATGCCCGACCTGACAGCGGGCGATCTCGAAGCGGCCGTCCGCACGATCGCGGGCAGTGCCCGTGCCGCCGGCATCGAAGTGGAGGGTCTGTAAGATGGCGAAACTGTCCAAGCGTTTGAAGGCCATTCGCGAGAAGATCGAGCCGGGTAAGGCGTATCCGATCGAGGAAGCCGTCACGATCCTGTCGGAGCTCTCGAAGGTCAAGTTCAAGGAGTCCGTCGACGTCAGCATCAATCTCGGCGTCGACCCGCGTAAATCTGATCAGGTTGTTCGTGGCTCAACTGTACTGCCGAACGGTACCGGCAAATCGGTTCGTGTTGCGGTGTTCGCCCAGGGCGACAACGCTGACGCGGCGAAAGAAGCCGGCGCAGACATCGTCGGCATGGAAGATCTCGCCGATACCATCAAGGGCGGCACGCTGGATTTCGACGTCTGCATCGCGACGCCGGACGCCATGCGAGTCGTCGGTCAGCTCGGTCAGATTCTGGGCCCCCGCGGCCTGATGCCGAACCCGCGCCTCGGAACGGTCACGCCGGATGTGGCGGAGGCAGTTCGCAATGCGAAGGCGGGTCAGGTACGGTATCGAACCGACAAGAACGGGATCATTCACGGTGCCGTTGGCAACGTCGAATTCGATGCCCAGTCCATCAAACAGAATATCGAAGCGTTGCTGGTTGACCTGAAGAAGGCCAAGCCCGCGTCGTCGAAGGGAACGTACGTCAAGAAGGTGGTGCTTTCGACCACGATGGGCGCCGGTATTCCTATCGACCAGGCATCGCTGGATTTCTAGCATCTGCCTCACGTCGTCCCGGGGCTGCGTCAATACCGTGCCAGCCGGGGCATACAGAAGAGGCAAGCGAATACAAAGGGTTCTGATTCGCGCCTGACGGCGCTTGTCGGAACCCCGGATCTCTTCGGAGACCCAGGACTTTGGGGTGCTTGATGCCCGAGTGATCGAAGCATCAAGGCTCGTCAAAGACCGCAGGTCCGGTGCTGTGCTGACACAGACAGTACCGGTTAAGTCCAATGCTCCCCGGAGCGGGGCCTGCGCAGACGGTGAACCCGATTCAATTTATGGAGTGTTGAATCCTATCGCCGTGATTTGGACCCGATTGATGCCGTGACCTTCGTGTTGCGGAAGACATCGGGAAGGAAAGTCGACACAGGAGTAAACCTTGTGCCAATAGGACTTAAAGAGAAGCAGGCGATTGTTGCTGAGGTGAACGAAACCGCCAGCAATGCGCTCTCTGCCGTCCTCGCAGACTATCGTGGCGTTTCCGTTGCCGGAATGACAGCGCTGCGCAAGAACGCGAGAGAGCAGGGCGTGCATGTGCAGGTCATTCGTAACACGCTGGCCAAACGCGCGCTGGCAGGTACCGAGTTCGAGTGCCTTTCCGAAGCGCTTCTCGGTCCGAATATCGTGGCGTTTTCACTTGAGGATCCGGGCGCTGGTGCGCGCGTCTTCAAGGACTTCGCCAAGGAGAACGACAAGTTCGAAGTCAAAGCACTGAGCGTGGGCGGCAAGCTGCTGCCCGCCGAACAGCTCGACGCGCTGGCAAAACTGCCGACGCGCGACGAGGCGCTTGCGCTGCTCATGGCAACGATGCTGGCTCCGGCCACCAAGCTTGCTCGTACGCTCAACGATATTCCGGGTCGGGTGACACGCGTGGTTGCCGCCGTGCGCGACCAGAAGCAGGAAGCCGCCTAAACACTTTATTGAGAACTGGAGATAGGACTCATGTCTTTGTCTAAAGATGACGTTTTGAATGCAATTGCCGAGATGTCCGTCATGGAAGTGGTGGAACTCGTCGAAGCGATGGAAGAAAAGTTCGGTGTCTCTGCCGCGGCCGCAGTCGCAGCAGCACCGGTAGCTGCTGGCGGCGGTGACGCTGCTGGTGGTGCAGAAGAGAAGGACGAGTTTGACGTCGTGATCACCGGTGCCGGTGACAAGAAAGTCAACGTGATCAAGGTAGTACGTGCGGTCACGGGTCTCGGCCTGAAAGAAGCCAAGGCCATGGTCGATGAAGCACCTTCCACCGTGAAGGAAGCTGCGGCCAAGGACGAAGCTGAAGATATCAAGAAGCAGCTCGAAGAAGCTGGTGCAACCGTGGAGCTCAAGTAATCCAGGAAGTTTTCTTGGAGGAAAACAGAGATCCTGCCGGCGGCTGCCCTCGAGAGAGGGCGGCCTGCCGGCGTTGTTGTGTCTGAATATTGTGGCGGGATTGCCCCGAGAAGCGGCAAGCCGGCCATATTTATGATCTAGCCCGGAGGCATTGATGGCCTATACATACACCGAGAAGAAAAGAATTCGGAAGGACTTCGGCAAGCTGCCGCGAGTCATGGACATTCCGTACCTGCTTGCAACGCAGGTCGAGTCCTATCAGGAATTCCTGCAGGAGGGCACGCCACTTGACGAGTTGCTGGAGAGGGGTCTCCATGCAGCGTTCAAGAGTGTGTTCCCGATCGTCAGCTACTCGGGTAGCGCGGCACTGGAATATGTCAGCTACAAGCTCGGCAAGGCGCCGTTCAACGTCAAGGAATGTCAGCTTCGCAGCGTCACCTACGCCGCGCCGCTGCGCGTCAAGGTCCGGCTGATCATTTACGACAAGGATTCGTCCAACAAGGCGATCAAGGACATCAAGGAACAGGAAGTGTACATGGGCGAAATTCCGCTCATGACCGAGAATGGTACCTTCATCATCAACGGTATCGAGCGCGTGATCGTGTCCCAGCTGCATCGCAGCCCGGGCGTATTCTTCGATCACGACAAGGGCAAGACGCACTCGAGCGGCAAGCTGCTGTACTCGGCCCGTGTCATCCCGATGCGCGGCTCGTGGCTCGACTTCGAGTTCGACCCGAAGGACGCCGTATTCGTCCGTATCGACCGTCGTCGCAAGCTGCCGGCCACCGTGCTGATGCGCGCTCTCGGCTTCAGCTCCCAGGAAATCCTCGAGATGTTCTTCGACAACGACACGTTCCATGTCGGTGAAGAGAGCTATCAGCTCGAACTCATTGCCGGTCGCCTTCGCGGCGAGACCGCGCGGTTCGAGATCGTCGACAAGAAGGGCAACGTCATCGTTGAGGAAGGCCAGCGCATTACGGCCCGCCATATCCGCGACATGGAGAAGGCGAACCTCGAGGTACTCGACGTGCCGGTCGAGTATGTCTGTGGGCACGTTCTGGCAGAGGACATCGTCGACGAAGCGTCGGGCGAGATCGTCGTTCCCTGCAACACCACGATTACAACCGAAGTCCTGGACAAGATCGTCGAGGCAGGTCGTGCGTCATTCCAGACGATCTACACGAACGACCTCGATTGTGGTCCGTTCATCTCGGATACGCTGAACGTCGATCCGACCACGAACCGCCTCGAAGCGCTGGTCGAAATCTACCGCATGATGCGTCCGGGCGAGCCGCCCACCAAGGAAGCGGCAGAGAACCTGTTTACGAATCTGTTCTTCTCGGAAGAGCGCTACGACCTGACCAACGTCGGTCGCATGAAATTCAACCGCCGCCTCGGGCGTGAGGAAGAAACCGGTCCGGGTACGCTGTCGAATGAGGACATCATCGATGTCGTTCGTTGCCTCATCAATATCCGCAACGGCAAGGACACGGTCGACGATATCGACCACCTTGGTAACCGCCGCATCCGGAGTGTCGGCGAGATGGCGGAGAATGCCTTCCGTCTTGGCCTGATCCGCGTCGAGCGTGCCGTCAAGGAGCGCCTGTCGCTGGCCGAGAGCGAAGGTCTGATGCCGCAGGACCTGATCAACGCCAAGCCTGTCGCGGCAGCGGTCAAGGAGTACTTTGGCTCGGCCCAGCTGTCCCAGTTCATGGACCAGAACAACCCGCTGTCCGAGGTCACGCACAAGCGTCGTGTATCGGCACTCGGCCCTGGTGGCCTGACCCGCGAGCGCGCCGGCTTTGAGGTTCGCGACGTACACCCGACCCACTACGGCCGCGTCTGTCCGATCGAAACCCCTGAAGGGCCGAACATCGGCCTCATCAACTCGCTGGCGGTCTATGCCCGGACCAACGAGTACGGCTTCCTTGAGTCGCCCTACCGTCGCGTTGTCGACGGCAAGGTCACCAACGACATCGAGTATCTGTCTGCAATCGTCGAGAGTGACTACGTTGTTGCACAGGCCTCTGTGCCCGTCGATGACAAGGGCATGATCATGGAAGACCTGGTCGACGTGCGTCATCAGGGTGAATTCACCAAGGCGCCGCGCGAGTCCGTGAACTTCATGGACGTATCGCCGCAGCAGGTCGTCTCGATTGCAGCCTCGCTGATTCCGTTCCTCGAGCACGACGATGCCAACCGCGCCCTGATGGGCTCAAACATGCAGCGTCAGGCTGTGCCGACCCTGCGTGCCGAGAAGCCGCTTGTCGGTACCGGGATGGAGGCCATCGTTGCCCGTGATTCCGGTGTCTGCGTCGTGGCCCGACGTGGTGGCAAGGTCGAGACCGTCGACGCCGCCCGTATCGTGATTCGCGTCAATGACGAGGAGACCGAGAGTGGCGAAGCCGGTGTCGACATCTACAACCTGACGAAGTACACGCGTTCGAACCAGAACACGTGCATCAACCAGAAGCCGCTGGTCAAGCAGGGCGATGCGATCGCTGCCGGCGATATCCTGGCTGACGGTCCCTCGATCGACATGGGTGACCTCGCGCTCGGACAGAACTGCCGCCTCGCTTTCATGACGTGGAACGGCTACAACTTCGAGGATTCGATCCTCATCTCCGAGCGCATGGTGAAGGAAGACCGATTCACCTCGATCCATATTCAGGAACTGACCTGTATCGCTCGTGATACGAAGCTGGGCTCCGAGGAAATCACCTGCGACATTCCCAACGTCGGTGAAGGTGCGCTGTCGAAGCTCGACGAATCCGGCATCGTCTATATCGGTGCTGAGGTCGAAGCCGGTGACATTCTGGTCGGCAAGGTAACGCCGAAGGGCGAGACGCAACTGACCCCGGAAGAAAAGCTGCTCCGAGCGATCTTCGGCGAGAAGGCGTCGGACGTGAAGGACACCTCGCTCCGAGTACCGTCCAGCTACAACGGTACGGTGATCGACGTCCGTGTATTCACCCGCGACGGTATCGACAAGGACCAGCGTGCACTCGATATCGAGCGTCATGAACTGGATGAGGTTCGCCGCAACATCGATGAGGAATATCGCATCATCGAGACGGCGACCTACGAGCGTCTGGAAAGCGCGCTCTCCGGCAAGGCTGTTGTTGCCGGCCCGAAACTGAAGAAGGGCGACAAGCTCACCAGCGAGTATCTTCGCGAACTGCCGAAGGACGACTGGTTCAAGCTCCGCATGTCAGACGATGAGTTGAACGATCTGCTGTCGTCGGCCGATGAGCGCCTCAAGGAACGTCGCAAGCAACTCGATGAGGAATTCGAGGAGTCGAAGGCCAAACTCGAGTCGGGTGATGACCTCGCGCCCGGCGTGCTCAAGATCGTCAAGGTCTACCTCGCGATCAAACGCCGCATCCAGCCGGGTGACAAGATGGCCGGGCGTCACGGTAACAAGGGCGTCATTTCGGTCATCAAGCCGGTCGAAGACATGCCGTTCGACGAAAATGGTGAGCCGATCGACATCGTGCTCAACCCGCTTGGCGTGCCGAAGCGAATGAACGTTGGCCAGATTCTCGAGACGCACCTCGGTTGGGCCGCGCATGGTCTGGGTATCAAGATTGGCGAGATGCTCGATGAGCAGCGCAAGGTTGCCGAAGTTCGGGAGTTTCTCGAAAAGGTCTACAACCGCAGCGGCCGCCAGGAAGAACTCGATTCTCTCTCGGACGACGAGATCATCGAGATGGCCAACAATCTCCGCGGCGGTGTGCCAATGGCGACGCCGGTCTTCGACGGTGCGACCGAAGAGGAAATCAAGGACATGCTGGAACTGGCCGACCTGCCCCGTAACGGCCAGTGCATCCTGTTCGACGGCACCACAGGCGAGCAGTTCGATCGCCCGGTGACGGTGGGCTACATGTACATGCTGAAGCTCAACCACCTCGTCGACGACAAGATGCACGCACGTTCGACCGGCTCGTACTCGCTCGTTACCCAGCAGCCGCTGGGCGGCAAGGCGCAGTTCGGTGGCCAGCGCTTCGGCGAGATGGAGGTTTGGGCCCTGGAGGCGTACGGTGCAGCCTATACGCTGCAGGAGATGCTGACGGTGAAGTCGGACGACGTCCATGGCCGTACCCGCATGTACAAGAACATCGTGGATGGAGACCACCGTATGGAACCGGGCATGCCCGAGTCCTTCAACGTACTGGTCAAGGAGATTCGTTCTCTCGGCATCGACATTGAGCTGGAAAACGACTAGGGCGGCTGCGCAGCAGGCGTCCACCCCTTAGGGGAACGTCAGAACCGAAGCTCAATAACAGTATTGATTTGACGCGGGCATCGA
This sequence comes from Pseudomonadales bacterium, assembly GCA_965267485.1. Classification (GTDB taxonomy): domain Bacteria; phylum Pseudomonadota; class Gammaproteobacteria; order Pseudomonadales; family Azotimanducaceae; genus JANQJA01. The sequence continues at coordinate 4,352,515 of OZ254080.1, read as the reverse complement.
GCCCGGTGGAGGAAAGACTTGAAAGATCTGCTCAACATACTCAAGGCGCAGGGCCAGAACGAAGAATTTGATTCGCTTCGCATCGGCCTCGCGTCGCCTGAGATGATTCGATCCTGGTCTTATGGTGAAGTCAAAAAGCCCGAGACGATCAATTACCGTACGTTCAAGCCCGAGCGTGACGGTCTCTTCTGCGCGAAGATCTTCGGTCCGACCAAGGACTACGAATGCCTTTGCGGCAAGTACAAGCGTCTCAAGCATCGTGGTGTGATCTGCGAGAAGTGTGGCGTCGAAGTCGCGCTCGCCAAAGTGCGCCGGGAGCGTATGGGTCACATCGAACTGGCGAGCCCGGTGGCTCACATCTGGTTCCTGAAGTCCCTGCCGTCGCGTATCGGTCTGTTGATGGACATGACCCTGCGGGATATCGAGCGTGTGCTCTATTTCGAATCGTTCGTGGTGACGGACCCGGGCCTGACCACACTCGAAAAGCGTCAACTGCTGACTGACGAGCAATACTATGAGGCGCTCGAGGAGTTCGGTGACGAGTTCGAGGCCAAGATGGGTGCGGAAGCGATCCAGGACCTCATGTACGACATGGACATCGAGGACGAGATCAACACGATCCGTGAAGAGTTGCCGCAGACCAACTCCGATACCAAGATCAAGAAGCTGACCAAGCGGCTCAAGCTCATGGAAGCGTTCCGGAACTCCGGCAACAAGCCGGAGTGGATGATCCTGAACGTCCTGCCCGTGCTGCCGCCGGATCTGCGTCCGCTGGTTCCCCTCGAAGGCGGACGTTTCGCGACATCGGATCTGAACGACCTTTACCGTCGCGTTATCAACCGCAACAATCGCTTGAAGCGACTGCTCGATCTCGCGGCGCCGGACATCATCGTACGCAACGAGAAGCGCATGCTGCAGGAGGCTGTCGATGCACTGCTCGACAACGGTCGCCGTGGCCGTGCCATCACGGGCACCAACAAGCGCCCGCTGAAGTCCCTTGCTGACATGATCAAGGGCAAGCAGGGCCGATTCCGCCAGAACCTGCTGGGCAAGCGGGTCGACTACTCCGGTCGTTCCGTCATCGTCGTCGGCCCGTCCCTGCGCCTGCACCAGTGCGGTTTGCCCAAGAAGATGGCCCTCGAACTGTTCAAACCGTTCATCTTCGGCAAGCTTGAAGCGCGTGGCCTCGCCACAACGATCAAGGCAGCGAAAAAGATGGTCGAGCGCGAGACCCCGGAAGTCTGGGACATCCTCGCCGAGGTCATTCGTGAGCATCCGGTACTGCTGAACCGTGCGCCGACGCTGCACCGTCTCGGCATTCAGGCATTTGAGCCCGTACTCATCGAGGGCAAGGCGATCCAGCTTCACCCGCTCGTCTGTACCGCCTACAACGCCGACTTCGACGGTGACCAGATGGCTGTTCACGTGCCGCTGACGCTGGAAGCCCAGCTCGAGGCGCGAGCGTTGATGATGTCGACCAATAACGTGCTGCTTCCCGCAGACGGCGAGCCGATCATCGTCCCCTCGCAGGACGTCGTCCTCGGCGTCTACTGGATGACGCGTGAGCGCATCAATGACGTGGGCGAAGGCATGGCCTTCTCCGATGTCGAAGAAGTCCATCGCGCGTACCGCAGCGGCAAGGTCGGTCTGCAGGCTCGCGTCAAGGTACGTGTGCGCCAGAATCTGCGTGATGAGGAAGGTGGATTCGAGGAAGTCCGCGAAGTCGTCGATACGACAGTTGGTCGTGCGCTGCTGTACACGATCGTGCCGGATGGCCTGCCCTATGAACTCATCAATCAGACGATGGGCAACAAGGACATCTCGAAGCTCATCAACACGGCCTATCGAACCTGCGGTCTGAAAGAGACCGTCATCTTCTGTGACCAGCTGATGTACATGGGCTACGAGTACTCGACGAAGTCGGGTGCGTCGATCGGTGTGAATGACTTCGTGATTCCGGACGAGAAGGCCACCATCATCGATGGTGCCGAAGACGAGATTCGTGAGATCGAGTCACAGTTCGCGTCCGGTCTTGTGACTCAGGGCGAGAAGTACAACAAGGTCATCGATATCTGGACCCGTGCCAACGACCAGGTCGGTGCCGCGATGATGGACACGCTGGCGAAAGAAACGGTCACCAACCGTGACGGCGAAGAAGAAGAGCAGAACTCCTTCAACAGCGTCTGGATGTATTCCGACTCGGGTGCACGGGGCTCCCCCGCCCAGATCCGACAGCTGTCCGGTATGCGTGGTCTGATGACCAAGCCGGACGGCTCGATCATCGAGACGCCGATTACCGCGAATTTCCGCGAGGGGCTCTCGGTGATGCAGTACTTCATCTCGACGCACGGTGCGCGCAAGGGCCTTGCCGATACCGCACTGAAGACGGCGAACTCCGGTTATCTGACCCGCCGACTCGTCGACGTCGCGCAGGACCTCGTGATTACCGAGGTCGACTGTGGCACTGACGAAGGCCTGCTGATGACGGCCGTGATCGAAGGTGGCGACGTTGTCGAGCCGCTGGGCAATCGTGTTCTGGGTCGAACCGTCGCGCGAGACGTCATGAACTCTGCCGGCGACGATGTCGTCATTCCGCAGGGAACGATGATCGACGAGCAATGGGTCGGCCGTCTCGAAGAACTGGGGGTCGATGAGATCCTGGTGCGCAGCCCGATCGCGTGCAAGACGCGTTACGGTGTCTGCAGCCACTGTTACGGTCGTGATCTTGGCCGTGGTCATCGGGTCAATATCGGTGAGGCGATCGGTGTCATTGCGGCACAGTCGATCGGCGAGCCGGGTACCCAGCTCACGATGCGTACGTTCCACATCGGTGGTGCCGCATCGCGTGCGACCGCCATCGACAACATTCAGGTCAAGCACACCGGCCGGATTCGTCTGCACAACCTCAAGACGATTGAGAAGGCGACCGGGGAACTGGTTGCCGTCTCCCGTTCGGGTGAGATTGCCGTGGCCGATGAGGATGCCGGGCGGGAGCGCGAACGCTACAAGATCCCGTATGGTGCAATCATCAAGAAGGGCGATGGTGATTCGGTTGAGCAGGGCGAAGTCGTTGCCAACTGGGATCCGCACACCCACCCGATCGTGACCGAGGTGGAAGGCAAGGTCGTGTTCGAGGGCATGGAAGAGGGCATCACGGTTCGTCGCCAGACAGACGAACTTACCGGTCTGTCCTCAATCTCGGTAATTGATCCGAAGGACCGTCCCAGCACCGGCAGGGACACGCGTCCTGCCGTACGCCTTGTCGATGACAATGGCGAACAGCTGATGCTGGCGGGTACGGATGTACCGGCGCACTACTTCCTCGAGCCGAACGCCATTCTCTCGCTGGAGGACGGTGACCATATCGAGATTGGTGATGTTATTGCGCGTATCCCGCAGGAAGGCTCGAAGACCCGTGACATCACCGGTGGTCTGCCGCGGGTTGCCGACCTGTTCGAGGCTCGCAAGCCGAAGGACTCTGCCGTACTTGCAGAGATCAGCGGTACGGTCAGCTTCGGCAAGGAAACCAAGGGCAAGCGCCGTCTCGTCATCACGCCCAACGATACGAGTGAGCTGCCGGAAGGTGATGATCACTACGAGGTGCTGATTCCGAAGTGGCGTCACATGACGGTCTTCGAGGGTGAGCACGTCGAGAAGGGTGAAGTCGTTTCCGACGGTCCCGAGAACCCGCATGACATCCTTCGCCTGAAGGGGGTCAACGAGCTGGCCAAGTACATCGTCAAGGAGATCCAGGACGTCTACCGCCTGCAGGGTGTCGGCATCAACGACAAGCACATCGAGGTGATTGTCTGCCAGATGCTGCGCAAGATCGAAGTGACGATGCCGGGCGACTCCGACTTCATCAAGGGCGAGCAGCTTGAGTACGTCAAGGCGCTCGAAGAGAACGAACGTCTGGAAGCGGAAGGCAAGGTGCCGATGAAGTTCGAGCGTGTTCTGCTGGGCATCACCAAGGCAGCGCTCGCGACCGAGTCGTTCATCTCGGCCGCCTCGTTCCAGGAGACGACGCGCGTTCTGACCGAGGCTGCCGTCACCGGCAAGCGCGATTATCTGCGCGGCCTGAAAGAGAACGTCATCGTGGGTCGACTGATTCCGGCAGGAACCGGTCTTGCGTACCACGACGAGCGCAAGCGCCGCCGGGAGGAAGGCTCCGAAGAAGCGACAATCAGCTCGGCCGATGTCGAGGCAGCGCTGACCGAGGCGTTCAGTTCCTCCGGCGACAGCTAGGGGAGCACATCTGAAGTTGCGAAAGGGGACCTGCGGGTCCCCTTTCTTTTTCCGGGGCTGTCAGGGCGCACGCATCCGGTTCGGCATTGTCACGATGCGGTCTCCGGCGAAGGTGCCGAAGACGAGTGTTTCACCGGCATCGACGGCCACCGTCACACCGCCGAGCGGCGCACCCCGATGCTTCAGCATCGTAATCCGGCTCATGTCTTCCGGATCGATGCGCACAATCTCGAACTCGTATCCGCAGGCCCCCTCGGTCAGTTCCTGACAGGCCGTCAGTTCACCCAGGCTGTCAGTATGCGACGCAACGAGCAGGTAGCCGTCCTGTGACCAGGTGACATTGTCCGGTCCTGCGGCTTCGGTCGTCGCGACGACCCGGCCTTCATCGGTGGCAAACTTGCGGACCTCGCCCGCCATATACATGTTGATGAAGAGAAAGCGTTCATCCTCCGATCGCTCGATACCGTTCGGGAGCGGACCCTCGCTGCCGGCAACGGCGGTGAGGCCAGCGCCGGGCGTCCAGCGATAGACGAGACCCGTGTCAGCGCCGAACAGTGCGCTGATCGTCGCCCACGTCGAGGCATCCTTCGGCATCATGTGTGTCGTCCAGAACCCCCCGTCCTGTGCGCCCACGACATCATTGAGCCAGCTGCCTTCCGGTGCCTCGACGCAACCCCGCCAGGTCAGGGCAGGTTCACCCGTGGCAACCTCGAAGAACTCGATCGACTCGCGTCCGCCGTGGTTGACGACGAGCAGCGCGAGCCGACCGTCCTCGCGCCGCTGCAGGTCGATCCCATGAGGCGAAAAGCGCGCGGCATCGGGAGGCTCGCAGGAGGGTGTTCCCCAGCTCCGGTCATCGCCCTCAGCCGGCGGAAACAACGGCGTGATTTGCTCGTCGGCCAGCGAGTACGAAACGAGCGACCCCGGCGCAGAGCCATCCATCGCGCCGAACTGACTCACAATCAACGTTTCTCCGTCCGGCAGCAGGGCAAGGTCTTCAGGGTTCTGGAAGCGGCAGTCCGGACGCATGTCACCCACCGGCTCGCAGCTGACGATCGGCGTTGGGGACGGGCCACCGCACGCGGCAACGAGTGCGAGCATCAGTGGCAGGCAGAGTAACCGGAGGTCGCGCATGGTCTGATTTCCTGTTGGCAGCATCTCCGGATTCTTGCAATGATCCGGACTCGTTGCCAGCCATCGCCCCGGTCATGCGGGCGAGGGATCCTGGCGAGAGAGCGACTCCCTGAACAACGGCAGAAGAAGGATTCACCTGGATGAGCGGAAACCGGGAACAGATCGATTACTGGAATGGCAAGGCCGGCGAAACCTGGGTACAGGCGCAGGAACGCACAGACCGATCGCTGTCTGCGCTGACGGAACAGGCGCTGAAGATCGCGTCCGCGGGCAGTGCAGAACGCGTGCTCGATATCGGGTGCGGCTGTGGGACGACGACGATCGAACTGGGCAAAGTTGCGGCCGACGTGACGGGCGTCGACATTTCGCGGCCCATGCTGGCACTTGCGCGAGAGCGGGCAGCCGGGCTCGGCAACGTCCGGTTCCAGGAAGCGGACGCATCGACGGCGGCCTTCAGCGCGGACCATGATCTCGTCTTCTCCCGATTTGGTGTCATGTTCTTCAGTGACCCGGTTTCGGCGTTCGCAAACATCCGTACTGCGCTGGCCCCGGATGGCCGGATGACGTTCATGTGCTGGCAATCGCCGGCCAACAACCCCTGGATGTCCACCGGCGGCCGGATCGTCCAGCCCTTTATCGCCGCGGCCAACCCGGACGCTCCGGCACCGGACCCGCGGGCACCCGGTCCTTTCGCGTTCGCGGACGACAACTATATAAGGGATATCCTCAGGGCGGCCGGCTTCTCTGGCGTCGTCATGGACGAGGCCAGGTCGACGATGAACCTCGGTGCGACCGTCGATGATGCGGTCGAGAACCAGAGCCAGATCGGCCCGCTGGCCCGGGCGCTCTCAGAACTGGAAGGAGCAGCGCGCGATCAGGCAATCGCCGCGGTCAGGGCCGAGTTCGAACGCCTGATTGGTCCGGACGGCCTGACCCTCGAGGCGGCGGCCTGGGTGGTGACAGCGCGACCCTGACGGCCGCTGTTGACTCCTTGCAGACCGGTCATTAGAATGCGCGCTCCTTGATCCGGGGTCCCGCCCTGACGGGCTTTTGTACGCCTGCCGCGCGCCTTCCGGAAAAACCAGAAAAATGGAGTCGATCCCTTAATGGCAAGAATCAGCCAATTGGTTCGCAAGCCCCGAAAGCGAAAAGTGCAGCGCACCGACGTGCCCGCGCTTCAGGCTTGCCCACAAAGACGCGGCGTTTGCACCCGCGTTTACACCACTACGCCCAAGAAGCCGAACTCGGCACTTCGTAAAGTCTGCCGTGTTCGCCTGACGAACGGCTACGAGGTCAACTCGTACATCGGTGGTGAGGGACACAACCTCCAGGAGCACTCGGTGGTACTGATCCGTGGTGGTCGAGTGAAGGACCTTCCCGGTGTTCGCTATCACACGGTGCGCGGTACGCTCGATACGGCCGGTGTCAACGACCGTATGCAGGGCCGCTCCAAGTACGGTACCAAGAAGCCCAAAGGCTAAAGAATTGAATGCTGGCTGCAATCGTGCAGCCAGAGTAAGGCCGGGCCCATCAACGTGCCCGGGTAACCTGAAGAAAAGGAAGACAACATGCCTCGTCGTAGAGTCCCCGAGAAGCGGGAGATCCTGCCTGATCCCAAATATGGCAACGCCACGCTTGCCAAGTTCATGAACCACGTCATGGTCAGCGGCAAGAAAGCCGTTGCCGAACGCATCGTTTACGGCGCACTGGATCGCGTCAAGGAACGAAATGGCGGCGACCCGATCGAAGTGTTTGAGGCCGCGCTGGAAGCCGTGGCCCCGGCGGTCGAGGTGAAATCCCGCCGCGTCGGTGGTGCCACTTATCAGGTACCGGTCGAGGTTCGACCCTCGCGCCGCAGTGCCCTGGCCATGCGCTGGCTCGTTGATGCGGCACGCAAGCGCGGCGAAAAGTCGATGGCGGGCCGTCTTGCCGGCGAACTCATGGACGCGGCCGAGGGCCGCGGCAGTGCGGTTCGCAAGCGTGAAGACACGCACCGCATGGCAGAAGCGAACCGGGCGTTCTCGCACTACCGATTCTGATCCCGGCCGCGCCACTTTAAACGCAGTCACGACACCAAGCGGGGTTCACTCCTGTGCCAAGAACGACACCTCTGAAGCGATATCGCAACATTGGCATCGTCGCCCACGTAGATGCGGGCAAGACGACGACCACCGAGCGCGTTCTTTTCTACACCGGTCTTTCGCACAAGATCGGCGAGGTGCATGACGGCGCGGCGACGATGGACTGGATGGAGCAGGAGCAGGAGCGTGGCATCACGATCACCTCGGCTGCCACCACCACGTTCTGGCAGGGTACCGAGCAGCAGTTCGATCAGCATCGCATCAACATTATCGATACGCCCGGACACGTCGACTTCACGATTGAGGTCGAGCGTTCCCTCCGGGTGCTCGACGGTGCCTGTGTGGTTTTTTGTGGCACTTCCGGCGTTGAACCCCAATCCGAAACGGTATGGCGCCAGGCTGACAAATACGAGGTGCCCCGAATCGTCTTTGTGAACAAGATGGACCGTGCCGGTGCGGATTTCCTGCGCGTCGTCGCTCAGATCAAGGATCGCCTGGGCGCCAATCCTGTGCCGATCCAGCTCGCGATTGGTGCCGAAGACAACTTCAAGGGCGTTGTCGACCTGGTCAAGATGAAGGCCATCTACTGGAACGAAGAAGACATGGGTCTGACGTTCGAGGAGAGGGATATTCCGGAGGATATGGTGGCGCTCGCCGAAGAGTATCGCGAGAAGCTCATCGAGGCGGCGGCAGAAGCCGATGACGACGTCATGGAGAAGTACCTCGAGGGTGAGACGCTCTCCACCGAGGAGGTCAAGGCGGGTATTCGAAAGCGTACGCTGGCCAACGAGATCGTTCCTGCACTGTGTGGTTCGGCCTTCAAGAACAAGGGTGTACAGACGATGCTCGACGCGGTCGTCGAGTACCTGCCGGCGCCGGACGAGGTCAAGCCGATTCGCGGCGTTCTTCAGGACGGTGAGACCGAGGAAGTCCGCAAGGCCGACGACGACGCGCCCTTTGCTGCGCTCGCGTTCAAGATTGCGACCGACCCGTTTGTGGGTGCACTCACGTTCTTCCGCGTGTATTCGGGCGTTCTGAGCTCGGGCGACTCCGTCTACAACCCGGTCAAGGGCAAGAAAGAGCGCATCGGCCGTATGGTCCAGATGCACTCGAACGACCGCAAGGAAATCAAGGAAGTTCGCGCCGGTGACATCGCGGCGGCTATCGGCCTGAAAGAAGCCTCGACCGGCGATACGCTGTGTGACAACGACCACGTGATCACGCTTGAGCGCATGGAGTTTCCGGATCCGGTGATTCGCGTTGCCGTTGAGCCGAAGTCCAAGGCGGATCAGGAGAAGATGGGCGTCGCACTGGGCAAGCTTGCACAGGAAGACCCGTCCTTCCGGGTCAATACCGATGAGGAGTCGGGTCAGACAATCATTGCCGGCATGGGCGAGCTTCACCTCGACATCATTGTCGACCGCATGAAGCGCGAGTTTGGCGTCGAGGCCAATATCGGCAAGCCGCAGGTTGCGTACCGCGAGACCATCCGCTCAACCGTCGAGGCAGAAGGCAAGTTTGTTCGCCAGACCGGTGGTCGCGGCCAGTATGGTCATGTCTGGCTGCGTCTGGAGCCGATCACCGAGGGTGACGCGGACTACGAGTTCGTCGATGAGATCGTCGGAGGCGTGGTGCCGCGTGAGTACATCGGCGCGGTAGACAAGGGCATCCAGGAGCAGATGGCCAATGGCGTGCTTGCCGGCTACCCGCTGCTCGGCGTAAAGGCGACGCTGTACGACGGCTCATACCATGATGTCGACTCGAACGAAGTGGCCTTCAAGGTGGCCGCGTCGATGGCACTCAAGTCGGGCGCGCTCAAGGCGAATCCGGTGCTGCTCGAGCCCGTCATGAAGGTCGAGGTCGTCACCCCGGAAGAATACTACGGCGATATTGTCGGCGACCTGAACCGTCGTCGCGGCATCGTCCTCGGTATGGATGACGTGCCTGCCGGCAAGGCAGTCCGCGCCGAAGTACCGTTGTCAGAAATGTTCGGTTATGCCACCGACATGCGCTCTGCGACCCAGGGCCGGGCTTCGTACTCCATGGAGTTCGCGACGTACAAGGAAGTGCCCGATAACATTGCCGAAACTGTCATCAGCAAGGCCGGCTAAACATCAACAAACCCTTATAAACGTGTGAGGTGAATACAAGTGTCCAAAGAGAAGTTTGAGCGGACGAAGCCGCATATCAACGTAGGAACGATCGGCCACGTCGACCACGGCAAGACGACGCTGACGGCGGCGATCACGAAGGTGTGCTTCGAGACGTATGGTAGCGGTGAAGCGCGTGCGTTCGACATGATCGACAATGCGCCGGAAGAGCGTGAGCGTGGTATCACGATTGCGACCTCGCACGTTGAGTACGATTCGCCGACGCGTCACTACGCGCACGTTGACTGCCCGGGTCACGCGGACTATGTGAAGAACATGATCACGGGTGCGGCGCAGATGGACGGAGCGATTCTGGTGTGCAGCGCGGCAGACGGCCCGATGCCGCAGACACGGGAGCACATTCTGCTGTCGAAGCAGGTCGGTGTCCCGTACATTGTGGTGTTCCTGAACAAGGCAGACATGGTCGATGACGAAGAGCTGCTGGAACTGGTCGAGATGGAAGTTCGCGAGCTGCTGGACCAGTACGACTTCCCGGGTGACGACACGCCGATCGTGGTTGGCAGCGCGCTGAAGGCACTGGAAGGCGATACGTCAGAGATTGGCGCGCCGTCGGTGGTGAAGCTGGTAGAGACGCTGGACGAGTACATTCCGGAGCCGGAGCGGGCGATTGACCAGCCGTTCCTGCTGCCGATCGAGGACGTATTCTCGATTTCGGGTCGCGGCACGGTCGTCACGGGACGAGTCTCGCGGGGCATCATCAAGGTAGGCGACGAGATCGAGATTGTCGGCATCAAGGACACGACGAAGACGACGTGTACGGGTGTCGAGATGTTCCGCAAGCTGCTGGACGAAGGTCGAGCGGGCGAGAACGTTGGCGTACTGCTGCGCGGCACGAAGCGTGACGAAGTGGAGCGAGGCCAGGTCCTGGCGGCGCCGGGATCGATCACGCCGCACACGAAGTTCGAGGGCGAGGTCTACGTGCTGTCGAAGGATGAGGGTGGGCGCCACACGCCGTTCTTCAAGGGCTACAAGCCGCAGTTTTTCTTCGAGACGACGGACGTGACGGGCACGGTCGAACTGCCGGAAGGCACCGAGATGGTGATGCCGGGCGACAACGTGAACATGGACGTCGAACTGATCGCGCCGATCGCGATGGAAGAAGGCCAGCGCTTCGCGATTCGCGAAGGTGGCCGAACCGTAGGCGCCGGCGTTGTGACGAAGATCAAGGAGTAGCAAAGCGACTCCTTGACCCTGAGCGGCAGCAGTGCCGCTCGGGCGCACTGAAGGAAAGCCCCGCTCGACGGGGCTTTCTTTTGCCAGTCGCTTTGCCGTCCGGTGATGAAAAAAGGCGTAAAGAGGGCGTTGACGCGGGGCAGGGACCTCTATAGAATTCGCGCTCTCTTGAGGTCGGCCTCCGACTTCAATCGCGATGTTCGACGATCCCAAAGAGTCCAGGTACGTTAGCGGGCCTCTTTGCACCGAACGAAAGCGGGCAGTAAGTACTTACTAACTGTTGATGGGATACAAGGCCTCGATTGCAGGCCATGGGTCGCTTGAAACGTTCTTGAAAGAGAACAGGCGAGGGCACTAGGAATGCCGCCTCCCTTGGAGAAAGGGATGGGGGCTTTTGCACTCTGTTTCAGGCAACGAAAAGGCTCTTCTTGATGAACGGGAAGGGCTTTATTCGCTCAACGTTTTGTCGTCCGAACCGTCGGTGGCAGACAGAGCAGCTCAAGAATTTCGTTGAAGGACGGGTTGATGCAAAACCAGAGAATCAGAATTCGACTCAAGGCGTTCGACCACCGCTTGATCGATGTCTCGACACAGGAAATCGTGAATACCGCGAAGCGCACAGGTGCGCAGGTGCGCGGCCCGATCCCTCTGCCTACGAAGATCGAGAAGTACACCGTGCTCATCTCGCCGCACGTCGACAAGGATGCGCGCGATCAGTACGAGATCCGTACGCACAAGCGTCTGCTCGACATTGTCGAGCCGACCGAAAAGACCGTTGACGCGCTGACCAAGCTCGATCTGGCAGCGGGCGTCGAAGTCCAGATCAACCTGGGCTAACTGAGGAGAAGCGATCATGACGATTGGAATCGTTGGTACAAAGGTAGGCATGACTCGCGTCTTCACTGAAGATGGCGTATCTGTCCCTGTCACAGTGATCGAGGCCGTTCCCAATGCGGTCACCCAGCGCAAGACCGTCGATACTGATGGTTACGAGGCGATCCAGGTAACCGCTGGCGCGGTCAAGCCTTCCCGGGTTTCCCGGCCGCTGGCAGGTCATTTCAAGAAAGCCAACGTTGAAGCGGGTCGCAGCCTGATCGAGTTTCGCGTACCGGCAGACGAGGCGCTGGCCGTGGGTGATTCGCTCACGCTCGAGGGCTTCGAGGTCGGCCAGAAGGTCGATATCGTCGGTCGTTCCAAGGGCAAGGGCTTTGCCGGCGTCGTCAAACGCCACAATTTCCGCACACAGGATATGAGCCACGGTAACTCGGTATCACACCGTGCGCCGGGTTCCATCGGTCAGTGCCAAACGCCCGGCCGTGTCTTCAAGGGCAAGAAGATGGCGGGTCACATGGGCAACGTACGAGTCACCGCGCAGACGCTGGAGATTGTCCGCGTCGACCCGGAGAAGAACCTTCTTCTGGTCAAGGGCCCGGTACCGGGTGCCAAGGGTGGTCAGGTTGTTATCAAGCCTGCCACGCGTGCACGGGATTAATTGGAGTCGGAATTTTGAACCTCAACATTTCAGAACCAGGCAAGGGCGTTTCGAGCAAGGCGGTTGAGCTTTCCGAAACGACATTCGGACGCGACTTTAACGAAGCGTTGGTTCACCAGGTCGTAACCGCAGTTCTCGCGGGCGCCCGTCAGGGTACGCGCGCGCAGAAAACACGTTCCGAGCGTCACGGTGGCGGCAGGAAGCCGTTCCGTCAGAAGGGTACGGGCCGCGCCCGTGCGGGTACCATCCGCAGCCCGATCTGGCGTGGGGGCGGCGTCACGTTCGCCAACAAGACGCAGGACTTCTCGCAGAAGGTGAATCGCAAGATGTACCGCGGTGCCATGAAGTCGATCCTGTCGGAGCTCGTTCGTCAGGAGCGAATCGTTGTGACCGAGGACTTCGCCGTCAGCGCCCCGAAGACGAAGGAAGTAGCGAGCCAGCTCAAGGGTCTCGATCTCAAGGATGTCCTTGTCGTCGTTGAGAACGTCGATGACAACCTGTTCCTGGCAACCCGCAACCTGCGCGACGTCGCTGTCATTGATGTCGAAGGCATCAATCCCGTGGATCTGATCGGCTTTGAGAAGGTGCTCTTTACCGTGGGAGCGCTGAAGAAAGCAGAGGAGATGCTGTCATGAATGAAGAGCGCATGTACAAGGTACTGCTCGGTGCACACATCTCCGAGAAAGCAACGGTGATCGCTGACGAGGCAAACCAGTTCGCGTTCAAGGTCGCAAAGGATGCAACGCGTCCCGAGATCAAGGAAGCCGTTGAGAAGATCTACAAGGTGAACGTCGAGAACGTCACCGTGATGAATGTTAAAGGCAAGGTGAAGCGTAGTTTCCGTGGAATCTCGTCTCGCAAGCCGAACTGGAAGAAGGCGTATGTCCGAATTGCCGAAGGGCAGGACATCGACTTCTCCGTGAATGACTAGAAAGACGACTAATCAGGAATAGCTGTCATGCCTGTGCAAAAAGCCAAGCCAACATCAGCCGGTCGCCGGTTCGTCGTAAAAGTGACGAATCCGGAGCTGCATCGTGGCGCTCCGTTCAAGCCGCTACTCGATACCAAGAGCAAGAACGGTGGTCGCAACAACCAGGGCCGCATTACCAAACGCCACACCGGCGGCGGTCACAAGCAGAAGTACCGCATCATTGATTTCAAGCGCAACAAAGACGGCATCAAGGCAGTAGTAGAACGACTCGAATACGACCCCAACCGCACTGCAAACATTGCACTGCTGAAGTACGCAGACGGCGAACGCCGTTACATCATTGCTCCCAAACAGATCGCGCAAGGTGACGTTCTCCAGTCCGGAGAAGGTGCCCCGATCCGTGCCGGCAATTGCATGCCGCTGAAGAACATGCCGATGGGTAGCGTACTGCATTGCATCGAGTTGAAGCCCGGCAAGGGAGCGCAGATGGCTCGCAGCGCCGGCACTTCGTGCCAGTTGGTCGCAAAGGAAGGTCGTTATGTGACGCTGCGTCTTCGTTCCGGCGAGATGCGCAAGGTGCTTTCCGAGTGCCGCGCGACGCTGGGTGAGGTCAGCAACTCCGAGCACAGCCTGAGGTCGCTGGGCAAGGCTGGCGCCAAGCGCTGGCGCGGTGTGCGTCCGACGGTTCGAGGTGTTGCCATGAACCCGGTTGATCATCCCCATGGTGGTGGTGAGGGCAAGACCTCAGGTGGTCGTCACCCGGTTTCGCCCTGGGGCCAGCCGACCAAGGGTGCCAAGACCCGCAAGAACAAGCGTACTAACGAGATGATCGTGCGGCGTCGCCGATCGAAGTCGAGCCGATAGGAGAATTCAAGTGCCTCGTAGTCTCAAAAAAGGTCCTTTCGTCGACCTGCACCTGATGAACAAGGTGCAAAAGGCTGTCGACAGCAACGACAAGCGACCGATCAAGACCTGGTCGCGTCGTTCGATGATCACGCCGGACTTCGTTGGCCTGACGATTCAGGTTCACAACGGCCGCCAGCACGTTCCGGTCTTCGTGACTGAAGACATGGTCGGACACAAGCTGGGTGAGTTCGCGCTGACGCGGACCTTCAAGGGTCACGCGGCAGACAAGAAGGTGCGAGGACGATAATGGAAGTGCAAGCAAAACTCCGCGGCGCGCGCATGTCAGCACAGAAGGCGCGTCTCGTTGCAGACCAGATTCGCGGCAAGCGTGTCGGTGAGGCGCTGGACATTCTTGGATTCTCTACCAAGAAAGGCGCGCACATCGTCAAGAAGGTGCTCGAATCTGCGATTGCAAACGCCGAGAACAACGAAGGCGCCGATGTCGACGAGCTGTCGATCTCGAGAATCTTCGTTGACGAAGGTGTGACGATGAAACGAATTCGGCCGCGTGCAAAGGGTCGAGCAGACAGGATCTTCAAGCGCACTTGCCACATTACCGTGGCAGTAGCTGACTAACGGGAACTAGGTATGGGTCAAAAAGTAAACCCCAATGGCATTCGCCTCGGCATTGTAAAGGATCACACCTCGGTGTGGTTTGCCGACGGTCCGGAGTATGCGCGCAAGCTGCATACGGATCTCGAGGTTCGTGACTACCTTCGCAAGCGCCTGGCGCAGGCTTCGGTCAGTCGAATCGAGATTGAGCGACCGGCGAACAATGCACGCATCACGATTCACACGGCGCGTCCGGGCATCGTGATCGGCAAGAAAGGCGAAGACGTCGAGAAGCTTCGTCAGGAAGTCTCGAAGAAGATGGGTGTGCCCGTTCACATCAACATCGAAGAGATCCGCAAGCCCGAGCTTGATGCCCATCTCGTTGCGCAGAGTGTTGCGCAGCAGCTGGAGCGCCGCGTCATGTTCCGTCGTGCAATGAAGCGTGTCATGCAGAACGCCATGCGCCTCGGTGCTGAAGGTATCAAGGTCCGCGTCGCGGGACGTCTGGGTGGTGCAGAGATCGCACGATCCGAGACCTACCATGAAGGACGTGTACCGCTGCACACGCTGCGAGCGGACATCGACTATGCGCTTGCGGAAGCAAAGACGACTTACGGCATCCTCGGCGTCAAGGTCTGGATCTTCAAGGGTGAGATCCTCGGCCAGCGCGAAGAGGAAGAGAAACAGCCCAACGTTCAGAGTTTTGGATAAGAGATGCTACAGCCGAAGCGAACCAAGTTCAGAAAACAGCAGAAAGGTCGTAACCGCGGCCTGGCACAGCGTGGCTCGTCCGTCAGTTTCGGCGAGTTCGGCCTGAAGTCCACCGGTCGGGGTCGATTGACGGCACGACAGATCGAGGCGGGTCGTCGGGCGATGACGCGTCACGTCAAGCGTGGCGGCAAGATCTGGATCCGCGTCTTCCCGGACAAGCCCATCACCGGCAAGCCTCTCGAGGTTCGTCAGGGCAAGGGTAAGGGTAACGTCGAGTACTGGATCGCACAGATCAAGCCCGGGAAGGTGCTGTACGAGATGGAAGGCGTGAGCGAAGAGGTGGCAAGGGAAGCCTTCAGGCTCGCTTCGGCGAAGCTGCCGTTCCCGACCACCATGGTTAAACGCACGGTGATGTAACGATGAAAGCATCAGAACTGAAAGAAAAGACGACAGAAGAACTCCGCGAGCAGCTCGTGGCGCTGACCAAGGAGCAGTTTGGTTATCGCATGCAGCAGTCGACGGGACAGCTGGCGCAGACGCATCTGCTTGGGCAGGTGAAAAAGGACATCGCACGCGTCAAGACCGTGCTTTCCCAAAAAGCTGGTGACGAAGCAGGTAACGAATGAGCCATACAGACGAACCAAAAACCGCGCAGGGCACGGTCGTCAGCGCGAAGATGAACAAGACGATCACCGTGCTGGTCGAGCGTCGCGTTCAGCATCCGCTCTACGGCAAGTACATCAAGCGTTCGAAGAAGATTCATGCGCACGATGCAGAGGAAGTTTGCACGGAAGGCGATCTGGTCACCATCGAGGAGACCCGGCCGATTTCCAAAACCAAGGCCTGGCAGTTGAAGTCAGTCGATCGCAAAGCGACGGTGATTTGACAGGGTATTAGCGCCCAGGGGCCACGCGCCTCTTTTGGATTGGAGAAGTTAGATGATTCAGGCACAGACATATCTGGACATTGCCGACAACAGCGGCGCTCGCCGGGTTATGTGCATCAAGGTGCTTGGTGGCTCGAAGCGGCGCTACGCGAGCGTTGGCGACATCATCAAGGTCACCGTGAAGGAAGCGATCCCGCGTGGTCGTGTCCGCAAGGGCCAGGTGCTCGATGCCGTGGTCGTCCGGACCAAGAAGGGCGTACGTCGGCCGGATGGCAGCGTGATTCGTTTCGACGGCAACGCGGCCGTGCTGCTCAACAACCAGAAGCAGCCGATCGGTACGCGTATCTTCGGGCCGGTGACGCGCGAGCTTCGTAACGACAAGTTCATGCGAATTATCTCGCTGGCACCGGAAGTACTCTAGGCGCGGCGGGAAGTTTTAGGACAGCGAAATGCAGAAGATCAGAAAAGACGATGAAGTGATCGTCCTTGCCGGAAAGGACAAGGGAAAGCGGGGTGCCGTTACGCGCGTCCTCGACGACGATCGTGTTTACGTTGCCGGTGTCAACGTGATCAAGCGTCACACGAAGGCCAACCCGCAGATGAACCAGCCGGGCGGCATCATCGAGAAAGAGGCGCCGATCCATATTTCCAACGTCGCGATCTACAACGACAAGGCCGGTAAAGCCGACCGTGTTGGCGTTAAAACGCTCGAGGATGGTCGCAAGGTACGCGTCTTCCGCTCGACGGGCGACGAGATCGATTAGGAACTGACATGACAGATCTGAAGAAAGTCTACGACGACGAACTCCGGGCGAAGCTCAAAGAAGAGCTCGGTCTGGACAACATCATGGAAGTGCCGAAGATCACCAAGATCACGCTGAACATGGGCGTGGGTGAAGCGACGGCTGACCGCAAGCAGCTCGACAGCGCGATTGCCGACATGGAGCAGATCGCGGGTCAGAAAGTGATTGTCACGAATGCCCGCAAGTCGATTGCAGGCTTCAAGATTCGTGACGGTTTCCCGATCGGCTGCAAGGTGACGCTTCGCAAGCAGCGCATGTACGAGTTCCTGGATCGACTGATCAACATCGCGATCCCCCGTCAGCGTGACTTCCGTGGTATCAGCCCGAAGTCGTTCGACGGTCGTGGCAACTTCACGATGGGTATCACCGAGCAGATCGTTTTTCCCGAGATCAACTTCGACAAGGTCGACAAGATCCGGGGTATGGACATCGCGATTACCACTACGGCAAAGACCGATGACCAGGGCCGGGCACTGCTTCGTGCCTTCAACTTTCCCTTCAGGGAAGCAAGCTAAACAAGTATCGGATATCGAGACGATTTATGGCCAAGAAATCCATGATCAATCGCGAGATCAAGCGCGCGAAGATCGCAAAGAAGTACGCCAAGAAGCGCGCCGAACTCAAGGCGATCATCGCTAGCCCGGAATCGTCGGATGACGATCGCTGGGAAGCGCAGATCAAGCTGCAGAAGCTGCCGCGCAACGCGAGCCCGGTCAGAAGGCAGCGTCGCTGCACCCTGACGGGTCGGCCCCATGCCGTCTATCGTCGATTCGGTCTCGCCCGCACGAAGCTGCGTGAAGCAGCAATGCGTGGCGACGTGCCTGGACTTGTCAAGTCCAGCTGGTAAAGGAGTAGGCAAGCACAATGACAATGCAAGACCCACTGGCGGATATGCTGACCCGGATCCGAAATGCGCAAACCGCACGGATCGGTTCGGTCACCATGCCCTCTTCGAAGACCAAGGTCGCAGTTGCGAAGGTCCTCAAAGATGAAGGCTACATCGAGGATTTCGTCGAGAACGATCTCGAGAACAACAAGAAGGAACTGACGGTCAGTCTGAAATACTACCGCGGCAAACCCGTCATCGAAGAGATCAAGCGGATCAGTCGACCGGGCCTGCGTCAGTACAAGGGCAAGGATGAACTGCCGACGCTGCGGGGTGGGCTTGGTATCTACATCGTATCGACGAACAAGGGCCTCATGTCCGACCGCGCGGCTCGCGCCAGCGGCATCGGCGGTGAGCTCATCTGTTCGGTCTTTTAACGGAATCAGGCTAGGGCGACAAAGATGTCGAGAATTGCAAACAATCCAGTGTCTCTGCCGAGTGGCGTCGAAGTCACTCTGGGCAGCGAGATCAGCGTCAAGGGCTCCAAGGGCCAGTTGACGGTCGCGTCGAATTCGCTGGTCGAGGTCAAGCAGGAAGAGAACCAGCTGACTTTCAAGGCGACCACGGGCGGCAAGAAGGCAGGCGCGCTGGCCGGCACGTATCGGGCCATCGTCGGCAACATGGTCAAGGGCGTGAGCGAAGGCTTCACGAAAGAGCTGACCCTGATCGGCGTCGGCTACCGTGCACAGGTGCAGGGCAAGAAGCTCAACCTGACACTCGGGTTCTCGCACCCCGTCGAGTACGACATCCCGGAAGGGATTGAGGTCGAGACGCCGCAGCCGACGGTCGTCGTGGTTCGGGGTGTCGACAAGCAGCTGGTTGGACAGGTCGCAGCAGAGATTCGCGCCTATCGTCCGCCGGAACCCTACAAGGGCAAGGGCGTGCGCTACACGGACGAATACGTGAAGCGCAAGGAAGCCAAGAAGAAGTAAGCCAGGCAACAGAGATTGGTCAGGTATCAGAGATGAGCAAGAAGAACGATGCAAGATTGAAGCGGGCTCGACGCGGCCGCATGCACATTCGGGAACTCGAAGTTCCGCGCCTGTGCGTTTACCGCTCGCCCCGCCACATCTACGCGCAGGTCATCAGCGCGGGTGGCGATGCTGTCGTCGCAGCCGCCTCGACGGTAGAGAAGGAAATGCGTGGCAAGAACACCGGCAATGTGGACGGTGCTGCTGCGGTAGGCAAGCTGATCGCGGAGCGCGCCAAGGCTGCCGGTATCGAGTCGGTTGCGTTCGATCGCTCGGGTTACAAGTATCACGGCCGTATCAAGGCCTTGGCAGACGCTGCCCGTGAGGGCGGCCTGCAGTTCTAGGGGAATATTGATGGCGTACAACGACCAGGAAAACGAAGAAGGTATCCAGGAGAAACTGGTTCAGGTCAACCGTGTGGCCAAAGTGGTCCAGGGCGGCCGGATCTTTGGTTTCACTGCGCTGACCGTCGTCGGTGACGGCAACGGCCGCGTCGGCTTTGGCCGGGGCAAGGCACGTGAGGTACCTCTCGCGATCCAGAAGGCGATGGAAGCAGCGCGTCGCAACATGATCCAGGTCGATCTCAACGGTTCGACGATCCAGTACCCGATTACGGCGCGGCACGGTGCATCGAAGATCTACATGCAGCCGGCCTCCGAAGGTACCGGTGTGATTGCGGGCAAGACGATGCGTGCCGTTCTCGAGGTCGCTGGCGTCCACAACGTCCTCGCGAAGTGCTACGGGTCGACAAACCCGGTGAACGTGATTCAGGCGACGTTCAACGGTCTGAAGAACATGCGGGCTCCCGAGAGCATCGCAGAGAAGCGCGGCAAGACTGTCGCGGAAATTGTGGGTTAACGGAACTGGTTGACGGTTTAGAGCCATGGCAGACAAGACTTTGAAAGTGACGCTCGTAAAGAGCCCGATCGGCCGCATGCAGAAGCATCGCCAATGCGTGCGTGGCCTCGGCCTCCGCAAGATCAGCCAGACGGTTGAAGTCATCGACACTCCGGCGAATCGCGGGATGATCAACAAGATCTCCTACATGCTTCGCGTGGAAGAGCCGGCCTGATTGGCCGGGAAAAAGGGAAGAGCAACATGCGATTGAATGAACTGAAGCCAAGCGGCCGCAAGGACCGCAAGCGCGCAGGTCGCGGTATTGGCAGCGGCCTCGGCAAGACGGGCGGTCGTGGTCACAAGGGCCAGAAGTCCCGTTCAGGTGGCAGCATTCCTGCCACGTTCGAGGGTGGTCAGCAGCCGCTGCAGCGTCGTCTGCCGAAGTTCGGCTTCAACTCGATGAAGGCGCGCGTGACTGCAGAGGTCACGCTGTCCGAACTGGCCAAGGTTGATGCCGATGTCATCGATCTCAAGGCCCTGCAGAAGGCCGGCATTCTCAGCGGCAAATATACCCGTGCCAAGGTCATGCTATCCGGCAAGATCGAGAAGGCCGTCACGCTCAAGGGAATTGGAGTGACGAAGGGCGCCCGTGCTGCGATCGAAGCAGCCGGCGGCAAGATCGAAGAGTAAACAGAAGACTTTTTATATGGCTAGCACCCTGGCACAACGAGCACGCGCTGGCGCCGCCTCAGGTGGTCTCACCGAACTGCGCAGCCGCCTGCTGTTTGTCCTGCTCGCGATCGTCGTGTATCGCGTCGGCAGTCACATTCCCGTGCCCGGTATTAACCCCGAGCGGCTGCAGGCATTGTTCGACCAGCAGCAGGGTGGCATTCTCGATCTGTTCAACATGTTTTCGGGTGGTGCGCTCGAGCGCATGAGCATCTTCGCGCTCGGCATCATGCCCTACATTTCAGCGTCGATCATCACTCAGCTTCTGGTGGCCACAACGCCATCGCTGCAGCAGCTTCGCAAGGAAGGTGAAAGCGGTCGGCGCAAGATCCAGCAGTACACGCGGTACGGCACGCTGTTCCTTGCCCTGATCCAGGGATTCGCGATGAGCAGTGGTCTCGCATCTCAGGGGCTCGCCTACACCGGCGCGTTCACATTCCACTTCGTTGCCATCACCACACTGGTAACGGGTGCGATGTTCATGATGTGGCTCGGTGAGCAGGTGACCGAGCGAGGCGTCGGCAACGGCATCTCGATTCTGATCTTTACGGGTATTGTCGCGGGCTTCCCGGGTGCCATCGGTCAGCTCTTCGAGCAGGGTCGGCAGGGTGAAATCCATCCGCTTGTCATGCTTGGCGTTGGTGTGCTCGCTGTGCTCGTCGTTGCCGGGGTCGTCTTCGTCGAACGCGGGCAGCGTCGCATTACGATCAACTATGCGCGTCGCCAGCAGGGACGCCAGATGTATCAGGCCCAGAGCAGCCATCTGCCGCTCAAGGTCAATATGGCAGGCGTCATTCCGGCGATTTTTGCGTCGAGCCTCCTGCTGTTCCCGGCATCGCTGGGCCAGTGGTTCGGCCAGTCTCCGGGGATGGAGTGGCTTCAGGATCTGTCGCTGCTGATCGCGCCAGGCCAGCCGCTCAATATCGTGCTGTTCTCGGCGGGCATTATTTTCTTCTGCTTCTGGTACACGGCGATCATGTTCAACCCGAAAGAGGTTGCCGACAACCTGAAGCGATCCGGTGCGTTTATTCCGGGCTATCGACCCGGTGACCAGACCGCGCGATATATCGACACGATCCTGACGCGTCTGACGCTGTTCGGCTCGCTCTACATGACCGCAGTCTGTCTGCTGCCCCAGTTCCTGGTTGTGAACACGGGCATCACATTCCAGCTCGGTGGTACAGCGCTGCTCATCATCGTCGTCGTGGTCATGGACTTCATGTCGCAGGTGCAGACGCATCTCATGTCGCATCAGTACGAATCGCTGATGAAGAAATCGAATTTGCAGAACTTTGGTCGCCGGTAGGCGGCTTCGGAGCGAAAGATGAAGGTACGGGCTTCAGTCAAGAAAATGTGCCGTAACTGCCGAATTATTCGGCGTAAAGGCGCAGTGCGGGTCATCTGCACGGAACCCAAGCATAAACAGCGCCAGGGCTAGGCGCGGAGCATAGGAGCAACAATGGCTCGTTTAGCAGGAATCAACATTCCGGATAACAAACATACGGAAATCTCGTTGACGTACATCTTCGGTATCGGCCGCAAGACGGCGCGGGATATCTGTGATGCCACCGGCGTCAATCCGGCGGTGAAGGTGAGCGATCTGTCGGAAGAAGAGCTCGACAAGCTGCGCGCCCACATCGGCACCATGACGGTCGAGGGCGATCTGCGTCGTCAGTATCAGCTCGACATCAAGCGCCTGCTCGACCTCGGCTGTTATCGCGGGATTCGCCATCGTCGCAATCTGCCTGTCAATGGACAGAAGACGAAGAACAACGCGCGTACGCGCAAAGGCCCCAAGCGCCCGATCCGGCGCTAACGGTAATCGGAACAATCGGACTTTAGAACATGTCAGAAACCGAAAATCAGGAAACTGAACAGGCCGAAGCCGCCGCGGCACCGGCCAAATCCAGCCGCAAGCGTGGCAAGCGACAGGTTGTCGACGGACTCGCGCACGTGCATGCATCGTTCAACAATACGATCATCACGATCACCGACCGTCAGGGCGGCGCTCTTTCCTGGGCGACTGCGGGTGGCTCGGGCTTCCGCGGTGCGCGCAAGAGCACGCCGTTCGCTGCACAGGTTGCGGCAGAACGCGCAGGCCAGGCGGCCCTCGAGTACGGCCTCCAGAACCTCGAAGTCTTCGTGAAGGGCCCGGGCCCGGGCCGCGAGGCGGCCGTTCGAGCGCTGAACGCGGTGGGTTACCGCATCACCAACATTACAGACGTAACGCCGATCCCGCACAACGGTTGTCGGCCGCCGAAACGCCGAAGGGTGTAAAGGAGAGAACATGGCGAGATATCTCGGCCCAACTTGCAAACTGGCGCGACGGGAAGGAACTGACCTGTTCCTGAAGAGCGGCGTTCGCCCGCTCGAATCCAAGTGCCGACTCGAGAGCGCGCCCGGTATGCACGGTGCACGACGCGCCCGGAATTCCGACTACGCCGTTCAGCTTCGTGAGAAGCAGAAGGTTCGTCGGCTCTACGGCGTCCTCGAGAAGCAGTTCCGCAACTACTACAAGCGTGCCGATCGCCAGAAAGGTGCGACCGGCGAGAACCTGCTTCGGCTGCTGGAGCGACGTCTCGACAACGTCGTTTACCGCATGGGGTTCGGTTCCACGCGTGCAGAGTCACGTCAGCTCGTGTCGCACAAGGCGATTCTGGTCAATGGCAATGTCATCAACATTCCGTCGTACCAGGTCGAGGCCGGTGACACGATCACGATCCGTGAGAAAGCACGCAATCAGCTTCGAATCCAGGGTGCGCTGTCAATCGCAGCGAACCGTGCGCCCGTCGAGTGGGTCGAGGTCGATGCTGACAAACTGACGGGTGTCTTCAAGGCGTTCCCTGATCGCGACCAGCTGCCCTCGGAGATCAACGAAAACCTGATCGTCGAGCTTTACTCGAAGTAATCGGGTCCCGACGAAGACTGGAACGAACAAAGCGAGACGCGTCAGTCTCATTAACGCAATAGATACAGGTATCACTCTATGCCCCATGCGTCACTTGAATTCTTGACCCCGAAACACATTCAGGTCGAGCAGCAAAGCAGCACGCGCGCGAACGTCATCCTGGAGCCGCTCGAGCGCGGTTTCGGTCACACGCTCGGCAACGCACTGCGTCGCATCCTGCTGTCCTCGATGCCGGGCTGTGCGATCGAGGAAGCAGAGATCGAAAACGTCCTGCACGAGTACTCGGCCATCGAGGGTGTTCAGGAAGACGTCATCGAGATCCTGCTGAACCTGAAGGGTGTTGCCGTCAAGCTCAACGCGACCGACGAAGCCACCCTGACGCTGGACAAATCGGGCCCGGGCGTTGTGACCGCTGGTGATTTCCAGCTCGATCACGACGTCGAGATCGCGAATCCTGATCACGTGATTGCCACCCTGAACGATGCCGGCAGCCTCAAGCTGCGCTGTCGTGTTGGCCGCGGACGCGGCTACGAGCCGGCGGACGTCCGTCAGCTCGACGAAGAGCAGGGCCGAACGATCGGCAGTCTGCTGCTCGACGCGTCTTACAGCCCGGTGCGTCGCGTTTCCTACAAGGTAGATAGCGCGCGGGTTGAACAGCGTACCGACCTCGACAAGCTGATCATCGACCTCGAGACGAATGGCACGATCGACCCTGAAGAGGCGATCCGTCGTGCGGCCACGATTCTGCAGCAGCAGGTCGCCGTCTTCGTTGACCTTGAGAGCGAGAAGGAACCGGAGCCGGAAGAGCAGGAAGACGAGATCGATCCGATCCTGCTTCGTCCTGTCGACGATCTGGAACTGACGGTTCGTTCGGCGAACTGCCTCAAGGCAGAGAACATTTACTACATCGGTGACCTGATTCGTCGCACTGAAGTCGAACTGCTCAAGACACCGAACCTCGGCAAGAAGTCGCTTACCGAGATCAAGGACGTTCTTGCTTCGCGCGGACTGTCCCTTGGCATGCGACTTGAGAACTGGCCGCCGTCGAGCCTGCGTGGCGACGATCGGGTACTGGGCTAGACCGAACAACAGACCAGGCCTTCGGGCCCCGATGCTCGCCGTGAGGCGAATTTGGACACAAGGACTTTTTGGGTAGAAGACAATGCGCCATAGAAAAAGTGGACGACAACTGAACAGGAACAGTTCGCATCGCAAGGCGATGTTCCGCAACATGGCTTGCTCGCTGATCGAGCACGAGGTCATCAAGACCACGTTGCCGAAGGCCAAGGAACTGCGTCGCGTTGCCGAGCCGCTGATCACGCTGGCAAAGAACGACTCGGTCGCGAATCGCCGGCTTGCGTTTGCCCGCATGGGTGACAAGGGCGCCGTCGGCAAGCTTTTCGGTGAAATCGCACCGCGATATGCCGAGCGTCCGGGTGGCTATACGCGTATCCTCAAGGCCGGCTTTCGGTCTGGCGACGCGGCGCCGATGGCGTACATCGAGCTGGTGGATCGTCCGATGCCCGATATCGACGACGATTTCGAGGACGAAGACGACGAAGACTAGTCGTCTGCTGATTGTTGAAAAGCCGGGTTCGCCCGGCTTTTTTGTTTTTGCTGATCACATACAGGAAGGTAATCAATGACACAGTCCTTCAATCCGACCGTCAGGACCCTCATGGGCCCCGGTCCTTCGGATGTCAATCCGCGGATTCTGAATGCCATGGCGAGGCCAACGGTCGGACACCTCGACCCCGAGTTCATCCGCCTGATGGACGAGATCAAACAGCTCTTGCAGCACGTATTTCGTACCAGCAACGAACTGACGATCCCGGTCTCGGCGCCTGGTTCCGCCGGCATGGAAACCTGCTTCGTCAACCTGGTGGAACCCGGTGACAAGGTGATCGTCTGCCAGAATGGCGTGTTCGGTGGTCGCATGGCAGAGAACGTGCGCCGACAGGGCGGTGAGCCGATCATGGTCGAAGACGATTGGGGACGGGCGGTTGACCCCGAGAAACTTGAGGCAGCCCTCAAGGCACACGGTGATGCGAAGATCGTTGCATTCGTTCACGCCGAAACGTCGACCGGTGCTCGCTCCGATGCCGAGACGCTTTGCCGGCTGGCGCGTGATCACGGCTGCCTGACGATCGTGGACTGCGTGACGTCGCTGGCTGGGTGTGAAGTCGACCTCGACAAGTGGGGTGCCGATGCTGCCTACAGCGGAACGCAGAAGTGTCTCTCCTGCGCGCCCGGGCTTTCGCCGGTCAGTTTCAGCAGTCGCGCGGTCGAAGCGGTCAAGGCGCGCAAGCATCCGGTCACGTCCTGGTTCCTGGATCTCAACCTGGTCATGGGCTACTGGGGTGAGGGTCAGACGCGGGCCTACCATCACACCGCGCCGGTGAATGCGCTGTACGGTTTGCACGAGGCGCTCGTCATCGTCGAAGAAGAAGGCTTGCAGAACGCCTGGCAGCGCCACCATGACAACCATCTTGCACTGCGGGCGGGCCTTGAGGCTCTGGGCCTCGATTTCATCGTCCCGGAAGATGAACGTCTTGCCCAGCTCAATGCCGTGACGATTCCGGAAGGCGTCAATGAGGCCGATGTTCGTGCCCGGCTGCTGCAGCAGTTCAATCTCGAGATCGGTGCCGGGCTCGGCGCGCTGGCCGGCAAGGTGTGGCGCATTGGTCTCATGGGCTACGCGAGCAACCCGCGCAACGTCATGCTCTGCGTCAACGCCCTCGAGGCTGTGCTCTCGCAGTACAACGCACACGTCAACAAAGGTGCAGCGACGAGCGCGGTCGCGGCGGCGTACGCCTGACGCGAAGCACCACCGGTCGACGTCTGGTGGCCGGGTAGGCTGCCAGATTGCCGCGCCTGCCGTCGCCCCGCAGGGGGCGGCGCGTCAGGCGGCGTTTCGGTGGTTGGCCTGAACCGATTCGATCATTGAGGCGATGTTGCACAACTGGAACGGTTTGGGCAGCACGAAGTCGACCCGATTCCTTGCGGCCTCTTCTGCGCCGATCTCCCGGCCCCAGCCCGTAATGAGTACGACGGGTGTTTCGGGGTACTTCGCCTTGACGGCGCTCGCAACGTCCCAGCCGCTCATGCCAGGCATACCGAGGTCCGTCAGCACCATTGAGAATTCGCCGTGATCGAGTTGCTCGACGCCGGATGCGCCATCTCTCGCGAACACCACGTCATGTCCCAGATGCTTGAGCATCGCGACGAGCACGTTGCGGACGCTGTCATCGTCGTCTATCACCAGAATGCGCGCGCTCTCTGAAGCGACCTGTGTTATTTCCTCCGAGACGGGTTTCTCGGGCTTGTCGGTTGACGGGAAGTCGAGTGTGAACGTCGTGCCCACCGACTCCTCCGAAACAACCTCAATGTTGCCCTCGTGCCGGCAAACGATTCCGTAGGCAACGCTGAGGCCAAGCCCCGAGTTCGACGGACCCTTCGATGTATAGAATGGATCAAACAGGCGATCCTGCACGGTGCGTGAGATACCAACGCCGGTATCGGTCACGGAAGCGAACGAGCGGTCGCCTTCAGCCCAGGTCCGAATGGTGATGTGACCACCTTCGGGCATTGCCTCGACCGCGTTGATGATGATGTTTGCGAAGACCTCACGCAGTTCCGGGGCGTTGCCTTCGACGTTCGGGGTGTCGCCGAACTCCTTGTCGATCTCGATGGAAATACTCTTCTTCTGGGCCTGATCCTTCCAGATCGGGCTGATAACCTTGAGCGTGTCCTCGATGAGGCGGTTGAGGGACAGCGGCTCAAAATTGGCATCGCGATTGACCCTCGAGAACTCCTGAATGCGTTTGATGGTGGCGGCGCCATCGAGTGCCGCCATCTCGACTGCCTTCAGGTATTCCTTGAATTCCTCATCCTCGACACGGTTCATCAGCATCTGGATGTTGCCGATGATGCCGGCCAGCGTGTTGTTGAAATCGTGCGCGACGCCGGAGGCCATCTGTCCGAGGGCGCTCAGGCGTTCGGCCTGGACCAGGCTCGATCGTGTCTTGATCAGTTCTTCGTTGGTCTGTTCGAGATGGACCGTACGCTCGCGAATGCGCGATTCCAGATCGTGGTTCGCCTGTGCCAGACGCTGATAGTTCTCCGCGTGATCCAGCATCATCGCAATCTGGTTGCCGGCGACCGCAAGACCGTGCAGGTCGCTTTCGACGAACGCGAAGCGATTCTCGTGGGACAGGTTGAGCACGCCCACCACCTCGCCGCGGACGGAGAGCGGAAGACAGATCAGTGACCCGACCTCGACGGCCTGATCCGCATGAAACGTAAACCGGTTGTCAGATTCCACATCGGGCACGAGTACCGGCACACCCGTCTCGAAGACGGTACCGGCCACACCCTCGCCCTTGTGCAGGACGATGGAAGTCTCACTGCTGGCGCAGTCCTTGCGGCACTGGGAGTGGTGGCCCCGGGCGCTCTTGACGCTCAGCGTTTCGGTGTCCGGATTCACCATCATGATCGAGCCATTACAAACGTTCAGCTCGTCGATCATGATGTCGAGAATAAAGCGGGCCGCTTCCTCGACCGTCATCTCGAGGCTGATTGAGTCGCTCAGGCGTCGCAGCAGCGAGAGGTCCCGGACCCGCTCCTCATAGAGTTTGGCCGAGTTCTCGAACCAACCACGAACCTTGGATTGATTGATGATGGGGTTGTTGGCGTTCATGAGACTCCCTACCCGACCAGCGAAAAGGTTTCGGCGACGCGTTCCCGTTCTTTCTCCAGCGCGACACAGACTCGGTCGATGTCCGCCTCTGTGACACCGAGCTGCTGGCAGCTGAAGGCGATAAGCGGGTCGGTCAGGTCAACGTGATCGCGACCGTGCGCCATGTGGTCGGCGAGAAAAACCGTGGCAATGGATTTGGGGCGCAGCACGCCCGATTTCTTTGGCGAATGATGCAGTGTGATGACTTCGTGCAGTTCGCCGGGAAAGTGCCACCTTTCTGCAAGCCATCCGCCGACCATGCCGTGGTGAATGCCGAAGGCCGCCTTTTCGGCGTCGACCAACACCAGCGACTCTTTCTCTGCCTTGCTGACGAGCGCGAGATACTGGTCGCCGTAAAGCAGGCAAAAGACGAGCTTGCCGATGTCGTGGAGGAGACCGCCAAAGTACAGCTTGTCGACGTTTGTCTCCTGCTTGCGATCGCCGAGCTGCTGTACACCGGTTGCCGTCAGGACGGCATGAATCCAGAAATTTTCGAGCGTTTCATTGGCGATCTTGTTCGCGAACGCGCCAAAGAGACTGATACTCATGACGACCGTCCGGATCTCGCGGAATCCGACGGTCATCACGGCCTGGTCGGCCGTGCCCACTTTCTTGAACCGGCCGTAAAAGGCAGAGTTGGCGAGCTTCAGGATTTTCGAGGTGAGCGACGCGTCCTCGGAGATGATGGCCGCAAGGTCGCGGGCGCCGGAATCCGGATCATCCAGCGTCGCCATCAGTTTCGAAAAGTATCCCGGTAGAGTGGGAATTTCCTCCAGCGTTCGAATCTGTTTGCGAACTTCCTTGGAGTTATCCATCTGCTGCCTCGCCTCCTGCATTGCGTTCCTTGGCAACCGGGTTATCGGCTGTCAACGAGCGTAACTTTAATGCGACGCGGGTACGCCGACGGGTGGTCGATTGCCCTGACGGGCTAGTCGAACCGCTTCGCACAGCTCGAACAAACGCCGTGGGACGTTATCGAGGTCTCGACCACGAAGTCGTAGGGGTCAACCCATTCGTGCTCCGAACCATCGCGTGCCACGTTGATCTTTCGGCACCATGCGCAGACCGGGACGAGCTTCTGGAACGCCTGGATCTCGTGGCGGGCCCGCCGCAGCTCAAGGTGCGCGGCAACGGCATCGCGCAGAATCTCGAGTGAGCGGCGTTGATGTTCGTCGAGCTGGCGTGGCTTCCGGTCAATGACGCAGAGGGTGCCGACGTTGAGTCCGTCATCCACCATGATGGGCGCGCCCGCGTAAAAGCGGATGTCCGGTGCGCCGGTGACAAGCGGGTTATCGACGAAGCGGCTGTCCTGAAGCGTGTCCGGGACAACAAAGAGTTCGTTCGCGATGATCGCATGGGCGCAGAACGCATCGCGCCTCGGCGTCTCCCGCGTCGAGAGTCCATGGTGGCTCTTGAACCACTGTCGTTTCTCGTCCACCAGACTGATGAGACTGATTGGCGTCTGGCAGATCGTTGCTGCGAGTTCTGTCAGATTATCGAGGACCTTCTCCTCGACAGTATCCATGACCCGGAGCCGCTGCAGTGATGCGAGCCGCGCTTCCTCCCGGTCGGGGACCGGGCAGGTTGCTGTTTCCTCACGGTTTTCCACCGGATTACGCACTCATGGCCTCCGTGCCGGACTGACCGGATGAGTGCAGAATCATGCTTCGGCAGAGCTTCAGGACCTCGGTTCGGCTCCCGATCAGCATGTCACTCGGCACGTGCTGGCCGTTGCAGAGATAAGTGATCGGCAGATCGGCGCGGATCACGCCAGAGAGTGCCGGCCCCATGGTTGAAGCCTCATCGACCTTGGTGATGATCGCGCCGGCGAGCGGGATGCGACCGAACGCGTCGATGACCTCCCGGGTCAGGCCTGCCTCGGCGGTCGCCGACAGCGCGAGATAGTGCTGAATCGGCTTGTCGGCCGCTGTGAGCGTGTTCAGATGATCGGCAAGATGTACGTCCCGTTGGTTGATGCCGGCGGTATCAATGAGGACAAGTTCGTACTCGCCGGCACTTTCAAGAAGCTCGCCCAACTCGGCTGCATCGCTCGCATGGGCGAGCGGCATGTCCATGTCTGCCGCGAAACGGCCGAGCTGGTCAGCTCCGCCGATGCGCAATGTATCCGTGGAGATCAGCGCGACCTTGCCGGCGCCGTGACGCTCTGCATATCGCGCGGCGAGCTTGGCGACCGTCGTCGTCTTACCGACGCCGGTCGATCCGAGTACCGCAACGGTGCCGCCATGACGGATGATGTCGTCTTCACCGCTCGTCAGCATCTGTCCGATGGTCTCGAGCACCGTCTTCCAGCCGGCTTGCGCTGGCAACGCGCTGTTCAGTCGTCTGGCAATGTCCCGGGAAAGACCGAGCGATTCGACCCGGCGCGGATTGGAATCGGCCCGAGCGTCAATTGCCCGCTCCGCTGGCGCTTGCGCGGTCGCGAGCGAGCGCAGGGTGGCGATTTCTTCGCTGACCTGGCGCTTGAATGATTCGTGCGTGCCGGCCAGCGCTTCCCGCTCGCTGCGCACGGCCGCCAGTTCGCGCCCGAGTACCGCGCGTTCTTCATTGATCTCCTCGCGCGCGTCCCGCAGGGCCGCGATTTCCTGCAGCAGGCGATCCTTGTGATCATCGCGCGTGAGATTGTCCTCGCGCAGCAACACAATAGCCTCGGTCAGCGCAGCCTGATCCGCGGCGGCCTCCTGTCGGATCGTTTCGAAGACTGACAGCTGGTCGGCGAGTCGCTGGCGGTCCGACTCGTGCTGCTCCCGGTACTGTCGCAGCGTGACAAGTTCGCTGCGAAGATCGGCCTGCAGGTTTGTCAGTTCATGCTGCAGTCCGGTGGTAATCGGGTCGAGTCGTGCGGCGACGGTCTCGCGCGAAGCACGGTGTTCCTTCAGTGCCGCCAGTTCCCCTTTGACCTCATCACGAATCTCATTGAGCGAATCCAGGACGGACCGCTGCTGCGGTTCCATGGCTTCGGCAACGAGCCGTCGCTCTTCCCGCCATGTCGCCAGCGCTTCCATTTCGGCGGCGAGGCGCTGGCCGAGCTTCGACACTTCCTCATCAATGGCCTCGACACGGAGTGCCAGATGCTGGGTCACGTCGTCCGCGCGGTTCGCGAGCTCAGTGTGGGTGCCCGACAGCGAACGGGCTGTTTCGACTTCCGCCTCCAGTGCGGACTGGAGTTCGGCAAGCTTGTCATTCAGCGCAATCAATGCGGGTTGCTGCTCTGCGTCGCACTTCAGTCTGTACGCGTGATACTCGCCGAGCTTTTCGAGCTCGCCGGCCAGTGAATCCTGGACACGCTGAAGCGCTTGGTGGAGCGTACGGGTCGAGGCTTCTTCATCGGCATCACTGGCAATACGTTCGCTGCGCCAGCGGCGGAGGCTCTCGACCTCCTCGTCAAGCGCGCCTTGCAGGTCGGCCAGCTCCTGCTGGATTTGTTCAGTGATCGGGTCGCGCTCGGCGTCGAGTCGGGCGCGTTGCATGCGATATTCGCAGAGCTGGGTGAGTTCGGTGGAGAGTGCGTCCTGGACATTGTTGAGTTCGGCCCAGCGGCGGCTCGTCTGTGGATCCATCTCCTCATCAATTCGCTGGCGGCGCTCACGATAGGCGGCGAGCTGGCCCAGCTCTTCTGCCAGTGACGCCTGCAGCGCGCCGAGCTGCTCACCGAGCGCATCCAGCGCGGGTTCACGCTTTGCATCGGCGTCCTCGCGCGTGCGGCGATAAGCGGCGATGGCGTCGATTTCCTCGCTCAGGGACGTGCCAAGTGCGGCCAGGTCGCTTTGGAGCCGGACGACGTCGGGATCGGGCGCGTTCGCTTCCGCGGCACGTGCTTCCCGGAACTGTTTGAGCTCGATCAGCTCTTTCTTCAGGGATCTGCGCAGGAGAAAGAGTTCGCTCTGCATCTCTTCCGGAATCGCGTCGGCGCGGGTCACGAGTTCGTCGAGGCGAATCCGGAAGTCCCTGATCTGCGCGAGTTCTTCAGCGAGTCCGCGTAATGAGCCGCCCGATTGCGCGCCGTCGTGCGCCGCTTCGTGATCGTCGGCCGGGGTCAAGGTCGCTGACGTCATCGCGTCCCCGGTTTCGAGCGTCGCGAAAATTTCGACGCCGGCGTTGTCTTCGACGGTATCGAGAATGACGGCGTCTTCTCCAAGCTGGAGCCGTGCCGCCTCGAGGGCCTGCGCTTCGGTGGCGCCGCGAAATCGCTGAATTTCCATTCCGTTCCCCTGCTGATCGCAAAAGTTGTCGTGCATGGCTCTACAGCAATAACTGTTCCAGCGAACGTAAGTAACTGATTTAAGGGCAAGTGCCTGCGCGCCGGTACGTGGTTTGACCGGATTGTTGACGCCCCGGTGACGGATCGCCGTCGCCCCTCGTTTACACGCGATTACCGCTGGGACATCAATGGATTACATGGCGATGCGACGATCTTCGGTCCAGAGCACTCCCATTTACCCACTGTTTGGAGACAAGGGCTTTCCCTGTCTCCTTTTTTTTGACTACAGATGGGTGATGAGGCTGCCTGAGGTCTTGCGCAGTCGCGCACTCAGTTCCCGCGCGAGCGCCCAGATGAGTCGTATCGCGAGCCCCTGACGCTGGCGGCACAGCCGGTCCAGCTTGTCGGCAGGGAGCAGCACGATGTCCACGGGCTCGATGGCGATGGCCGTGGCCGAGACAGGCTGGCGATCAATCATGCTGACCTCTCCCAATACCGAACCGGGACGAACGACTGCCAGTGGTTTCTGGACATCTTTATCGTCACGCTTGTCCAGACGCACGCGGCCAGCCAGCAAGAAGTACAGTCCCGGTGCGCGCTCTCCCTCGATCAGCAGCGCCTCGCCCGCGGGAATGGTGTAGCGCTCAACGAAGCCCGAGAGCGCTTCGATCTCGGCACGGGAGAAATCCCTGAAGAACCGGATCCCGTCCATCGCATCGCACAGGCCGGGGCGATCGGCCACGCCTGCGATACGCTGATCCCGGGAGGCAACAAAAATGTGGGTCTGCATGGTCAAGTAATCGGGCGACCTGTCGAAAACTTGACGAGAGAACGGCATTCGATGGCCGCGATACTGACACCCTGGTGGCCGATCCGTCGCGAAAGCGCCGTTTCACCGCATCCGGGAACATGGCATGCGAGATGCATAGCCTCTCACAGATTCAACGGGCAATACCTGCCTTGCCGGGAGAACTCCCTTCCTCCCATCTCCCTCTCCCGGCAAGGCGGGATTTTTACTAAAGAATCCCGCTCGCTCGCCGACGTACTGAAGACGGAAATGACGAACGAGGATTTCCCGTGCTCCCCATAGCGAAACAATCCTGGCTCGGGCAACCGCCCATCGAGCCAACGGCCCTGCCCGCAAAATCCGTACGCCGCGGACGCATTCTCTTTTGCCTGGGCGCGAACTATCTCATCGTTGCGATGCTGGTTGCGCTGCTCGCGCCGGTTGAGCAATGGCTCCCGCTGCTGGGTTCCGTGGCGCTGCTTGCCGTCGCGGTCGTCAGCGTCATCAACCATGCGCTCGATGTCGCCGTTGGACACTACGGCAACGCGCGATACCAGCTCCAGCTCACCGAGCAGAAAGTCGCGGCGCTGCGGGAAGAGCTGAACGCTGTACGCCGCATCGACGAGATCTCGGGTTGCTTCAACGAGGCTGTGCTTCGCGAGGAGATCGAACGCTGCATTGCCATGAGCAAACGCTCCGGCTATCGCTTCAGTGTGCTGGCCGTCAGCATCGACCAGTACGTCGAGGTCCTGGGCCGCCACGGTCAACGTGGCACCAACGACATGCTTGAGGTTTTCGGCAGCATCCTGAGACGTTCGGTTCGCGAAGTCGACACGGTTGCCCGCATCGAGAGCGAGCGCTTTCTGGTCGTTCTGTCGGACTCCGTCGACGACGAAGCGATGATCGTCGCAGATCGAATCATGGATCTGTCGCGACAGATCCACATTCACGGCTGTGAGGACATTTCGGTCACGGTATCCATGGGCCTGTCCAGCTTTGCAGGTCACGAGGATGTCGACCGCCTCATCGAACAGGCGGGCATCGCGCTGCAGTTTGCGATCGACGAGGGTGGCGACAGCATTGCCGGGTATCTCCACAAGACTGAAGACGATGATCGGCTCGCGGCTGCCGGATAGTAAGCGTGGCGTAACTTTCCTCTAAAGTTTTGTGAAGTCGTGCCGACAATCTGATTCAACGAAAGACCTTATTCCTCATTGGCGCAGTGGAGTCTCAGTCATGAATCAGGAAGCCCGCGTTCTCGTCGTTGACGATGACCAGAACATTTGCCGGATGCTCGGCAATTACCTCCAGAACGTCGGCTTCGACGTGAAGATTGCGAACAACGGTGAGCAGGTTCACCAGCAGATCCAGCGACACCGGACCGATCTCGTTCTTCTCGACCTTCATATGCCGGGCGTCAATGGTCTCGACATCGCGCGCGACCTTCGGGCACAGAACCAGAAGGTCGGCATCATCATCGTCACTGGCAGTGAAGACCCGGTAGACCGCGTGCTGGGACTCGAGATCGGTGCAGACGACTTTGTCGCGAAACCGTTCGACCAGCGCGAACTGCTGGCGCGCATGCGTACGTTGCTCCGCCGCGTCAACCACGAAGAACAGGTCACGGTCGAGGGCAAGGTCCGTTTCGACAGGTTCGTGCTCGACCTTGATACTTTTGAGCTCGTTGACGACGACGGCCATGAGATCGAGCTCACCAACTATGAGTTTTCACTGCTGGCCCTGATGGTCAGGTCACCGAACAAGGTGCTGAGTCGTGACCAGATCATGAACGCGATTGCCGGGCGGGAGTGCTTCGCGCTCGATCGCAGCGTTGACGTGCTGGTGGGCAAGGTTCGCAAGAAGATCGAGGCGGAGCCCTCGAGGCCGGCATTGCTCAAGACCGTTCGCGGCGCTGGCTACAAGTTCACCGGCAAGGTGGAACGTCTACACTAGTTGCCCCTGACAGGGTCGGTTTCACGCTCGAAGCCGACAATGTATCTTTATGCTCTCACGCACACTGGCGGTCAGTATGGACGCGGCTTCTCCGGACGAAGGCAGCTCGGCGGCAAGACATTTTCTGCGCGATCTGCTGCAGCGGCCGATGACAGCGAGACTCGCTGTCGGATGGCTGATTGCTACGCTGTTTCTGGCCGCCGCTGCGGCGACGTTCTCGAACTGGTACACCGCATCGGTGTCCACGACGCTGACCAGTGAGCGGGAGCGCATCACCGCGCGACTCAACGGGCTTATCGATCGCCGGGTCGGACTGGTTGCGCTGCATGCGCGGGACCCGGAGCTCACAGCGCTCATTGGTGAGCGACGCAGCGACTGTCAGGGTGAATGCCTCGCTGCCAACAGTTTTGAGCTGACCGAGCGCCTGGCCGTGCTGCGTCGACACTTTCCCGGCGCGACGGCACTCTTCGTGCGCGCTGATGGCCGGTCGATCGGTGCCGGCGACAGCGAGCTGACAGCGCAGACGCTGACCGCCTTCGAGTCGAATCCCGCCAGCGCCGGTTGGGTCCGGCCGCTGCCGCGCCCGACGACGCTGGGTGCGACCGGCTCGGACCGTGAAGCGAGCAGCTGGTTTTTCGGCGAGATTGCACCGGATGCCTGGCTGGTACTCGAGGTCGATGCGTACACAATCTCTGACGATGTCATCGAGAGCACAATTGACGGCCTGGATGCCTATCTGTTCGACGCCCGGGCGGTGCTTCTCAGCCGCCCCTCACATACCGACGTGCTGACCCGCGCGGGCGTGCTTGATGAGCCCTATCCAATTCTCAACGTCAGTCTGAGGGAGCCCGCTGTGGATCTCGGCGCTGGCCGGTCCTCTGACGACCGCACAAAGCTGCCGCTCATCGCGGCCGTCTCGGCAGCGCTGAAGGGCGGTGGCGACGGGACCTTTCCCTACCGTAGCTACACCGGTGAGCGAGTCATTGGCACTTCTGCGTTCTTTGAAGAACTCGGTGTCGGACTCGCTGTAGAACTGCCCGCCTCGCGCGTCGCCTGGCCGGTACGTGCAGTATGGGCCGCCGCCGTGATCGCCTCCTTGCTTGTTGCGTCGTGGATGGTACTGCTGCAGTCGGCCGTCGCCCGTCGCGACGCGAAAAGGCTCGAGGCGCTCAGCGCCAGGGACGCTGACTGGTCGAAACTCGATTCGATGCTCGATGCCGCGCGAGACGAGGTCGAGGAGGAGGTCTCGCGCCGGAACCGGGCGCTCGGCGATCTTTCCCGCGCCGAGGCGACGCGTGGTGCGCTGATGGATGCGTTCGCGGATGGCGTACTGGTGTTTGACGACGAGGGCCATATGGTCGACTGCAACCCCGCGTTCAGGCAGCAGTGGGAAGTTGGCGCTGACGCTTCGACGGAGCAGGTGTTCAATGCGATGGCCGATCAGCTTGCCGACCAGCTCGATGACCTCGAGGGTGCACTTCAGGGCGATGAGGTTCCTGCCTTTCTCTCCCTGAAGAATGGCCGGCAGATGACCGTCGAATCATGGAAGGCGGCGTTCGGTGATGGCCCCGGCGGGCGTCTGCTTGTCTTCCGGGAATCGCGTCGCGGCGAAGCGGCAGAGCCGTCGGCCAGGCTTGCGGGCATCGAATCATGGATTGCCTCCAGCATTGACCTGCCGGTCGCCGCCGTCGCCGACGACGGCAGCATCCTGTTCTTCACTCAGGCCCTGACCACATTGTGTGGTTCGATGTCGGCCGGCGACAACATTCACGACATCCTTCACGCAGAAAGCGACTGTCCCGGTGCGGCCGATTGCCGTCTGCTCGATCCACGGTTCGAGGCGGAGCCCTGGGGTGATGGCAAGATCTATCGCGAGGAACTCGACGGAGTCACGTTCATTGGCGTCGCTGCCAATATCGAACTGTTCGAAGAGTCCAAACACCGGCGCCGGCCGGGAATGGCACGTCCGCTTCATCTCGGCTGGCATCTGCAGAAACTGTGGTGCCTGCAGCTCATCAGCCGCAGTACCAATCACGACTTCAACAATCGAGTCTCCGCGATTCTCGGCTATGCCGACTTCATCGAGATCACGGCCGGCGACGACGCCGAATCGGTGCCTGAGAGCGTTGGCGAGATCCGCACCGCCGCGGAAGCCGGCCAGGAAATGGTGCAGGGATACATGGGCTTCGCGAGGGTACTTGTGGGCGACCTTTCCGAAGTGCAGGCCGGACATCTTGTTGACGCATCGTCGCGACTCGGCCTGCTGGTCAAGCCCTATCATGTCGACGTCGAGACATCCGTCAGCCACGGCGATGCCAAACTGCTGATCCATGAGAACCTGATGACCCAGGTCATCGTTGTTCACTTGCTCGAGGCCATCTCTGATCTCGAACCGGTGGGCGGCAAGCTGGCCATCGAACTCGTCGATGAGGGTGGCCTTGCGGTGAAGCTCCTCGTTACTGCCAGCGAACCCATCGTGCGTCCGAGATGGCGTCAGCTGGAGTCTGCCTTCAACCGCACGACCACGCGCAGCATTCTCGATCACGAGGGCGGTAGCCAGACCATCACCGAGTCCGGTGACGGGTATGAGGTGCTTGTCCGGTTGCCCGGCCATCTCGATGCCGGCGAGGTCGTCCTGCTCGTCGGTGAATCCGCGTGGGCGGACGCGCTCGGCGAACGGCTGGAACGCCGGGGCAAGGCGGTACTCGCCGTTGATGGTCCCGAGACCGCGCTGGCTGTGCTTCAGAACCAGCCTCACATGTTTGGCGGCATCGTGCTTCATGGCGACACCGGGGCCGATGGCGCGACGCTGCAGCAGGTCGCGTCCGATGCGGGCAACGGTGCACGGTTCGTTTTGCAGACGCCGGATCTCTCCGATGAGGACGTGCTCGCACGCCTCCTGTAAGCACCGCGTAAAGAATCGTAACCCGTCGCCTTTTGGCGATCCTCCCCTAAAGAATTCCACCTCCTCGTCGATAAGCATGTTATCCCCGACAACTGTCGGACGATCACGGAACTCAATGAATATCGCGCGTTAGGGCGTAACGCCTGAAGGAGTGTGTGGCACAGTATGAGCGTTCCTGCCGAATCGGAGATCGAACTCCCAAGACTGACGATGGTGCGCCAGCCCATCTACGACGCCTCGCTGAAAGTGGTG
Organism: Pseudomonadales bacterium; assembly: GCA_965267485.1. Lineage (GTDB taxonomy): Bacteria > Pseudomonadota > Gammaproteobacteria > Pseudomonadales > Azotimanducaceae > JANQJA01. The sequence continues at coordinate 4,314,245 of OZ254080.1, read as the reverse complement.
GCCTACAAGCTTCTCTACAACGACGAGGAAAGCACGAGCAGTGCGTTTCTTGCAGACTCTGCGGTCGCGACGACCGTCATTCTCGATGAGTACACGAGCATCTGCGAGGCGGGCAAGAGCAAACGTCTGCCAGCCTTTGTGACGCTGCCGGCAAGCACCGCATCCGCACTTCACACCAATGGCGAGCCCGATGACCTGGTCGTCGAACTCGATGCGACAGACAGTGGACACCAGATGTTCGCCCAGGCGGTCGAACACCTGATCAAGTCCGGCTACAAGATTTCTCTCGAAAACTTCGACTTCCAGCCAGGCACATTGCCGCTTCTGAAGCACATGGCGGTTGTCCGGTTCGATGCGCGCAGGCTCGAGCAGCCCAAGTACAAGAAGAACCTGGGCAAGTTGCTCGGCCATGACAGGATTCTTTGCCTGGCTGAGAACATCGACACGGTCGCGCTTCTCGAAGAGTGCGCAGAAATGGGCTTTGACATGTTCCAGGGCAGCTTCCTGAGCCAGCCCACGGCACTGTCGAACGAGGGCAAGCGGATCGAGGCAAACCAGTCCGCGGCCCTGCAGCTTGTCTCTGCCCTGCAGCAACCGAACACGACACCCGAGGAGATCGAGAACATTGTGCAGGCTGACCCCGGCCTCACCTACCGGCTGCTGCGTATCGTGAACTCCGCCGCATACTCGCTGGTTCGTGAGATCACGTCGATCGCGGATACGATCGTCGTGCTTGGCTACGATCAGGTGCGTCAGCTCGCGCTGATCGTGGCGATGAGCCACAAGTCCGACAAGCCATCCGAGATGTACCGTTCGCTGCTCGTCAAGGCGAGGATGTGCGAGTTGCTTGCCAGGCAATCAGACCCGAAGAACAAGAGCGCGTATTTCCTGGCAAGTGTGATGTCGGGCCTGCACCTCATCATGGATACCTCCATGAAGTCGATGCTGGAGCAGGTGCCTGTCACCGAACAGATTCGCGCGGCAGTGCTCGACGGTGCCGGGCCACTCGGCGAGATGCTCAAGCAGACGAGCAATTATGTCGAAGGATACTGGGATCAGGTGTCGCCTGATCTCGACATCGAGTCCTATGACGAGGTGTACCTCGAGAGCCTCCATTGGGTAAATGAAGTGATGGGCACTGAAGCCTGACCTCGGCCTTGAATCATCAATGAAGAGCATGACGTCAATCGCGTTGAACGGCAGCGGCAATTCCAAGGGCTTCAAGTCCCTGGATGAGCTGGCTGCCCAGCACTTGTCGGAGCAAATCGAAGAGGAAGTCGAGGCGCGGGTGCAAGAGCACCTCAAGGCGAGGCAACAGGCCGAGCAGGCGAATGACACCAAAGGCATCTTCCTCGCCAACATGTCTCACGAGATCCGCACGCCCCTGAACTCGATTCTTGGCTATGCCCAGATGCTGCTGCGGGAAGGTGCGCTTGGCACGGAACACAGCGAACACCTCGAAAAGATCATCCTGAGTTCGCGGCACCTGCTGTCGCTGATCAACGACGTCCTTGACCTGTCGAAGATCGAGGTGGGACGGATGGAAGTCGTGAACACCGTCTTCGATGTCGAGAAGCTCGTTCACGCGATCGAAGTCATTCTCGGGCCGAAGGCCGCGGAGAAGGGGCTGGATCTCAATGTCGCCCAGTCCGCACGAACGCCGCATTACGCCCGGGGAGATGAGGCCAAGCTGCGCCAGATTGTCGTCAACCTGGTCGCCAACGCCATCAAGTTCACCGACGACGGCGCCGTCACTGTCTCGATCGATCTCGATGTCGAGGAGGATCGCAAGATTCTCGTCGTCGACGTGAAAGACACTGGCCAGGGCATTGAAGCCGAGCAGATCGAACGCCTGTTTGAACCGTTCCACCAGCTGCCGAGCAGCGCGGCGAAAGAGGGCACCGGCCTTGGTCTTACGATCTCGCGGGAATATGCACGCCTGCTCGGCGCAGATCTCTCGGTGGAGAGCGAACCCGGCGTCGGCAGCGTGTTTACGCTGAGAATGCCGGTCGAGGCGGATTACAAGGAAGACGCCGAACTGCCGGAGCTCGAGGAGAAGGGCAAGGTCATCGGGCTTCGCGAACCGGAACCCTGCAAGATCCTGATCGTCGACGACAATCGAGACACGATTCGATTCACCACCGCGTTCCTGGAATCCATCGGATTCAGCGTATCGGCCGCCTACGATGGTATGGAGGCGCTGACACGCTTCGACGAGGATCAACCGGCGCTCGTTCTCATGGACCGGCGCATGCCGCGTCTGGACGGTCTGGAGGCGCTCAGGCGCATCAAGAGCACCGACGGCGGGCGTGATGTCCCGATCGTCATGATCAGCGCCAGCGCGTTCGAGGAAGACTACACGGAGTGCATTCACTCCGGTGCCGATGGCTTCATCCGCAAGCCGTATCTTGAGGAGGAATTGCTCCGTGAGATCAGTCGCCTGACCGGCGTCCGGTACACCTACGAAGCCGGCAAGAAAGTCCTGAAACGCCAGCCCCTGAGCGCCGAGCAGGTGAGTTCACTGCCCGAAGACTGTCGCGCCCGTCTGGTCGAGTCCATCCTGCGCGGTGACCAGGACGGCATCCTTCGGCAGCTAGAAAATCTTAAAGGTTTCGAAGAATCGGTCGTTCAAGATATCAGGAAACTTGCGAAATCATTCCAGTACGAGAAGTTACTGACGTTGCTTACGCCGGGCACCGGCAGCGCGCAGTGAGGTAAAAGCCGATGATGGCAACAGAAACCACACGATCCTCATCGATCCTGGTTGTCGACGACACACCAGCGAATCTCGAGGTATTGACGCAGATGCTCAAGGAGCGGGGACATCGACCCCGGCCTGTGCCAAGCGGTGCGCTCGCGCTGCGCGCGGCGGAGTACGAGGCGCCGGATCTCATCCTGATGGACATCAACATGCCCGAGATGGATGGATTCGAGACCTGTAAGCGCTTCAAGGGCAGCGAGGATTTGCACGATATTCCGGTGCTCTTCATCAGCGCCCGCTCAGAGTCCTTCGACAAGATCCAGGCGTTCGATGCCGGCGGCGTCGACTACATCACGAAGCCATTCGACATCGATGAGGTGAGTGCGCGAATCGACACCCATCTCGAGATTCGGGCGCTCCAGAAGCAGCTCGAGGATCAGTACGAGTCGCTGAAGGAACTCGAGTCGATGCGCGACAGTCTCGTGCACATGATCGTTCACGACATGCGCTCGCCGCTCTCGGTCATCAAGATGGCGCTGACGATGCTCGAGATGAACGGTGACAGCCCCCTCGACGAGGAGGGGCGCAAGGACCTTGCGGCGGCGCTGCAGTGCAGCGACAAACTGGTTGCCATGGTGAATAACCTGCTCGACGTCTCTCGTATGGAAGCAGGAATGATCACACTCAATGTCGAACCGCTTCAGCTCGACGAGGTAATTGCCGAAGTGGCGAGAAAGATCGAGCCGCTGCTGCAGGGACGGGAGCTCGTCATCGAGACAGATCCGCTGCTCCCGACCTCGTACGGCGACAGGAACATGCTCGAGCGCGTGCTCGACAACCTTGTCAGCAACGCGGTGAAGTTCACCGAGGCGAGTGACAGGGTCAGCATCGGTGCGACGTACGCAGACGGTGATATCACGGTGTCGGTTTCCGATGAGGGTCTCGGCATCCCTGAAGGCGAGTTCGAACACATTTTCGACAAGTTCAGGCAGGCAGGGAACAACACCAGCAACAAACCTTCCAGCGGTCTGGGACTCGCCTTCTGCAAGCTGGCCATCGAAGCCCACGGTGGCGTGATCTGGGTAGAGAGTGAAGTGGGCAAAGGTAGCCGGTTCCTGTTTCGGATCCCGGTCAACGTCAGGAATTGAAGGAGAGAGCCGTGTCCGATTTAGCACACCAACACGACCTGGATGACGAAGCGCTCGGCGACATCGGCGCACAAACCAAGCGGGTCCTGATCATTGATGATGACACCAACATGTCCCGCATGCTGGGTCGAATACTCACCCAGATGCCGGGATGTGAAGTCGTCGTTGCGGGCGAACCCGGCGTCGGCCTCGTCAAGGCGCGTCAGAGTCACTTTGACGCCATTGTCAGCGATATCCAGATGCCGGGCATGGACGGGCTCGAGCTCATTCGTGCGATTCGCACGTTCGATCTCGATGTCCCCATCGTGCTGGTCACGGGTACGCCGTCGGTGTCGACGGCGCAGCGCGCCCTCGAGATCGGCGCGTTCAGGTACCTCACGAAGCCGGTTGACCCGAAAGAACTCATGAGTGTGACGCGACAGGCAATCTTCGCCAACCGGATCGCGCAGCTCAAGCGGCAGGCGTTCCAGCTCTCCGGCATGCACGAGCTGCGACAGGGCGATCTTGCCGGCATGATGGATGCGTTCGAATGCGCACTGGAAACCCTCAAGGTGGTTTACCAGCCGATCGTTCGGGCCCAGGACGGCCGCGTCTACGGTTACGAGGCGCTGATGCGCAGTGGCGACGCGCGCCTGCCATTCCCGGACTCGATCCTCAAGGTCGCCGAGCATCTCGACCGACTGCACGATCTCGGCCGTCGTGTGCGCGACATCGCACTCGAGCCGTTCGTCGACCGCGAGACGGACGCGCGATTGTTCCTGAACCTGCACCCGCGTGACCTGCTGGACCCCGAACTGGGTGTCCGCTCGTCGGCTCTGTACGGGTTTGCCAACCGCATCGTACTCGAGGTGACCGAGCGCCAGTCGCTGGACCGCGTACCGCAGGTCGAGGAGAAGCTGGGACGTCTGCGCGAGCAGGGGTTCTCGATTGCCGTTGATGATCTCGGCGCCGGCTATGCGGGCCTTTCGAGCTTCGCATCCCTGCAGCCCGGCCTCGTGAAACTCGACATGAGCCTCATTTTCGACATCGACAAGTCCCAGGTGAAGCGGCGGCTCGTCCAGTCCATGGTCGAAACCTGCCACGATCTCGACATCATGGTCGTTGCCGAGGGCGTCGAGACAGAGAAAGAGCTGGGCGTCTGCCGCGAAATCGGCTGTGACCTGCTGCAGGGCTACTTCATCGCCCGCCCCGGACCTGCCTTCCCCGAGATCAACTGGATCTGATCCAGGTCAAGTTCGCTTGAAGTCTGCCGGCATCCGCTCACGCGGTGTCGGCTGATTTCATTGACGATGATGTCATTCTTGCTATGATTCGGCTATTCGTAGTATTGGATAACTATCCTCCGTGGGAGCCGTAGCAGAACATCGAGACAAGCCCTCGATCCTCGTCGTCGACGATGACGCCCATGTGAGAAAGGTCCTCGATATGTACCTGACAATCGAGGGTTTTGACGTGAGGGGCGCCGATTGCGGTGAGGCAATGCGAGAAGCGATTGCCGCACAGACCCCTGATCTTGTGGTCCTTGACCTGAATCTGCCTGATACGACGGGCTTTGAACTTGCCCGCGAACTCTCTTCCGACGGTGCTGGCATCGGCATCATCATGCTGACCGGCAGTGATGAAAAAGTAGACAAGATCGTCGGCCTCGAAACGGGCGCGGACGACTATATCGAGAAACCCTTCGACGAACGGGAACTGCTGGCGCGCATCCGTAGCGTCCTGCGGCGCCGAATCCCGGCACAGCGCGCGGGCAAGCGGCACGGTGATAACGCGATTGGCCGGTTTGGCGACATGGAGATCGATCTCGTCAGCCAGACCCTCACCAAGGATGGCAAGGCAGTTTCGCTGACCAACCACGAATTCAACCTCCTCGCACTCCTCGTCGAGAACGCGAACACGGTACTCTCCCGTGACTGTATTTCCGAGAAGACACGCTCCCGCGACTGGCTGCCGACGGATCGCAGTATCGACGTGATGATGAGCAAGCTTCGCCGCAAGATCGAGGCGAACCCGAACGAGCTGATCAAGACAATTCGTGGGGCGGGCTACGTGCTGGCAGCCCAAGTCGACTGGCAGTAGGGCGCTACTGCTCGAATTTCAGACGTCGTCGTTCGACGACATTGATCCACTGGCGAAGTTTTCTGCGCTCGTCTGCAGTCAGCGACAGCAGTTGTACGCCGAGTCGATGGACGCGATGTGACCTGAGGCTGTGCTCGAAGACGTGACGGATCACGGCGTCGGTTTCTATGCGCAGGCCGTCCTCAAGGTCGAGCGCACAGATGACCTGGGTGTCCTCCCTGGCCCATTCCGGCAGTTCTTCGAGTTCGATATTGGAGCCGCCGACAGAGATGTCGATCAGCCGGCCCGCTGTCGTACTGTCCTCGTGCACGAGATCAACAGAGACCACCGGCATGGTCGGCGCCTTGAGCCGATACTCCCGTCGTTTCTGGTGATACACGACCTCACCGGGAATTGCGCAGACGTGACTTACCAGGTCACCGTCCCGCTCTGTGCGCAACACCAGCGCCTTGAACTCGATCAGTACACCCTTGAGTTTGCCCTGCAGAAAGATCGGCGTATTCGGTTCGATGTTTTCGTTCGCGTTCCGCGGAACCAGTTCGTCCATCAGGAACGTGTCGGTTTCGGGCATGACGTCAATGACGGCCGTGGTCGCGGGCCTCGGCAGGCCCGGGTAGGTAATCGACATGATCGAGCGGCTCTGCACGAGCCCACGAAGCAGGTGGACCTTGCGACCGTGATTGGTTTCGCTGGAGAGGGTGCTGGAACTCACGGCGACCTCAGGCGGAGGTAATGCTGCGGCCTTCGCGGCCGGAGGCTTTCGCGCCCTGGGCGCTGTAGTATCCGCCCTGTTCCCCGCCGATCAGGCAGTCGAGCGCACCGCCAACGAAGCGCTGGGACTTCTTGATCTGCACGCCGTTCTTGAGATTCAGTGTCCGGCAATCTGCGGTGATCGATACGATCCGGTCCGACAGGCCACGCAGGCGCTCGTCGGCGCATCGGTCGAGCAACGTCTGCAGGCCGTCCGCATTCTCGGACACGCCTGCCCGACGCAGAATCTCGCGCCTGGCGCGCTGCATCGGGGCCAGCGCGGCCAGCGCGTCGCCCTTCTCGATCGATGTATCCGAAATCGTCGCGAAATCCATGTCGACGAGTGCCTGATGCTCGCGCTCGAGCAGAGATTGCAGGCGCTCAAGCGCAGGCAGTTCAGCGGCAAACAGCGTCGACAGTTCGGATCTGGACGCCTCGATGAGTGCTGTCGTCATCATGGGTGTCCTTATCGGTTAAGGTCACGCTCCAGATCGATCAGCTTGCTCGCGATCTGCTCTGAGTCGACCTTGAAGGTGCCACTGGCAATGGCCTTCCTGATCTCCGCGACCCGATTGGAATCGACGCCGGATGTGCTTTGAATGGCCTCGTCGAGCTTGGCCAGACGCTCCGCGTCGCCGGTGAAAGTGACCTTGTCAGGGCCTCCGGTGGCCGGTGCCGCAGGTGCCGATTTCGATGCCGGGCGTCCGCCCTGGCTGCCAGTTCGATCGATCGGCGCATTCTGGCCGGGTCCACCCCCAGTAGACTTGATATCTATGCTCATATTGTTAGTTCCTCGAACTCTGCATCAGTTATCGTCCATCGCTGTCCGATCTTTAGTCGCTTCTAGCGCGAAACGAGAACAGTTCCGTCCTTCTGGACCCATCCTTCGACCGTTCGTCGTGAATCGACGTTTGTAAGGGCGATTTTTTGCCCGACAACCCCGTCCTCCAGGGCTTCGCCGACTGACCGGACTTCCAGCGACCGGTAGCTGACAATCAGTGTAATCCTGTCGCCTCTCGACACAAGCCGTGGCGGTTTCACCATGCCCGTCGTCAATGCCGTACCTTGAGGCAATCCCCGTGCCAGTGTCTGCCCCAGCGCGTCGCGGGTGTTCGACAGTAGCGGGGATGTGCCCGGGAAGATGTTGCGCGTCTCTATCGCGACATCGTCCGGCCCGATCCGGGTACCGCGTCGAAGCGACCGTGTGAGGACGACGACACGGGTCGTGGCCGATACCGATACCGGCACGAAGATTTTCCAGGGTTTGGCGCCATCGCAGGCCACGCCGACCGTCATCCGCTGCCTGAGCGGGCTGTCGTACGGGTCGAATGTCCGGAGCGCCTCGTCGCATCGGGCGAGTTGCAGCCTCGGATCAAGCGGCTTTGCTGTCACCTCGAGGCCGTCAAGCCGCTTTGCCTCACGCGATGTACGCACATGTGCTGTTGCCGCTTCCACGATCCGCTGATGTGACTCGATCTGCCCGGCATTCGCTCTCTCTATATACAGGCAGGCAAACACGACGAGCAGTACCGGCAGCCAGATTGACGTCAGTAGCCCGGCGTTCGTCAAAGAACCGTCGGCGCGGGAGACGTTCTCGTACCCGCGATCTTCCGTACCTGTTGGGCTGTAAGGGCGCTTGTGCATGTCAGTGCCAGAGGGCATCCAGTGTCTGGCGACAACGTTCCAATATTCGTGCCAAGTCGAGATGGCAGTTGCCGGCGGTCCACCGGCAATGCGGACAGGCAAAAGCGTCACGAAACTGGCAACGGATTGCCGCCTCAAGCGCCAACGAATTGCCGCTAACGACCCTTTTGAGCGGCATGGTACTTCGGGGTTATCGGCGAAAGCCCTGAAAACTTTAGCTTATTTCGTGTTGGCACGACCGTTGCGTAAGGGGAAGCGTCTCTTAGAAAAACGGCTGGTCATATGAACTGGTTGGACAACGCTTTAAATGCACATAGCAGTGCCGTCCTGCTGCGGGCCAAGCGCGCCGAGATCCTCGCGGCGAACCTGGCCAATGCAGATACTCCGGGATACAAAGCAAGAGACATGGACTTCAAGCAAGTCTATAGCCAAGTGCGGGCGGGGGGTGAGATTGCGCCAAAACTCACTCACCGCTCGCACTTCCCTATCAACGACAACTCCGCGCTCAACATCATGCCGCGTACGCCCAACAAGGAGGCGACGAACGGCAATACCGTCGAGCGGGAAGTTGAACAATCGGCATTCTCCGAGAACTCGGTTCGCTACCTGGCGAGCCTGCGGTTCCTGAGCGGGTCGATCAAGGGCATCTCAGATGCCCTCAAGGGTGAGTAACGATGAGCCTCTTTGACGTCTTCAACCTGTCGAGCTCTGCGCTGACGGCGCAGGACATCAGGCTCGGCACGATTGCCAAGAACATTGCGAACTCGGAGTCGATCTCGAGTACGCCAGAAGGTACCTACCGCGCGCAAACGCCGATATTCAAGGCCGTCTACGACGAGTTTGCGTCCAGCAACGATGTTGCCGTGAAGGTCGTCGGCATCGCCGAGGATCAGTCACCGCCACAGAAGCAGTACGACCCGGGCAACCCGCTCGCCGATGACGACGGCTTCATCTATATGCCCAACATCAACCGCGTCGAGGAGATGTCCAACATGATGTCCGCCTCACGCTCGTTCCAGATCAATATCGAGATGATGAATACCTCCAAGGAGTTGCTCATCAGAACGTTGACGCTCGGACAGTAAGGAGCAGTCTATGAGTACGTTTTCACAGCTTGAGGGAATCTCGTTTGCTAACGAGACCTCGCAGGTGCAACGCAAGAAGGGCGCGTCGGAACTCGGCCAGGAGGATTTCATGAAGCTCCTGGTGGCGCAGATGGAGAACCAGGATCCGACCAAGCCGATGGACAACTTCCAGTTCCTGTCCCAGATCGCACAGTTCGGCACGGTCGATGGCATCGGCAAGCTTCAGGAGTCGATGTCGTCACTGGGCGACGGGTATCGGCAGGGCCAGATCCTGCAGGCCTCGTCCATGCTCGAGCACGAGGTGCTCGGCAGCGGCAATCGCTTCAGTTTCGGAGGTGACGTGAGTGCCAAGGGTGTTGTTGACGCACCGCCCGGGGCCCAGGGCGTCATCGTCGATGTCCGTACGGCCGCTGGCCAGCTCGTCGATTCAATCTCGCTGGGCAGTGGCAGCGGGCCGATGGAATTCGCCTGGTCTGGCGCGACTGCCGATGGTGGTCTGGCGCCTGCCGGTCAGTACACCTTTCATGCCAGGGGATTCGCCTCGGGCACCATTCAGGAATTGAGCGTCAATGCTTTCAATCGCGTTGAAAGTGTTGCCGTTGACGACGCCTCGCTGGTCGAACTCACGCTCGACACCGGCGAGCAGGTCAGCTTGTCAGCAGTGAAAGAAATCCGCTGATTCAATTAGGAGATAGATAGCATGGCATTTGACACAGCAGTTTCCGGTATCAAGGCAGCCGCATCGGACCTGTCGATTATCGGCAACAACATCGCGAACTCATCGACGACCGGCTTCAAGGCGTCGAAGGCGGAATTCTCGGACGTATTCGCGAGTTCGCTCGTCGGCTCCGGCAACAACACCGTGGGTAAAGGGGTGACGCTGTCGCGCGTTCACCAGGAATTCGCCCAGGGCAACATCAGCTTCACGAACAACGGCCTCGACATGGCCATCAACGGCGAGGGCTTCTTCGTGCTGAGTGAAGACGGCGCGCGGATCTACAGCCGCTCGGGCGCGTTCCAGCTCGACAAGGAGGGTTATATCGTCAACAGCCAGTCCCAGCGCCTGCAGGGGCGTCAGGCCACCGCAAACGGAGAGCTGATCGGTGAGGTCGATGATATCCAGATCGATCAGTCGCTGGTCCAGCCGCGCCAGACCGGCACGGTCGACGTGGTGGCAAACCTCGACTCACGAAAGGATGCGCCCTCGGTCGCATGGTCGGGACCTTTTGATGCCTTCGCATCGCCGCCCACCGCGCCTGATCCCACCCAGTTCAACGATTCGACGTCGGTAACGATCTACGACGCACAGGGTAACCCGCACGTCATGAGCACCTACTTTGCGAAGACGTCGACGCCGAACCAGTGGAACGTCTATTCCCTCGTCGATGGCGTGTCCATCGGCGGCCCTGATGCCATCACGTTCCAGTCCAACGGCCAGATCGACCCGGCTTCGCTGCCGCTCGAAATCAACTATACGGGCTGGCAGCCGCTCGACGCCTCCGGTAATCCGAACGGTGCACCTACCCAGGACTTCAATCTCAATCTTTCAGGCACCAGCCAGCTCGGTACCGAATTCGGTGTGGCATCGGCGCAGCAGGATGGCTTCACCGCCGGTCAGCTTCGCGGCCTCGAAGTGGGTTCGACCGGTGTGCTGTTCGCCCGCTATACGAACGGCGAATCCAGGGAGCTTGCACAGGTTGTCGTCGCGAACTTCCCCAGTAACGCAGGTCTGCAGCCCAATGGCGACAGCGCCTGGATCGAAACAGCTGACTCTGGCGCACCGGTCATCTCGACCGCGGGAACCTCGGGCACCGGACTGATCCAGTCCGGCGCACTCGAGGATTCCAACGTCGAGATCACCGAACAGCTGGTTCGAATGATCGTTGCCCAGCGCAACTTCCAGGCGAACGCCCAGGTGATCCAGACCGAAGACGCGGTCACCCAGACCGTGATCAACCTGCGTTAATCAGGGCCCGGCATAGGAGTCTGACATGAACGTAATGGTGCGACTGGCGATGTCGGGGGCGCGGGAAACCATGATGGCCCAGGCGGTCAACACCCATAACCTTGCCAACGCCAGCACGGCGGGCTTTCGTGCCGACCTCGTCAAGTTTACCGACGAGGTCGTCGACGGATCCGGCGAATCACGTCTCGTCAATGCGGTGGACTTCACGCAGGGCCGGCTGCAGACGACGGGACGGAATCTCGACGTTGCGCTGAACGGCAAGGGCTGGATTGCCGTTCAGGCGCCGGACGGTGGTGAGGCCTACTCACGACGCGGTGATCTTCGCGTCGACAACAACGGGCAGCTCACCAACGGCGCTGGCCAGCCGATCATCGGCAACGGCGGGCCCATTGCCGTGCCGCCGTTCAGTGAAATCGAGATTGGCAAGGATGGAACCATCTCCATCCAGCCGCTCGGGCAACCGCCGAATTCGCTGGCGGTGGTCGATCGGATCAAGCTCGTGGGCGTCAACGAAGGGCTGCTCACCAAGGGCGAAGACGGTCTGATTCGGCTGCCGGAAGGCGTCGATGCCGTTCCCTCGGGCGAGATCGAGCTGATCTCCGGCACGCTGGAGAGCTCAAACGTCAATTCGATCGAGACCATGGTGCGCATGATTGATCTCGCGCGCCGCTTCGAATCGCAAATCAAGATGATGGAAACGTCAGAAGAAAACGACCGCTCGATGACCAGCGTCATGCGCATCAGCTAGCGGTGAGGAGAAACACATGAACCAGGCACTATGGATCGCAAAGACCGGTCTCGAAGCCCAACAGAACAAGATGTCTGTCATCTCGAACAACCTCGCCAACGCGGGGACTTCGGGGTTCAAACGTTCGCGGGCCGTGTTCGAGGATCTGCTGTACCAGAACATTCGTCAGGTTGGCGCGCAGTCGTCACAGGACACCCAGTTGGCATCCGGCTTCCTGCTCGGCATGGGCGTTCGAACCGTCGCGACGGAAAAGCTGTTCAGTCAGGGCAATATGGTGCAAACCGACAACCCGCTGGATATCGCGATCGAGGGCCGCGGGTTCGTCCAGGTCCTGATGCCGGACTCTTCGCAGGCGTATACGCGCGCAGGCAGCTTCCAGGTGGATAACGCCGGTCAACTCGTCACGTCGAGCGGCTACCCCGTCCAGCCGGCCGTCACGATTCCCGAGAATGCCATGTCGATCACGATCGGCAAGGACGGCACCGTATCTGCCCGTGTGCCGGGCAGCGCCCAGCTCCAGCAGGTTGGCAACATCCAGCTTGCAGACTTCGTGAATCCATCCGGCCTGCAGCCGATCGGTGAGAACCTCTATCTCGAGTCCACCTCGAGCGGCTTTCCGCAGCTTGGCACGCCAGGGTTGAACGGGGTTGGTTCACTGGTACAGGGCTTCATCGAGAGTTCCAACGTCAACGTTGTTGAGGAACTCGTGACGATGATCGAGACGCAGCGCGCCTACGAGTTGAATTCGCGCGCGATCTCGACGACTGACCAGATGCTGCAGTTCGTTACCAATAACCTCTAGGGGATCTGTCTGATGCATAGACTTCTGTTGCCTGTTCTCCTGCTGCTTCTGGGTGGCTGCGCCTCTCGCTATGACGTTCAGCCCGAGATGACGTATACGCCGCGCCCGCAGCCGGTGACGATGCCGCAGCCCACCGATGGCGCAATCTACACGCCGGCGGCCCGCGCGCTGTTCGAGGATCGTCGGGCGCGGAAGGTCGGGGACATCCTCGTCGTGGTGCTTTCCGAACAGACATCCGCGGCGAAGACCAGTGACACGAATGTGTCCAAGGCCAATGAAACCAACATCACCGAGCCGACGCTGGCGGGTGCGACGCGCACGATCAACGGCGAGGGACTGGGTTTTGATCTGAACTCCGGACACTCTTTCTCCGGCTCGAGCGACAGCAGCCAGAGCAATTCCCTCTCGGGCACGATCGCCGTCACGGTTCGGGATGTGCTGCCGGACGGAACGCTGTTCATCGCTGGCGAGAAGTGGGTAAAGCTCAACCGCGGCAATGAGTTCGTGCGGGTATCCGGTCTCGTTCGGCCGTCAGACATCCGCCAGGACAACTCGATCATGTCGACCTACGTGGCCGACGCACGTATTGCCTACAGCGGTACCGGTGAGACGGCGGACGCGAATGCCATGGGTTGGCTGTCGCGCTTCTTCCTGAATCCGATCTGGCCGTTCTAGAGGATTAACGACAGATGAAAATGATTGCATCGCTTCTGATCCTGCTCGCGCTTGCCGCCGATGCGAGCGCCGTGCGGGTCAAGGACATGGCGTCGATCGCGGGCGTCCGGAACAACCAGCTCATCGGCTATGGTCTTGTGATTGGTCTGACCGGCACGGGAGACCAGACAGCGCAGACGCCGTTCACGACCCAGTCGATGGTCAACCTGCTGAACCAGCTGGGCATCGTCGTGCCCGAGGGTGTATCACCGCAGCTCAAGAACGTCGCGGCGGTCATGGTCCAGGCCGACCTGCCGGCCTTCGCGAAACCCGGGCAGACCATCGACGTCACCGTTTCTTCGGTTGGCAATGCCAAGAGCCTGCGCGGCGGATCCCTCGTCATGACGCCGATGAAAGGCGCTGACGGCAATGTCTACGCGATCGCGCAGGGCAACCTCGTGGTCGGGGGATTCGGTGCGTCCGGCGGTGACGGCAGCAGCATCATTGTCAATGTACCGAGCGCCGGACGGATTCCCAACGGTGCCACGGTGGAACGCGTGGTCGAGAACGGCTTTCGTGAGTCACCCTACATTACGCTGAATCTCAACTCTCCGGACTTTACGACGGCACGGCGGCTGTCCGAGAGCATCAACAGTTTTATTGGATCGAACATTGCCACCGCGGTCGACAGCGTATCCATTCGCGTCGCGGCGCCCGCGGACTATGCGCAGAAGGTCGCTTTTGTCTCGGAGCTCGAGAACCTCGACTTCGACCCGGGTGAAACAGCCGCTCGGGTGATCGTCAATGCACGTACCGGGACCGTCGTCATTGGTAGCCACGTCAAACTGCTGACGGCTGCGGTTTCCCATGGAAGCCTCACAGTATCGATTTCCGAGAAGCCGCGTGTCAGTCAGCCTGAACCGTTCTCGCGCGGCGGTGAAACGGTGGTGGTGCCGGACAGCGAAGTGAAGATCGAGCAGGATGCGAATCCGATGTTCCTGTTCGAACCCGGTGTCAGCCTGCAGGAACTGGTGCGGGCCGTGAATGAGGTCGGCGCACCACCCGGTGACCTGGTCGCAATCCTCGAGGCGCTCGAGGAAGTGGGTGCGCTGCGAGCGCAGCTCATCATCATCTAGGAGCTGACGATGGAATCCATTGGTGGCAAGAGCAGTGCTTACTTCGACATCGCGAACCTGTCGGAACTCAAGGCGCGCGCGGAGGCAGATCCGGACGCAAACTTGAAGGAAGTTGCGAAACAGTTCGAGTCAATCTTCGTCAACATGATGCTGGAGTCTGCCCGCTCGACGGTGCAGAAGGGTGGCCTCTTTGACAGCGCGGCGCTCGACAACTACCAGCAGATGCTCGATCAGCAGATGTCGCTGGATGTCGCGATGGATCAGGGCATTGGTCTTTCCGATGCGATCGTGCGCCAGCTCAGGCTGTCCCAGGGAACCACGGAGTAATCACAGGTGGCGGATGCGCTGGGCATTGCTGTTACCGGACTGACATCGCTTCAGCGAGCGATTCAGACCACCGGCAACAACATCGTCAACGTCAGTACTGAGGGCTACAGCCGACAGTCTGTCGAGTTCGTGACTCAGCCGTCGTCGCGGACCGGCGCCGGCTTTGTCGGCAGCGGTGTCAAGATCGGCGGCATTCGTCGCAACTACGACCAGTACCTCGTTGCCCAGATTCGCAATTACATGTCATCGACCAGCAACCTGTCGACCCGGGCAGATCTGTCCGCACGCTTCGATACGCTGCTTGCCGATCCCTCGACGGGACTCACGGACAACATCACGCGCTTTTTCAACTCGCTGGAAAACCTGACCAACAACCCTGCGTCAACGCCGGACCGGGCGGTGGTACTCGCGGAGGCCGAGGCCCTCTCCGACCAGGTTCACTTTGTTGATTCGAGCCTTCGGGAATTCGGCCGGGAGATCAACGTCCGGATTCGCAACAACGTCAACGAAATCAACACGATGGCAGACAACATTGCCTCCATCAACTCTCGGGTCGCGGGTCTCGGCTCCGGCGTTGGCGACGTGCCGAACGAGTTGTATGACGAACGTGACCGCCTGCTCGAAAAGCTCTCTGCCAAGGTTGGCGTGTCGGTGTCTCCGCAGGATGACGGCAGCATCAATGTCATCATTGGCAGTGGCCAGCCGCTGGTGGTCGGTGGCAATGCGTCCACGCTCAGCGTCGTGACGAACCAGTACGACGCCGACAGCCTCGAGGTCGGCTTCGACAACGGCAGCGGCGTCGTCGTCAACGTCAACAACCAGATCCAGGGCGGGGAACTCAAGGGCCTGATCGACTTTCGGGAGGAAACGCTCGAACCGTCGCTCAACAAGCTCGGGCTGATGCTTGCGGGCATGACGGAAACCTTCAACGGCCAGCATCGCCTCGGTCTCGATGCATCCGGACAGCCCGGCACCGACTTCTTCTCCCAGACGCCAGCCGAAGTACTGCAATCGGCCAACAACGCCGGGTCGGCAACGGTCAGTGCCGCGATCTCCGATGTCAGTCAGCTCACCGCCTCCGACTACGTGGCACGGTATGACGGCTCGACCTGGCAGGTACTCAGGATGTCCGACCAGACGAGCACGACCGGGGCGCTGCCGATGACGATCGATGGCATCGCAATCTCGGTGTCCGGTTCGGCAACGGCAGGCGACTCGTTCCTGGTGCGGCCAACCTACGCGGCAGCCACAAACTTCGGGCTGGAAGCCAGACAGCCGGCCGCCATCGCTGCGGCGGGGCCTGTTCGTGGCGCTTCGGTACTCAGCAACACCGGCAGTGCCAGCATCGCATCGGTCTCGGTCAACAGCACCACGGGATTGCCGCTGGCGACGCCGATCACATTCACGTTCAACCCGGATGCGCTCGGTGCGGGGGTCCCGGGCTTCGATGTCGCGGGCGCGCCGATCGGCCCGATCGCCTATGACCCGGCGACCGATGCCGCCGGCGTCACCGTATCAATACCGGGGCTCGGCGATATGGATGTCACCCTGGAGGGCGCACCTGGCGCTGGCGATGTCCTGCGCGTCGAGAACAACGCCGCCGGGCTCGGCGACAACTCCAACCTGCTGAAGCTGGCAGGGCTCAAGGATCGCCAGCTGCTGGAGGCGGGCCAAAGCACCTATCAGGATGTCTATGGCAACCTTGTTGCCGACATCGCGGTCGGTACCCGTCAGGCAGAGATCAACTACGAGACTGAACAGACGCTGCTCGCGCAGACCGAGACGTCGCGAGAGGCCGTATCGGGGGTCAACCTCGACGAGGAGGCCGCGAATCTGCTGCGGCTCCAACAGGCCTACCAGGCCGCGGCGCAGCTAATCAATTCCGCAGATACGATTTTCCAGACCCTGCTGCAGGCAGCGTCGAGATAGACCATGCGCATATCGACCAACCAGCTTTACCGACAGAGCATCGACACGATCATTGATCGCCAGAACCGGTTGTCGGACCTGGACGAGAAGATCGCCTCGGGCAAGAAGCTCATCAATCCTTCCGACGATCCGGTAGGCGCCGTTCGGGTCATCGGCATGACCGCCGAACTCGCCGCCTACGAGCAGTACGCGCGCAACATCGACCTTGCTCGTGCGCAGATCTCACAGGAAGAGACGGCGCTCGCGCAGGCCGGCGACACGATGCAACGGGTTCGCGAACTCATTGTCCAGGCCAACAACGCAACTTTGAATGACAGCAACCGCCACGCCATCGCGACAGAGATCGACTCGCTGAACGATGAGCTGATGGCGCTGGCGAACACGAAAGACGCGACCGGTGAGTACCTGTTCGGTGGTTTTCAGGCTGATACGGCGCCCTTCAGCCGAAATGCCGGTGTTGTCCAGTACAACGGTGACCAGGGCCAGCGCCTCGTCCGTATCGGAACCACGGCGCAAGTCGCAAGCCGGGATAACGGCTTCAGCGTGTTCCAGCAGATCCCGACCGGCAATGGAACGTTCGCGATGGATGCGAGCAACAGCAACGCGGGTAACGCCGTGATGTCTGGCTCCGTGTCGGGCACGTTCGTGCCGGATACCTACACCATCGAATTCATTCAGGCGACGCCGACGGACCCCGTCACCTACGAGGTTCGCGATTCCTCGGCGGCCCTCGTGACGTCCGGTGACTACAGTGATGGTGACACGATCGACTTCGCGGGTGCGCAGATGCGATTCAAGGGAACGCCGGCAGACGGTGACACCTTCACGGTCGAGACATCGACCAATCGCGACATCTTCTCGTCGATCGACGACATCGTTGCGCTGCTGGACAATCCGGCACCTGATTCGCCGAATGAAGCGAGACTGCACACCCGCCTGAACGAGGCACTGCAGACGATCGACAGTGCGATGGGACACTTCCTCGACGTACGCGCCGAACTGGGCGTGCGTCTGAATCGCCTGGATAACCAGGAAGACGTCAATGAAGGCGCGACACTGCAGGTCAAGAAATCGATCTCTGCGGTGGAAGACCTCGACTACGGAGAAGCCATCAATGAGCTGAACACGCAGCTGTTTGCACTCGAAGCAGCGCAACAGACTTACGTGCGGATTACACAATTATCAATCTTTAACTACCTCTAGTTCGACGCATCCTCGAAACTGTCGAGCCAGAGGTGGCTGAGACGTACGCGTTCTGCGGCTTCCGCGGAAATGCGCGTGCGTGCGTCGTTTTTTCTAAAGCTTTTTAGCGCCTCTCCGATAACTCCAGTATCGGCGAGCGACCCCGCGGCGAGTATCCAAAGGGTCGCAGCTGTCGAAACGCTCATTCAGTGGGGCTAGAGTAAGCCTCTTGGTGGGCATCCCAAACTGGTTTTTTAACGAGGATGAAAACCATGGCGCAAATCATCAATACGAACATTGCCTCATTGACTGCGCAGCGCAACCTCAGCCGGTCGGAGTCCAGCCTGACGACGTCGCTCCAGCGACTTTCTTCGGGTCTTCGCATCAACAGTGCGAAGGACGACGCCGCTGGTCTTGCGATCTCGGAGCGTTTCAGCTCACAGATCAAGGGTCTCTCCCAGGCCGCGCGCAACGCAAATGATGGCATCTCACTGGCTCAGACCGCGGAAGGCGCGCTCAAGGAAGTTTCAAACAACCTTCAGCGTGTTCGTGAGTTGGCTGTTCAGGCAGCTAACGGAACGAACTCTTCTTCAGACCGGGCCGCTCTCCAGAACGAGGTCAGCCAGCTTGTTGCTGAAATTGATCGCGTTGCATCACAGAGTGACTTCAACGACATCAAACTCCTGGACGGCACGTTCTCGAACAAGCAGTTCCAGATCGGTGCCAACGCCGGTGAAACGATTGCAATCTCAAGCATTGCGAGCGCTCGTACCAGCGATCTGGGTGCGTCCTACTCGGCGTCTCTCAGCGGTACTGCCATCACCGGTGACATCTCTTCCGGTGAACTGCTGATCAACGGCGTCGACGTCGGCGCGGTCACCGGCGATGCCAAGCTGGTCGCAGCGAAGATCAACTCGCTGTCCGGCGCAGGTGTGACGGCCACGGCCAACGCCACGAGCGTGACCGGTACGTCCATGACGGCCGCAACACTGACCGGTACGATTACGATCAACGGTGTCCAGACGGCGAGCATCTCGACGCTTGGCGCAGATGCCGATGCTGACCGTGATGCGGTCGTTGCTGGCATCAACGCCATCAGCGCAGCAACCGGCGTGACTGCAACCAACACGGGTGCAGACGCAACCGGTGTTACGCTGACGGCCACTGATGGCCGCAATATCACGCACTCGTTCTCGACCCTCACCGCAGCCGCAACCGGTGTCGGTGGTGCGACGACGACGCGTAGCAGCATCTCGCTGTCGAGCTCTGGCTCCCAGGGCATCTCCCTCTCAGGCTCGGATGAAACCGTCGCCGGTTTCACCGACAACCAGACTCAGGCCGCAACCCTGACCGGTACTGCGATCGCCAACGTCGACATCTCCAGCGTTTCCGGGGCTAACGCCGCGATCACCGCTGTCGATGCCGCACTGTCGTCGGTCAACAGCTCCCGGGCCTCGCTTGGTGCCGTACAGAATCGTTTCGAATCTGTCGTATCGAGCCTTCAGGAAAGGTCGGAGAATCTGTCAGCTGCCCGTTCACGCATCCGTGATGCCGACTTCGCTTCGGAGACGGCCAAACTGACGCGTGGGCAGATTCTGCAGCAGGCAGGCACTGCTATGTTGGCGCAGGCAAACGCATTGCCGCAGAGTGTACTGTCACTCCTGTAACGCAATCGTTGCCGAGAGCGCGCTTGTTCGGGTGGCCGCCCTTCTCCCCAGGAATTGGGCGGTCACCCCATTTTTTGAAATGGTCGTGAATCGTGATTTCCAAAATAACGACACAGGTGGGGCGACCCATCATCGCGAAGCGGCAAAACAGTGACGGCGCCGGCAATTATTCGCCGCCGGAACGGTCGGCTGCGGCCGAAGACACGCTGCTCGAAGCCGTAAACAACGTCTCGAGCTACGTCCAGAACACGTCCCGTGAAGTCCACGTGTATGTCGACGAGGACTCCGGAGACCGTCAGGTTTCCATTGTGGACAGCCGTACAGGCCAGACAATCCGCCATCTCCCGGCAGATGAGGTGCTGACGTTGTCACGTCACATCGCGTCTCACGCATCGGATCCCATCAAGGGAATGCTGGTCAAAAGCAAGGCCTGATAGAAATCTGGCATCAGGATTGCACCCTGTGACGCGTCAACACTGGCGGTCAATCAACAGGGGTTCGCATTGTCCATCACATCAACCGGAATCGGCTCAGGGCTCGACGTCGAAGGTCTCGTATCGCAGCTGGTACAGGCCGAGGACGAACCCGTTCAGCAGCGGATTGCCCAGGAAGAGCGTTTCCTCCAGGCGGAGCTCTCGGCCTACGGCACGGTGCGGGGTGCAATGTCCGGGCTCCAGTCCGCCATCAGCGACGTCAAGCAGGCGTCGACGTTCTCGAAGCGGACAGTGACCTCCAGCGATTCGCTGACCATCTCGGCAACGGCATCGCCCGAGGCGTTCACCGGTACATATCAGGTGGAAGTGTCCTCGCTGGCTGCCTCCCAGTCTCTCGCGACCGGCGCATTCGCAGAGAAGACCGATACCGTCGGTGAAGGTACGCTGACGTTCAAGTTTGGCACGACGGATTACGATTCAGGTTCTGATACCTACAACGGCTTCGCCCAGAACGCCGAAACAAGTACCACGTCGATTGTCATCGACAGCGCCAACAACACCCTCGAAGGCATTCGCGACGCGATCAATGACGCGGATTTCGGCGTCGCGGCTGTCATCGTCAACGACGGCACCGGCTACCGGTTGCTGCTCAATGTCGATGAGACGGGTGCAAGTCACAGCCTCGAGGTTTCGGTCTCGGGCGACAGCGACCTGAACGACACCGACAACGCAGGGCTGTCGGCCCTGTCATTCAACAGCAGCGCCCATCACCTCACCCAGACGTCGGCTGCCACCGATGCCGCGTTCACGGTGAACGGCCTCGCCGTCACCAGTGATTCGAATCGTGTGACCGGCGTGCTCGATGGCGTCACGCTGAATCTCAACCAGGTCACGGATGAACCGATACGGATTTCCGTCGCCGAAGACCGGGCCGCCGTCAAGACGGCCATCGAGCGCTTCGTGAACAGCTATCGCGCCTTCAACGCGGTCAGCAATGACCTCTCACGATTCGACGAGTCGACCGGCGAAGGTTCGATTCTCATCGGTGATGCGACCCTGCGGAGTATCGCGAATCAGGTCCGGCAGGTGATCAATACGCCCGTCGACAACCTGTCCGGGCCGTTCTCGACGCTCTCGGAAATCGGCATCACGACCGACCAGAATGGCAGTCTCAACATCGACTCGACGAAGCTCGATGCGGCGATCGAAGAGAACATCGAGGCGTTGACCGGGCTCTTTGCGAGCCTCGGGACGATCGCTGATGACACGATCGAGTACGTATCCTCGACCAGCGATACCGTGGCCGGTGACTATGACATCGAGATCACTCAGCTCGCGACGCGGGGCGAATTCGTCGCCAGCGGCGTGCTGCCCGACTTCGGCAGTGGCAGCGTGACGATCGATGACAACAACGACTCATTGACGCTTTCGGTCAACGGCGTCGAGGGTTCTGCGTTCACACTCACCCAGGGAACCTACACGAGCGGCGCGGCACTGGCGCAGGAACTGCAATCGCGGATCAACGGTGTTCCGGAGTTCGCTGATGCCGGGATCTCGGTGACCGTGTCCTACGACGCCGGCGCCAATGCGCTCACGGTAACGTCGGACCGCTACGGCAGTGAGTCTTCGGTAGACGTCACGGGGATCGATCCGAACACCGCTTCCTCGCTGGGGTTCTCTGTCACAGACGGTACCGATGGCGTTGACGTCGCCGGTACGATTGGCGGCGTTGCCGGCGTCGGCAGCGGTCAGACGCTCAAGGGGGGCGAAGGCACAGACGTCGAAGGGCTCAGCCTGCTCGTGACCGGCGGCAGCGTCGGCGTACGCGGAACCCTGAGCTTCGGGCGCGGCATTGCCGATCAGCTCGACAGCCGGATCACCTCCATGCTCTCGAGCGAGGGCATCCTCGAATCGCGCACGTCTGGCATCAATAGCAGTCTCGAGCGACTCGAGGAGGATCTCGCGCGCCACGAAACCCGCATGGAGACGATCGAGGCGCGTTACCGTGACCAGTTCGGATCACTCGACACACTGCTGGCTCAGCTCAACAGCACCGGCAACTTCCTCTCGCAGGCGCTGGCATCACTGCCGAAGCCGAACAGCGTCAGCAAGAAATAACGTTTCAACGGAAGCATCAACATGACGATGAATATGAACACACACGCGGCGCTCAGCCAGTATCGGAAAGTACAGGTCGAGGGTGACGTGGGCGCAGCCTCGTCGCACCGGCTCGTGGCACTCCTGCTGGAGGGCGCAATGTCGAACCTCCTGGTGGCCGAGAATGCAGCCCGGCAGGAAGAAATCGCGCGACGCGGCGAAGCCGTGTCCAAGGTGATCGCCATCATCGACAACCTCCGCGCCAGTCTTGATGATGACAAGGGCGGCGACATCGCGGGCAATCTGCGTTCGCTGTACGACTACATGGAAACGCGGCTCGTTGAGTCCAACCTCAAGGTCGACCCCGAGGGCTTCAGGGAAGTCCGCGAACTCATCCGGGAGATCAGTACGGCCTGGGCCCAGATTCCCGGGCAGGGTGCGGAATAGCGGCCGATGGATACTGGTGAACTCGACAAGATGCTCGGCGCCTGCGGCGACGAGAACC
The DNA here is from genome assembly GCA_965267485.1 of Pseudomonadales bacterium. Lineage (GTDB taxonomy): Bacteria > Pseudomonadota > Gammaproteobacteria > Pseudomonadales > Azotimanducaceae > JANQJA01. Next base: position 4,291,391 of record OZ254080.1, on the reverse strand, counting down.
GGCGCCGGCTGATGACGCTGGTCTCGACCTGCGAGGAGATGATCCTGCTCGCCCGTCGCGGAGACTGGGAACGGGTGGCGGAACTCGAGCAGCGTCGCAGCACGGAACTCAATGATTATTTTTCGCGGCCGGTGCCTGCAGAAGAGTCGACCGGCGTCGGCGAAGCGCTTCGGCTGATTATGGGCATGAACGACACCCTGGTCACAATCGTCACGTCGGCGAGGCACGAGACTGAGGCTGATTTCAGACATTTCTCACGTGCCCGGCACGCCGCCGGACAGTATCTTTGCAATCGTGGCTAAAGTAATTTCCAACCGCGTCGATAACCTGTCGACGCAAGAGCCGTCCAGTGCGATAAAACCGCGCTGAAATTACAAAACTCGAAGTCTGTTGGCGTCTGGGTAACCGGGCGTAGGCATCCTTTACAAAGAGTTACATAACTCCGCTCCTTGGTGCGCGGTTGTTACACTTTCTTACACCAAGCTGTTTGATTGATTTGGCGTGCCCGCCAAAAATGAGAACTCGTTCACAGTTACTCCGGTAACTGAAAAAAGAGTCAACAAAGCAGGGCATCCAATCATGAACATCTCTTCGACAAACCGTCCGGTCATTGGCAAGAGCGACGCCATCGCTGACATCAAGCGCCTGATCGATTACGTCGCACCGACCGAAGCCAGTGTTCTGATTCTCGGTGAGTCGGGCACCGGCAAGGAAGTCATCGCCCAGAACATCCACGAGCAGTCAGAGCGAAGCCACATGCCGTTCGTGCCGGTCAACTGCGGCGCGATTCCCGAGGATCTCCTCGAGTCCGAGCTGTTCGGCCATGAAAAGGGCGCATTCACCGGCGCTGTCCGCTCACGCCAGGGTCGCTTCGAGATGGCACAGGGCGGCACGCTGTTTCTCGACGAGATTGGTGACATGCCGCTGCACATGCAGGTCAAACTGCTTCGCGTGCTGCAGGAGCGCACCTTCGAGCGGGTTGGCGGTGACCAGACGTTCCAGTGCGACGTCCGCATCATCGCGGCAACCCACCAGAACCTCGAGCAGCTGGTCGAGGATGGCAAATTCCGTATGGACCTCTACTACCGGCTCGCTGTCTTCCCGATTGAAGTCTCGCCACTCCGCGAACGAATCGAAGACCTGCCCCTGCTCGTCGACGATTTCTGCGATCGCATGCTCGACACGAACGGCCACACGATCGAATTCTCCGAGTGTGCACTCGCTGCGCTGTCGGACTACAGCTGGCCCGGCAACGTCCGCGAACTGTTCAACCTGACCGAGCGTCTTGGCGTCCTGTTCCCGAACGGTCGCATCCGCGCTCGCGACCTGCCGGGCAAGTACCGCCCGGAAGTCCACAACGTGGCTTGCCTGTCGACGGCACGTGCTGCCAGCAGCACGAGCGATGACGAGCCGGCATTCAACCTCGAAGACGGCATCGACCTGCGGGACAAGCTCCAGAAGATCGAGATCTCACTCATCCGCGAGGCGCTCGAGGCATCGGATTGGGTCGTGGCCCGCTCGGCGAAGCTGCTGAACCTGCAGCGTACGACGCTGGTCGAGAAGATGCGCAAGTACTCGATCCAGCGCCTGAGCGTCGCCTGAAGGTAACAGGCACACAAATTGCTCCGTGATGGATAGCTGCCGCGGGCACAGCGCCTGCGGCGAAAAACGACACAATTTTGACACCTGACGATGCAGACCCTCCCTCAGATCAGTGACTCGCAGCCGGCGGCCTCGGAACTCGAAGCCGCGTTCGCGATGTTCAATCAGCTCTCGAGTACGCTCGGCGATGCCTACAAGTCGCTGGAGCAACAGGTCACGATGCTGACTGCCGAGTTGGCTGAGGCGCGCAGCGAGCGCCTGAGGGAACTGGCAGAGAAGGAAGCACTTGCCAATCGCCTGTCGGCGCTCCTCCAGATTCTTCCCGCGGGCGTGGTCGTCGTCGACGGCGACGATCGTGTCGTCGAGGTGAATCCGGAGGCGCTCACGCTCCTGGGGGTCGATGAGGCGGGCCTTGTGGGCCGCTGCTGGTCTGCGGTGCTCGCGCACTCGGCGCCGGCCGGTGTCGACCCGCTGCAGAATATTGAACTCGAGTCGGGCCGGCGCATCTCGATGAATGTGCGCGCGATCGACGGCGATCAGGGTGAGGTCGTGCTGCTGACGGATATCTCCGACTTCTGCGAGAAGCAGGAATGGATGAGCCGCGAGAAGCGACTGTCGGCCCTGGGCGAGATGTCGGCGCGGATGGCACATCAACTGCGTACGCCCCTGTCCACCGCGCTGCTCTACATGAGCCAGCTCGGCGGCGAAACAATCGAGTCGGCTGACCGTCGTCGGATCGCCGGAAAAGTGACGTCACAGCTGCGTGATATCGAGAGCCTTGTCGTTGGCATGCTTGCCTTTGTGCGCGGCAGCCAGCGTGTCGAAACGACGTTCTCGCTGGCGCAGCTGCTGGGGGATCTCGAGGCGGCGACTGCGCCGCAGCTCGAAGCGCGAGGAGGCTACCTCAAGGTGTGTGGCGAGCCCCGTGATGTCACGCTGCATGCCAACCGCGAGGCGATCCTCTCGGCGCTCATCAATCTCGTTGAGAACGGCCTCGAGCATGCAGATCAGCCGGTGATCAGCATCGAATGTTCGGTGACCGATCGCGACATCCGCATCGTTGTGCAGGACAACGGGTCCGGTGTGCCGTCAGACATTGCGGACAAGATCTTCGACCCGTTCTTCACGACCCGCGAGACCGGTAATGGCATGGGCCTCGCGATTGCCGCAATGACCGCTCGCGAGTACGGCGGCGACGTCGTGCTGTTGGCCAACGACGGCGGCGCCAAATTCGAATTCAGTCTGGGACGGGATCAGCGAAAACAGGCAATCGATGATTGCTTCCTGCGTTCCTGCCTCGGCGCGTAACAACAAGGACAGATGCTATGACTGCAATCCTGGTAGTAGAAGACGATGCTCCCCTCCGGGAGGCGATGTGCGAGACGCTGGTCCGCGCGGGCCATCACGTCGAGGACGTCGACAGCGCCTCGGCGGCGCTGAGCTCCCTCAAGTGTGAGCAGTTCGATCTGGTGCTGAGCGACGTGCAGATGAAGGGCATGGACGGCCATGGCCTGCTCGAGCGTATCAAGCAGGATGCGCCCGAGACGCCTGTCGTCCTCATGACTGCCTACGGCTCTATCGAACAGGCTGTCCGCGCAATGCAGAGCGGCGCGAGCGACTATCTCTCGAAGCCGTTCGAAGCCGATGTGCTGGTGGAACTTGCTGACCGCTTCGATGGGGGCGCATCTCCGGCGATCGACGGTCCCGTCGCCCGGGATGAGCGTACGCTGCAGTGCCTTCGGCTTGCCGAGCGGGTAGCGGCGTCGGATGCCACCGTGATGATCACCGGCGAGTCCGGGACCGGCAAGGAGGTCTTTGCCCGCTTCATTCACGACCACTCGCCGAGGGCCGGCGGCCCGTTCGTTGCCATCAATTGCGCGGCGATACCCGAGACGATGCTGGAGTCGATCCTGTTTGGCTTCGAGAAGGGTGCATTCACCGGTGCCTACAAGGCGCAGGAAGGCAAGTTCGAACAGGCGAATGGCGGCACGCTGCTGCTCGACGAGATTTCCGAGATGGATATTGTGCTGCAGGCGAAGCTGCTTCGTGTGCTGCAGGAGCGAGAGGTCGAGCGCCTCGGCGGGTCGACGTCAATCCCGCTGGATGTCCGCGTGCTTGCGACCACGAACCGCAACCTGCGTGACCAGGTGCGTGATGGTGGATTCCGTGAGGACCTTTATTACCGATTGAACGTATTCCCCATGTGCCTGCCGCCGCTGCGCGAGCGGGCGGGTGACATCCTGCCGCTGGCCGCGCACTTCGCGAATCGCTATGCCGGGCCGGAAGCGGTTGAAGTGGCACCGGATGCCGAGGCCCGACTCATTTCCCATCGCTGGCCGGGCAACGTCCGCGAACTCGAGAACGTGATGCAGCGAGCGATGATCCTGAAAAATGGCGGCGTCATCACAGCTCGCGACATCTGCTTCGAGGAAACCACTGACGGTGCGATGGGGCAGCTCACGACGATTGAGCCGCTGGAACTCGATGCCTCGTCGCTCGAGGCCGACATGCGGCGCAAGGAGTACACGCTGATCATGGATGCGATTCGCACCGAGGGCAGCAAGCAGGGCGCTGCCGAACGGTTGGGCATCAGCCCGCGCACGCTGCGGTACAAGCTGGCGCGATTCAAGAAGGAAGGCATGGCAGCGAGCGCATAAGCGCGCGCCGGGAGCAAAGCAATGGCAGAGGTCGATATCAATCAGGTGCTGGCGCAAATGCGCGCCATCAGCGCCCGGGCCCAGACCCAGGCGCAACCCGAATCGGTTTCCGAGGTAAACGGGGTTCCGTTCAGCGAGTTGCTGTCGGAGTCCATTGAACAGGTGAATGCAACTCAGGCGCAGGCGAAGCAACTCAAGCAGGCTTTCGAAGCCGGCGAGGCGGGCGTTGATCTGCCGGAAGTCATGATTGCTCTCCAGAAGGCGTCACTTTCCTTTGACGCGATGACGCAGGTTCGGAACAAGCTGCTCAACGCGTATCAGGAAATCATGAACATGCCAGTGTAGGCGTGAGGTAACACGGTGCTGACTCTCGACAAGATTCTTGAAAACCTGCGGCTGCTGTCGCACTTGACGCTGGCGCGGCAGCTCGGCCTGTTCTTCGGGCTTTCCCTGACCATCGCGCTGACCGCAATGCTGTACGTCTGGGCCAGCTCGCCCGACTACACGATCCTGTATGCGGATCTCGATGCCAAGAACGCCGCAGAGGTGAGTGGTGCGCTCGATCGGCTGGGCGAACAGTACGAGGTCGACCAGCTCTCCGGGCTGATCAAGGTACCGATGGATCGTGTGCATCACCTGCGCCTCAAGCTTGCCGGCCAGGGCTTGCCGAGCGGTGGCCAGGGTGGCTTCGACATCCTTTACGAGAAGCAGGAACTGGGCACCAGCAGCTTTATCGAGAACGCGCGCTACAACCGCGCGCTCGAGGAAGAACTGGCGTCTTCGATCTCGACGCTCGACAGCATCAAGTCGGCACGCGTCCATCTCGCGATTCCCAAGCAGTCCGCATTCGTTCGTCGCAAGGAGAAAGCGAATGCGTCCGTGCTGATCAACATGATTCCCGGCGCAACGCTGAGCGAGAGCCAGATGACCGGTATCGTCTACATGGTCGCGTCCAGCGTGCCGAGTCTCGAACCCGAAGGTGTCACGCTGGTCGACCAGCGCGGCCGTCTGCTGTCGAATCTGGCGACATCGCAGGAGATGATCCTTTCGTCGGAACAGCATCGCTTCACTCGCGAGGTCGAGGCGAAATACGTCGGCAGCATCATGGACATCCTCGCCCCGATTCTTGGTCAGGAAGGCGTCCGAGCACAGGTGGCAGCAGATCTGAACTTCGTTCAGGTGGAACGCACGACGCAGGAATACAATCCGGACAAGGTCGCAATTCGTAGTGAACAGACCTTCAACGAGACCGGCACGGCATCGGCACTCGGATCACCGGGACTGCTGGACGGTCAGGCTGCCCAGGCCCAGCCGCAGGCCGGCGAAGCCGGCGCGCCGCCGCAGCCGCGGACGGTTCGCGCAACGCGCAACTACGAAGTTGACCAGACGATCTCCCACATCCGGGAGCAGGCAGGCAGCATCAATAAGCTGTCGGTTGCGGTTGTCGTCGACTATCGCCAGCAGTTGCGGGCAGACGGCACCGTCGAGCGTCTTCCGTTGACCGAGGCCGAACTCGACCAGATTCGCACGCTGGTGCGTGATGCGGTCGGGTTCAACGAGGAGCGGGGCGATACGCTGTCGGTATCAAACGCGCCCTTCATCGAGGCAGAGGCGGAGTTTGCCGAAGCCGTCGAGCCGCCGATCTGGGAGCAGCCCTGGGTGCAGACGCTGGGCAAGCAGGCGCTCGGGTTTCTTGGCGTGCTCATCATCTTCTTTGCCTTCCTGCGACCGCTGCTCAAGATGTTTGTCGCCGAAGGCAAGGCCAACGCCCAGATGGGCCCGCCGCGACTGGCGGCCGCCGGGGGCGAGTATGGCGGTATGGATTATGGCAACGACCAGCTGACCCTGTCGGGTGGTCATGAACAGATGCCGGACTACGACCGGCAACTCATCGGTGCGCGCAACCTGGTACGGGACGATCCGGGGCGGGTTGCGGCAATCGTCAAGGAGTGGGTAGCAGCAGATGGCTGATGCAGCAATGTCTGGCGCGGAACGCGCCGCGGTGCTCCTGTTGGGCCTTGGTGAGGAGGCGGCGGCAGCCGTGCTGAAACACCTTAACCCCATGGAGGTTCAGAACGTCGGCGAGGCATTGTCCTCGGTATCGACGGTTTCCAGCGACAAGCTGGCGACGGTCGTCGGTGAGTTTACCGAGACGGTGCAGCAGGGCGGCAAGGACCTGATCGGCAGCGAGGAGTATGTGCGCAAGGTGCTCTACTCGGCGCTCGGTGAGGACAAGGCCAAGAGCATGCTGGGCCGGATTCTGCAGGCCAACAATCCGTCGGGCCTTGAAGCACTCAAGTGGATGGAGTCGGATCGCGTGGCATCGCTGATCCGGGACGAACACCCGCAGATCTGCGCCGTCGTCCTGATGTCGCTCGAGGGCGAGCATGCCGCCGAAGTCCTGCAGCTGCTGCCGCCGGAAAAGCGGCCCGAGATCATGATTCGCGTGGCGAATCTCGACACCATCAACCCGAATGCGCTCGACGAACTCAATGACATGATGCAGAAGCAGCTGGCCGAGAAATCCTACAGCTCCTCATCCCGTATTGACGGCATCCGGACCGCTGCCGGGATCCTCAATTTCGTCAACTCGGACGCCGAAGAGATGATGATGACGGCGATCGAGGAAACCGACGAGGATCTCTGCGAGAAAATTCGCGAGAAGATGATCATCTTCGACAACCTGATGTCACTGAACGACAAGGACATGCAGCGAATGCTGCGGGAGATCGAAACCGAGAGCCTGGTGCTGGCACTCAAGGGCGCAGAAGAGAACCTTCGCAATCGCTTCTTCTCGAACATGTCTCGCCGTGCCGCCGAGATGCTGCAGGAAGATATCGAGATTCGGGGGCCCGTCCGCCTGTCGGAAGTCGAACATGCACAGAAAGAAATCCTAAACCTTGCGGCCCGACTTGCCGATGAAGGAGAGGTGAGCTTCGGTAAAGCGGGAGGAGAAGAAGAGTATGTCTAGTTCCACGAGTCGCGGACAGGGTCCGGGGTTTGCCGCGTGGGAGATGCCGAACTTCGGTGATTCCGCTGGCGCCGAGGCTGACGCGGTCGATCTCGAAAAGCTGAAGCAGCAGGCCTACTCCGAGGGATTCGAGCTCGGGCGTCGCGACGGCATCGAGAGTGCGCGTCGCGACACGGCAGAAGAAGTGAAGCGGTTCGTCGATGTCGCCGACTCGCTGTCGTTTGCGGTCACTGACATCGACACCGAGATCTCGGCCGATCTCGCGAATCTGGCCGCACGGATCGCCGAGGTCATTATTCGCAGGGAACTCAGCCTGACCGCCGATGCCGTGTTCAATCTCGTCGATCGCGTTGTACAGAGCCTGCCCGAGAACGAGGGCAGGGTTGTCGTCTCGCTGTGCCCCGAGGATGCCTCGGCGCTCAACGACCACGTGCAGGCAGTGCAGAAACAGGGCTGGGAGCTGCGCGAGGAAGTCGGCATGAAGCGTGGCGACTGCCGCGTTGAAGGCTCGGATTCGTTCGTACACGCGACGCTGACCGAACAGATCGAAAACGTGCTCGAGAGCATGACGGAGAACTAGTTGAGCATCGCGACGCCCCGCAGTGCCCGGCTCCGCGAAAACCTGACGCGCTACGCGGCGAATGTCGCGGCACCGCAGATGGTGGTGGCGGGCAAATTGACCCGAATGGTCGGCCTGACACTTGAAGCCAAGGGATGTGTTGCGCCGATCGGCAGCCAGTGCCTCGTCCATTCTCCAACCGGCGATACCATCGCGGCCGAGGTCGTGGGCTTCACCGATGAGCGCCTCTACCTGATGGCCATTGGCGACATCAATGGTCTCACACCCGGCGCGACCGTCGTGCCTACCGGCACGTCCGGTGATGTCGCGGTCGGCAAGGGGCTATTGGGTCGCATTATCGACGGGGCCGGTCAGCCGCTGGACGGCAAGGGCGACATTCGCGCCGAGGATTATGTGCCGCTGCTTGGCAAGCCGATCAACCCGATGAGCCGCGCGCCGATTTCGGAACCGCTCGATGTCGGTGTTCGCGCCATCAACGGTCTGATTACGGTCGGCAAGGGTCAGCGCATGGGGCTGATTGCCGGTAGCGGCGTCGGCAAGAGTACGCTGCTTGGCATCATGACCCGCAACACCAAGGCCGATATGGTCGTGGTCGGGCTGATCGGCGAGCGGGGCCGGGAGGTCAAGGAATTCGTAGACGAGACGCTGCTCGAGAGCGGCCTCGCCAAATCCGTCGTTATTGCCACACCGGCAGACTCGCCGCCGCTCATGCGTATTCACGGTGCGCTTCGTGCCACCGCGATTGCCGAGTACTTCCGCGATCAGGGACTCAACGTGCTGCTGCTCATGGACTCAGTGACGCGATTCGCCCAGGCGCAGCGCGAGATCGCGCTGTCGATCGGAGAGTTTCCGGTGACCAAGGGCTATCCGCCGAGTGTGTTTACCAAGTTGCCGCAACTCATCGAACGCGCCGGTAACGGACGGGTCGGTTCGATCACGGCGATCTATACCGTGCTGGTCGAGGGCGATGATCCCAATGAACCGATCGGGGATGCATCCCGCGCGATTCTGGACGGCCATATCATGCTGTCGAGACGTATTGCCGAGAGCGGCATTTATCCGGCCATCGATATCGAGGCATCGATCAGCCGTTCGATGCTCGGCATCGTCGATGAGCAGCACAGCAAGATTAACCAGGAGTTTCGCCGGATCTACTCGGTGTACGAGCAGAACCGCGACCTTATCGCCGTCGGCGCCTACGAGGCGGGTGCAGACCCGCAGATCGACCAGGCCGTGCGCATGTTCCCGATGCTGCAGTCGTACCTCCAGCAGGACGTGAGTGAAAACGTCGACCTCGAGTCGTCGCTCATGGACCTGCAGACGCTGAGCCAGCAATGGCGAAGATGAAGCGATCCAGCCGGCTCGAGCGTCTCGCGGCGCTGACGCGGCTCAAGGAAGACGCGGCAGCCCGCCAGCTCCAGAAGGCCCGGCAATCACTGTCTCGGCAGAACGCGCAACTCGATCAGCTTGAGCAGTATCGTGAGGAGTATCAGGCGAACCAGCCTGAATCCGCCAGCATCTCGATGATCCAGAACTACCGTGACTTCTGTTCGAGTCTCGGTGATGCCATCGAGCACCAGTCGCGTCGCTGCGAAGCCGAATCTGCGCGGGTCACCGATGCGCTCGGCGAATGGCGTGGCCGTCATCAGCGCACTGAGGCCATCTCGTCCGCTGCGGCGTCGAGCCGGGAGCAGGAACGCGTCATTGATGAGCGTCGGCAGAACGCGATCGTCGATGACATCGTCACCACCCGCAACATCGATCGCAGCTAGACCCGCCGTTTCTCCGGCCGTCTTCACGAGTTGGCCCACCCCTTGCAATTCTTCACGCATTCGACACAAGCCAAGGAATGCGGATGAACCTATTTTCGCTGGAGTTGCAGGACCGTACTGTTACGCAGAGTGGCGCCATGACTGGCCGCCCGGCCGGTGACGCGGCAACGACGCGCAGTTTCGCGATCAGCCTGGAGGCGGCGATGGCCGGTCGTGCGCCGATGCAGAAAGGCGAGGCATTGCCGATGAGCGGCGAGGCGTTGCCGCTGATGAGCGACGCGCTCTCGCTGGCTGACGAGCAGAGCGGGATCCCTGCGACGACGCTGCCCGCACTCCAGACGGACGCATTGCCGGCGGGCGATGTCCAGCCGGGACTCGCACTCATGCTCCCGCGTGAGGGTCTTTCGGCACTGGATACCGACCTGGCCAGCACGCTGCCCGACGAGGTGGTATCGCCAACCCTGTCGGGTGAACTGAATGCGCTGACCCCGGGACTGACATCGACGACCGCGTCGATCGAGGGGCAGGCTGTCGCGCCAGCAGCGAGTCGTGGTGAGCCCGGCCTGGTGACATTGACACCGGCAACAACGGGCAACCTGCGCGGTCGCGCGATGTTGGCGCGAGATGCCTCGCCGGCGCCGCTGCTGACATCCGCAAGCGGTTCCGGGATCAACGCACCGGGACAGGCGCCCCTGTCCAATGCGCTTCCATCGGGAGCCGACGCTGCCACGGTGAATCCCGATCCTGAGGCCGTTGTTGCAACCCGGCGAGCCGAATCGGCAGCGCGCTCTGCGATGACGCTGGATCGCCGCATGGCAGTCGTCTCCGACGGCGAGGTTAGAACGGCCGGTGCCGGATTTACTGCCGCCAGCGAGATCGATCTCCCGCTGAGTTCACCGGGAGATGCCGCTGCCAGCAAATCGGAGGTGTCGAATGTGGCGGTAAGCTTGTCCGCAGACGCATCGGCTGAGCTGGCGCCGGACGGCACCGCGTCTGCTGTTCGCCTGGCGGCATCGGCGGCTGACGCGCCTTCCCTGCGCGGCGCTGAATCGACCGGTCGGGATGTCCCGGGTCTCTCCGGCCAGGATTCACCCGGCCTGCGTGATGCGGTGATCGGTGAGCGAAAGGAAGGCGGCGGCATCACGGCGTCAACCGAACGTGGTCTGCAGCTCGATCGCGGCGCCATTGATCGCGTGACTCAGGAGCGGGCTGATCGCACGGCGCTCGAACTTGCCGCGAATATGGCTGATCGCAGCGCCGCCGATCAGGCCGCGAAGCCCTCGGCCCCGAACACGACCATCTCGCCGACCCATGGCGCGATGGCGCATCCGCTGTCCGGTACGACGACAACAGCGCCCGACAGTGTGACGCAGCTCAACCGACCGACGTTCCAGCTGTCTACGCCGGCGGGTCAACCCGGATTCGAGGCGGAGTTCGCGAGTCGCGTGCGCTGGATGGTGGGTCAGGATTCGAACGTGGCGGAGATCCGGCTGAGCCCCGCGCATCTCGGTTCGATCGAAATTCACATCTCGACGGACGACGACAAGGCGAGCGTGACCATCTTTGCCCAGAACGCATCCACCCGGGAACTGATCGAACAGTCGATGCCGCGCCTCAGAGAGGCGCTTGCTGGCAGCGGCCTTGATCTCGCGGAGGGCAATGTGTCGGAACGTGGCCCCTCGGGCCGTGACGACGGCGATGCCCGGGGTTCGTCCCATGGACCGGGCGGCGCCGCAGACGACCACGACACCGTACAGGATCAGCCGTCCGCGCCCCGCCTCACCAGCACCGCCACCGGCCTCGTCGACGCCTTCGTCTAGCCCACCCGCCCCGGGTCAGACCCCAGCACCCGCCCCGGGTCAGACCCCAGTGCCACCCCCGGGTCAGACCCCAGTGCCACCCCCGGGTCAGACCCCAGTGCCACCCCAGGGTCAGACCCCAGGGTCAGACCCCAGGGTCAGACCCCAGTGCCGCCTCAGGGTCAGACCCCAGGGTCAGACCTCAGGGTCAGACCCCAGGGTCAGACCCCAGTGCCACCCCGGGGTCTGACCCCGATGTCGGGGTCATCGGTCGTCGCGGCGGCGCGGTGACGCGGTCGCCGGAAATCCGCCGCCGGAAAGTCGGCACTTTTCTCTGGCAGGCTTGCCAAGGTACTGAAATAGCAGAAGATTTCGCTCTGGCATAAGTATTGCTCAACTCAGGCATCGTCCGCGTGTGCGGATCACTAGGGAATCTGGGTCGAGGACATGTCTACCAAGCAAATCATCATCATCGCTGCCGCGATGCTCGTCGTGATGCTGATCAGCATCGGCGCGTCGTTCTTCATCATGCAGACCGTCGTGCAGAACATGATGACGGCGAAGCTCGAGGAAGTTCTGCCGCCTGAAATGCTGCCGCAGGAAGAGGAAGAGGAAGAAGCGGTCGAGGAGGAAGAACTCCCGCCACCGATCTATGTGCCTCTCGAGCCGTTCATCGTCAACTTCGTTCAGGAGGGCATGCTCCGGTACCTGCAGGTCACCATGGAACTCATGTCCCGGGATGAAATGGTCGTCGAGGAGGTCAAAGCGAGCCTGCCCGAGATCCGCAACTCGCTGATCCTGATGATGAGTGACCACGACTACGACAAGCTTTCGAGCCGTGAAGGCAAGGAAGTCATCCGCAATGAAATCCAGGCCGAGGTCAATCGGATCATCGGCAGGGAAGAAGAGGGCGGCATCGAATCCGTCTTCCTCACCGGCTTCGTGATGCAGTAATGAGCGACGATCCGGTACTCACAGAAGAAGAAGTCGATACGCTGCTCGACGGCGTTGAGAACGGCGATGTCGAAACCGAAGCCGCGGGCGCGGATGCGATTCCCGGCGAGGTTGTTCCGTTCGACTTCCGTCAGGAGCACAACATCCTCGTCTCGAGGATGCCCAAGCTCGGTACGCTCAACGACAAGCTCGTCAAAGCGCTCATGGAGCGCTTTCTCGAGGTCTACAAGACCGAGGTCGAAGTGAAGCTTGCGTTCCTGCACACGTCACGGTTCGACGAGTTCCGTGCCGGGCTGCCGACACCGTCGAACATGCACCTGATTTCGGTCAACCCCGGTCAGGTGAACGGCATGGTCGTGCTGGACCCGAAGCTGCTCTACATCCTTGTCGATCACTACTTCGGCGGATCCGGCGATACGTCCGGCCGCCAGCCGACGCCGGTGTTCTCGCCCATCGAGATCAAGATGGGCGAGCAGTTCCTGGCACACGTCATCCGCGAGTGGGAACAGGTCTGGGCAGAAGTGCTGCCGCTCAGCTTCGCCGTGATCGGCCGTGAAGACAAGCCGGCGCTGGTCCAGAACATCGCGCCGAACGAAGTGATGTTCCAGGCCGTCTTTCAGGTCGGTTTCTCGGGCCATTTCGGTGAATGCCACGTGGTCATTCCCTACAGCGTCATCGAATCCGTCAAGGAAGTGCTCGGCAGCGATGGCCCGACCGACGACCCCAGGAGCGATGCCGTCTGGCAGGCGCGCCTCGCCGAGGAAGTCGGCGCCGCGACCGTTGGTATTTCGAGTTCGATCGAAGGCCTGAAGCTGACGCTCAGGCAACTCATCGAACTGTCCCCGGGTGATGTCGTGCCGCTCGAAATGCCCGAGACGATTTCGCTCATGGTCGAGGAGGTCCCGGTCTTCGAGGGTTTCTTCGGCGCTTTCGACGGCAAGAACGCCGTCAAGATCAAAGGGCCCTATCTCTACAACAAGCCCCGCAAACTGGTTTCGAAACCCTGAGGTATCACGATGTCTGACATGGATCTTGAAAACACTGAGGCACAGGCTGACGGCCTTCCCGTCCGCGAGTTGCAGGAAGAGGCGCCGGCGCCGGGTCAGGGTGAAATGAACCTCGACATGATTCTGGACGTGCCCGTCACGCTTTCCATCGAGGTCGGTCGCGCCAGGATCTCCATTGGTGAGTTGATGAAACTCACGGCGGGTTCCGTTGTGAGCCTCGACCGACTCGTTGGCGAGCCGCACGACGTGCTGGTCAACGGCACGCTCATCGCGCAGTGCGAGGTAGTTGTCGTCAACGAGCAGTTTGGCATCCGCTTCACCGACATCATCAGCCCCAGCGAACGCGTCAAGAAACTGCAATGATTCGTCTTGTTCTCACGCTGGCCAGTCTGGCCCCGCTGCACGCAGTTGCAGCAGAGCTTCCCGGCATCGAGCAGTCCGGCCTCGGGCTCGTGACCGATGTGGTGCTGGGTCTCGGCGTCACCATTCTCTGCATCTATGCGCTCTCCGCCATTGCGAAAAAGATGATGGGCGCGGGCCTGCAGGGCACCGGTACGCTGAAGGTCGTCACCGGAATTTCTGTCGGTGCGCGTGAACGCCTCCTCGTCGTTCAGGTGCAGGACGAACAGATTCTGCTGGGCGTCTCCCCCGCCGGCATCCAGCGTCTGCATCAGCTCAGTGAACGGATCGAGCCACAGGCAACGGCAGCGCAGCCGTCGCTGCCGCCGGTCATCAGTCAGTTGCTGGGCGGAGGTCGTCGCTCGTGAATACGATACTGCGCGCAATTGCGGTTCTCCTCATCGGCTTTGCGCCTCTTGTTGCAAATGGCGCCGAGCAGACCATCCCCCTGATTACATCGTCAGCGGCACCCGACGGCTCGCAGACCTACTCGACGACGCTCCAGATTCTCATCCTCATGACGATGATGAGTGTGATTCCGGCCGGTGTCATGACCATGACGTCGTTCACCCGGATCATCGTCGTGCTCGCGATCCTTCGTCAGGCGCTCGGCACGGGCCAGACGCCCTCCAACCAGATTCTGCTCGGCCTCGCGCTGTTTACATCGATCTTCATCATGATGCCGGTGCTGGAGAAGGTCTACGACGATGCCGCGATGCCCTATCTCGATGGCGAGATCAGCATCATGACCGCGCTCGACAATGGCAAAGGTCCGTTCCGCGAGTTCATGCTGAACCAGACCCGCGAGGCTGAGCTGCAGATGTTCACCGAGATTGCGGGTCACGACGGCTATGCTACGCCGGAGGACGTACCGTTCTCGATTCTGCTGCCGTCGTTTGTAACCAGTGAGCTCAAGACCGCATTCCAGATCGGCTTTCTGATCTTCATCCCGTTTCTGGTCATCGACCTCGTTGTGGCCAGCGTGCTGATGTCCATGGGCATGATGATGCTGTCGCCCATGCTCATCTCGTTGCCATTCAAGATCATGCTCTTCGTTCTCGTCGACGGTTGGGCGCTGATTCTCGGCACGCTCACGGCCAGTTTTTACCTTTAGGAGACACGCGACATGTCACCCGAATCCGTCATCGACGTCGCCCAGCAGGCACTCATCGTGACATGCATGCTGGCGGCCCCGCTGCTCTTGTCGGCGCTCGCCATTGGTCTCCTGATCGGTGTTTTCCAGGCCGCAACGCAGATCCAGGAGATGACGCTGTCGTTCATCCCCAAGCTGATCGCGGTTGTGGTCGCGCTGTTCGTCGCGGGTCCCTGGATGTTGCGCGTACTGACCGACTTCACGCGGCGCATCTTCGAAGACATACCTGCCCTGATCGGCTGAGGCGAGACCATGACCGCCGTCACCCTCGATTCACTCATCACTTTGCTGCACGCCTTTATCTGGCCGTTCCTCCGGTTCGGGGCCATGCTGATGGCGGCGCCGGTGTTCGGGGCGAGTACCGTGTCGGTGCGAATCCGGGTGGCGCTGGCAGTTGCGCTGTCGGTGCTGACGGCACCACTCTTGCCGCCGCTGCCTGAGCTCAACGTACTCTCGGCGGCGGGCATCCTGATCGCGATCCAGCAGATTGTCATTGGTGTGGCGATGGGTTTCTTTCTCCACCTCGTGCTGACCGCGGTCGTGCTGGTGGGCTCGATCCTCGGCATGAGCATGGGCCTCGGCTTCGCCATGGCGATTGATCCGCAGAACGGCACGCAGGTACCGGTGCTGTCCCAGTTCTTCATGATCTGTGCAACGCTGCTGCTGCTGGCGGTCAACGGTCATGTACTGCTCATCGGCCTGCTCGTCGACAGCTTCACGGCGTATCCGATCGGCGGCAACCTGTTCACGAGCGACGCGCTCTACAACATCGCGCTGTGGGCGGGGCGTGCCTTCGGGGCGGCGCTCATCATGTCCCTGCCGGTCATGATGGCCATCCTGCTCGTCAATCTCTGTCTCGGTGTCATCACCCGTACGGCACCGCAGCTCAACATTTTCGCCATCGGTTTCCCGATCACGATCTTCGTCGGGCTGGTGCTCATGATCTTTGCCATGCCGGTCCTGCAGATGCAGATCGTCGATCTGTTTGATGAGGCGCTGTCACTGCTGGCCATCATTGGCCAGACCCGGGTGCTGTAGGACGCCACGATGGCAGAGCAGGACACCAGTCAGGAACGTACCGAAGAGCCCACCGCGAAACGTCGCCGGGACGTTCGCGAGAAAGGCCAGGTTCCCCGGTCAAGGGAACTGAATGCCCTCATCAGCCTCATGCTGGCGGCGGGTGCGCTTTACTACGTCGGCCAGTTCCTGGTCCGTGAATTGATCAACCAGATGAGCAACGGATTCCAGCTCTCGCGGGACCAGATCTTCGAAACGCAGTTCATCCTCGAGGCCGGCAGCGCCGCGACCATTTCCGGGCTGACGTCGCTGGCACCGATGTTTGCCATTGCCATCATCGCGGCCTTTGCCGGGCCCGTTCTCATGGGCGGATGGATCTTCAAGCTCGACTCGATCGCACCGAAGTTCGAGAAGCTGAACCCCATCAAGGGGCTCGCCAAGGTCTTTGGCCCGCAGGGGCTGATGGAACTCGTGAAGGCGCTCGGCAAGTTCTTTCTCATTGCCGGTATTGCCGCTGCATTCATCCACTTCTCGCTGTACGAACTGCTGGCGCTGAGCCGCGCGTCGCTCGAGAGTGCGCTCACCCAGTCCGGCATCCTCGTGTGCATCGCGTTTGCGGTGTTCAGCAGCGCCATGATCCTGATCGCCGGCATCGACGTGCCGTTCCAGCTCTTCCAGCACACCAAACAGATTCGCATGACGAAGCAGGAAGTGAAGGACGAAATGAAGGAGACCGAGGGCCGTCCTGAAGTGAAAGGACGCATCCGGCAGCTCCAGCAGGAAGTCGCCAAGCGGCGGATGATGCAGGACGTCGAGACAGCCGATGTCGTCATCACGAACCCGACTCACTTCGCCGTCGCGCTCCGCTACAAGGACGACGATACCGGTGCCCCGGTTGTCGTTGCCAAGGGCCGCGATCTCGTTGCATTGCAGATCATCGAGATTGCACGCGACAAGGGCGTCACCGTGTTCAGGGCGCCGCCGCTTGCGCGTGCGCTCTATGCATCGACTGATCTCCAGCAGGAGATTCCCGGCAGCCTCTACATTGCCGTGGCTCAGGTACTCGCTTACGTATTCCAGCTCAGACAACTCACCCGTGCAGAAGCCGCGCATCTCGATGTGCCGAGCGACCTGCAGATTCCGGATGAATACAAGGATCTCGACCTATGACGACCTCCACTCAATCCATGCCGTCACTGCGGATCGGCGGACTCGGCGCACCGATCCTCCTCATGGTCATGCTCGGGCTGATGATCCTGCCCCTGCCACCCTTTGCGCTCGACCTGCTGTTCACGTTCAACATTGCGCTGGCAATGCTGATTCTGCTGGCGGCGGTTTACACATTGCGACCATTGGACTTCGCCGTGTTCCCGACAATCCTGCTGATCTCGACGCTGCTTCGGCTCGCGCTCAATGTCGCATCGACACGGGTGGTTCTGCTGCGCGGTCACGAAGGGGGCGATGCCGCGGGTTCGGTCATCGAGGCATTCGGTGACTTCGTCGTCGGCGGCAGCTACGCGGTGGGTCTGATCGTGTTCGCGATTCTCGTCATCATCAACTTCGTGGTCGTCACCAAGGGCGCCGGTCGTGTCTCCGAAGTCAGCGCGCGATTCACCCTCGACGCGATGCCCGGCAAACAGATGGCTATCGACGCCGATCTGAACGCGGGCGCGCTGACCCAGGATCAGGCCCGCGCCCGACGCGAGGAGATCTCGCGCGAGGCCGACTTCTACGGCGCGATGGATGGTGCCAGCAAGTTCGTCAAGGGCGATGCCGTCGCCGGCATCCTGATTCTGGTCATCAACATCGTGGGCGGCTTCCTGATCGGGCTGTTCGCGCACAACCTGTCGATGGAGCAGGCTGCCGAGAACTACATCCTGCTGACCATCGGCGACGGCCTCGTTGCCCAGATTCCCTCGCTGCTGCTGTCGGCTGCCACTGCCATCATGGTGACCCGGGTTTCCGACTCGCACGACATGGGCGAGCAGGTGATGTCGCAGCTCTTCAACTCGCCGAAGTCGATGGCGGTCACCGGTGGTGTGCTCGCAATCTTCGGCCTGATTCCCGGTATGCCCGGCTTCGTCTTCTTCCTGCTCGCTGCCCTGCTCGGTGCGGGCGCGTGGCTCCTGGCCCAGCAGACGAGTGCGCCAGCAGAAGAGCTCCTGCCTGATGTCGTCGAAGAAGAGCGCAAATCGGAGAACGCGGATCTCTCGTGGGATGACGTCCAGCCGGTTGACGTGGTCGGCCTTCAGGTCGGCTATCGCCTCATTCCGATGGTCGACCAGAACCAGGGCGGTGAACTGCTCGGGCGCATCAAGGGCGTTCGCAAGAAGCTCACCCAGGAGTACGGCTTCCTGATCCAGCCCGTACACATCAAGGACAATCTGGACCTCGACCCGAATGCCTATCGCCTGACGCTGCTGGACGTTCCTGTGGGCGAAGGCAAGATCTACCCGGGCAAGGAGATGGCCATCAGCCCGGGCCAGGTGCTGGGCCCCGTCGACGGCATTCCCGGACACGATCCGGCGTTCGGTCTCGATGCCATCTGGATCGATCCGGAACTCAAGGAAGAGGCCGAGGCGAAGGGTTACACGGTCGTCGATGCTGCCACCGTGGTCGCGACCCATCTGAACCAGGTGCTGAAGACCCACGTCCACGAGCTGCTCGGGCACGAGGAAGTCCAGCAGTTGCTCGATCAGCTTTCCCGGTCGGCGCCGCACCTCGTCGAGAACCTCGTACCGAAGACG
This sequence comes from Pseudomonadales bacterium, assembly GCA_965267485.1. Classification (GTDB taxonomy): domain Bacteria; phylum Pseudomonadota; class Gammaproteobacteria; order Pseudomonadales; family Azotimanducaceae; genus JANQJA01. The sequence goes on along the minus strand of OZ254080.1, from coordinate 4,272,733 downwards.
CTGTCGCTCGGCTGCGTCCTCAAGGTCATGCAGAACCTGCTCTCTGAGGGGATTCCGGTACGCGATATTCGCAGCATCGCCGAAGCTTTGGCGGAGCATGCGTCAAAAAGTCAGGATCCTGACGTGCTCACCGGACACGTCCGAACCTCCCTCGGTCGCCTGATCTTCCAGCATATCAATGGTATGAGCGATGAGCTGTCTGCAATGACGCTCGATCCAAAGTTGGAACAGATATTGCTCTCTTCACTTCAGGGGCAAGGCGAGGTCATGGAACCCGGACTTGCCGAAAGAATGATGAAGCAACTGAACGATGGAATTGCACAGATGGAATCACGAGGCGAAACACCGGTACTGCTTGTCGCGTCCGCCATTCGCCAGTGGATCTCGCAACTCATTCGCTCGTCGCAGCCCTCGCTGCACGTGCTCGCGTTCGAGGAGTTGCCGGGCAACAAGCGCATCAAGGTTGTTGCCACGATTGGACAGGACGACTAGCGCCGGAAGCAGTACCGGCCAGGGGTTTTAGATGGAACTCAAACGTTTTTACGCAGATGACATGGCGCACGGTATTCGCGACGTGAAGCGTGCGCTTGGTGCTGACGCCGTCATTCTCGGTTCCTCACGCGTGGGTCGCCAGGTGGAGATCCTCGCCGCTGCCGACTACGACGAAGCCCTTTACAAGGAACTGACTGACAAGGGCGTCATGGGGCTTCCCCAAACGCGTGAGCCGGCACCTGTTCAGCCGATCGAGTCTGCACTCAGCAGCCAGCAGGCCATCGAACAGGAACTGGCCGAACTCAAGGGCATTCTGAAGGAAGAGATCATGCAACTGGCCAGGCTGCGTGAAACCGGCGCGGTACCGCAGCCGGTGCCGGTCGTCACCGAAACGGTGCCGGCACGCGGGCCAAGGGCGGTTGCCAGAAGCCGTTTCGAGGCGCTCGGACTGTCCAGTGATATCTGCCAGAAGCTGGCAGACCGTTTCCCCCTGGCCGGCAACGAGTTGCCGAGCTGGCAGAGCCTCATGAAGCTGGTCGGTTCTTTCATCAAAATCGAGGCCGACGAGATTCTGAGCGAAGGCGGCGTCTGCGCCGTGGTGGGTTCGACCGGTGTCGGCAAGACGACCACGGTGGCAAAACTCGCGGCGCGCTATGTACAGCGACACGGCAGCGAAGCGGTTGGCATCATCTCGACCGACGCGTTTCGCATCGGCGGACAGGAGCAACTTGCAACCTTCTCCCGCGTCCTCGGCGTCCAGTTCCTGACCGCATCGACGGCCAGGGAACTCAAGCTGCGACTCCGTGAGCTTCGCCACAAGTCGCTGGTGCTGATTGATACCGCGGGGATGAGTCAGCGTGACATGCTCCTCTCAGAGCAGCTCGATTCCCTCAGCGAAAGCGGCGTCGAAATCAAACCGTATCTCGTGCTGTCGGCTGCGAGCCAGCTGCGCGTCACGCTCGAGATCATCGATGCGTTCAAGAAGCTCCAGATCCGGGGCGCCATTGTTACCAAACTCGACGAGGCGGGCAGCCTGGGTCCGGCCCTCTCTGGCCTGATCCGACACAAGCTGCCCCTGACGTACACATGCGACGGCCAGGATGTGCCAGAGGACATCAACCAGGCGAGTCGCACAGGAATTCTGACAAGCGCGCTCAGGCTGCTCGAAGCAGACCGGCAGGCGCAAAAAAATCTTCATCAAGAAGAAGCGGTCATGGCGGCAACTGCATGACCAGGATCGATAGTGGGTATTGTTCCAATGAAAGATGAACTTTTGACTAACAGGGGCGACAGGACGGGTGACTTCGTCCGCGTTATCGCGGTGGCCAGCGGCAAGGGCGGGGTCGGCAAGACCAATATATCCGTCAATCTTGCCTGCGAGTTGTCGCTGCGCGGTCGCAATGTCGTTCTCATGGATGCGGATCTCGGCCTCGCCAATGTCGACATCCTGTTTCGATGTCGCCCGCGGGCAACGCTGGAGCAGGTCGTGAGCGGCGAGAAGTCGCTGGACGAAATCGTTTGCGCCGGCCCCCAGGGCATCAAGATCATTCCGGCTGCTTCCGGTGTATCCCGGATGGTGAACCTGAGTGAGGGCGAACACCAGACGATCGTCCAGGCCTTCAGCGACTGGCAGGAGAAGCCGGATGCGCTGATTGTGGACATCGCGGCCGGCATCAACTCGAGCGCGATCACCTTCGCCAAGGCGGCGCAGGAACTGATTGTGGTCGTCAGCGATGAGCCGACATCGATTACTGACGCGTATGCGCTCATCAAGGTGCTGGCGACGCAGCATCACATCAAGAAGTTCCGCGTCGTCACAAACATGATGCCTGACGATGCGACGGGCTTCGGCGTTTACCAGCGGATTGCGGAGGCGGCAGACCGTCATCTCAACGTTAACGTGTCATATCTCGGCACGATTCCCTTCGACCCGAACCTCAAGCGTGCGGTCAAGGCGCAGCGAGCGATGGTTGAGGTGTTTCCCCAGGCGCCTGCCTCGAAGGCCATCAAGCAATTGGCCGAGGCAGTGGACAAGTTGCCGAGGCCGACCTCGGCCAGCGGTCGGCTCGAGTTTTACGTCGAACGGCTGCTCGGACCGGCCCAGGAGGCCAGGGCGGTGAACTCATGAGTGACGTGGCATATTCAGCAGAAGATCGGGACATCATCGAGGCCCGGGTTCACGAGCAACTCCCGCTGGTCAAGCGCATTGCGTTTCACCTGCTCGGACGACTGCCGGCGCGAACCGACGTCGATGATCTTCTTCAGGCAGGCATGATGGGCCTGCTTGCGGCCGCGAGAGACTTCTCGCCGTCCCATGGCGCGAGCTTCTCCACCTACGCAGGCATCCGGATTCGCGGCGCGATTCTCGACGAGATCCGCCAGAGCAATTGGGCGCCGCGGTCGGTGCAAAAGAAATCGCAGGTCCTGGCGAAAGCGGTACGTGATGTCGAGGCCCGCACCGGACAGTCGGCCACTGATCGCGAACTCGCTGACGAGCTCGGTGTGTCTCTGGACGAGTATCACGGTATGGCCCAGGACGTTGCGAGCGGCCAGCTCATGTATATGGACGAGGACATCACTGACTCGTTCGAATCCGAGGACGACGACCCGTTTGGCCAGATCCAGGACAAGGAACTCAAGGAAGCAGTCATCGAGGCGATCGAGCGGCTCCCCGAGAAAGAGAAGCTCGTCATGGCGATGTACTATCAGGAAGAGCTGAACCTGAAGGAAATCGGCCAGGTGCTCGGCGTCAGTGAATCCCGGGTATGCCAGATCCACGGCCAGGCCCTGACGCGAATCCGGGCCAGGATGCAGTCGTGGACGGAAGCCTGAGCTGATCCGTGGACAATGACGCTCCCGATGCTGCTAAACCCGATGGCGGGCGTCGGCTGTTTTCGAGGCGGGACATCCTGACCCTGACCCTGGGTCTGCTGGTCCTGGTCTACACGTTCGGTTTCTTCCAGCAGGACGAAAGCCTTGCCTCCCACCCCGTCGTCTCATCGATCTGGGCACCCATTGCTGCCCGACTGGGCGCACGCGAAGGTGCGCCGATCACCGCAGACCAGTGCGAGCCGGTGGCGGCTTCCCGTAACGATGCGTCACCACAAGTTCGCGGCGTACCGGTTTACGTCGGTGTCGAGCGCGATCGTGTCGTGAGCCGAACGCAGGAGAAGCAGAAGGCGCAGGCGGACGAGGTGGGCGCGGCAAGCAACGCGCGCGCGGCGGCGATCGAAAAGATGGCTGCCGATATCGAGGACGCACTCGCTGATCTTGTCGAGGAAGACGCGATCGAAGTCTCCCGCAAGGACGACCGCATGGAGGTCGAGATCCGTTCCAGTGTGCTGTTCGCCAGTGGTAGCGGCAGACTCTCGCCCGCTGCCTTGCCGCTGCTGCGCGCACTGGCCGGCAAGCTCAGCGCCATTGATCGACCGATTCGCGTTGAGGGCTTTACCGACAACCTGCCCATTCAGACTGACCTGTATCCATCGAACTGGGAACTGGCTGCGATGCGCGCGGCGGGCGTGACGAGATTCCTGGAAGAAGAAGGGCTGGCGCGCGAGCGGCTGGTCTCGGTCGGATTCGGAGAGCGCAGGCCGATTGCGAGCAATGCGACGGCGGAGGGGCGCGCGAAGAACCGCCGCGTCGTCGTCGTCGTCAACTTCCCGAAGGAAGTCGCGGCTGCGAACGAAGCGGCGGGTTAGAGTTGCTCGATATCGCGACCGGCGATCAGATCCTGGATCGGCAGCGTGAGCGCGGTCAGTAGCGATTCGATGATGTTCAGCTCGCCTTCCGTGAAGGGGGTTGCGCGCGTGAACTTCAGGTCGCCGACGAAGTCGTGGTTTGCGAACAATCGGTAGTGCGCGGTATGCCGACAGTGCACGCCGACCTCGTAATGCGTATCAAGGTGACGATTGTCGAAGGTCACGCTGTCGAAGGATACGAGCGTCTGTGCCTCGTAGTAGAAGACGTCGATCAGGTTTTCGACATCGATGGCTGCGTGCAGCATGTGGTGGAGTCGCAGGTAGCGATTCGCAGCTGCGGCGCCTTCGTAGAGACGCTCGCCTGCGGCTGCGCCCTGACTGAGAAGTGATGCCATGATTTTCCCTTACTGTCTTTTTTGACTGGCCTGATCACAGGAGCATAAAGCGTGCCAGTCTGGAATCCTGCCCGGACGGGAGAATTTCGGCACTGGGCGGCAATCCGGCGCCAAAAAAACGTAACCGGGCGGCAAAAGGCTGCCGAACCGGCGTCAAATTTCCGGCGTTGCAGCGTTTGAGCCTATTTTTCTCGTGTAAATCCTAAAGCACACCGTTTACCTGACGATAACAATCGCGACTGATTATTTACGTCAGTGACCTTTTGAACATTTGCATCATTCGCGCTGTGGATAACTAAAGGTTGCTTACAAAGGGGCCGATAAAGAGCCCATCGACGCAGAGAAAAGTCGAAGACGGCTGATGTTTTTGAAAGTCGTGAAGTTCGAAGGGATGTAAATCCCGCGAACGCCAACATAGCAGAATGAGGATTTACCAATGGCACAAACTATCAATACAAACATTGCATCGTTGACGGCTCAGCGGACCCTTAACAAGTCTCAGTCGAGCCTGACGACATCACTCCAGCGACTCTCTTCGGGTCTCAGGATCAACAGCGCAAAAGATGACGCTGCCGGTCTCGCGATCTCCGAGCGTTTCACCGGGCAGATCCGCGGCCTCGTTCAGGCAGCGCGTAACGCCAATGACGGTATCTCGCTGGCACAGACGGCTGAAGGTTCGCTCAAGGAAGTATCGAACAACCTCCAGCGTATTCGTGAACTGGCAGTTCAGTCTGCCAACGCCACGAACAGCAGTTCTGACCGTGCGGCACTCCAGACGGAAGTCAGCCAGCTCATCGCGGAAGTTGATCGCGTTGCGCTGCAGACGACCTTCAACGGCACGAAACTGCTCGACGGCACGTTCACCAACAAGACGTTCCAGATCGGTGCGAACTCCGGTGAGACCATCAACGTCAACCAGATCGCAAGTGCACGGACTTCGGACCTGGGTGCTGCCTACTCGGCATCGGTCACGGGTTCTGCGATCACCGGTGACGTTTCTGCCGGCGAACTCCTGATCAACGGTGTCGACATCGGCGCGGTCACCGGCGATGCCAAACTGGTTGCCGCGAAGATCAACTCGCTGTCCGGTACCGGTGTGACGGCAACGGCCAACGCCACCACCGTAACGGGTACGTCGATGACGGCCGCCACGCTCACGGGTACGATCACGATCAACGGTGTCCAGACGGCCAGCATCTCCACGCTGGGTGCTGATGCAGATGCCGACCGAGACGCAGTTGTCGCTGGTATCAACGCGATCAGCGCGGCAACAGGGGTTACGGCAACCAACACAGGTGCTGATGCATCGGGTGTCGTCCTGACTGCATCGGACGGCCGCAATATCACTCACTCGTTCTCGACGCTGACCGCGGCTGCGACCGGCCTCGGTGCCGCGACGACGACGCGAAGCAGCATCACGCTGGACAGCTCGGGCTCACAAGGCATCTCGCTGTCGGGTTCGGACGAAACCGTTGCCGGCTTCACCGACAACCAGACCCAGGCAGCGACCCTGTCGGGGACCGCCGTCGCCAACATCGACATCAGCAGCGTCCAGGGCGCCAACGATGCACTGGCCGCCGTTGATGCAGCACTCGAGACGATCAACAGCTCCCGGGCCACCCTGGGTGCGGTTCAGAACCGACTGGAGTCAGTGGTATCCAGCCTCCAGGAACGCTCTGAAAACCTCTCGGCTGCCCGTTCGCGAATCAAGGATGCGGACTTTGCAGCTGAAACGGCCAACCTGACTCGCGGGCAGATCCTGCAGCAGGCTGGTGTCGCGATGCTCGCCCAGGCGAACTCGCTGCCCCAGAACGTACTGTCGCTGCTCCAGTAACAGCAGGCAGTCCGGGTTGAGGGGGGCCGTACGCGGCCTCCCTCCACTCATTGAATCAGGGTTCGATCGGCCCGTCGGGTCGTGCGCAGGTTTCCTATCCATGAACATCTCCAATCTTCGCCTTCGAACCAAACTTCTCGCTTTTATCCTGTTGCCGCTTGTCGCGGTATTGTTCTTTTCGGCGCTCGCCATTGATGATCGGCTCGGTCAGTACCAGGCCGCGCGACACTCGAACACCTTTTCCGAAACCGCACTCGAACTCAGCGGCGTCCTCTATGCGCTGCAGCGGGAGCGGAGCGTCAGCCTTCGCTATGCGCTCTCCGGCGGGCGTGCTGAAACCGAGGCTTTGCTCGAGGCGCGTCGTTCGACCAACAAGCATCTGGACACGTTTTCGCGACGGCTGGCCGCACGCGACGATGCCAATCGTCACTTCGGTCTGATCGAAGAGTTCCGGCCACTCATCGTCGGTCTTCAGCAGCTGCCCCAGGTTCGCGATGCGGTCAACGTCGAGTTCGTCGATCCATCTCCCTACTACTCCGACCTGAATGACAGTGCGCTCTCCATTCTCGGTCACCTGCAGCACCTGACCGGCGACGCTGAACTGGCCAGGCAGGCAAGCGCCTGGCACCTGCTCCAACTCATCAATGAACGGGCATGGCAGGAGCGAGACGTGCTGCACCAGATTCTCGTCAATAACGAAGTTGATCTGGCGGCGCTCAAGCGGGCCAATGTTTACGAGGCAGACCAGTCGACCCTCATCAAGAAGTACTTCGGTGTGGCGAACCCGGCCGACCAGGCGGTCCTTCGCTCCTACATGACGGACCCCGTGGTCGACGAGATCGCAACCTATCGTACGCGCATCGTCCGGTTTGCCATTGATCGCTCAACCCGGGATGACCTCTATGGCGTGCTCGAAACGCTCATCGAGTACCTGACCGTTGTCGGCAACCAGATGGCGGTGGCCGATGATCCCTCTGCCTACGCGGCCGAGAATTTCAGCCACATCGAGGCGATTGCCGGTCGTGCAGACGACATCGTCGATCAGCTCATGAAGATGCCGGACATGTCGCTCAATACAGAGGCGCGGCTCGGCATCGTGCAGGCGGCCTTCAGGCAGCAACGACAGTTGATGGCACGCGCGGCGGCCGGTGAATCTGTGATCTCCGGTGATGTCATGTCCACGTCGAGGAGGGCCCTGCGGGCGCTCGATGATCTGCGTGCCCAGGTGCTCGGCCTCAATGCCGCCGACTGGCTGGGCAGCACCTATGCCTGGCTCCAGCTTACCCGCGAGGCCGGCGACAGCGCCGGCCGCCAGCTGATTGAAGCTTTCGACGCGACCAGCCGTGCGGCATTGCGAGACCTCTCGATCTTCCTGGCACTGGTTGGCCTGTGTCTCGTCGCGTCTGCGGCTATCGCGTGGCTGTTGGTCCGGCGACTGGTCACCGGGCTGCATTTCATGTCGTCCCGCATGCAGGAGATGGAGGCCAGCGGTCGCTACGATGAGCCACTCGGCATCGAGGGACGTGATGAACTGGGTGAAGTCGGTGCGGCGTTCGACAGCCTGCTCCTGGAGCGGAATCGCGCCGAAGCGCGACAGCAGGAGTTGCAGCAGGAACTGCTCGATGCCGAGAAAGAACAGAACCAGAAGCTCGAAGCGAAGGTTCGGGAGCGGACTGTCGAACTCGAAGAGGCGCGCCTGACCGCCGAGTTTGCGAGCCAGGCCAAGAGCCGGTTCCTCGGCAACATGTCCCACCACGTCCGAACACCGCTCAACGTGATTCTCGGCAACGGCCAACTGCTTCAGGATTCCCTGAAGGGAGACCCTGCCAACCGGCAAGCCGTCGACCAGGTTGTGCAGCACGGGCGGCAACTGCTTGCCCTGATGGACGACATCCTCGACATGGTGAATCTGGAGTCCGGCGAGATCGACGAGGCGATCGCGCCTTTTGATCTGGCGAGCCTGCTTGCCGATCTGGAGCGCCTTTACGCGCGCAAGGCAGGCGTCAAGGGGCTTCGCTTCGAACTGGTTCGCGACAAGCGCGTTCCGCGCTCCGTCAAGCTCGATCAACCCAAGCTGCGTCGTGCGTTGTCGTGCCTGCTCGACAATGCGGTGAAATTCTCCCACACCGGTGTCGTGCGCCTGCGTGTGCTCCGGGAAGGCGAGAGTCTGCGCTTTGAGGTCGAAGACACCGGTATCGGCATGCCTGAATCCCGCGTGTCAGACCTGATGCAATCGTTTGAGCAGGAGAGCCTGGGCTGTGAATCACGGGAAGGTGGCGTCGGCCTTGGCCTCGCGCTGGCCGCGAAGCTCGTGACGGTGCTGGGCGGCGAGCTTTCGATCAGCAGCGAATCCGGCGCCGGCACGATGGCCTGGTTCAGCGTGCCCTTCGAGCATGCTGTGACGGGTGAGCGCGCGGTCGAGTCAGCGGTGGATGACGAATTTCCGACACCCAAAACCGTCAAGGTCTCGGTCGAAAACCTCCATCAGGTTGGCCACTCACTGTGGGGAGCGATTCGCCAGGCGCTGGATCGGGCAGACCTGCTCGCGCTGACCGACCTGATTGCCGAAGTCGATCAGATCGACCCGAGCGTCGCATCCCATCTGCAGGCGCTCGTGAACGTGTACGACTACGAGGGGCTCGATCGACTGATCGATCGCGGGCTCGAAAGCCTCGGCGCACCGCCATCGGCGTCGGTTCACTAGGTTTGGCCCAATGATTGCTTTGTATAGCCCGCACGCATCCCCGGATGTAAATCGATGGCTAAAGTTTTGTAAACGCGTCGCCGATAAGAGTGTAGTGCTGACGCAGTGGGTAAAAGGAAGAACACTTCATGTTCGGTGAAGATGATCTCGAAGAAATAAAACCGATCTTCCTCGAGGAGAGCTACGAGGGGCTGGACGTTATGGAGTCCGGCCTGCTGAACCTCGATGTCGGCAGCGTCGATCTCGACACGATCAACGACATATTTCGCGCGGCACATTCCATCAAGGGGGGCGCTGCGACCTTTGGTTTCAATGCGGTGTCAGAATTCACGCACGGTGTCGAAACACTGCTGGACCAGATGCGCGCCGGCGATCGCGTCGTCACGGCTGACTCACTCGAGGTCCTCTTGTCATCCGTTGACTGCCTGCGAGAAATGCTTGATGCCATACGTGACAACGCCGATGTCGAAGGTGATCGCCAGCAGGCCGTCACTGCAAGGATCGAGGCGATTCTCGGCGGAGAAGAGGCAACGCCAGAGGTCCCGGTTGCGGCTGATGCGCCAGAAGAGACGTCGACCGGAGCGGCGAAGTTCCGGATCGTGTACCACCCGCATGGTGAAGTTTTCAGGACGGGTAATGACCCGATTCATATCGTGCGCGAACTCGCCTCCCTCGGCGAACTCGACGTCAGCGTCGACACGAGTGGCGTACCGGCCTACGCGGACATCGATCCGACAGAATGCTACCTCGCCTGGGAGATGACCCTCGAGGGTAACGTGCAGCGCGAATCGATCGAGGCCGCCTTCGAGTGGGTCGAAGACGTGGCTGATATCGAAATTGCCTGTCTCTCTGAACCTGCGGCTCCCGCGGCCGAGGCTGAGACAGCAGCTGAGACAGCGGCTGAGACGGAGACTGAGACAGCGCCCGATACGCAGACCGTAGCGGCGCCTGAAGCAAAGAGCGGAGACACCACTGCGGACGCGGGTGAGACCGCTGAGACAGAGGCGGCCGACAAACCGCAGCTGCGGGTCGTCCCCGACGCGCCGGAGCGGCGACAGGGTGATCGACGCAAGGATGATCGACGTGGCGGCGCGCAGGAGTCGAGCTCGATTCGCGTCGACATCCAGAAGATCGATGCGCTGCTCAATCTCGTGGGCGAACTCGTGATTACGCAATCCGCGCTCAATCGTTTCCGTCGTGACTTCAGCGAGACCGACCTCGACGAGTTGCGTGACGGGCTGGTGCAACTCGAACGCAATACGCGCGAGCTGCAGGAAAGCGCCATGCAGGTCCGGATGCTGCCGATCAAGGTCACCTTCTCCCGGTTCCCGAGGATGGTGCACGACCTTTCGGTACAGCTCGGCAAGAAGATTCAGCTGAACGTATCGGGCGAGGGTACCGAGCTCGACAAGACGGTACTCGAGAAGATTGGCGATCCGCTGGTCCATCTCATCCGAAACTCCGTGGATCACGGCATCGAAAGCGCCGAGGACCGGCTGGCGGCAGGCAAGCCCGAGACGGGGACAGTCAACCTCTCTGCCTATCATGAAGCGGGCAATATCGTCATCGAGGTCGCTGATGACGGCGCCGGGCTCAACAGGGAGCGCGTGCTGGCAAAGGCGCGCCAGCGCGGACTTGTCAGCGAGGATGCACAGCTCACCGATGAGTACATCCACAACCTCATCTTTCAGCCGGGTTTCTCGACAGCAGAGAAGATCACGGGAGTCTCCGGCCGTGGCGTGGGTATGGACGTCGTTCGACGCAATATCCAGGACCTCGGTGGTCGGATCGAAGTGAAGTCCGAGGAGGGCGCGGGGACCACGTTTGTCATCAGGCTGCCGCTGACGCTCGCGATCCTTGACGGCCAACTCGTACAGATTGGCAACTTCACGTATGTCATCCCCCTGCTCTCGATCACGGAATCGATACAGATTGACGCGAAGAAGCTCAACCTGATCACCGGCAAGACACTGGTTTATCAGTTCCGCGACGAGAACATCCCGGTCGTGCGCGCCAGTGAGGTGTGGAACTTCGCCGATGAACACCAGGAGGACTCACTGGAGTCGCTGGGCAACAAGCTGCTGGTGGTGGTCAAGAGCGGAGACCAGTTAATCGGACTCGTGGTTGATGACCTGCTCGAACAGCAGCAGGTCGTCATCAAGAGTCTCGAGACGAACTACCAGCAGATCGAAGGTATCTCCGGCGCCACAATTCTCGGTGATGGCTCCGTCGTGCTGATCTTCGATATCCCGGGTCTCGTTCACCTGTGTCTGGACAGGGATGCGCGGGCCGGCGGTCGACCCGTCAACATTATCAACAATTAGGGAATAGGTACGAAAGTGCCAAGGAGTAACAGAGATGAAAATTCTCGTGGTAGACGATAGCGCAGCGATGCGCATGATGGTCAAGCGCATGCTCAAGACGGCAGGTTTCAGCGGCCACGAGGTGGTCGAAGCTGAAGACGGTGCAGTGGCACTCGGCAAGATCAAGGAAGACACGCCTGATCTTGTCCTGTCGGATTACAACATGCCGAACATGACCGGTATGGAACTCCTTCAGGCCATCAAGGCTGAGGACATCAAGACGAACTTCGGGTTCGTCACCACGGAAAGCACAGCGGACATGCGTAACCAGGTCATGGAGGCCGGTGCGCAGTTTCTCATCGCGAAGCCGTTTACCGAGGAATCGGTAACCGAAGCGCTGAGTCCGTTCGTTCAGTAGGAGAACAACATGGCAAGATATCGCGTGCCCAACGAGTTCGATGTGAAGAACATCCTGAGCGTACTGTTCGATGGTTCAGAGGTTAAGGAAGGCGGTGATGTCGACGTCGACACGGCGGGAAGCTTCCTCGGTCTCTACATCGATGACGAAGATCAGCCGGTAACGGCGTGTGTCTGCGACATCAACTTTGCCGCCTTCTCGGCGTGCTCGTTGACGCTCCTGCCGCCGCCGCTTGCCAATGACTCGGTCAAGAGTGGCAAGCTCGAAGACAACATGGTCGCGAACCTCGGGGAGGTGTTCAACATTCTCTCCAGGCTCTTCATGACCAATGACACAGATCACCTTCGCTTCAAGACGACTCACCCGGTGAGCGAAGTGCCGGACGATCTCGTGGAGAAATTCAGGAACGCATCCAAGAAGGTGTCGTTCGGTGTGAACATTCCGCGCTATGGCGAGGGAACGTTCAGCATGCTGGTCGCCTGAGCACCAGCGCCCCTTTTCTCTCCTCCCCCAACTGGTGTCTGGCGCCAATGCAGTAGCGGTGGCCAGACACACTTTTTTTGCCGGAAGACCGGCAACCCATGTCGATTCCTTGACGCCAGGTTTGCCGTTTGACCGTCAGTACCGGTACTCAAGTTGCTGAATTCAGTGCGTTTACGTGGTTTGGCACGGCTTCTGCAGAACATGCACCGTATCGAAGCGGGCGACCTAAAGTTCCCCGACGGGCGGTCGTTAAACCAATAGTTACAAACAAAATTTCGGATACCAGATTATGGGCAAAGTCTTGGTGGTGGATGATTCGAACGCCATCCGGCAGCTGGTCTCGAGGACCCTGCTTAACTCCGGCTTCGATGTCGAAAGCGCTGTCGATGGTGCAGACGGTCTGAGGTCCGCCGAGGCCTGCGACTACGATCTGGTCATCACGGACATCAACATGCCGCAGATGGACGGGCTTAACCTGATCTCGAACCTGCGAAAGATGCCGTCGTACAGGATGAAACCGATTCTGGTGCTGTCGACGGAGTACTCGCCCGAAATGAAGAAGCGAGGCAAAGAAGCCGGTGCCACCGGCTGGCTCGTCAAGCCGTTCAATCCGGACACCTTGCTCGATGTGATCGGCAAGGTGCTGCCGGCCGGCTAACCCACCAGTTTCACTGAGGAGTAACTCAATGAAAGACGATAAAGCGGAGATGACCCAGGGAATGGATCAATACCTCACATTCATGCTCGACGGAGAAGAGTACGGAATCAACATTCTCAAGGTCATGGGCATTCAGGGATGGCAAAAGACCACGATGATCCCGAATGCGCCTTCCTATGTCGTTGGGCTTATCAATCTGCGAGGCGAGGTCGTGCCGATCATCGACCTTCGCAAGCATTTCAATCTTGATGCAAACGACTATCACGCACGAACTGTCGTGATCATCGTTCGTGTCAAACAACCTGACAAGGAACGTACGGTTGGACTCGTCGTCGATGCAGTCAGCGAGGTTTACAACATCGAAGCTGCAGAGATCAGACCCGCGCCAGAGTTTGGTGAAGGGGTCGAGGGCGAGTATATCCGCGGCCTCGTGCTGGTCGAAGAGAAGATGGTCATTCTTCTCGAGATCGACCGGCTCATCGACTGGGGTCGGCTCAGCGGTCTGGGCGTCGCGGATGACGAAGTACAGGAAGACGAGTTGGTAGCCGAGTCGGCGGTTTGATCCGACTGATCCTTCAGGAGTAATTACAGTGGGCATATTCAATCGCGTTCCGGAAAAGGCGTCGGCTACGCCAGTCAGCGAGCCGGTCGTCATCGACAAGAATCCGCACTTCGCCATGGCGTTCGATGCGGCAACGACGGCAGTCGCCATTACCGACGCAGAGTACAACATCATTTACGCCAACCCCGCGGCGGTCAAAATGCTCAGCGATGCTGAATCGGAGATTCGAAAGGGCATCCCGCATTTTTCCGTGAACAAGGTGGTTGGTGAGAACATCGATATCTTCCACAAGGACCCATCGTTCCAGCGCGGGATCCTGGACAGGCTCAGCGCGCCGCACCGCGGCGAACTCGCCCTCGGCGAGTGCGTACTCGAGTTCTGGGTCAGCCCGATGCACGACGAGTCGGGTCAGCGCACGGGGACCATCTGCGAACTCTACGACCTGACCGAGAAGCTGGCGGTCGAAAGAGAGCGTGAAGAGCGCCGTCAGGCGGAGCGGGCTGCCGCAGAGGCAAGCGCGAGACTCGACGCTGCGCTGATGGCGACGTCGACCAATATCGTGATCGCGGATTCCAACAACGACATTGTCTTCGTCAATCGTGAACTCGAGACAATGCTGCAAGCGAAGGAAAGCGAGCTTCGCAAGGAACTGCCGAACTTCTCCGCTTCGGATCTTGTTGGCAAGAACATCGACGTCTTCCACAAGAATCCGGCGCATCAGCAGGCGCTCGTCAAGAGCCTGAGCTCTGCCTACTCGTCGGACATCGAAGTGGCGGGCAACTCGTTCCGTCTGACCGCGAGCCCGGTTCACGATGAATCCGGCGAGCGCATCGGTACCGTGGTTGAGTGGCTGGATCGAACCGAAGAGATGGCGGTCAATCGCGAGATTGAAGAGATTGTCGATGGTGCGGTTCACGGCGATCTGTCCCGTCGGATCAGCCTCGACGGCAAGGAAGGGTTCTTCCGCAATCTGTCGGTCGGTGTGAATGAGCTGATTGATGTCTACCAGAATGTCATCGACGAGGTGACGGGCGTGGTCAGTGGGCTGGCGCACGGCGAACTCGACCAGCGAGTTTCCACCCAGGGCAAGAACGGTTCGTTCGAGCATCTGGCGGGCGGAATCAACGAACTGGTCGGCATCTTCCAGACCGTGATCGGCGAGGTCAACGAGGTGCTGGGTGCAATGGCCGCCGGCGACCTGACCCGCAAGATCGATGCGCCTTACGAGGGTGCATTCAACGAAATCAAGTTGAACGCCAATGATGCGATTGATCGCCTCACCGAGGTGGTCAGGGAAATCAAGGACACCGCAGCGATTGTCAGCTCCGGTTCGGATGAAATCGCGACCGGCAACACCAACCTCTCCCAGCGCACCGAAGAGCAGGCGGCGAGCCTCGAAGAAACCTCTTCAGCCATGGAGGAGATGACCAGCACCATTCAGCAGAATGCCGGCAACTCCAAGCAGGCGAACAACCTGGCGCAGAGTGCACGGGACACGGCCGAGAACGGTGGCCGGGTCGTCGGTCACGCGGTCGAAGCCATGCAGGCGATCAATGATTCGAGCAAGAAGATCTCCGACATCATCGGCGTCATTGACGAAATCGCGTTTCAGACCAACCTGCTGGCGCTTAATGCCTCCGTCGAGGCAGCACGTGCCGGCGATCAGGGTCGGGGTTTTGCCGTCGTCGCTGACGAGGTGCGAAACCTCGCCGGCCGCAGTGCAACGGCAGCCAAGGAGATCAAAGACCTGATCGAAGACAGCAGCCGCAAGGTCGAGGAGGGCTCGAGTCTGGTCAACCAGTCCGGTGAAACGCTCGATGAGATCGTGAATGCGGTCAAGAAGGTCTCGGACATCGTTGCCGAAATCTCGACGGCCAGTGAAGAACAGGCAGCCGGTATCGACGAGGTCAACAAGGCCGTCATCCAGATGGACGAGCTGACCCAGCAGAATGCGGCGCTGGTCGAACAGGCAGCGGCCGCCAGTGAATCCCTGGGTGAACAGGCTGAAGGACTGGACCGTCTGATGAGCTTCTTCAAGGTGAGCGGTGACGCCGCCCCGGGCTTCGAGCGACCGCGGGCACCGCGTGTCAGCGCCCCGTCGACGCCGGGCTTCGGCAGTTCTCATGCCGACCCCGTGCCTTCGTCCCCGGCACCCAGATCTGCGCCCGCCGTCGACGAAGACGACGAATGGGCTGAGTTCTAGATTCGAAGACGGAAGCGAGCATGAGAATCAAACGAGCGGTATCGGTCGAAGACCTGAAGGAACAACTCGACGAGATCGTGGGCAAGCCCCACAAGGCGAGCCTGGTCATTGATCTCAAGAGCCTGGGTCTCACCGATACGGCGACGGTTCAGTTGCTGATGAGCTTTGGGCATGCACTGCGTGACGCCGGCACCGAAGCGAAGTGGCAGAACGTATCCGACGGGCTCGTCACGACGGCCAGCACGCTCGGATTGAACGACTCGATGAACTGGTCAACCTGAGAAACGATATGTGCGCTGAATGTCAGAGCGATTCCAACGAGGCGGTTCTTTGCATCTGCGAAAGCCAGCTCGTTGCGCTCGAGCAGGAAACGCGTCTCCGTTTCGAGAAGATGGCCAATGTCGCGGTCGGTGCGCTGGATGCAGCGCAGACGATTCTCGACGAAACCCATACCGGGTCAGGTGCGGGCGGCAGCACCGAGCTTGCCCAGGCCATCGAGAACCTGACCATGGAGTTCCAGTTTCTCGACGAATACTCGCAGCGATTGCAACACGTGCGCGAGGCGATCGCCCTGATCAGGGCCAACCGGGATGATGCGCCGGATGTTGCCGCGCTGGTGCCGACGCTGTCGCGGATCTTTACGCTGCACAGCGAGCAAGGCGGCCTCGAAGCGCATCTGCCCACCTCGCCGAAGACGGCGGACGATGCTTCACCCGGTTCGAGTGTCGAGCTCTTCTAGGACCGGGAAAAGCGGCAGTACTGGCACAAGGAAACGACATTGAACGCGTTGTCGACGCATGCAATACCCCTCTCCAACTCGGAGTTCGAAGGACTCCGGCAGTTGGTGATGGAACACACCGGTATCTTTCTCGCGCCGGCCAAGGTCGAACTGGTCAAGCGCCGGTTCGCGCCGCGCCTGCGTGCGCTGGCACTGGACTCGTTCTCCGCGTACGTGGACTACGTGAAGCGTCATCCGAACGAGCTCGGCTTCTTTTCTGACGCCATCACGACCAATCTCACATCGTTTTACCGCGAGCGCCACCACTTCGACTATCTGAAGTCGGAGCTGCTGGGCCCGATGCTCGAGAACCACGCCCGTGATCGCCGCCTTCGCTTCTGGTCGGCCGGCTGCTCGACGGGTCAGGAGGCCTATACGCTGGCGATCGAACTGCGTGAGGCGATACCGAATATCGATGGCTACGACGTTCGAATCCTTGGCACTGACCTGGATACCAGATGTCTGCAGACCTGCAAGGATGGCGTGTATGCCGAGCGGGATCTCGAGAAGGCGCCACCTGGGGTTGCAAAGAAGTGGTTCGATCGGCTGCCCGGTACCGATGGCAAATTTCGTGTGAACAAGAAGGTGAAGGACATGGTCACCTTCAAGCAGCTCAACTTCCTCGACGAGTTTCCGATGCGGGGTCCCTTCGATGCGATTTTCTGCCGCAACGTCTTTATCTACTTCGACAAGACCATGCAGGCCAGGGTCATCAAGAAGTTCGCCGGTGTCCAGCGTCCAGGTGACTACCTCTTCCTCGGCCATTCCGAGTCGGTAAGCGACCTGACGACTGATTACAGGCTGGTAGGTCTCACCACCTACCTTCGGGTCTAGGTGGGTGGTGCCCGGTATGATGCCTGCTTTCGATCATCTCAAACGCTACGACGACCCGGTGAACAACTGCGTGTCGGTCAAGCTGCTGCCGGGCGACTACTATGTGACGACCCGGGATGAACTCATTACGACCGTGCTCGGCTCGTGCATTTCTGCATGCATCTATGATCCGGAGCGCGGCTGCGGCGGAATGAATCACTTCATGCTGCCGGGCGACGGCGGAGATCGCCAGAACGGACTGGCCAGAAACGATGCCTGTACGCGTTTCGGCCTTCATGCGATGGAAGGGCTCATCAACGGTGTCCTCAAGTCTGGCGGTCGGCGTGAACACCTGCGCGCCAAGATCTTCGGAGGTGGCCGGATCATTGAGCAGATGACCGACGTCGGGATTCGCAACATCGCTTTTGCGAGGAACTACCTCGAACTCGAGGGTATTCCCATCGAGGCGTCTGACCTCGGCAACATCTATCCGCGCAAGATCAATTTCTACCCGCGAACGGGCAAGGCCATGGTCAAGCGCCTCAAGTCTCTGCACAACGATACGATTCAGGTCCGCGAAGCGGAATACAAACAGAAGCTGGAAAAGTCGGATGCCGCTGGCGCCGTAGAGCTGTTCTAGCTTTCAGGAAGAAAAAAGGGTTGGCGAAATGTCGAACAAGATCAAAGTGCTAATCGTTGATGACTCTGCTGTTGTAAGAAAGCTGCTCACTACCATCCTCTCGTCTGACCGGGAGATCGAAGTCGTCGGTACCGCCATGGATGCGTACATGGCGAGAGAAAAGATCAAGAAACTGAGTCCCGACGTGCTCACCCTGGACGTCGAGATGCCGAGAATGGATGGCGTGACGTTCCTCAAAAACGTCATGCGCCTCCGGCCGATGCCCGTGGTCATGGTATCCACGCTGACCGAGAAAGGCGCAGAGGTCACCCTCGATGCACTCGATGTCGGCGCCGTCGACTTTGTGACGAAACCGAAGCTCGACATCACACACAATCTCGAGAGTTATGCCGAGGAGATCCTGACCAAGGTCAAGAACGCCTCGAGGGCGCGAGTCAGGCCGTATGTTCCGCCGAGCAAAAAGCCGGCGAGCGATGCCGCGCACAATACTGATGAAGTACTCGGCAAGTTCAACAGCGGCAAGAAGCATCTCGTGACCACCGACAAGCTGATTGCGATCGGCGCCTCGACAGGCGGTACCGAGGCCATCCGGGAGGTCCTCGACGAATTGCCGCCGACGTGTCCCGCGATTGTCATCACACAACACATTCCGCCGAAGTTCAGCGCCGCGTTTGCACAGCGAGCCAACGCCAGTTCTGCGATGAACGTGAAAGAAGCCGAGGACGGTGATCTCATCACACCGGGCTGCGTTTACGTGGCGCCGGGTGACCGTCACCTGCTCGTCGTAAAAGACGGGGTGCGATGGAAGTGTCGTCTGTCCGATGACGTGCCCGTCAATCGTCACAAACCCAGCGTGGACGTACTGTTCCGGAGTGTAGCCGAGAACGTCGGGCCGAATGCCCTCGGGGTCATCATGACGGGCATGGGCCGTGACGGTGCCAGGGGATTGCGCGAGATGCGTGATGCCGGCGCCCATACCATTGCCCAGGACGAATCGTCGAGCGTCGTCTGGGGTATGCCCGGAGCTGCCGTCGAAGAAGAAGGTGCCGTCGACATCGTCGCGTTGCCGAAGATCGCGCAGAAGCTGACCAGTTACTTCGGCGTCAAGTGAGCACGAATCCATGCGCGAAACCCTGAAGCAGCTCTCGATCGCCGAACTCCCGTTGCCGCCGGAGTTCGTCGCGTCTGAGGTCCTGGCGGAAATTGGCAACTGGCATTACCTGCCCGATGATGCCGAACTCCGTCTGTCGGTGGGGGCGCGGCGCCTGCTCGATCGCGCCGGTTGTCATGATGGCGCGGCACTCGAACGTTCGATTGCCGATGCTGACCTCGCGCGCGCCATTTCGCTGCTGCCTGAATGGAAGACCGACGGTGCAGGAGATTTCGAGGCGGTGATCAACGGGTTCGATCTCGCGTTTCGCTGGCAGGTCGATGACGATGGCTCGATTCGCGGCATCGTTTCAGAAACGAGCGGTGCGTCGCGCCAGCTCGACCGGCTGCTGAGTGATTGCACGGACGGGGTGCTGCTGCTTTCCGACGATGGCGTCGTCGTTGACGTCAATCGTCACGCGCTGGGCTTCTTCGGCTATGAACATTCCGACATGGTCGGCAAGCGGGTTGACGACATATTCACCGAGACCGGTCTTCGGACGTATAGCCGGCTGCTGGAGAGTTTCCGCAATCGCGGCGACCGCATCCTCATGCACGCCCGCGTGCTCGAAGCGATCTGCGCAGACGGCCGGCACATTCGCGTTGAAGTATCGCTGCTCAGTCGCGATGGCAACCGCGGCGTCTACTGCCTGGTGCGTGACGTCACGACGCGGGACACGCTGCGGGACAAGCGGCTGAAAGAGTTCCTCGATATCCTGCCGTTCCCGATCCTCATTTATCAGCGGCACCGGGTGCCGGAGTTCGTCAACAAGGACGCCATGCGAAGGCTGGGCGTTGCGGAAAAGCAGGAGATCGCAGACTTCAGCATCCGCTCCGAGGGTGGTGGCGATACCGGGCAGGGGCTGAACGCGATTCGCCAGGCATTCGAGACAGGCCAGGTGCAGATGGCCAGCCGGCTCGAGTGGGTGTTACGCAACGGTCGCAGCATTCCCTTCAATCTGCTCGTCCGGCCGTTCGAAGTCGACGAGAATGCGGAGGTGCAGCGCGTGATTGCAGTCATCTCCGACATGTCAGATCTCAAACAGCGTCAGCTCGCGAACCACCGGCGGGCGGAGGCCGAGGCGGCAAGCCGGGCGAAATCCAAGTTCCTCGCCAATATCTCCCATGAGATCAGAACGCCGCTCAACGCCATGCTCGGCTTCCAGCAGCTCGTGCTGCAGAAGGACGAGCTCAGCCCCATGGATCGCAAGAACATCGAGATGTCGCTGCAGGCCGGCGTCGGTTTGCTCGATCTTCTCAACAACATCATCGACATCGCCCGGATTGATTCCGGCGCTATCGAGGTCGACGAGGTCGAGTTCGAGGCCGAATCCCTGCGGCGCGGCATCGAGGAGCAGTTTGATGAGCGGGCGAGGGAAGCCGGTCTCCGGTTCTCGGTTCGGCTGATGGAAAACTGTCCGGCGACGCTCGTTTCCGATGAGGACAAGATTCGACAGATTCTGGTTCATCTCGTCAACAATGCGCTTCAGTTCACCAGCGAAGGCGAAGTCTCCGTGGTCATCGCACGACAGAGCGGACACCTGCTTCTCGAGGTCAGCGATACGGGCCCGGGCATCGACGAGAAGCGGCTCGAGGTGCTGTTCGAGCCCTTCCAGCCGCTGGATCACGAGAACGGGGAGGCGGAAGGCTCTGGCCTTGGCCTTGCGATCTGCAAGAGTTTCGTCGATGCGCTGGGCGGCACCATCGAGGTCGAAACCGAGGTGCGAAAGGGCGCCTGCTTCAAGATCCTGATTCCGGTCAGCGGATTTGCTGAGGAAGCGAAGGAAGCAGAAAAAGCGGCAGGGAACGTGCGTGTGCTCGTGGTCGATGACAGTGATTCCAACCGGCAGTTGCTGAACCAGCTGCTGACGCGGGTCGGCTATGAGTTCTATGAGGCGGAAGACGGCCTCGAGGGAATCGAGGTCGCGATGCAGTGCCAGCCCCATGTGGTTCTGATGGACCTGCAGATGCCCCGCATGGACGGGTACCAGGCAGCGAGGGAGATCAAGTCCCGGCTCAATACGCGGATCATCGCCGTATCGGCCAACGTGTTCGACGGCGACATCAAGCGCGCGGAGGAGGCCGGCATCGACGGCTTTGTCAAAAAGCCGTTCCGCCTCGGCATGATCCTCGATGTTATCGAAAAGAACTTCGAGGAAGAGGCTGCCGCCAGCGAGGCGCCGGGTGAATTTTCCCTCGATTCGCTGACCGTGACCCAGCGTCAGGACCTGCGTGACAGCCTGATGCGGGCAGACCCGCTGGAGTTCAAACGCCTGCTCGGCAGCTACTCGACGATTGATCGGGCTGCTGCGGGGGAACTGTCGTCGATGGTCGAGCGCTATCGTTACCAGGAAGTGATCGACCTGCTGGGACATTGATCCCGCTTACACTCCTTCACGCTCGTTGAAGCAAAAATACCTGCCGCGGCAACAAGCCTTACGCGCGCCCCCCAGAATCTCTCCTGTCTGATCGTCAGATCGTTCATCAGAAGGAGGGTGTCCATGTCGTATTGCATCGAGCTCGATCACGAGCACCATCTCATTCGCCAGACGGCGAGCGACATCTTCACCGAGCATCAATCGTGGGAAGCGATTGGCCGTATCAGGGCGATGGCCGAGTTTCCGGATTATGGTCTGGTACTCGACTTCCGGCCCGCCCGGCGCATCGCGCTGTCCTGCGACCACCTCGAACACCTGGCCCGCCGAATTGGCACCGAGATTCCGGTCTGTGCCCGCGCGCTGCTGGTCAACGAAAAGGACCGGGAAACCGCGGAGCTCTTTGCCCGTGCGGCCTGTCGCGGCTTCGAGAGTGTCCGGCTCTTCGATGATCTGGAGGATGCTGTCTTCTGGGCGGGGCGGGTGCCCGTCGCCGCCTGAACCGGTCAGTGCGCCAGAGTTGCTCCCCTGTCCTCGCGGTTGCTGAGGTCCGCCGGGCAGGGGGGCGGCTCACCTTAGCCGCTCGAGCCGTTCGAGCTTGCCGTCGGCATTCCACTCGATGCGAAAGTACCCATCGATGCCTGCGGACGTGACGTGCGGTCGAAGCATGGACGCGGGGAACTGGATGACCTGACCGTTGGTCGCCGTGACCCGAACGTTGATTGCCTCGCCCCGGTAGTAACGGGACATCTCGGCGACAGAAATGTGAAGTTCGAACTCGGCAGCACCTGCGGTCGACATCCCGGCCCTAGCCCTGCTGGCGGATCTTCTCGCCGACGAAATGGCGCAGGAAGTCCCCGGTGTGGGAGCCTGCCACCCCGGTCACCGCCTCCGGCGTCCCGGTGGCGATGATCTCACCGCCTTCGGATCCGCCTTCGGGGCCAAGGTCGACGATCCAGTCGGCGGTCTTGATGACGTCAAGGTTGTGCTCGATGATCACGATCGTATTGCCCTGGTCGCGCAGGAAGTTCAGCACCGACATGAGTTGCTCGATGTCGTGGAAGTGCAGCCCGGTGGTTGGCTCGTCGAGGATGTACAGGGTTTTGCCGGTATCACGCTTCGAGAGTTCCCGGGCGAGCTTGATACGCTGGGCTTCCCCGCCGGAAAGCGTGGTCGCGCTCTGGCCGAGTTTGATGTAGCTGAGGCCAACGTCCATCAGCGTCTTCAGCCGACGTGCGATCATCGGGACCGGTTCGAAAAACTCGTGCGCGACCTCGACGGTCATTTCGAGAACCTCGTCGATATTCTTGCCCTTGTACTGGATCTCGAGTGTCTCGCGGTTATAGCGTCGCCCCTTGCAGACATCGCAGGTGACATAGACGTCGGGCAGAAAGTGCATCTCGACCTTGATCAGGCCGTCGCCCTGACAGTGTTCGCAGCGACCGCCCTTGACGTTGAAACTGAACCTGCCGGGCTTGTAACCCCGTGATCTCGCTTCCTGGGTCGCGGCGAACAACTCACGAATGGGCGTAAAGATATTGGTGTAGGTCGCGGGGTTCGATCGGGGCGTTCTGCCAATCGGGCTCTGATCGATATCAACGACCTTGTCGAGTTGATCCATGCCCTCGATGTCGTCGAACGGCTCGGGATGGATACTCTGTGCACCGTTCAGTTCGCGCGCGGCAATCGGGTACAGCGTGCCGTTGACCAGCGTTGATTTGCCCGATCCCGAGACACCGGTGACGCAGGTCATCAGGCCGAGCGGAACCTCGAGTGTGACGTTCTTCAGATTGTTGCCGCGGGCGCCGCTCAGGCGAAGCACCTTGTCATTGTTGCGCGGCGTCCGTTTCGCCGGTACGGGAATCTGGCGCTTGCCCGAGAGGAACTGGCCCGTGATTGAACGCTCGCAGTCGATGATCTCGGCAACAGAGCCCGCAGCGACCACCTCGCCGCCGTGAATGCCGGCGCCGGGCCCGATATCGACAACGAAGTCGGCGGCCCTGATGGCGTCCTCGTCATGCTCGACGACAATCACGGTGTTGCCCATGTCTCGCAGATTGATGAGCGTGTTGAGCAATCGCTGGTTATCGCGCTGGTGCAGTCCGATTGAGGGTTCATCGAGGATGTACATTACGCCAACGAGACCAGCGCCGATCTGGCTTGCCAGCCGGATTCGCTGTGCTTCGCCGCCCGACAGCGTGTCGGCGCTGCGCGACAGCGTCAGGTAGTTCAGTCCGACATCAATGAGGAACGAAAGTCGTGCCGAGATTTCCTTGAGTATCTTGTCGGCGATTCTGGCCCGCTGACCCTCGAGGTCGAGGTGGGTCATCATCTCCCACGCGTTCGCGACCGACATCGCGGTCACGTCGGGCAACGTGAGCCCGCCGACGGTGACGGCCATCGCATCGCGATTGAGCCGTGCCCCGTGGCAGGCGGGGCAGGCCCGCGTATTCAGGAATCGCGAGAGATTCTCGCGCACCATCTCGGAGTCGGTGTCGCGATAGCGCCGCTCGATGTTGTGGATGATGCCCTCGAACGGATGCGCCCTTGTGTACTCGTCACCTCTGTCGTTGACGTACCGGAATCGAATCTTCTCGTTGCCGGTGCCGAACAGAACGGCCTGCCGGTGCTCGTCGGCCAGCTCGCCGAAGGGTGTCGTAAGCTCGAAGCCGTAGTGGTCGGCGAGGGAGCTCAGCATCTGGAAGTAATAGATGTTCCGGCGATCCCAGCCGTGAATTGCGCCTTCGGCGAGGGACAGCTCGTCGTCCTTGACCACGGTATTCGGGTCAAAGAAATTCTTGATGCCGAGGCCGTCGCAATCCGGGCAGGCGCCACTTGGGTTGTTGAACGAGAAGAGTCGCGGCTCGAGTTCAGGTATCGAGTGGCCACACTCCGGACAAGCAAATCTCGCCGAGAAGACGAGGTCCTCCTGTTCGCCGTCGATGAAGGCGATGCTCGCGATGCCGTCAGATATGCCGACGGCCGTCTCGAATGAATCGGCGAGACGGGTCTGGAGATCGTCCCTGACCCGAAAGCGGTCGACAACCACCTCGATCGTGTGTTGCCGGTTCTTGTCCAGTTCCGGCGTTTCGTCGAGATCGGTGACGATGCCGTCGATGCGGGCGCGGACAAACCCCTGTTTGCGCAGTTGGTCGAGGACGTGAAGGTGTTCCCCCTTTCTCGCCTTGACGACGGGTGCCAGCAGCAGGAGTCTCGCACCTTCCGGCAGTGCCAGAACCTGGTCGACCATCTGGCTCACGGTCTGTGCCTCGAGCGTCAGGCCATGGTCCGGGCAATGGGGTTCCCCGGCGCGTGCGAACAGAAGTCGCAGGTAGTCGTAGATCTCTGTGATCGTGCCGACCGTTGAGCGCGGGTTGTGGCTTGTGGATCGTTGTTCGATGGAAATTGCCGGCGACAGCCCGTCGATGTGATCGACATCGGGTTTCTCCATCAGCGACAGGAACTGCCGGGCGTATGCGGACAACGACTCGACGTACCGCCGCTGCCCCTCGGCATACAGCGTGTCGAAGGCCAGTGACGACTTGCCCGAACCGGAGAGCCCCGTCACGACGACGAGCCGGTCTCGCGGAATGTCGAGATCGACGTTCTTGAGATTGTGCGTTCTCGCACCGCGAATTGAGATACTGCTCATAGGGTGTGTGCTTGCCTGGCCTGACTTTATGGTGGATGCCGGACGTCGAGGGTGAGAGTGATGACGGCATTTGTTACCATCCGGGGCCGCTCGCGCTGATGCATTCTCTTACGTCCCTGCCGACGTCGAAGGGGCTCGATATTATAAGTTTGCGAGTAGTCCGGCAAAGCGCCGGTTGGTTTCTGCCTTCGCTGGTTCCCTGAATGACTGGTCTGGAAATACGCTCCGCGGGAGCGGTTGGCTTTCTTTACATCGTTCGCATGCTCGGCCTGTTCATGGTGTTGCCCGTGCTGCCGATGGTCGCGAACGACATCGACGGCGCAACGCCGCTGCTCATCGGCCTTGCGCTCGGCGTCTACGGGTTGTCTCAGGCCTGTCTGCAGATTCCGCTCGGCCTGCTGTCCGACCGAATCGGGCGAAAGCGTGTCATCGCAGGCGGCCTCGTCATCTTCCTGATTGGCAGTGTCGTCGCGGCGTATGCTGACTCGATGGCGGGCGTGGTCGTCGGCCGCTTCCTGCAGGGATGCGGCGCCATCGCCAGTACCCTGCTCGCGCTGGTCTCGGACGTGACCCGGGCCGAGCATCGCTCGAAGGCCATGGCGATCGTGGGCATCAGCATTGCGGCTTCATTCGGCCTCGCACTGATTCTCGGCCCCTATATCGCCAGTCGTGCGGGTCTCTCCGGTGTCTTCTGGTTCTGTGCCGCGGGTGCGGTGGTCGGCCTGCTGGTGTTGCCCACGATTCCGGCCCCGATCGTGCACAGCCGAAACCCCGCGGTGGTGATCGATGTTCGTGCGCTCATCCCTGTCGCTGCCAACCCGGCGCTGCTGAGAACGGCGCTCGGCATCTTCCTGCTGCACTATCTGCTCATGAGCAGTTTCATCGTCATGCCGCTGTTGATGCAGCAGACGGGTCGAATCGCCGATGAGGATCACTACCTTTATTACCTGTCGATCCTGCTTGCATCGTTCGTTGCCATGGTGCCGTTCATCTATCTGGCAGACCACAAGGGCTACGCGCGCGGGATGCTGCTGGTCATGATCAGCACCTTCGGTCTCACGTCGATCCTGTTTGCGAACGTTTCAACCTATGTGCCCGTCATCGTCACGATGGTGCTGTTCTTCATGGCGTTCAACCTGCTGGAGTCGGTCTTGCCCGCGCTCGTCAGCAAGATTGCACCTGCCGGTCAGCGCGGTACGGCGATGGGCGTATTTTCGACGTCCCAGTTTGCCGGGGGCTTTGTTGGTGGCATGGTCGGCGGATACCTGCTCGGCGGGTGGGATCTTTCCCAGTTGATGTACGTGAATGCTGCCGTTTGCGTCCTGTGGTTCATCGCCACATTCGGCATGCCGAAGGTTGGCAGCTACCGCACGATCACCTGCCGCATCGCTGATCAGGATGCGCTGAGTGCATCCGGTGTTGCGGACGCGCTATTATCCCTCGACGGTGTTGTCGACGTGGCGCTGCTCGAAGACGAGAAGCTTGCCTATCTGAAAGTCGACCGCGCGATCTGGGATTCGTCCTCACTGGGATCGCTGGGTTTTGCCCGGCCGGTCGCGAACTAGAATACGAAGGAGTCAGCATCATGGCATCAAGAGGAGTCAACAAGGTCATTCTGGTCGGGAATCTGGGTGCTGATCCGGAAACGCGGTACCTGCAGGATGGCAATGCGGTCACGAATATCCGGCTGGCCACGAGCGTGACCTGGAAGGATCGGGATTCCGGCCAGCAGAATGAGCGCACGGAATGGCACCGGGTGGTGTTCTTCCGGCGGCTGGCGGAGATCGCTGGCGAGTACCTCAAGAAGGGCTCCAAGGTCTACATCGAAGGCGAACTGCGGACGCGCCAGTGGGAACGTGAGGGCCAGAAGCACTACACGACGGAAATTGTGGCGAACGAGATGCAGATGCTCGACAGCCGCGGTGACTATGGTGGCGGCGGAGGCGGCGGCAACTACGGTGGCGGCTCCTCATCCGGTGGTTCGTCCGGCGGCAATTCCGGCCCGGCGGATGACTTCTCCTCGCCGCCCCCCGAAGATTTCGACGACGATATTCCTTTCTAGCTCGTCGCTCGCGTCGTCGGCCGGGGAAGGGGCATCCCTCCCGGCACCGCTGCAAGGCTACGCGCCCCGGTACATCCATGTACGCTGGCTTTCGGACATCCATGTCCTCCAGCCTGCCGGGAGGGATGCCCCTTCCCCGGCCGGCGGTGCCACTTCATCAGATGATCAGTGTTATCAGGACGAGGCCGAGCAACAGGCGGTAGATCACAAACGGCAAGAAGCCGAGTCGCGTGATGAACTCCAGGAACAGCGTAATACACAGGTAGGCCGACACGCCTGCACCCACCAGCCCGATGCCCAGGGCCGTCCAGTCCACCGCATCTTCTGCCGCCACCAGATCAAGCAGCGCGAGCGTCGATGCGCCGGCGATGGCCGGGATCGACAGCAGAAATGAGATGCGTGCGCTTGCCTCGCGCGAGTAGCCCGACAGCAGCGCCATCGTCATCGTGATACCCGACCGCGACGTACCCGGTATCAGTGCGAGGCACTGGGCAAGTCCGATGGCCAGGGCATGCGCTGGCGTCAGTTCCGTGCTGGTTCGATGGCGGTTCCCGAACCGATCAGCCGCGAGCAGCGCGAGACCGAACACGATCGTCGTCATGGCGATGACTTCGATCGATCTCAGTTCCGTCTCGACGAGATCCTTCAACAGGAATCCTGCCGGGATGATCGGCAGGCTCGCGATCAGCAGGTTCAGCGCGAAGCCGGCATCGGCGTTCAGCTCCCGCTTCCATAATCCCGTGAGCGTCGCGCCCGTCAGCCGGATCAGGTCGGCCCGAAAGTACCAGAGCACGGCGATCAGCGAGCCGAGGTGTACGGCGACGTCGAACGCCAGCCCCTGGTCGGGCCAGCCCAGCAGTTCGAAAGGAAGAATGAGGTGTGCCGAACTCGATATCGGCAGGAATTCAGTGATGCCCTGAATCAGGGCAAGGGCGATCGCATGAAACACATCCACGTCTGGATAGTAGCACGTGCTAGACCGAAGGCTCGCTTGCGTTAGAATATGGGCATGGCTGAAATAGCGCTCTTTCCCCTGCCCGTCGTCCTGTTTCCGGGTGGCAAGCTCCCCATTGAAATCATCGAAGCCCGATACCAGGACATGATCGGCCGGTGCCTGCGAGACAACGTGGGCTTCGGTGTCGTGCTCATCGAAGAGGGTGAGCAGGCGCTGTCGAGCCCGGAAGACCAGCTGCCGACAGTCTCATGGTGCGGCACCTATGCGACCATCGTCGACTTCGACCAGAGCGATAACGGCATGCCGCTCGTCATGGTCGAAGGTCAGGTCAAGTTCGTGGTCCGGGATTTCTACGAGACCGCTGACAGGTTGATGATGGCGCACGTCGAGTTTATCGAGCTCGAGGAAGAGGCCGAAATTCCCGAGAACCAGCTCCACCTCGTCAATCTGCTCGAGATGTTTCTGGAGCACGAGGCGGTCCAGAATCTCAAGCTCGAGGTCAATTACGAACAGGCACGGGAAGTCGGTGCGAGGTTGACCGAGTTGCTGCCATGTCCGAATCAGTTCAAGCAGCGCATGCTCGAGATGAAGAATCCGCTCGCGCGTCTCAATGAACTCGAGAAACTGATCGACCGGATGCAGAACGCGAAGTCCTGACCGGCGCCGGGTCTATTCCAGAACAAAATCCCTGCCTTCGACCCAGCCCCGCTTCGTCAGCGGATTGCTCGTGCAGTGACGCGCGTAACTTTCATCGACGAACCGATACAGCAGATGCTCATCGCGTCCGACCGGAATGCCGAGGCGTGGGCATCGAACGACCCGGGCCGGCCGGTATCCGTCATCGTCGATGCGAAATCGCTCGGGATCGAGGGGGCGGCGATTCCAGTCCGTGACCCGTAATCCCAGTGCGCGGCAGAGCAAGGTCTGGCCGCGGCACAGCCGCTCGAGCGTCCTCGGTCCGTGGTTTCCCGGGTTGAGTGCCTGCATCCGCTCGAGACATCGTCGATCCGACAGCGTATCCGCGACAGGGAATGCGGCCTTGATGAGCACGGCGTTGCCGGCACCGCGCGCGGAAAAGTTGAGCGAGTCTGCGCCCCGGGCGTAGTACATATAGATCGTGCCTGGCGGGTCGAACATGGCTTCCCGCGAGGGTGTGCGGCCGAGCGACGAATGGCTTGCCCGGTCGGTCCGGTCGTAGGCCTCCGCCTCGATGATCCTCGCCGAGAGCCACAGGTCGTCGACCCGATGGCGCAGCACCTTGCCGAGCAGACCGCGGGCCAGCGCCTGCGGTTCCTGGTCGAAAAATCCCGCCGTCAGCGGTGCGGTCGGCATCATCGTCTCAATGGATGGCAGCTTCAGGTATAATTGCCGCGTGGATATTCAAGCATACATCACTGAAATGGGTGCAGCGGCACGAAAGGCGTCCGCTGCCGTCAACCGTGCATCGACAGCCGAAAAGAACGCGGCGCTGCTCGCGATCGGCGAAGAGATCCGCGCGCGCCGCGACGATCTGATGGCGGCGAATGCCCTCGATCTTGAGGCGGGCAAGGCCAAGGGGCTGAGCGATGCGCTCTATGATCGCCTCGAGTTCACGCCTGCGCGCTTCGACAGCATGATCGAGGGGCTCGAACAGGTTGCGGCCCTGCCGGACCCGATCGGCGAGATCAGCGACATGGCCTATCGTCCCAATGGCCTCCAGATCGGCCGGATGCGGGCGCCGCTCGGTGTCATTGCCATCATTTACGAATCGCGGCCGAACGTGACGATCGACGCCGCGGCGCTCTGTCTGAAGTCTGGCAACGCGACGATTCTCCGCGGTGGCAGTGAGGCGATTCACTCAAACAAGGCGCTTGCGGAGTGCATCGGGGCTGGCCTAGAGCGCACGGGTCTGCCCCGCGCGGCGGTGCAGCTCATCGAGACGACCGATCGGGATGCGGTCGGTGCACTGATTACCATGGATGAGTATGTGGACATCATCGTTCCCCGGGGCGGCCGCGGGCTGATCGAGCGCATTCAGCAGGATGCGACGATCCCGATGATCAAGCACCTCGACGGCGTCTGCCACGTCTACATTGATGATGAAGCGGATCGCGAGATGGCCCTCGATATCGCGTTCAACGCGAAGTGCCAGCGCTATGCGGTCTGTAACTCGATGGAATCGCTGCTCGTTCACAGCGCGATCGCGGGAGATGTCCTGCCTGACCTTGCAGGCCGTTATCAGGCGGAAGACGTCGAACTTCGCGGGTGCGACGCGACGGCGCGGATACTCTCCAACATCTGCACAGTCATTCCTGCCACTGAGGAGGACTGGCGCGCGGAGTACCTCGGCCCCATTTTGTCGATAAAAGTGGTTGACGATCTCGATCAGGCGATCGAACATATCAATACGTATGGTTCGAGGCACACCGACACGATCGTGACGGAAAGCTACACCAAGGGGCGTCGTTTCCTTCGGGAAGTTGATTCGAGTTCAGTGATGATCAACGCCTCTCCTCGCTTTGCCGACGGCTTCGAATTCGGCCTCGGCGCAGAAATCGGTATCTCCACAGACAAACTGCACGCCCGTGGTCCTGTCGGGCTCGAGGGGCTCACGTCGCAAAAGTTTGTCGTGTTCGGAGAGGGTCAGGTGAGAACATGAACGGGTTCGCTGCTTGGTAGCGGCTCGCCAGGGGGTGGCCGTGTTCGGCGGGACATTTGATCCCGTTCACTACGGCCACCTGCGCTCCGCCGTCGAAGTCCGGGACGCGCTTCAACTTCAAACCGTCAAGCTGGTTCCCTCGTATCTACCGCCTCATCGGGAGGCGCCGGGTTCTACAGCCGCGCAGCGTCTGGACATGGTCCGCATCGCCGCAAGGGATGCCGCGTTCCTGGAAGTCGACGATCGTGAGATTCGTCGCGGCGGCAAGTCCTTCATGATCGACACGCTGCGTTCCATCCGGAGCGATGTCGGCGACGCGGAGCCGCTCGTGCTGGTGCTCGGCGATGACGCTTTCGCCCTCCTCGAGACGTGGCATGAATGGCGTTCGCTGCTCGAAGTTGCGCACATTGCCGTGCTGTCGCGGCCAGGCAGCCCTGTGGATGAGAACCTGACAACCGAATTGGCGAACCTTGTCAGTGAAAGGCTCGTCGAAAGACCGCTGTGCTTGCGCAGCAAACCGGGCGGACAGATCTGTATCCTTCGCCTCACCCAGCTCGACATCTCTTCGACAAAGATTCGGGAGATGCTCGGCAAGGGCGAGTCGGTGGCATATCTGATGCCCAATGAAGTCCTCACGTACATCACCGGGCACGGTCTGTACGGGAGTGCTTCCACGTAATGCAACAGGAGACTCGATACTCTATGCAAAGTGCTATCTTGAAGCAGGTAGTCGACAATGCGCTGGAAGATGTGAAGGCGCAGCAGGTTACCTGGATGGATGTGACCGGCCAGTCAGATTTCACCGACTATATGGTCGTCGCAAGCGGTACATCGAACAGGCACGTCAAGGCGGTTGTAGACCGTGTCATTGAGCATGCCGGTGAGCAGGGTGTGACGCCCATCGGCGTCGAAGGCGTCGAGGATGGCGAGTGGATACTCATCGACCTCGTGGACATTGTCGTCCATGTGATGCTGCCCAAGGCACGCGAGTTCTATGATCTCGAGCGACTCTGGACGCTCGATACGCACCTGACGGAGAGCACGGTATAGTGATTGAATTGCTGGCCGCGGGGACACGCGGGCCGGCCTGGATAGAAGAAGGGGTCGCCGAGTACGCCAGGCGGCTCCCGAAAGACTGGCGACTGTCGGTAAAAGAGATCCCGGTCGCCAAACGAACGAAGGGAGCCGTACTGGAACGGCTCAAGCAGGAGGAGGGGCAGCGAATGCTGAGTTCGATTCGCCCCGGCGCCCGCGTCATTGCGATGGATTCGGGCGGTGCCCTCTGGAGCACAGAGACGCTGGCCGGGAAGTTCGACAGCTGGGCGCACGAGTATCGGGACATCCAGCTGATGATCGGGGGACCGGACGGCCTGTCGGCTGAATGCCTGAAACGGGCAGATGATGTCTGGTCGCTGTCGAAACTGACCTTCCCTCACTTCATGGTGCGCCTGTTGCTCGCGGAGCAGGTGTATCGGGCCTGGGCGATCCTGAACGGGCACCCCTACCACAAGTAACCGGCATTTCATGGCAGAACCGCTCACACTCAAGGATCACTCGGGGGAGAGCCAGATCTTCTTCGATCGGGTCGCACTCGGCTTCGCCCTGCTGGTGCTGCTGACGCTGATTCTTGTTGCGCGTCTGTTCTTCCTGCAGATCATGCAGCACGAGAAGTACGCGACGCTTGCCAACGACAACCGTATTCAGGTGCAGTCGCTGCCGCCGACGCGAGGGCTCATCGTTGATCGCAACGGCGAGTTGCTGGCCGACAACGTGCCCAACTATTCGCTGGCGATCACGCCGGAGCGGGTCGAGGATCTCGACGAAGCCCTCGAGCAGATCGATGCGCTCATCGGCCTGACTGACGAGCAGATCGAGGCGTTCGAGCGGCGTCTCAAACGTGGTCGCCGGCCTTTCGAATCAGTGCCGGTTCGCCTGAAGCTCACCCAGGAAGAGATCGCAAGGATCAGCGTCAATCGCTTCGCGATGCCCGGCGTCGATGTCGAGGCGAAACTGGTTCGCAACTACCCCAAGGCCGAGCTGATGGTACATGCCGTCGGTTCGGTGCGCCGGATCAACGAAGACGATGCCGCACGCCTCGATCCGGTGGCTTACTCCGGTGTGAATCACATCGGCAAGATCGGTGTGGAGAAGTTCTATGAGCGTGAACTGCTCGGTGAAGTCGGCTATCGCCGGGTCGAAACCGATGCGCGCGGCCGAATCATGCAGGTGCTCGACGCCACACCGCCTGAACCCGGCAAGAATCTTGCCCTTTATCTCGACTCCGGCCTGCAGCAGGCTGCCAGCGATGCGCTCGGAGACCGGCGCGGCGCGATCGTCGCCATTGATCCGAAGACCGGTGGGATTCTCGCGCTCGTCAGCAAACCGAGCTACGACCCGAACCCGTTCGTGACCGGCATTGACTACGAGTCCTATGCCGCACTCCGCGACGATGTGGATGTTCCGCTCTACAACCGCGCTGTTCAGGGACAGTACGAGCCAGGCTCGACGCTGAAGCCGTTCATCGGTCTGATCGGACTGGTGACCGGCGTGACGAACCCGGAGTACACGGTCAATGATCCGGGCTGGTTCAAGCTGCCCGGAGGCGAGCGTCTTTATCGCGACTGGAACTGGACGACAGAGGGCACCGGTGGCCACGGGATCGTGAATCTCGAGAAGGCGATCTACCGTTCCTGCAACATCTATTTCTACGAGCTGGCCACGCGCCTCGGTATTGACCGGATCCACGAGCATCTCGAGCTCTTCGGATTTGGTACCAACAGCGTGCTGGACCTGCCTGAAGCACGTTCGGGCCTGCTGCCTTCACGTGAGTGGAAGCGCGGCGTGCGCGGTCAGCCATGGTATCCGGGTGATTCCGTGAACATCGGTATTGGGCAAGGTTACATGCTCGTGACGCCGGTACAGCTCGCGACCGCGGTGGCCATGCTCGCCAATCGCGGCAAGGCAGTTGCCCCGAAAATGGTGATGAGTGGCAGCGATCTGGCCGACGATTCGGATGTGCCGAGGCTCGAAGACATCGATCTCGTCCCTGACCATGTCTGGGAGTTGATCATTGGCGGCATGGAGAAGGTTGTTCACCGGGGTAACCAGGGCTTCAACGAGAACGGCACGGCCTGGGCCTACATCGGCATGGACATTCCGTATCGCATGGCGGGCAAGTCCGGTACTGCACAGGTGGTCGGCATCGCGCAGGGAGAGGAATACAACGAAGAGGAACTCGATGAGCGTCAGCGCAAGCACGCCTGGTTTGTCGGCTTTGCGCCCGTGGATGATCCCGAGATCGCGATCGCCGTGATCGTCGAGAACGGCGGCGGCGGCAGTTCGGTGGCAGCGCCGGTGCTGCGCGAGGTCATGGACTATTACATGCTGGGTGATGATCGACCATTGCGCGTCGCAGACAACGCATCCGGAGGGGCCGAGTGAGCCAGGATTTTGTTCGTCGTCTGCCTGAAGGTTTCGCGACCGGTAACCGGTCGCGCCTCGGTGACGTGCTGCATCTCGATTTTCCGCTGATCCTTTTGACGCTCGCGATCTGTGGCTACGGCCTCATTGTGCTCTTCAGCGCGGTTGAGCAGCAGACGGCGCCGGTCATTTCGCAGGCGCTGAAAATCGGGCTCGCATTTGGAGTCATGTTTGTCACGGCGCAGTTCTCGCCGATCTTCTATCTGCGCATCGCACCCTTCGCGTATGGGCTCGGCGTGGTGTTGCTCGTGCTCGTGCTCTTCTTCGGCACCGAGGTCAACGGCTCGCAGCGCTGGCTCAGAATCCCGGGCGTCATCCGCTTCCAGCCGGCAGAGATCATGAAGCTCACGCTGCCGATGATTCTGGCCTGGTACTTCGCCGACCGTCAGCTGCCTCCCAAATTCAAACATGTCTTCTGGTCACTCGTGATGATCGGCATCCCGGTGCTGCTGATCGCGCAGCAACCGGACCTCGGCACCAGCATCCTGATCGGTGCATCCGGCCTGCTGGTGCTATTGCTGGCGGGGATCTCCTGGCGGTACGTGTTCGGGGCGATCGGCCTTGGCGTGCTGTCGGCACCCGGCCTCTGGTTCCTGCTTCACGACTATCAGCGTGGCCGCATCCTGACCCTACTGGACCCGGAACGGGACCCTCTTGGGGCAGGCTGGAACATCATCCAGTCAAAGACGGCGATCGGGTCTGGCGGGCTGTTCGGCAAGGGACTCTTCGAGGGGACCCAGAGCCACCTCGACTTCCTGCCGGAGAGCCAGACAGATTTCATCATCGCCGTGCTGGCGGAGGAACTCGGACTGGTGGGTGTCGTCGGGCTCCTGGTGCTGTACCTGCTGCTGATCGGTCGCGGCACGATCATGGCGATGCAGGCGCAGGACACTTTCGGCCGACTGCTGGCCGGAACGATTACGTTTACTTTTTTTGTCTATGTCTTTGTGAATATCGGCATGGTCAGCGGTATCCTGCCGGTGGTCGGCGTGCCGCTTCCGCTGGTGAGTTATGGCGGCACGTCAATATTGACCCTGTTCGCGGGCTTCGGCATCTTGGTGTCGATTCATACCCACAGGCGCATCACGCTTTAGGAGCACGTTGTAGAGATGAAGCTGGTTCACTGTCTCTTCCTGGTTTCGATGACCTTCAGCCTGACGGTCGCTGCAGAGGAATATCACACCCGCCCGGACGTTCAGGCGTTTATCGATGAGATGGTCGTCGAAGAAGGGTTCGACCGGGCGCTGCTGACTGACATCTTCAGGGAGGCGCAGTACAAGCAGAGCATCATTGACGCAATTTCCCGGCCTGCCGAGCGGGTGCTGACCTGGAAGGAATATCAGGACATCTTCCTGACGGACAGCCGGGTTCGGGCGGGCCACGAGTTTCTGCTCGACAATCATCGGGCGCTGATTGCCGCGCGAGAGCAGTATGGAGTGCCCCCGGTCATCGTGGCGGCGATCATCGGTGTCGAGACCATGTATGGTCGCCATCGCGGGAGCTATCGCGTCATCGATGCGCTGTCGACACTCGCCTTCGACTATCCACCCCGCTCGAAGTTCTTTCGCTCGGAGCTGAAGCACTACCTGCTGCTTGCGCGCGAGGAAGGCCAGTCGCCCCTTGCCGCGAAGGGTTCCTATGCGGGCGCGATGGGATACGGCCAGTTCATACCGAGCAGCTACCGCCACTATGCGATCGACTTCGATGGCGACGGCCATCGCGATATCTGGGAGAACCGTACGGACGCGATCGGCAGTGTGGCCAATTACCTCGCTGAACACGGCTGGCGACCGGAGGGGCCCATTGCCGCCAGGGTTGCGCCGGAGGGCGATGCGACGCTGCTGTTCGGCGGCGAACTGAAGCCTGCTGTGCCTCTGGCTGACCTTGCTGCCTACGGTTTGGCCAATGCGCGTGCCGACGACACACTGGTATCGCCGCTCCGGTTCGAAGGCAAGGAGGGCAGCGAGTTCTGGCTCGGCTTTCCGAACTTCTATGTCATTACGCGTTACAACCACAGCAAGCTCTACGCGATGGCGGTTTACCAACTGAGCCAGCGACTGCTCAATCCTGAAGTTGCCAGCGAGTAGCGATGCGGCGGTTCGTCCTCGCGCTCTGTCTCGCGCTGTCCGGGTGTGCCTCAATCGAACGGGTGTCGAGCCCGCGGGTCGAGCCGCAGCCGGAAAACCGGGTTGCGGTGGCGCCGGGGCGGGGAAATCTCTCTCCCTACATCGTCTTTGGCAAGACCTATCACATCATGCCCTCGAGCATGGGCTACCTCGAGATCGGTCTTGCCTCCTGGTACGGCAGGAAATTCCACGGCCGGCCGACGTCCAACGGTGAGCGTTTCGACATGCATGCGCTCAGCGCCGCCCACAAGTCACTGCCCCTGCCGACCATGGTGCGTGTCACCAACCTCGACAACGGGCGCAGCATCACGCTGCGGGTCAACGACCGCGGGCCCTTTCACGATGAGCGCCTGATCGATCTCTCCTACCAGGCAGCGGTCGCGCTCGGCTTCGCTGACAAGGGGCTGGCGCCGGTCGTCGTCGAAGCACTTGATGAACTAAATTATCCGGAACTCGTCAAAGTTCCCGTCCACCACGAATCGTTCTACCTGCAGGTTGGTGCGTTCTCCCAGGCGGAAGGCGCGCAGCGGGTACAGGAAGAAGTTCGCCGTGTGACGGCGTTCACGGAATTCGACGAGATCGACGTGCAGATTCTGCAGAGCGAGATCGACGAGTCGACGCTGCTGCACAAGGTCTGGGTCGGGCCGATCCCCACCGAGGATGAAAGGGACCGACTTGCGTCCGCCCTCGAGGGCCATGGGCTCGGCGTACCGCTTCGCGTGAGAGTGGACTAGGAGTCAGGTCGCCCCGCCCGGCGTGGCGCGATAGAATACGAATTTCCCGGAAACGTTGGATACTATGCAGTTCTTTCGAAGTCTTGTTGTTCTGCTGGCCTGTTTCTGGCCGCTTGTCTCGGTTGCCGAAGCAATCATTCCGGCGCCGCCGCAACTCGCCTCTACTGCCTATGTGCTTGTCGACGCCACCACCGGTACGGTGATTGTCGAACAGAACAGCGAACAGCGCCTGCCGCCTGCCAGTCTCACCAAGATCATGACGAGCTACGTCGTCGAAGAGGAACTGGAGCGCGGCACAATCACCATGGACGAGATGGTGGATATCAGCGTCAAGGCATGGCGCATGGAAGGGTCCCGCATGTTCGTGCAGGAAGGCACGAAGGTGAGACTCGAAGACCTGCTCCGGGGCGTGATCATCCAGTCCGGCAATGACGCGAGCGTGGCGCTGGCCGAGCACGTTGCCGGCAGCGAGGACGTGTTTGTCGACATGATGAACCAGCATGCAGCGCGGCTGGGCATGACCGGCACCAGCTATATGAACGCGACCGGCCTGCCCGATGAGAATCACTACACGACGGCTGCGGATCTGGTGAAGCTCACCCGTGCGCTGATTCAGGATTATCCGCAGCACTACGATATGTACGCCGAGAAGTACTTCACGTACAACGACATCCGGCAGCCGAACCGGAACTCGCTGCTGTGGCGTGATCCGAGTGTTGATGGCGTGAAGACCGGACATACGGAAGCGGCGGGCTATTGCCTTGTGGCGTCGGCGAAGCGCGATGGCATGCGGCTCATCTCGGTTGTGATGGGCACGAGTTCAGAGGAAGCGCGGGCCGTCGAGAGCCAGAAGCTCCTGACCTATGGCTTCCGCTACTTCGAGACGGTGCCGCTGTACTCGGCACTCGACAGTCTTCGCGACGTGCGCGTCTGGCGCGGTGAAACCAACGCGTTGGCCCTCGGGATCGACCGGGATGCAGTGGTAACCATCCCTCGCGGTACCAGGGACGGCCTCGAGGCGACGCTCGACTTCCCGCCGGTCTTCCGGGCGCCGATCGAGGAAGGCGCTGAGGTGGGCCAGCTCAAGGTCATGCAGGGTGACGAGGTGATTTTCGAGGCCCCGCTCGTCGCGCTTTCCGCGGTGCCGGAGGCGGGTTTCTTCGCGCGCATCTGGGATGCCATCTCGCTCTTCTTCCTGCAACTCTTCGGTGGAGACCCGCTCGCCCTATGACGGATCAGGAACCGCCAAAGATCGAGTTTCCGTGCGATTACCCGATCAAGGTCATCTTTGAGGCCAGCGAGGTGACGATTGAGGAAATCTTCGAAATCGCGGTGCGTCATGACCCGTCTCTCGACCGTGACGAGGCGACGCTCCGTCCGAGTGCCAGGGGCAACTACCACGCGGTTACGCTACAGTTCACTGCCACCGGGGAAAGGCAGCTCAAGGCGCTCTTCGAAGAGCTCAAGACATGCGACGCGGTTCGAATGGTGCTGTGATTCCGGCGCCGGTAACGAGGTCGCTGGGGCGCGTGCCCTACGAGGCGACGCTCGAACGCATGCGGGCATTCACCGATGACCGCACCCCGGAGACACCCGATGAGTTCTGGGCGCTGGAACATGACCCGGTCCTGACGCTCGGGCAGGCTGGCAAGCGGGAGCATCTTCTCGCGTTGACGGATATCCCCGTGGTCCAGACCGACCGTGGCGGACAGGTCACCTACCACGGGCCCGGCCAACTCGTCATTTATCTCATGATTGATATCCGGCGGCTGGGGGTCGGCGTTCGATCGCTCGTCGATGGCATCGAACAGGCAGTGATCGACCTGCTCGACGAGTTTGGCATTGTCGGTGTGGCTCGACGTGATGCACCCGGCGTCTATGTGGATGATCGCAAGATCGCCGCGCTCGGGCTCCGGGTTCGGCGCGGATGCTCGTACCATGGCCTCAGCCTGAATGTGGACATGGACCTGTCGCCCTTCAGCACCATCAACCCCTGTGGTTATGAGGGACTCGAGGTCACGCAGCTCGCTGACCTGGGGGTCGATGAGCCACTGTCATCGGTCAGTTCAAGATTGGTCAACCAACTCCTGCGGCAATTCGGGTATCCTGCGCATCCGCAGTCGATTTCGGCGCCGTACGGCGTCACCGAAGGATCTCATGGCAGGTAAGAACAGACTCGTTCAGGGCGAAAAGCTTCGCGGCGCAGAAAAGGTCCGCCGGATTCCCGTCAAGGTGGTGCCGAGCACCGAGACGCCGAGAAAACCGGACTGGATTCGGGTTCGGATCGCATCCAGCCCCGAGGTATCCCGCATCAAGTCCATCTTGCGGAGGCGCAAGCTCGCCAGTGTCTGTGAAGAGGCAAGCTGTCCGAATCTTTCGGAGTGCTTTGGTCACGGCACGGCGACGTTCATGATCATGGGCGAGATCTGCACCCGGCGATGCCCGTTCTGCGATGTGGCTCACGGCCGACCGAATCCGCTTGACCCCAACGAGCCGCGTGAGCTGGCCGAGGCGGTGGCCGAGCTGCAGCTCAAGTACGTCGTGGTGACATCAGTTGACCGTGACGACGTGAAAGACAGCGGCGCACAGCACTTTGCCGATTGCATCCGGGAACTGCGATCCCACAATCCCGGTTTGACGGTCGAGGTGCTGGTACCGGACTTCCGCGGGCGCATGGATGTCGCACTCGAGAAACTCGCGGCAGAAGCGCCGGATGTGTTCAACCACAATCTGGAAACCGTGCCGCGCCTTTACCGAAAAGCGCGGCCGGGGGCCGACTACCAGTGGTCGCTGACGCTGCTGAAGGAATACAAGGCGCGCCGCCCTGACGTGCGTACCAAGTCCGGGCTGATGCTGGGCCTCGGTGAGACGAACGAAGAAGTCGAAGCCGTGATGGCCGATCTGCGAGCCCATGACGTCGATATGTTGACCCTCGGGCAATACCTTCAGCCTAGCAGGGATCATCTGCCCGTCGAGCGCTTCGTCCACCCGGACGAGTTCGCCGAACTCAAGGCGATTGGCGAGAAGATGGGCTTCAGCCAGGTGGCCAGCGGGCCGCTCGTGCGTTCTTCCTATCACGCAGACCTCCAGGCAGCCGGTATCGACGTCGCGTCGCAGCTCCCGTCCTGACGCTACTCCCTCATCCTGAGCGCAGCGAAGGAACCCGCGTAGTTCGGCGCTTGCTGCGCACGAGCCTCATGACGAAGATGGCGACCCGCAAACTTCGCAGTGCGGATTGCGCGGCAGCCTGAGCTTTCTCCACTCTGCGGTTCGTGCATCGAAAACGAGCAGACTGCCGGCCAGCGACGTGCCGATTCCGACGATGAGCTTCAGGGCTTCCATGGCCTGCATCGAGCCGATGATGCCGACCAGCGGTGCGGCCACGCCGAATTCGGCGCAGTTCAGATCATCTCCCGCCTCCTGATAGAGGCACTGGTAGCATGGGCCGTCCGGCAGCGAGGGATCGTAGACGAGCAATTGCCCCTCCAGCTGGATCGCTGCCCCGGAAACAAGGCGCTTGCCGTGCGCGACGCAGGCACGATTGACCATGAATCGTGTGTCGAAGTTGTCGGTGCCGTCGAGCACAACGTCTGCGTCCCCGATCACGGCACCGACCGTGTCATCCACAAGGCGCTCGTTGATCTCAGTCACCCGGGTATTCGGATTGATCGCGCGGATGGTATCGGCGGCAGAGCTTGTCTTCAGACGCCCGACATCGTCGGTCCGGTGGGCAATCTGGCGTTGGAGATTGGTCATGTCGACGGTATCGAAGTCAACCAGTTTGAGGTGTCCGACGCCCGCGGCAGCAAGATAGAGCGCTGCCGGCGAACCCAGCCCGCCCATGCCGACGATGACGACCGTCGCCTCGAGCAGCTTCTCCTGGCCGGCGATATCGATGTCCTGCATCATGATCTGCCGGCTGTATCTGAGCAGTTCGTTGTCGTCCATTGTCATATGCGCTGGGCATCCGGTCTTGCTGTGCCAGCCATGTTAGACCAGTCGTGATGCCGACGGCGATGCTGCAGTTGCGAAGAGCAGACACATCGAGGTTTTTCCAATTCGCCGATCATCGGTTACTCTGGTGCGAAGCGATCAGGAGTAACCGCGTGAGCAAGACACAGCGCAAGGCGAAGAACCTCGTCCTCTTCCCCAAGTTCCAGGTGAAGTGGACGCTGTACTATCTGGTGTCCGGGCTCTCGGTATTCGGGGCAGTGGCTGCCTTTGCGTTCGTCAAACTGGGGCAGGTACGCGACCTGATCAACCAGAATCCCGAGATGAGCTTCGCGGTGCAGATCAAGGTCAATGACGCCATCTTCGAGGTCGTTCAGGCGACATTGGCCGGTTTCGTCTTCTATATCATTTTCGCGTCGGTCTTCACGCTCATCATGAGCCACCGGATTGCTGGCCCGGTGGTGGCAATCACCGCGTTCATCGAGCAGCTGAAGGAAGGCAACTACGAATACACGCGTACGCTGCGCAAGCGTGACGAACTCAATGAAGTGATGGACGGTCTCAAGGAACTCGCCGTCGTCATGAAACAGAAAGACGGAAACGGGAACGAATGAGCGCGAATCGGCAGGCCGCGTTCTCGCTGATCGAACTCATGATCACGATCGCCATCGTGGGGATCGTTTCGGCTGCCGCCATTCCTGTTTACCGCGATTACATCAACACCGCCAATATGTCGAAAGTGAACTCGGCCTACGATAACGCCGTTCGGTTTGCCCGCCAGGAGTGGAGCAAGAGCACGACGCGCGCCTTCATGGGCTTGCCGCCGACCGTGCCACAGTCGAACAAGGGATGGGTCGAGGCAATCGATACGGATGTGGAAGCACCGGGAGGCGGCCCCATTTATGTGCCCTATGGCGCGCCGAACGTCGACGAGGTCGGCGCCGTCATGTTCGAGGCACATCCCTCCAAAGGCTTTGTCTACATCTATCGCCCCGCCTATCTCGACCTCCAGAAGCTGAGGGCGAAGGTGACAGCAGACGACGTCGAGGTGACGGAGCTCTAGCGAGCGGGTCTCTGACCCAGCGTGACGCGCGCATGTCCGCCAAGATCGCGAAGGGATTCGACGGCCAGATATCCCCGCGCACCCATCAGATCGGCCACTGCACCAGCCTGGTCAAAGCCATGCTCCACCAAGAGCAGGCCGTGATCGACCAGCACATCATATCCCGCATCGACAATCTCCCTGATCGCATCAAGACCGTCGGCGCCGGCAACGAGCGCCGACTCAGGCTCAAACCGGAGCCGCTCGAGGTGCGGGTCTCCTGCCCGAATGTATGGGGGGTTGGCGACAATGGCATCCAGCGACGCAGGCCCGAAGCCATCGAGCCAGGAGCGTTCGATGAACTCGATGTCGGCACACCCTGCGTCGCGGGCATTCCGGGCTGCAATGTCGAGTGCGCGCGAAGACTGATCGGTTGCGGTCACCTGCCAGTCCGGTCGTTCTGACGCGAGGGCGATCGCAATCGCGCCGCTGCCGGTGCCGAGGTCGGCGATCCTGACAACGGGATCGCTGAGGCGCGCGAGCACGGTCTCGACGAGCAGTTCCGTTTCCGGTCTGGGAATGAGCGTTGATTCGTCGACCGCAAGGTCGAGCGACCAGAATGCCTGCCGTCCTGTCAGATAGGCAATCGGCGCGCCTGCCGCACGGCGATGGACAAGTTGCTCGAAGGTCTTCCGTGCGGTGGCGGTCAGCACATGGTCGCCGTGGGCGTAGAGCCAGGCCCGGTTCGCGCCCAGCACATGTGCCATCAGGAGTTGTGCATCGAGCTTCGCCGTGTCCGGGTCAGGCATTCGCCGCTCGGCAATCTCGATTGCCGAACTGACGGTTATCTCAGGCGCCATCCTGGCTCATGGCGGCGAGCAGGTCGGCCTGGTGTTCCTGAACGAGCTGATCGACGATTGGTGAGAGATCGCCGGCCATCGTCTGTTGCAGACGGTGCAGGGTCAGGTTGATGCGATGGTCGGTGACGCGGCCATCAGGATAGTTGTAGGTTCTGATCTTTTCGGAACGATCGCCGCTGCCCACGAGGTTTCTGCGTTGTTCCGCCTGCTCATCGAATTGCGCCTGCTCGGCCATCTGCGTCAGCTTCGCCTGGAGCAGACCCATGGCGCGGGCGCGGTTCTTGTGCTGCGAACGCTCATCCTGGCACTCGACGACAATACCGGTCGGGAGGTGAGTCAGCCTGATGGCAGAGTCGGTCTTGTTGACGTGCTGGCCGCCCGCACCTGAAGCGCGGAACGTATCGACCCGCAGGTCGTTCTTGTCGATCTCGATTTCGTCGAGTTCGTCGGGTTCGGGCATCACGGCGACGGTGCAGGCGGACGTGTGAATGCGCCCCTGCGACTCCGTTTGCGGTACCCGCTGGACCCGATGCGCACCGGATTCGAACTTCAGGTGGCCGTAGACATCACGTCCCTCAATGCGAGAGATGATCTCCTTGTAGCCGCCGTGCTCGCCCTCGCGTTCACTCAAGACCTCGACCTTCCACTTCTTTTCTTCTGCGTACCGCGAGTACATCTTGAAGAGATCCCCCGCGAAGATTGCGGCTTCGTCGCCGCCGGTGCCCGCACGAATCTCGAGAAAAACGTTATGTGAGTCGTTGGGGTCACGTGGCAGCAGCAGCTTTTGCAGTTCAGCGTCCAGCGATTCGATGTCGCCCGTGAGCTGTTCGGCTTCCGCCGCGGCCATCTCGCGAATCTCCTCGTCGCTGTCCTGCATAAGCGAGTTGGCTTCTTCGAGTTCCTGCTGCTTTTCCTCGAATGACCGATAGCAGACCACGACGGGCTCGATCTCCGCGTACTCCACGGAGTACTGCCGGAACCGGTCCTGATCGTTGATGACTTCGCCGTCGCTGAGCAGCGCGGCGAGTTCGTCATATCGTTCCAGAAGCTGATCCAGCTTCTGGCGTAGTGATGCCTGCACCTATTTCCTCTCTTCGTCGGTATCCAGCTGAAACAGTTCGGCGAGCGCGTCGATGACGTGGTCGCGTCCGTCAGCACTTGCCTGTTTGAGTTGTACGCTGGGGCTGTGAATGATCTTGTTGGTAAGCTGGTTGGCGAGGCTCTTCAATACGGCTTCCGGCTGCTCGCCTTTTTCGAGCCGCTCGATGGCCTTGGCCAGTTCGACATCCCGGATGGCCTCGTTCTGTTGCCGGAACTTCACCAGCACATCAACGGCAGAGCGTGACTTGTCGTCAGCCTCAAGCGCGGTAAGGGCGTCGGTAATGATGGCCTCCGCCTCCGCGGCCGCTTCCTCGCGGTTCGTGATGTTCTCGGCGATGATCTGCTCGAGGTCGTCGATGCTGTACAGGTAGACGTCGCGAAGCTCCGCGATCTCGGGCTCAATGTCCCGCGGCACGGCGAGGTCGACCATGAAGATCGGGCTGTGGCGCCGCTCGCGCAACGCGCGCTCCACGGTGCCCTTGCCAAGAATCGGCAATTGGCTGCCTGTCGATGAAATCAGGATGTCCACATGAGGCAGCGTCGATGGAATCTCTGACAGGGCGACGGCGTCGCCGCCGAGTTCCTGAGCGAGATCCCAGGCCCGGGTGAGCGTCCGGTTCGCAATCGTGATCTTCTGAACGCCCGCATTGATCAGGTGCTTGGCAACGAGTTCGATGGTCTCCCCGGCGCCGATGAGCAGTACGTTGCAGCGCGCGATCTCGGAGAAGAGCTGTGCCGCGAGATCGACGGCGATCGATGCCACTGATACCGGCGTCTGGCCGATGGCCGTGCTCGACCGGACCTGCTTGGCAATCCGGAACGTGTTTTGTGACAGCCGCTCAAGCAGCT
Organism: Pseudomonadales bacterium; assembly: GCA_965267485.1. Lineage (GTDB taxonomy): Bacteria > Pseudomonadota > Gammaproteobacteria > Pseudomonadales > Azotimanducaceae > JANQJA01. The sequence continues at coordinate 4,227,775 of OZ254080.1, read as the reverse complement.
TGCCGATCGTGTTGTGGCGTTTGGCTTGTGAGAAGCAGTCCTTGACCTGACCGAGGATCTGGGGCTCGCCCAGCACCATCGAGTCGAGGCCGGAAGCCACCCGCAGCAGGTGCCGAACCGAAGCGTCCCCCGAATGGATATACAGCGCATCGGCGAGATGATCGACCGGAAGGTCGTGATACTTCGCGAGCCACGCACCGATCCCTGAGGGATCGTCGCCGGGTTTCACGGCATAGATTTCAGTGCGATTGCAGGTCGACAGGATCGCGACTTCCTCGAGCCCCTCGGTAGACCGCAGGTCATGCAGCGCATTGCCCATCTCCTCCGGCGTAATCGCGATGCGCTCTCGCAACGCGACGGGCGCGGTTCGATGATTGATTCCGACGACGACTAAATCCATGCGAATCGTAAGAGCTCTACGGGAACCTTCGGATGACTGTGCGGTCACGTACAAAGTAGAATGAACGTTTCGGTTGCCGAGACGGCACCTATCGTTACAGCAACCCGCTATTTTAGATGGGTTGCACGTACGTTAATAGGCTTGGTGTAAGCCAGAGAATCTGATTCATGATCCGCGACACTGCCGCGCTTGCTGCGGCTGCACGTTTTACCCTGATTTCTCTCGTTCTAATGGCGACTGGTTGCGCCTCGGTGCCATCACAGCCTGAACCGGAGGAGGGCAACCGGTCTGCCGGCATGGACGATGCCGTTCAGACGGCGTCGACTTCGGGCGTCGCAGCCGAGCGCGCCCCGAGGCCCGAACCCCACGAGTATCCGGTATCGCCGTTTTCGAAGGAAACGCTGTACCAGTTACTTGTCGCCGAGGTCGCCGGATACCGGGGTGAGTACGAGACCGCGCTGGAGCGCTACCTGCAGACCGCGATCGACACGCGTGATCCGGGGGTGGCGGCACGAGCGACCCGGCTCGCGGCCTACCTCAAACAGAATGAGGCAGCACTGACCGCCGCCCAGATCTGGGCCGAAGAAGATCCGGAAGACATCGACGCCCATCGTCATGCGCTCGACCAGCTCATGAAGGTCGGCGATCTCGAGGGCGCCGTGTATCACCTGGAAGCGATCAAGCGCCTCGGCGGGCCGGCCGATTTCCCGATGTTCGCGTATCGCGCGGCCAATCTTGATGCCCAGGGGCGCAGCACGTTGCTCAAGGTCGTCGACCGCATGCTGGATGAGTTTCCTGACGACGAGCAGCTGCTGTTTTCGAAGGCGGTGCTGCTCGAGCAAAACGGCCAGTTCGCGCAGGCGCTCGCGCTCGTCGACGAACTGCTCGCTGATTCCCGTGACATCAACGTCATTATTCTCAAGGTCAATTCCCTCAAGAACCTGCACCGCCTCGAGGATGCGCTCGGCTTCCTGGAATCGACGCTCGCCGAGATGTCTGACAACCGGCGGCTGCGGCTCATCTACGCGCGGCTGCTGTTCGAGGCGGATCGTCTGGACGATGCGCGCCAGCAGTATGAACTCGTGCATCAGCAATCGCCGAGTGATGGTGACATCCTGTTCGCGCTGGCGCTGATCGCGATGGAGCAGAAGCGGGACGAGGCCGCGCGAGGCTATCTCGACCAGATGGTTCGCTGGAACCGCCGTGTGGGCGAAGCGCACTTCTATCTGGGCAGCATCGCCGAACGAAATGGTGAGATCGATCGCGCCATTCGCGAGTACAAGCAGGCGGGCACCGGGTATGAGTTCCTGCCGGCGCAGTCCCGCATTGCGGCGCTGATGATCGAACAGGGTCGCCTGGATGACGCGAGGACATGGCTCGAAACCCGCCGGGCGGAACACCCCAGCAGGGCTGATCAACTCCTGATGGTTGAAGCCCAGTTGCTGAGCGAGCGCGGCCTGAAAGATCCGCTCTTCGAGTTGCTGGACGAAAGCATCGATTCGAACCCCGACAATGTCGACCTGCTCTACTACCGTGCCATGACCGGCCAGCGATTCGACCGGCTCGATATCCTGGAGCGGGATCTGCGGCGCGTGATCGAGATCGACCCGGATAACGCCGATGCGCTGAACGCGCTCGGATACACGCTGACTGATCAGACTGACCGGCACGAAGAAGCGCTGGACCTGATCGAGCGAGCGCTGGCTATCCGCCCCGACGAGGCAGCATTCATCGATTCCCTGGGCTGGGTGATGTACCGGCTGGGCAACTTCGACGAGGCCATCCGTCACCTGCGCCGCGCGTTGGACCTGTTCAAGAACGACGAGGTCGCTGCCCATCTCGGCGAGGTGCTCTGGGTCATCGGCGAGCGCGAAGAAGCGCGCAGGATCTGGCAGGAAGCGCTCGAACTCGCGCCGGACAGCGACATTCTCAGGCGCGTGATCAAGCGACTGACCGGAGAGTAGATGCGCCTGGCCAGGGCATTCCTTCTGCTGCTGGTCGCCCAGTGTTCCCTGGTCGCCTGCACATCGATTGCACCCTCCATCGACGCCGACCCCGTCTGGGCCATGAACGGCCGGATCGCCGTGGTCGCGGGAGATCGGCGAGGCGCATTCGGCTTCGACTGGGCCCAGTTCGAACGCAACTACACCATCGACCTCTTTGGCCCGCTCGGTCTCGGCGTTGCCCGGGTCGCGAGGTCAGGCGGCCGGGTCACACTGTCCGTTCCAGGCGAGCCGGCGGTCAGCGCGTCCAGCGCCGATGTGCTGCTAGAGCGGGTGACCGGACTCGCCGTGCCGGTGACGCCGCTGCGCCACTGGGTGCGGGGCGAACCGGCGCCGGGGAGATATGAGCGGACGGAAACAGGATTTCGGCAGTCCGGCTGGACCGTGGAGTATCTGAAGTTCGACGGCGATTTGCCCGTGCGTATGAGAGTGTCGCGGCCCGAGGCGCGCATGACGCTGAATGTACGACGGTGGGAGGCATGAGCGCGCTTCATCTCAAGGCGCCCGCCAAGATCAATCTGTTTCTGAACATTACGGGGCGGCGCCCGGACGGCTACCACGAACTCCAGACCGTCTTTCAACTCCTCGACTATTGCGACGATGTCTTCTTCGATCTCGCTGATGCGCTCACGCTCGAATGCGAGGGAATCGACGTGCCGGTCGAGCAGAACCTGGTCTACCGTGCGGCGATCGGACTCCAGCAGGCCACGGGCTGCCGGCAGGGTGCGAAACTCAGGGTCGTGAAGCGGATTCCGGATGGCGGCGGTCTTGGCGGCGGCAGTTCCGACGCCGCGACAACGCTGATCGGGCTGAACCGGCTCTGGGATCTGGGGCTGGGTACTGACGAGCTTGCGGCCATCGGTCTGTCGTTGGGCGCTGACGTTCCGGTGTTTGTGCGGGGCCGCTCGGCGTGGGCAGAGGGGGTCGGCGAGGAGCTCGAAACCGTTGATCTACCGGGGCAATGGTACGTTGTCGTGCACCCCGGCGTGGCGGTCTCCACACCTGAAATTTTCGGGCATCCTGATTTGACACGTAATGGAACTCCGATCACAATAGCGCGCTTCTTGCGGCAGGGTGCCGGGAACGCCTGTGAGACGGTGGTTCGGCGACTCTACCCCGCCGTCGATGAGGCAGCACGATGGCTGGCCCGTTTCGGGCCTGCCCAGATGACCGGGACAGGTGCCTGTGTCTTCGTGCCGGTCGAGACCGAACAACAAGCGAGTGAGATAGCCAGCGCCGTTCCGCCACCCTGGAGCGGATTTGCCGCTCGGGCGATCAACGTCTCACCCGCAATCGGGCCGGTCAGCTGAAAATTGGGGCGTCGCCAAGTTGGTAAGGCACCAGGTTTTGATCCTGGCATGCGTTGGTTCGAGTCCAGCCGCCCCAGCCATTTTTGTTGAATGCCGGACGTCACGGTCGCAGTGTCATCCGGCTTTTATTTTGGAGAACTGTTATGTCAGACAATATCGAGCTGGCAGCACAACTGCGGACCGACGTCGGGAAAGGTGCGAGCCGCCGCCTTCGTCGTGAAGCTGATCTCGTTCCGGCTGTTCTTTACGGTGCGGAAAAAGAGCCTGTGTCGCTGTCTATCCCCCACAAGGATCTGTACAAGGCTTGCGAAAGCGAGTCCTTTTTCTCGCAGATCATCACGATCAAGACCAGCGACGACGCGGCCCAGGCCATCGTCAAGGATCTGCAGCGCCATCCGTCGAAGGATCGCATCCTGCATGCGGACTTCTTCCGCGTACGTATGGACGTCGAGATTCAGGTCGAAGTGCCGCTGCACTTCGTCGGCGAAGAAGATTCGCCTGGCGTCAAGCTGCACAACGGTCAGGTCTCTCACCACCTGACGTCTCTCAACATCTCATGTCTGCCGGGTAACCTGCCGGAGTACATCGAAGTCGACGTATCCGGGCTGGACATCGGTGACGCGATCACCATGAGTCAGGTCGTGTTGCCGGAAGGCGTTGCCGTGCCGGAACTCGAACTCGGCGAAGACCATGACCACATGGTGGTGAACGTCACCGAACAGCACGAGATCGTCGAAGAGGAAGATGTTGAGGAGCCCGCTGCCGATGAGGTCGAGGCTTCCGAGCAGTCTGACGAAGCCGACGACGCTGACGGCGACGACGAGTAACCTTTAGCGACTGACTTCAGTCGGGGTGACGCTGTGGGCAAGCCCCTCAAACTGCTGGCAGGCATTGGCAATCCCGGTGCGAAGTACGCCGATACGCGACACAACGCGGGCGCGTGGTTCGTCGACCGGGTCGCCAGCGCTTATGGCGCCAGCTTCAAGGCAGAGTCCAAATTCTTCGGTCAGGTCGCGACGGCGCAAATCGGCTCTCACGAGGTCCGGCTGCTCTTGCCTTCCACCTACATGAACGAGAGCGGCAAGTCGGTGGGTGCCGTGGCTCGCTTCTACAAGATCGAACCCGAAGAAATCCTGATCGCGCATGATGAACTGGATCTTGCGACCGGTATTGTGCGCTTCAAGCCCGGCGGCGGACTCGCAGGCCACAATGGTCTGCGCGACATTGCCGCCTCGCTGGGCGGCAGCCAGGACTTCGGCCGCCTGCGTATCGGCGTCGGCCACCCGGGCGACAAGTCTGCCGTCATCGGCCATGTCCTTTCGAAGATCACCCGGCGTGACCGGGAGGTCGTCGACGAATGTATTGAAGAAGCGCTGCGCCACCTGCCTCTCGCCGTCGAGGGCGACTGGGAGAGTGCGATGAACGCGCTCAACGGTTTCCGCGCAGCGGTAGAGGAATAACGGTATGGGATTCAATTGCGGAATTGTCGGGCTGCCGAATGTGGGCAAGTCGACGCTGTTCAATGCGCTGACCAAGGCGGGTATCGCGGCGGAAAACTTTCCGTTCTGTACGATCGAGCCGAACTCCGGCGTCGTGCCGATGCCTGATCCCCGTCTCGACAAGCTCGCCGAGATTGTCGGGCCCCAGAAGGTCATTCCGACGTCGATGGAATTTGTGGACATCGCGGGTCTCGTCGAAGGCGCATCGAAGGGCGAGGGCCTCGGCAATCAGTTTCTGGCGAACATCCGTGAGACGGATGCCATTGCCCATGTTGTCCGATGCTTCGATGACGGGAATGTCACGCACGTCTCCAACAGCGTCGACCCGGTACGTGACATCGAGGTCATCAACACCGAACTTCAACTGGCTGATCTCGAGACCGTCGAGAAGGCGATAGACCGTGTCAATCGGGTGGCCAAGAGCGGCAACAAGGAAGCGCTGGCGCGCATGGCGATCCTGGAGCGGGTGCGGGATCACCTCGACGGTGGAAACCCGGCACGAACCGCGGCGCTCTCGAAAGAAGAATTGCTGGAGGTTCGCGATCTTCATCTGCTGACGATGAAGCCGGTGCTCTACGTGGCCAATGTCAATGAAGACGGCTTCGAGAACAACCCCTATCTCGACGCGGTTCGGGAGATTGCGGCGCGGGAAGAGGCTGAAGTCGTCGTGATCTGCAACAAGCTGGAAGCGGAGATCGCCGAACTCGACGACGACGAGAAGGCGGAGTTCCTGGCGGACCTCGGGATGGACGAGCCCGGCCTCGACCGCGTGATTCGCGCAGGCTATCGACTACTGGGTCTGCAGACGTTCTTTACCGCAGGCCCGAAAGAGGTGCGTGCCTGGACGGTCAGGCAGAACGCGACCGCGCCACAGGCCGCAGGGGTGATTCACACCGACTTCGAGAAAGGCTTCATTCGCGCGGAGGTCGTTGGCTACGACGACTATGTCGCTGGCAACGGCGAGCAGGGCGCGAAGGAAGCCGGCAAGTGGCGGCTCGAGGGCAAGGAGTACATCCTGGCCGACGGTGACGTCATCCACTTTCGATTCAACGTCTGACGCCCCCTCATTTCCGCTACGGCGGGCCAGCGCACGCCGCGTATGACATACCAGCCGATGCAGGGTCCTCAGGACGCATTCGATGGCCGCGCCAGCACGAGTGGCAGGATGCGCTCGCCGACAAGCGCATACCGCTTGGACGAACCTTCAGGGACGTTTCCGGGCACGCCTTCTCGCTTCGTCCTGAAGCATGGAATCAAACTGGGGTAATCACCCCAGATACTTCAGATCCATCGCCGCCTAAACTGCTGGCGAACGGCTAAAAGCTGTGGACACAACGAGGTTCGATCCATGCCAGACCCGGTTGATTGCGAGGTCAGTACTTTCAGCGTGTGGAGCACATGCAGCGCGTCCTGTGGCGGAGGCTTGCAAACCCGCACTCGGGAAGTGCTGCAGGCACCAATGTACGGCGGTAAGAATTGTCCCTCTCTGACGGATACCAGGGAGTGTGGCAAGGCGCCGTGCCCGGTGCATTGCGTGGTCTCTGACTGGTCAGCATGGAGTGCGTGCTCGACAAGTTGCGGTACGGGCACGATCGAAAGAACCCGAACTATCCTCACTCACCCGGGCAGTGGCGGCCAGCAATGTCCTGCGCTGACGGAGACCGAGGCCTGCATCAATGCACCCTGCGCTCCCGGGCCGGACATGCCGTCGGTGGCCGTCCCGGCGCCCGGTGCGCTCGCCATACTCGTGGTCGGGCTCATCATGATGCGAGTGGCCCTGGGATTGGTGCGCCGGCGTTAGCGGTGGCGTCGTCCTGACGCCTGCCGAAGGGCCGCAGGTTCTTCGCTCAGAACTAAGGTACATCGCGGAGCACCGACCGAACATCCCCCTGTGCTCCTGTCCGGAATGAAATGTCTGCTAAAGCCCCGCGCCCGGCTGTCGATACGTAGGCAAACCCTTAAATTCCTCAGCACCTTCTGGAGCCCCCATGAAAAAGATCGCCTCCCAGACATTCTCATGGCTGCGAGACATGCCAATTTCGATGAAGTTTGCGGCTATCACCGTGGTGATGGTGTTCGGCTTCGCGTCACTTGGCCTGGCGTTCTTCGAGGTCAACCGCGTCAATGCAACGGCAACGCGTGACATGGAGCGCATCACGGAATTTGGTGAACTGTCTGACCAGGTTGCCATCAAGTTCCTCGAGATGCGCCAACTCGAAAAGGATTTCATTCTCTACTCGGACCCGTCGATCCTTCCCGAACACGAGCAGGCATTCGAGTCGCTCGAGAACCAGGTCAGCGAGCTCATCGCCTCCTCACCCTCGGAGGATGAGTCGGCGCTGCTCGAAGAGCTGTCCATGTATCTCAGCATCTACAAGGGCAGCTTCCAGGAGATGGCAGATGTCATGAAAGAGGTCGGATACGACGAGATGAGCGGGCTGCACGGCGATGCCATCGAGTACGCGACCAATATCGAATCGATCCTGAAGGCATATGACTCGGCTGAGGTGCGTGAGAGTGCCCAGCAGCTGAAGCAGCGAGGCAAGTACTTCCTCGTGCATCCCAGCGACCAGTACTACGAGGAAGTCGTCGAGGCGGAGTCAACGCTAGAGGCCGTTCTCAAACAGCTGAATGTCTCGAGCGCGGATTCAGATGCGCTGCTCGAGAACATGCTCGGCTTTCGCGCCTCACTTGAAATGTTCAATGATGCGAGCGAAACGCTCGAGGCCAATCGTTCTACCTTTGATGAGGTCGCAGCGGAGTTCGGCCCGATTCTCCAGCGCATCCGTGAGGTAAAGGACTCGCTGATCGAGCGCAGCAATGCCAGCGCCGAGGCGAGCCAGCAGCGTATCGCGCTCATCTTTTCGCTCGTGATCGTCGCCGCGTTCGTGCTGGTCAATGGCGCCTTCTTCCTACTCTCGCGTGTCATTCGAAAGCCGCTGGAGCAAGCCGTGGAACTCTCTGCTGCGATTGCCCGCGGCGAGCTGGACAACGTTGTAGAGATCACCGCCCGTGACGAAACCGGTGCATTGCTGCGGGGCCTCGACGAGATGCAGAAACAGCTCCGCGAGCAGCAGGAGGACCTGAAGAAGCAGCTTGAAGAGAATGCGCGGCGCGCAGAGGAATCGAGACAGGTGGCAGAGGAGTCTGCGCGGCAGGCTGAAGTCTCGAAAGAAGTTGCCGAACAGTCCGAGCGTCAGGCGGAAGAGTCGAAGCGTATTGCCGACGAAGCAGCGCGGCAGGCTGAGGAAATGGAGCGACTGGCGAAGGAGTCCGGCCGGATCAAACAGGCACTGGACGGCGTGAGTTCACCGGTGCTGATGTTCGATACGAGCCTCAGGGTTGCCTACATCAACGACGCTGCAAAGGCGATGTTCGATCGTGGCGAAGCGCAGATCCGCAACTGCCTGCCGGGCTTCTCGGCCAGCAGAGTTCTGGGTGAAGGGCCGGAGTATCTCTACAAGGATGGCGCGCACATGCGCCACGTGCTCGCCGGTCTGGAAGCTGTGCGTACCGATGACGTTGAGCTCGGTGAGCGCAGCTATCGTGTCACCGTCAGTCCCGTGGTCGATGCGCAGGGTGAGCGCCTTGGCATCGTCGCGGAGTGGCATGACCGAACCGACGAGGTCGCCGTCGAGAAAGAGGTCAACGAGATTGTCCAGGCGGCGAAAGAAGGGCGACTGGATCAGCGCATCGATCTCTCCAACAAGGAAGGGTTCATCGAGGGGCTGAGCGAAGGCGTCAACGAACTCGTTGGTGTCTCGGAACGGGTCATCACCGATACGGTTGATGCGCTCGGACGGATTGCCCGCGGTGACCTGACACAGAAGATGGAAGGCGAGTACAGCGGGCTCTTTGCGCAGCTCAAGTCGGACGTGAACGCGACGCTGGATCAGCTCTGCCATGTCGTTCAGCAGATTCAGGATGGCTCGACGTCAGTTGCCAACGCGGCTGCCAAGATCGCGACAGGCAACTCGGAACTGTCGATGCGCACGGAACAGCAGGCGGCCTCCCTGGAGGAAACCGCGGCGGCCATGGAGCAGATGACGGCAACCGTTCGAGGTACTGCGGACAACGTCAAACAGGCCGACGAGCTCGTCATGCAGGCGCGCCAGCAGGCGCAGGAAGGCGGTGATGTGGTCGGGCAGGCCGTCGAGGCGATGGCCGGCATCAACGAGGCCAGCGATCGGATCTCCAACATCATCGGTGTGATCGACGAGATCTCCTTCCAGACGAATCTGCTTGCGCTGAACGCTGCTGTTGAAGCTGCCCGTGCCGGCGAGCAGGGCCGCAGCTTTGCCGTCGTCGCGAGTGAGGTCCGTGATCTCGCGGGACACAGTGCGAAGGCCGCCAAGGAGATCAAGGAACTCATCCACGACAGCGGACGCCAGGTCGAGAAAGGCAGCGAACTGGTCAACCGGTCGGGCGAAGCACTGACCGCCATCGTTGAGTCGGTCGAGAAAGTGACGACCATCATGAACGAGATTTCGGCGGCCAGTTCCGAACAGGCAGACGGTATCGAGCAGGTGAGCTCGTCTGTCACCGCGATGGACGAAGGCACGCGTCAGACTGCGCACATGGTCGATGAGGTCAACCATGCGAGCTCATCCATGGGTGAAGAAGCCCGTCATCTGCAGGAGTTGATGGCGTTCTTCACGGTCGATGACGCAGGCGTTGCATCGAATGCACCGCTTCGCATGGCTTCATAGAACGTTTACCAAAGTTTACTCAGGTCGCCGCGAAGCGCGCCGATAATTGAAAGACAAAACCTCAACAGCTCAACAGGAGTTATTTATGAAAGCAAAGATGATCGCCTTCGTATTCGCCGCTTCTCTCTCGGGTGCTGCCCTTGCTGATTGCGACGAGCCCGCAAAGCCTGCAATTCCCGATGGCACCAGCGCCTCTGCGGCTGACATGTTCAAGGCCAAGAAAGAAGTCGATGCCTTCATCAAGGCGAGCGAGTCTTACCTCGAGTCCTGCCGCGTCAGCGACCGCCGTCACAACATCATGGTGGCAGAGATGCAGAAGGTCGCGAGTGAGTTCAACGAGAACCTTCGCGTCTACAAAGATCGCGCCTGATCTGATCTGTTAGGGCTGCGAGTTTGAATCGGCCAGCTCCCCACAAGGGGGCTGGCCGATTTGCGTTATAGGCCGTGGTAATCTCGGGCTTCAATCCAGACCACGGTGACAACGCAGTCGATCATGTTCACGCGAGCCTGCATCGCGGCCCTTCTCCTTTTGATCCTCGCGTCCGGATGCGCGCGTACCGGGCCGGCTGCGGACCTGGATGAATATCTCGTGAGGCTGGAGCGGGTGCTGGAGCAGGGCTCCCATGCTGTTGTCCCGAACCGCTATCCGCGACTGCCAGCCGCCCGCGATATCCGTCTCGAACCGGCCCGGGAATCCATCGACATCCTGGAGTACCTCAGAATCGGTCGCTGCGAGCTGCAACAGCTGGTCGCCGAACGAAACAGCAGCCTGGGCCGGCTGGCCCAGCCGAGTCAGCGTCTGGTCTACGAGATCAGGTTCCTGTCTGCCGGTGATGAATGTCTCGAGGCCATCGACGAGGACTATCCGGACCTGGCGGCCGACCTTGGGCGCGTTCTCGAGGCGAAGCGCCGGGACTTGCCGCTGGTGATCTGGCAGGCGACGCTGGGCGGCGATGAGTTCCGGGAGTACTGGCAGCGCGGCAACGATCCACTGCCAGAGACATTTGGTGAGGTGCCAGAGCTGATGCTCGCGTTGTCGCAGCTCGCTGACGACATCGAGGGCTGGCGAGCGGGCGACCTTGCCATTGATTCGTCCCGCCTCGAGCACCAGCTGGACGTGATCCGGCGCGGCTCGGGCGGCAAACAACTGGCGGCCTGGGCACTGATCGACGAAAAGCTGGGCGCAGCGTCTGGCGTCGTGCGCGATCGGATCGAGCGCCGGGCGCTCTGCTTCGAGGGCATGCCGACGCCGAAGGCTGACATTCTGGATTCAGTCGTCAGGGAGTACTTTGTCGGAAGGATCCAGCGCTGGGCGGCTTCGCTGAATGCGAGGCACTACGAGCTTCACCCGCGCATCCTTCGCATTGAGCGACTGCTCGCGGATGTGATGCCGCCCGCCTACCGCAACTGGCAGATCGCCCGTGACACGCAGTTGGAGGCGGGCCGCGGTGCTCTCGCCCGCCACGTCGAGGCGCTTCGCCCCCTGCTGTCGCAATGCAACCTGCTTCCGGCGGCTCCAGATTCTTGACACACCAGCCTTTTGTCGCGAGAATCCGCGTCCCATTGAAGGTCCTGTGGCTACGTAGCTCAGTTGGTTAGAGCACAGCATTCATAATGCTGGGGTCGGTGGTTCAAGTCCACCCGTAGCTACCAACTTCATGGCTTGCGCGAAGCGCAAACATGAAGGGCGGCAGCCAATTCGCGAAGCGAAATGGCGAGAGCCAGTCTTTCCTCTCGCGACTCCTTGTGCCCAAACCGTGCCCAACTTGCGCCCAAAGCTCACACCTTCTTAAGCAATTCACCCGGCTCAATCTCAAAGTAATCACACAAGGCGCTAATCGTATCCGTGTTCGTGTTGTAACCCGGCACGTTTGAAATCCTGGTCAACGTTGGTCGTGAGATCCCCGTTGCCTCACTGACCTCGTTCAGCGTGATGCGGCGACCTTCCTTGAAGGACTTCTCATCCAGCGCCTGTTTGAAAAGGATGCGTATCACAGCCTTGACCTCGCGAGTGAATCATTCTTGATTCAAAAAGTTCTTGAATGATCCTTTATGATCGTTTACGATTCTTTCATGAGTCAAAACGATCACGGATGATCCATTCAGATCAAGAGAGAATAGCATGACCTACACCTATCTAACCACTGATGAGCTCGCTGACCGAATCAAGTACGACCCGAGGACCATCAGAAACTGTCTCAAGGACAGCGTACTCATCGAGGGCGTGCACTACATCCGTCCATTCGGCGGCAGGAAGATCTTGTACTTGTGGGAAAAGATCGAGAAGGACATGGCGCGGCCTGCCTCAGTCGACTCACTGATGTCTGGCGTTGTTTAGTCGCGAGCCATGGGTTCCATTCGATCCCGCTCTGGCAAGCTGTTCTTCGACTTCCGATACCGGGGCTTGCGGTGTCGTGAACAAACAAAATTGTCCGACACACCGGCTAATCGAAAGCGCGCGGTTGCGATCCTTGATCGTATCGAGGCAGAAATCCTCGTCGGAACATTTGACTACACTGCCTACTTCCCAAACTCGAAGAGCGTCGAACGGTTCCGAAGTATCGACACCAGGACGGTGGCTCCTTGTTCATCGACACCGACTTTCGCTGATTTTGCAGAGACCTGGTTTGCGGAGAACGAACCGCGCTGGAAGCATTCATACAAGATTACTTTGCGTACTTCGTTGGACAAACACATCCTTCCAGTATTCAGCGAGAGTCCACTCGACAGCATTACCAAGTCGGAGTTGCTGGCGTTTCGTGCAAATCTCGCAAAGGTGCCGCGCAGGAATGGCTCGACCGGGTTGTCTCCGGCTCGCATCAATCATGTCATGGTGCCCCTCCGCATGATCGTGAACGAGGCGGCAGACCGTTTCGAATTCGAATCACCATTCAAGAATTTCAAACCGCTCAAGGTTGCGCGAACAGATGTCGATCCCTTTACTCTCGAGGAAGTTCGACTGCTCATCGATCACGTTCGCATGGACTACAAGAATTATCTCGTCGTCCGCTTCTTTACCGGGATGCGTACCGGTGAGATCCATGGTCTCAAGTGGAAGCACGTCGACTTCGAGCGGCGACAGTGTCAACGCCGGTTGAAAATTGACCCCTTTTTGTCCGATATCGTCGGAGTAAAATTGACCCCCTTCCTCTTTGGCTGATGGCTCAGCCGATCTTGTTGGCAGGGCGTAGCCCCGCTTTCTTCTTGTCCTTCAGCCGATAACTGTCACCACGCAGCGGCACGATATGGCCGTGATGGAGTAGTCGATCAAGCAGTGCGGCCGTCAGCGTTGCATCGTCAGCCAGTGTCGTCGCCCAGTCCGAGAAAGACAGGTTCGACGTGATGATGATCGAGCCCCGCTCGTAGCGTTTGGCGATGACCTGGAACAGCAGGTTGGCTTCATCGCGGCCGAACGGCAGGTAGCCGAGCTCATCGATCACCAGCAGCTTTGGACCGAGAATGGCGCGATTGAAGTACGACGCCAGCTGATCCTTACGATGGGCAGTCGCAAGTTGCAGCATCAGGTCAGCAGCGGTGATGAAGCGCGTCTTGATCCGCGCCATGACTGCCCGGTATGCGAGCGCCAGCGCCAGATGCGTCTTGCCGGTGCCGCTCGGGCCAAGCAGGACGACGTTCTCGGCTCGCTCGACAAAGGCGAGACTCGCGAGCTCCTGGATCTGGGCTTTGGGTACGCCGCTGGCGAACTCGAAGTCGTAGTCTTCAAGCGTTTTGATCGCCGGCAAAGTTGCCAGCTTAAGCAGCGTCTGGCGGGCACGTTCATGGCGGCCATCGAGCTCCGCCTTCAGCACGCGCTCGAGGAAATCGGTGAAGCTGGCTTCCTCGCTGGCTGTCGCCTGGGCGATCGCCGGATAGGCGGTGGCCACGTAACCGAGTTGCAGCTCCTCGCACATCTCGGCGAGCCGTTCTTCCTGCAACCTCATGACGACACCACCAGGTCATCGTATCGTGACAGTGGATGCTGGAGAGACTCGATGGGTGGTGGCGTCTTACGACTCACCTTTGGCATCCACTGCACCACCTGATGTGACAAAGGCTGCAGGTGTTCGCGCTCCTCGAGCCAGAGATCATACGGCCGTGCCTTGAGCTCGCCATGCTCGCGCACGTTCGCGATCTCCCGAAGCCATCGCTTCACCTCGAGATTGGCCGTGTCGACGTCCACGGTCAGACCGGATGAGGCGAACTGTGAGCGCAATGGCACCCAGAAGCTGTTGCGCAGGTAACGGTTGAATCGCTCGACCTTACCTTTGGTCTTCGCTCGGTACGGCCGGCACAGCCGAATGCGGAAGCCGTAGTCGTTGGCCAGGGCCAGCAACGCCGGGTGGAACCGGTGCTGTCCGGCGCCGTAGGCATCCCGTTCCAGCACGACCGTCTTCATGTTGTCGAACAGCACGTGCTGTGGGACGCCGCCAAAGGCCTCGAAGGCCAGACGCAGGCACAGCAGGACGGTGTCGATCTGCTCGTCGGTGACGAACTGGACGAAGCTCAAGCGACTGCGACCCAACGTTGCCACGAAAGCGGACAACCGGTCGCGACCGCGCCGAAGCACGATGAAGTCGACCTGCATCTGCTGGCCGGGCTTGGTCTCAAACCGGACCAGCGGTTCCACCACCGGCTTTGGCTTCTGCTCGGCCAGGAACGCCTTCAGCTGGGTGATGCCACCGGGGTAACCCAGCACCTGGATCTCCCGCAGCAGGACCGTCGCCGGGATCCAGTCCGGCGAGGCGGCGGCAATGCGCTCGAGCAGGTACCCCTTAAACGGATCAAGCTTGGTGGGCCGAGGTGCCCGTGGCCCGTATCCCGGCGCCGCTTCGCTCCGCAGGTATTTGCGAACCGTGTTCCGCGAAATGCCCAGCTCGCGCTGGATCTCCTTGATGGACTTCCCCTGTCGGGCCAGCACCTTGATCTCCACAACCGTCTCCAAACTGTGCATGGCGTCGTTCCAAATGGACGCCAGCATACCCATGCAGGGGGGTCAGTTTTACTTCGACGAGGGGGGTCAGTTTTACTCCGGCGTTAACAACAGATTCTTGTTCGCGAGTCCTTTGTGGCAGGCCAGCAAACGACGACCAAGACTGATGGCTCAACGCGAGAAATACAGATGTCTCAACCCGTTTTTGATGCGCTCCAGGCTCAGGCGAAGGTTGCGCTAGACAGCACCTACGTCTTTACGAACCGGGCGGGGAAACCTCTGTCGGTACACAATGTCACCAAGCGCGTCTGGTACCCGTTACTCCGTCATTTGGGATTGCCAATGCGAAGGCCATACCAAACTCGGCACACCGCCGCGACATTGTGGCTTGCAGCAGGAGAGAGCCCGGAATGGATTGCGCGACAGATGGGGCACAGCACGACCGAGATGTTGTTTCGTGTCTATTCCAGATACGTCCCGAACCTGATCCGGCAGGATGGATCTGCGTTCGAGTCATTACTAAAGCGTACGCTGAGCGATTAGAACGCACACTCCCACATTCATCGAACTCACGGGAATTTCAGCAATGGAGGCTGCCGCCCGAAAGCTAGCCCAGTTAACTCTGTTGAGACACTTTCTCAATGACCTCGCGCAGTGTCTCTATACGCGCGACGTATGGTAGACAGCGCTGCGCACCTGGTCGACGAAGTCCTGCCGGAACGGCCTATTCGGCAACGGGTGCTGAGCGTGCCTTATCCACTGCGCTATCTGCTTGCAACCAACCCGAAGGTGATGAGCCAGGTGCTCTCCATCGTTCATCGTGTGATCAGCACATTCCTGATTAAGGTTGCCCGTATGACCGTCAAGTCACGTGCGCAGAGTGGTGCCGTGACACTCATTCAACGTTTCGGATCTGCCCTTAATCTGAATCCCCAATTTCACATGCTTTACTTGAACGGAGTCTACGATGCCAACGGCTACTTCTGGCCTGTCAAACCTCCCACTTTAGAAGATCTCGATGTCATTGCGCTCACACGATCGCCAGGCGCGTCTCACGGTTTCTTGAGAAGGCGGGCTATCTAGTCCGGGAAGCGGAGGCCGAGTACCTGGACCTTTTACCCGACGAGGAAGATGCCATGGGTGTAATCGTTGGCGCATCCACCGATGCGTCGGATCGTACCTACCACCTGGCATTCGGTCCCCATGCCGGGCTGAGTGCCCCCGACGAAAGCGCTGACTCTCCAGACAGTACCGGTGAGAACCGAGCAGCGTAAAGGTAACGATCCGGTAACTCGGCAGGCGGGCCTTTCGCTGCAACGCCATCAGATCTGACGGACCAATCAACGACACTATTCTGAATTCAAGAGCGTCGATACACACCGGTGACTGTCGCGTTCGGCCGGAGTCTGGATTAGATGGCTGAATCGCCACCTTTCTCCACATTTCTCATCGACCAACGCACGTTTGGATCAGCCGAAGTGGACGGTAGGCAATCCGTCGGGTTGGGAATACTTTTCCTATAGTCGAAAAAGGAAAAAGGGTGGTTATTCGTCTTAACCGCTTAGAACATTTTTCAGGTTGTCTCTAACCAATTCAAGATGCGTTAGCAGCTGCTCTCTATCGGATTGATTCATGCCCTTGAGACTCAATCTGTCAATGCTGCCAACTGCTTTGGCGAGCGATGGCACTAGCGGCGTTGCCTTATCGGTAAGCGAAACCCGATAAGCCCGTTTGTCCTGAGGATTTCGCTTTCGTTTCACCCACCCCAATAGAGACGAGCATTTGGCAACGAGGTGTACAATCGCGGCCAAACAACTGCGACTGTTCTCCGTGCGAAGCAACCTCTTGGTAAAAAAGACACTCTGGTGCTAGCGCCGTTTGACGGTACAGTCACGGGCCGATTTGCCGATGAAGGCATCTACGTGAGCAATCGCTTCTCTATGGGGGGCAGTCCTCCGTGGTGGAGCTTTCAGAAGCTGAAATCGTAGCTGGAATTATGCAGGTACCCGAAGCATTGCTGGCAAAACTCAGGCTGGGACAAAGAGCCCTCATCTACCCCGGTGGGGGCGGCAAGCCGATCGAGTCCGAAGTCTTCATCATTAACGATCGTGTGAACCCAGAAACACGCATGGCAGAGTTTCGATTGCCGGTCGCAAACCCCAACTATCGCATCAAGCCCGGACAGTTCGTTAAGGCAGAAGTATTCACTGAATCGCACGAAGTGATTGTTCTGCCTGGCGAGTCATTGCTCAAGCAAGACGGTGTTACTCGGGTCGCAGTTCACGAAGATGGGCAGTTTACCCTCAAAGAAGTCGACACCAAAAATCTGTGTTTGGATACGGCGTGCACTTTTGTCTTGGCGCAAGCCTTGCGGAGCTATGGTCGAAAGTAGTGTCTGAAGAGATTTGAAGAGTGCGGCGTGTCTTGCTGAAATCGGTTTTGTCGAGAAACTGAAAAGCAAGAGGAGCACGCCACACATGGCAAACGATACTGTGATTGATCTGGCTTCGCCAGAGGGAATAGACCCATTGACCGAACTGCTGCGCAGCGGCGCGAAGAAACTGATCGCAGAAGCGGACCAGGCGGTGCTGGACGAGGTGCTGGAGCAGTTCGCGGAAGAGAAGACCGAGGATGGCCGCCAGCGCGTGGTGCGCAATGGCTACCATCCGGAACGAGAAATCCTGACGGGCGTTGGCAAGGTGGACGTCAAGGTACCGAAGATTCGCAGCCGCGAGGGTGAGCCGGTGAGCTTCCAGTCTTCGCTGGTGCCGCCGTATATCCGCAAGGCCACGACGCTGGAAGCAGCTATCCCATGGCTGTATCTCAAGGGGATTGCCGCCGGCCAGATGCAAGCCGCCCTGGAGGCCATTGTCGGGCCGGAGGCGAAGGGCTTGTCAGCCAATGTTGTGGGACGCCTGAAGCGCCAGTGGGCATCGGAATACAAGGACTGGTGCCGGCGCAAGCTCGCCGATGAATGGGTTTACCTGTGGGCCGATGGCATTTACAGCGGCCTTCGCGGCGATGAAGGCAAGCTGTGTTGTCTGGTGGTGATTGGCGTCAACAGCCGGGGCCAGAAGCATTTTCTGGCGATTGAAGATGGCGTTCGGGAGTCTAAGCAGAGCTGGCGCGAAGTATTGTTGTCGATGAAGCAACGCGGTCTCACGGTGCCACCAAAGCTGGCCATTGGTGATGGCGCACTGGGTTTTTGGGCGGCCCTCGAGGAGATCTATCCGGACACGCGGGGCCAGCGCTGCTGGATGCACAAGACCGGCAATGTGCTGAATTATCTACCCAAGTCGTTGCACCTGAAGGCCAAGCAGGCGCTGCATGACATCTGGATGGCGGACGGGCGGACCGAAGCAAGAAAGGCATTTGATGCGTTCATCAAGCGCTTTGAAGCGAAGTATCCCAAGGCTGTCGAATGCCTGCAGAAGGATCGAGAATCACTGCTGGCATTTTACGACTTTCCGGCAGAGCCCTGGATCCACATCCGCACGACGAACGTGATCGAGTCGAGCTTTGCTACGATCCGACATCGATCCAATCAGACTAAAGGTTGCGTCACGCGGAACACGATGCTGGCGATGATCTTCAAGATGGGACAATGCGCTGAGAGTTCCTGGCGCAAACTGAGAGGCTTCAAATATCTGGCCAGGGTGATCGAAACTGTTCGGTTTAAAGATGGACTTGAAGTGACTGAGGACGACAAGGCCGCCGCATGATCAAGTCGTCAGACACCAGATTTGACCATAGCTCAGCCTTGCGCGACTGGAAGCGAAAGTCGGTCTGGAAGAGACCCTGCGCAGAATACCGGTGTACTCCATTGATCGCCCGGCAGCTCAGCGTCTGGCATCGGGTCCAATCAGAGGGTTCAGTCGCCTGCCAATTTCGTTTTGAGCTGTATCTACACTCAACGCAATCGTTAGGTCACGGGGAATGCGTGGTCGGTTCTAGGCTTTTCTGACACTACGATAACTCACGTCGCAGGCAAGTGTCCTAACGGCTGTTTTTCAGGAAGCCCGGTTGAAATTGCGGCGAGACAGCCTGCGATATCAATCGTTACAGCGATAGCACCTCCGTGCAGCGTAAGTCGCTGTAGTGGCCGATTGCGTATATTGGTATGTACACTTATTATATGTGGCAGATTAAATTCATGGTACCACTGGGGAGGCTTTGTACGTGTCTGAATCGGGACTCATCGATATCGAAGAAGTGCGTCGGCAATACGTCAATAAAGACTTTGATGAAGTAGAAGTTCACCTCGTTCCGGACAAAATGGTGATCATGGCACTGGCTTGCGGTGAACAGTTGCCGCAGTTTACGGATCCGCAGCATCCTGATTTTCAGGCTTCACCGGCAGTGCTTGGGGGTATCATGCCGAGGCGGATGCTGCCTTTGGACTTTCCAAAGTTGGGTGGTATTCCCATGGACGGCGGCAAGTCCATTGCCATGCATGCACCCGTCAGATCAGAACAACCTCTGCTCGGGCGTACACATCTGCACGAGATTTATGACAAGAATGGCCGTTCGGGTCGCATGGTGTTTATCGTTGTGCGTACTGACCTGTACGATGATGATGGAACCTTGCTTGCGACAATGGATTCAAGGCTTGTCATCCGGGAGAAACCTGTAGCATGACTGTTCAATACATTGACGAAGTAGAATTCGGGTCAGAGATCGAAAATTCCTGTGTGGACACTTCGCTTGGAAATGTCAGTACATTTGCAGAAGCGGTTGGCTGGAATGCGGCAAGATTTCAGGACCACGACAAGGCCAAAAAAGAAGGTCTCCCGGGTGCACTGGTTCCCGGCATCATGGGTGTGGGTTTTCTGTCCGGTATGATTCACGCCTGGGCGCCAACGGCAAGAATTGTCTCTATTGATACGGTCTTTCGTGCCCCCATGCTGGCGGACGCGGCATTGGCTCTCTCCGCAACCGTAACCGACATTGACGAGCGGGAAGCTAGAGTTGAACTGGATCTCACTGTTCGAAATCAGAAAGACGAAACGCGCCTGTTTGGTACGGCAATAGTAGAATTCCCGCGGCGAGGTATGGCCTAGCCGACGGACCTGCAGTTAAGCGGCAGCGGTAATCATTACCGATTTGCTTTTCCTCCTGACCCAATTCCCACTTGTTTGGATGACTCACAGGTGCGATCGCAGAGATCAGAGTTCCAGGTCCGGCACACCCGACCTGATTGACTGACCACCGTCGACCACATACGCCGCTCCCGTAACATAGTCAGCCTCGGGGCTGGCAAGAAAACAGACAACGTTAGCAATGTCTTTGGGTTTGCCGAGCCGGCCGAGTGGTACCCGCTGACTGATACGGCTGCGCACATCCGGGTCGCGCAGGTAAGCGCGCTCAACGGCGGGCGTTTCGATCAGCCCCGGGCAGACGCAGTTCACCCGCACACCATGGCGTGAACCTTCCAGCGCGGCAGTCCGGGTGAAGTTCACAACGGCTGCCTTGGCCGCGTTATAGGCTGACATGCCATCATCGCCGCCGAGTCCGGAGATCGATGCAGTGTTGATGATCGAACCTGATCCGTTTTGAAGCATGACGCCAAAGGCTGCCCTGGTGCCGTAAAAGACGGCATCCTGCGTGACACGGATAGTGCGTTGCCAACCCTCGTCACTCAGCTTGTGAATACGGTTGGCGCGCACCCAGAAGGCATTGTTAACGACAACATCCAGGCGCCCGAACCGGGCAACCGCCTGTTCAATCATGGCGTTGCAATTCGATGGTTCGCCAACATCAAGCGCGGCAAACGTGATCCCATCGAGTTCCGTCGCGAGGGTTTGTCCTGCTTCCTCGTTGGTGTCGACGACCAGCACGCGTGCTCCCTCGGCAACGAAACGTCGCGCGATTGCTTCACCGATACCGGATGCGCCACCTGTGACAACAGCACCAAAGTCCTGCAATCGTCCCTTAGACATGCAAAGCCTCTACCGCAAATACCAGTCCCAGAGACCCCTCGGCCGGCTCTCTCAGCAAGTTATGTTCATCTGAAAATTCGTAATTCAACACTGGCTTCTCCCGTTTACGAAGCAGAGTGAGTGTGATGCGCAACAGACGCTGCGGCTTCGTGAAGATAAGTACACATGCAAAATGGTAACATGATCAGGTTATACTTGGCCCTTCGTCACGTCGTCTGATTAAATATAGCGCTATACGGGGCTATTGGAACATACTTTCGATGAGAATTCCGGGTAAGATGGGACATGATTTGTTGCAGAAAATAAATGTCATCTCACTTACTAAATACCAGTTTTTGCCAGATACCAGAGGATTTCAATAATGAGCAACCTAGGTTTCGGACTGATTTCTGCGGACTCGCACATTGTCGAGCCAGCCGATTGCTATTCCAAATACATTGGGCCCAAGTATCGGGATAGCGCGCCGACCATCAAACGTGACGACCTCGGGAATGACGTAGACGTCATTTCCAAGGTCGTCACGTTCGATGGTCGGCGCGCTATCCCGATACTTGGAATCAATGTATTTGGAATAGCAATCGGCTGGTTCGACAATGTGCGAGTCCGCAGAAATCAGTCCGAAACCCAGATTGCTCATTAGTGAAATCCTCCGGTACCTGGCAAAAAAGAGATATTTCGTAAGTTACGATTACATTTACTTACTGCTACAAATCAAGCCCCATCTTACCCGGATCCGGGACTGGTATTTGCGGTAGAAGCTCTACATGTCCAAGGGACAATTGCAGGACTTTGGTGCTGTGATGTTGGCGAACCATCGAAAGCAACGCCATGATTGAACAGGCGGTTGCCCGGTTTTGACGCCTGGATGTTGTCGTTAACAATGCCTTCAGGGTGTGCAGACAATTCAAAACGTAATCGGCAGGCGACTGAACCCTCTGATAGGACCCGATTTCAGACGCTGAGCTGCCGGTCGATCAATGGAGTACAGCGGTATTCGGCGCAGGGTCTCTTCCAGACCGACCTTCGCTTCCAGTCTCGCAAGGCTTGCGCCAAGACAAAAGTGTACGCCGTATCCAAACGCCAGATGATCCCGTTGCTCCCGGGACAGATCTATCGCATCAGGGACATTGAATTTTCGTTCATCCCTGTTTGCAGCACCGATCAGCAGCAGTACTCTCTCCCCGGCAGGAATTTCAGTACCAGCAATGATTACCTTCTGCCTGGTTGTCCGACTAAGTCCCTGAACAGGCGACTCCAGGCGCAAAAGTTCTTCAATGACCTGAGGAACCAGTTCAGGAGTTTCAACCAGTCGCTTGCGCAGCATACGATTGTCCTCCAGAAAAACCAGGGCATTGGTTAGCAGATTCGTTGTGGTTTCTGTTCCAGCGATCAGCAACAGAAAGATAAACCCGAACAGATCTGTATCGCTCAGAGATTCTCCGTCTATCCGTGCATCAAGCAGCGCACTGATGAGGTCATCCTCGCGCCGTTCCTTCCTCGCCTGCACATGCGCGGAAACTACTGTCAGCATTTCCTCATTACGTTTCAACGTCTCCAACAGCGGTGAATCGGCATTGCGCACCAGATCGTCGGCTGTTCGCTTGAACAGACTGCGATGCTCCTCATCACAACCAAGCAGTTCACAGATCACAGTCGCCGGATAGACCCCCGCGAATTCTGCAGCGTAGTCACATTGACCACCCTGGAGGACCTCGTCAAACAATTCGCTGACGATCGACCGCAGTCTCGGCTCCAGCTTCTGGATGTGCCGACTGGTGAACGCGCGCTGCACAAGATCGCGCAGACGTTTGTGATGAGGCTCATCACTCGTGATCAGAATGTCTGCGTTTAACGATGCATCGGTAGCCCGACCATCACTGTCATAGATTAGTGTCACACCTTCTGCCGACGAAAACTGTTCATGGTTCCTAAACGCGGCCTTTACATCCTCATATCTTGAAATTACCCAGAATCCCCGGCGCTCGTTGTAGTAAACAGGCTGCTTCGTTCGAAGCTGCTCGTAGATTCCAAAAGGCTCCTGCTGCAGCTTTTCGTCATACGGATTGAAGTCGTCAATGTTCATTTTCTGCCAGATTCTCCTTTCCGGATCGATTCCGACGTCGCCGGTGCGATATTGTAAGCGCATTTATGGTTAAGATACAGTAGTCCCCTCAGCCCTGATGGCACCAGATGCCGGTTCCGGTAAAAAATCAATCCAGAGGGGATCGAACAGTGGGAATGCCAGAAGGGAAAGTAGCCCTTGTGGCCGGTGTGGGAGGCGGGCTTCGGGGGGTCCTGCGCGCCGTCTTTTAAACACAACTCGTGCCATATCAACTGTCAGGCTTGTCACGAAACGCCGGTTCACGCCTTTCACGAAACGCATTTAGCGCTTCCGCAGCATTTTCACTCACCAATGCCGGTACACTACACACCGATTAAGCGCAGTGCCCCCATCCTCCTGACGAGTTGGCTCGATATTTCTCCGAGCTTTTCCCGTTCGGAATACCCGGGAGCCACTTCTGCTGCGGCAAATCACCGAGCGGTATCCTGAATGGCCTGCTGCGATTCCGTGAAACTCTAACCGTGCATCGAAAGACCACCGGATACACTGATCGTCTGCCCCGTGATATAGCTGCTTGCCGGATCCAGGAACATGCTGACGACCTGCGGGAAATCCGATGGTTGCGCCAGTCGCTTCATGGGCACTGATCGCTCGAGTGCCGGGACCAGTTTTCCGCCGCTGGATTCGTTAAACGAAGCCAGCAGGGGCGTTTCCGTTGGCCCCGGGCAAACCGAATTGAAAGTGATACCCTGGCGGGCAAACTCACGCGCCAGAGTTTTCATCAGCGCAATCGTGCCGCCGTTGGCTGCGGAAGAAACGGCTTCGCCCGATGATCCGACCCTGCCCGCATCGGAAGCGATACTGACAACACGACCCTCGTTGGCGGCAGCCATATGGCGACAAGCGACATGGGTCATGTTGAGAGTTCCATACAGATTGATATCAATCACCTTACGCCAGAAGGCCGGCTCGGTATCGATAAAGTTTCGGGCTTCATCCCACCCCGCATTATTAACAAGACCATAAAGCGTACACGTCGACTTCACAAACGAATTGACAGCTCCCTCTACTGCAGTGTAATCACTGATATCGACTTTCTGTGCGTAGCTCTGCCACCATTGTCCTCTATGGCAGAGGCAGTTTCCTCCGCACCTGTCTCGTTCCAATCGAAGATACCAATAGTTGTACCCTTGTCCGCAAGATATAGCGATATCGCCCGGCCGATTCCACTGGCCGCTCCTGTCACGATCACTGCGCGTTCATTGTATAAACTCATTTACCGCCCTCATTTTGCTTCCGTGTTTCCGCTGCACCCCTCGGTCTTGCTTACGACGACTCCCATGCCCCCGAGGGCGGGCGACTGGTGCCAGGCGCACTGGCCCTCCCATTCGGAGAAAACTTCTCGACTGTGCTACCCCGGTCGGCAAGGTGGTCCCTCGTAGCCCCAGATCGGCGCCAGTCGTTCCAAACCCAGGCGAACCCGCCCCCGCGACAGGCGATCCAGCATCGAAACTTTTTCCGCCACCCTGAGCGGGTCGTCGTCGATATCTTCCCATCCGCGGGATGCAAAGATATCTGCAACCCGAACTGCATCCTGCCCCCAAGTCGACCTTTCGTCACGCCGTAGCCTCGACACGTGCTGCTTCAAACCGCCATGACAAAATTTTCGAAACTGGCTTCACGGAGCCTTATCGCCGACAGAATTCCTGCCATGCCACCGCCGACAATTACGATCCTCGGCCCCCGGACCGCGCTCCCCAAATGGCTTTACCGCACGGATGCCTCAACTTTATGTATGCATGCTTACCAAATAGTGGAGCCTTACACAGAAAGTAAACCTCGGTTGTTTTTGTGCCTACGTATAAACTCTCCAACTCTGTCCAATGCCCGAAATCCATCCGATATCATCGGTGCAAAGTGCTGGAAGACATGAATCATGTCCGGCCATTCCTCGTAGTCGACGCTGACGCCATGTTCAATTGCCCGGGTTGCCAGCCTGCGTGCATCGTCCAGCAGCGTTTCTGCCGTACCGACCTGTATAAGAAGCGGCGGCAGACAGCTCAGATCACCGTAGATGGGTGCTGCCAGCGGATCTTTCGGATCAGCGCCGCTCAAATAGGTCGCCGCCATTCCGAGTAGGCCTGCCTTCTGAACCATCGGGTCCTCAGCCGCTTTCGTTTCCATGCTTGCGCCGATTGCTTCCATGTCAACCCAGGGACTGAGGCACACCCCTGCGGCCGGCAGGGGCAGGTTTTCAGCTTTCAGCTGGAGTAAAGTTGCGACCGTCAATCCGCCGCCTGCACTGTCCCCGGCAATGACGATGTCACTCGCCGCCGTACCGGAATCCAGCAGCCATCGATAGGCTTTTACCGCATCTTCGACGGGCGCGGGAAAAGCATGCTCAGGTGCGAGCCGATAGTCGATAGCCAGCACCCGGCATCCAGCAGCGCGCCCAATATTCGCGACCAGTCCTCGATGCGTTACCAGGGAACCGATGACGTAACCCCCGCCGTGCAGATACAAAACGGTCCCCGAATCCGCATTGCCCGTGTGACTGAGTTCCCCGGCAAGCCCGTCAATATCAACCTTGTCACACTGCCAGTCGTCTCCCGGCGGGATTGCGCCGCCAAGCGCCTCGTAACCTTCACGCATCTGCTCGATACTTCGTTCGCTTTCGCCGTTACCCCTACTTTGCGCCAGCAGCGCTTTGAATGCTTCCACTTCCTGATTCATGCTTTCTCCGAAAAGATGTGTTTACCGATAATGTTCCGCTGGATCTGGTTGGTGCCTTCAATAATCCTGATTGCGCCACTGTCAACAACCGGGGGCGCCTTGTACACAAGCTGCCGCGCTGAGCTCGTACTGGCTCATATATGACTCCGCATATCATCAGACCACGTTCAACGGGCCGTTACACCACCATCTATGATCAGCTCCGTGCCGGTGACGTAGGATGAATCATCACTTGCCAGATACAGAACGCCGCGGGCAATATCCTCAGGCTGGCCTATCCGGCCGAGCGGTACCTGCTGAGTGATCAGGTCGAGCATTGGTTCGTTGAGTTCAGGCAGCGCTTGTTCAATCATTGGCGTTTGGATAAATCCCGGATGTACCGAATTCACCCTGATACCGTGGACCGCCATTTCCAGTGCCGCCGTCTTGGTCAGGATGCGGACTGCACCTTTACTGGCATGATAAGCCGCAGAACCGCCACTGCCTACAATCCCGTAAATCGAACTCTTGTTAACAATGGAACCGCCACCGCTTTCTTTCATCAGGGGTAGTACGGCTTTCATCCCCAGCCACACACCTGTCTGGTTGACGGCTATCACCCGGTTCCAATCATCCAGCAGCGATTCCTCAACACCTGATGTATCCAGAATGCCTGCGTTGTTAACCAGAACGTCCAGCCGGCCAAACCGTTCTCGAGCTGAGGCGACAAGACTTGCCCAGTCACGCTCCTGCGTCACATCCTGGCGCAGTGCAACCACCTCATGCCCCGCTGCTTCGAGGTCCGATGCCAAGGCACTGAGCGGTTCCTCCAGGATATCGCCAAGCACCAGCCCGGCACCTTCTGCAGCACACAGTCTTGCTTCACATTCACCCATGCCACGGGCCGCGCCTGTGATCATGACTACTTTACCCCTTAATCTTTGTGTCACTTTTTGCTCCTGGTTACATCAATGCTTTTCAGGAAATAGACGGGAACCCATAGAGTCGCACTGCATTGTCATGCAGAACCATTCGACGCTGTTCATCGCTCAGCGGGGCGAGTTGCCTGTCGTTAATCTCCGCGGAATCCGGCCAGATCCCATCTGGATGCGGAAAATCCGAACCCCAGAGCAGGGTTTCGGCACCAACCCGGTCAATGTTGGCAATACCGGTTTCATCCATCTGGAACGTTACAGACATCTGGCGACGCCAGTATTCGCTCGGTTTCATCTTCAGTTCCAGATGCTGGAATTGATCCTCCCACTCGTAATCCATTCGCTCCAGGGCATAGGGGATCCAGCCCACGCCCGCCTCGCCGAGGACCACCCGCAGACCCGGATGGCGTTCAAGCGCGCCGCCGAAAATGATCCCCGCCAGATGTGACGCCATGACAAGCTGGAAATCCGTCAACACTGTCGCCAGAAAACGGTGGTAATCCAGCGGGTTGGTGAAGGGTGGCGCGCCCGAAGCACTGCCCACCGTATGAAGCTGAACCGGCAACCCGGTTTCCTCGCTTGCGATCCACAATGGCTCCCATTCATCTTTCCAGAAGGGCAGATCATCATTGACCAGGGGCAGTTCCCCGCCGCTCAAACCGAGCTTTGCGCACCTTCGCAGTTCTTCCGCAGCGGCTTCGGGGGTATCTGCAGGCAGGCAACCCAGCATGGCAAATCGGTCAGGCGCACTGCGCCGAAAATCAGCAGCAAAGTCATTGTAAATTCTTCCCATCTCTGCGCCGACTTCCGGGTCACCCACACGGCGAGCTGCGCCCAGAATCCCGTATATCACCTCTCCCGCAACACCATCAAGGTCCTGATCCTGATGCGCATTTCAGGAATCGCGGTTCGCATCACACCACGTGCCTGATCCTCATAGAGACCGGTTGCCGCCATCCGGTCAGCCCGATTAACAACACCTGGTTTGTAACGTCTACCGGCTGAACCCATGCCCCCATACAATCCCATGGATTTGCCTGCGGCATTCACCCAGTGTTGTTCGCCGTTTTCCTGCTCGACAACCCTTGGCATGCGATCCTTCAGCCGCTGCGGCGCGTTCTCTATGAAGGTTTCAGCAGGCATGCATGGCAGATCAATGTGCCCGTCAGCGGAATAAACTGGATAATCCATCGGAGTTCACCTTTCCGGGATTTTGTTATTCTACAAACTGAAATCGATCACTTGTCTCGCTACTTCACCTGACTTGAGCGTTTCCATACCATCATTGATCTTTTCAAGGGGAATCCTGGTGGAGATCAGCGGATCGAGCTTCAGTTTACCGGAAAGGTAAAAGTCCACGTACTGGGGCATATCGATTCGAAATCGGTTTGAGCCCATCATTGACCCCTGCAGCTTTTTCTCTGAAAGCAAGTCCATACCCGGTACCTCAATCGATTGCCCGGGTGGCACCATGCCTATTACTGTCGCAACACCGCCAGTCCTGAGCATGCCCCAGGCCTGCTCACAGGTCACCTTCAGCCCAATAGCTTCGAACGAATAATCGACACCACCGTGGGTCATCTCCTTTACAGCCTCGACCGGGTCCACCTCACTGGCATTCACCGTATCTGTCGCACCAAACTGTTTTGCAAGTTCAAGCTTGCCAGGCACCCGGTCAACCGCAATGATGCGCCCGGCCCCCGCGATATCCGCACCGTTGATGGCGCTCAGCCCCACACCACCGCAGCCAATGACAGCGACCGTTGAACCTGCCCTGACGTCTGCTGTTCTAAGTGCCGCCCCGGTACCGGTAGTCACACCGCACCCAATCAGGGCCGCTCTATCCAATGGCATGTCTTCCCTGATCTTGACGATCGCGTTTTCATGAACGAGCATAGCTTCTGCAAATGAGGACAGGTGCGCGAACTGCGCTACCGGTTCACCATTCAAGCGCAGTCTTGACCCTTCCCCGGACTTTCTGGCCGTACTTTTCCCGCCACATCGGTTTGGGAATCCCGACAGGCAGTGATTACAATGCCCGCAGAACACAGACAGACAGGTGATCACATGATCCCCGGGCTTTACGTGCTCTACTTCCGAACCGACCTCTTCCACAATGCCAGCAGATTCATGCCCCAATACAGCGGGTACGCGAAACGGGAAAATACCTTCCACGAAATGCAGGTCGCTGTGGCAAATGCCGGCATACATCGTGCGCACGATGACCTCTCTTGGCCTGGGTTTGTCCAGATCAACCGAATCAAAGGTCATGGGAGTGTTTGGACCGTGAAAAACGGCAGCTTTCATGTCAATCTCCGATTTCTGTTGGAAATCCAGATTCTCACATTCAAGAGCTTATTGAAAGTATGCTTACTTTCTCGGTTTCTCCGCAGTTTAAGCAATTGTTAAAGCATGCACCTTCCTGTCAGCTGAATTGAAACCCTTCATAGCCTGCCGCCGCGCATTTGGCGCAGGCTTCCAGATATATTCGTACACCGGGGTGAAACAAGAGTTCCCGACGCTTACCAGGAACGTTCGCCCCCATGTACCAGGAATCGGCCTCGGAAAGTACCGTCATGTCTTCCATGAACTTCATGTGTTCAACCCAGTCATCTGCCGCTTCCTCAGTCGCTTCTATACGCTTGTAACTGTTTTCGCGCAGGTAGTTCAGGCAGTCGATAACCCATTCACCCTGCACCTCGGCACACGTCGGCCCATTACAGAAAGCGGTCGGGCTCTGCGGGCCGTAAAGCATTAATAAATTGGGAAATCCGGGTATACCGTAGCCAAGATGAGTGCGCACTCCATTTGACCAATAGTTTTTCAAGCGCCTGCCATCAGTACCCTGAATATGAATCCGGTCAAACCCACCGGTGCCTGCGTCAAATCCGGTGCCAAGAACGAGGACATCGAGTTCATGGAATCCATCTTTGGTCTGAACACCTTCGCGGGTCACTTGCAGAATCGGATTCTCTCTCACGTCAATCAGCGAAACATTTTCCTGATTGAAGACATCGTAGTAGGTCTGTTCAAGAGATGGCCTCTTTGCGCCGAAAGGATGAGGTGGCTCCATCGGCGCCAACTTTTCCGCCAGAAGCGGATCTTTCAGGCGAGACCTTGTTTTGTCCCGCCAGAAATCATAGGCCAGGCGGTTCGATTCCGCGTTGTACAGAACATCGGAAAAGGTACTGGCCCAGAAGTGAAAACCACCTTTTTGCCAGGCAGCTTCAAAGATCTTCAGCCGTTCTTCTTCTGGTACCTCCATCGCAGATCGCTCATCCGGCTCCAGATCATAAAACGAGGAGCGACCCGTATTCCGTTTCCGAAATATGGCCGGATACTCGCGTTTCATCTCATCCTGTTCGGCTTTCGTGAAGCTGCGCTGTTGCATCGGCAGTGCAAGGTTCGGCGTTCGCTGGAATACCGTCGTGTGGCCTGCGACTTTCGCCGACTCCTGCGTCACCTGCACACCACTGGCACCCGTGCCTATTATGCCGACACGTTTACCGTAAAAATCAACGCCATCTCCGGGCCACCTGGCAGTGTGATGGCATGGCCCGGCAAACCTGTCCAGTCCGGGAATATCGGGAATGTATGCCTGGGCTGCAAACCCCAGGCATGGCAGAAGAAACTTGGCACGCACTCGAAAGCCATCCTCAGCTCGTAGATGCCAGAGCTCATCAGACTCCTCGAATTGCGCCGAAGTGATCCGCGTTTCAAACCGGACGTCACGACTGATATCCAGTGTCTTATCCACATGATGAAAATACGCTTTCAAATCAGCCTGGGACGGAAATCGTTCGGGCCAGTACCAGTCCCGCCAGACCTCGGGCATCGAGAACTCATAGTTGGGAATATGGGAGTCCACACGCGCCCCGGGATAGCTGTTCCAGTACCAGATACCGCCGAGCTCTTTACCCGCATCCACTAACAGCACGGAATACCCTTCCTGCCTCAACCGGTAGAGCTGATAAACGCCATTGAACCCGGCGCCGGCTACGACGACATCGAACAATTCGGATTGTTGTGTGTTCTGATTTCTTTCCATCGACTCTGCTCAATTCAAGCCAAGGGTTTCTTTGGCGGCCTGGGTTGTCCGCTTGTAGTCTGCCTTTCCGTTCGGTGCTCTTAGCGGTACGTCAGTCGCGACGATATACTTAGGGGCTTTGTAGGGGGCAAGATACCTTTTAACAAAATCTTTGAGCTCCTGTTCATCCAGTTCCGCACCGCTCACCAATACCACCACGCCCGTCACCGCCTGACCCCAGCGGTCGTCCGGAACCCCCACCACAAGTGCATCGTCAATGCTCTCATGCAGTTTCAGGACTTCTTCAATTTCTTCCGGAAATATTTTCTCGCCACCGCTGTTGATGCAGACTGAACCTCTGCCCAGCAGCGTCAGGGTGCCATCAGCCTCCACCGTACACCAGTCTCCCGGGATCGAATATCTCACTCCATGTATCACCGGGAACGTCTTTGCAGTCTTTTCCTCGTCCTTGTAATACCCGACGGGTATACTCCCGGACCGGGCAATAAATCCTGCTTCTCCGCTCCCCGGCGAAACTTCGCGGTGGTCCTCGGTAAACACCTTGCAATGCTCACCAATCTGGAATTTCGCTGTACTGGAATCAGAGTCCTTCGTCGTTCTCGATGCACCGAAACCTATCCCCTCGGAAGCGCCGAAGGAATCCACCAGGACCATGTTCTCATTATGCCGGAGCAATCCCTTTTTAACTTCCGGTGACCACATGACGCCCGAACTGATCATGCCGGCCATGCTGCTGATATCGTACTGATTACCGTTCTTGTCCAACTCCCTGAGCATGGGTTTGGCGAACGCATCGCCGACTATTGCCATTGAATTGACTTTGTACAGCTCTACTGCCCGCCACAAGGCTGCCGGGTCCAGGCTGGCTTCAGGCACGGTGACCACGGCGCCCCCCTGATTGAGGGTATTGATGGCACTCAGCATCGCAGTGCCATGCATCAGCGGACATGCCGCCAAAAGCGTTGGCCAGAGTGGCGCGGCGGCAACCCGCGCCGCATGCTCCTCCGGTGAAGCCGGCGGCTCGACACCAGGTTGAAGAATCGAGGCGCCCGCGCCGCCCGCGTTCCAGATGGCCTCATGTTCCCACATCACACCTTTGGGCATCCCGGTTGTTCCGCCGGTGTATATAAAGAGCAGATCAGTCCCCTGCCTTTCTATATTCAACCTGTCGGCGTCGCCCGATTCCGTTACCTGCCGATAAGATGTGGCGTAATCCGGAACAGGGTCTTCTTCAGAAAAATACGCAGGGATTTCGATATAGGTCTTAACCTTCGGCAGCCGGTCGCGGAGGCGGTCTACCTGTTCACGAAACTCTCTCGCATAGACCACCGCTTCAGCATCGGAATTGTCAAAAATGTAGAAGAGCTCATCCTTCACATACCGGTAATTCACGTTTACGTGAACAAAACGCCCCTTGAAACAGGCAACCATGGTTTCTACATACGCCGGGCAGTTCCGCATGTAGTGCGCGACCTTGGCGTCAGGTTGCAGTCCGTGCGCGGCGAGGAATCTGGCCAGTCGATTAGTCCGGGCTGTAAACGCTGACCACGTGATGGACATCCCCTGACCCCCGCCAGGGCCCGCATTTATCAGCGCAATCTGCTTATCACCAAGCTTCGCGCCAATCGCATCGTAAATATCACCGAAGCTCCACCCCATTCGCCATACCTCTCAATTCTGTTATCCCGGAAAACGCTTAAAAACCAGGTGTCTCAAGCACGATAGACAGGCGTCTGGAATTCGTCAGTAATGACTTTGAACTCGACTTCGACCGGCATGCCGAGTCGCAACTGATCCGGGTCGACGTTCACGAGCTGACTCATCATCCTGACGCCTTCCGGGAATTCCACCACAGCCGCGATAAAGGGTACGTCGAAACGGGGATGAAAAATCTGGTGAGTTACCGTCCATGAATACAATTCCCCTTTGCCGACAGAGGGCGCCCACTCGTATTCTGTAGAACCGCATTCAGAACACATGTAACGAGGCAGGTGCCGGAAACAACCGCATTCTGTGCATCGCTGGAAACGCAGCACACTGTCTTGTTGAACATGCCAGAACTCGGCATTGATTGGATCAATCGGATCAGGAATTGGCCAGTCAGCCATGTTATCTCCTCAATATTGCTATACTGCCATCGCCGAGATCGCCCCAGCCGGTGACCAGACCGATCTCGGCATTCTCAACCTGTCGATCTCCCGCTTCGTGACGAAGTTGACGGGTTGCTTCAATCAAATGATTCAGTCCCCAAACATGGGCTTCGCTAAGTAAACCGCCGTGAGTGTTGAGCGGGTATCGGCCGCCCAGCTGAACCTGACCGTTTTTGACAAAATCGTAGATCCCCCCTCTCTCTGCGAAACCCATGGCCTCCAGCTGCAACAAAACAACATAGGTAAAACAATCGTACACCTGCAGAAAGTCAACATCCGTTGGTTGGATGCCCGCCATTTCGAACGCACGTGGTGCCGCGTAACTGAGTCCAATCCGGAAAGGGTCTTGACGGGACGGAATATCGTCTGCCGGATAAGGGTGCCCTTCAGCCGCGCCCATCACGTAAACGGGGTCGTGAGGCAGATCTGCCGCCTGGGCGGCACTGCTTAGGACGACCGCACAGGCGCCATCAGTCTCAAGGCAACAATCATTCAACCGAAACGGGTCAGACACCATACGGCTTTCCAGGTACTGTTCCATGGTGAGTGGGCGATCTGCCATGAACGCCTTTGGATTAAGTTGGGCATGTGTTCGGCAGGCAACCGCTATCTCGCCCGTTGCTTCGTCCGGCACGTTGTAGAGTTGCTTGTGCCGGGTTGCCAGCCAGGCATACATCTGCACCGGCAGCATTACGCCAAACGGCACATAGAAATCCTTCATGGTTGCGGCCATGGCCGATATGCCCAATGGCCGACTCTTGGGCTGCCCCGGCTTGGGTCGTAGTGCAGAATAGCCATTCCAGCCCAGGACGATTAAGACGTTGCTCGCAATACCTGCTGCAATGGCGATCGCGGCATTCTGGATCGCTGCCGTTGGGCTGGCACCTCCCATATGCACCGTCGATGCATAACGCAGAATGGGAATCCCAAGGTTAGCGGCCAGCTCCTCCGAGGTTGTTATGACCGGAGGTGGTACCATGCCATCGATATCATGCGGCGAAAGGCCGGCATCCGCGATGGCCTTGCGCGCTGCTTCCAGCATCATGTCTACAGCAGTTCGCTGAGTCCCCTTGGTGTACTCAGTCTCGCCAATACCAACAATAGCTGCCTCGTTACTCCAGTTCACTTAAATGCCTTGTAGTTAGTTAGCCTGATATTCTGCTGCTGCCTGGGAAAGGACAACCCTGCCTTCCTGATCCTCAGCCTGAACAATGGCCTTGCCATCGCTCTCGTCCCAGATCTTGATCACAATTTCGTCTTCGAATTCCACCCGATCGGCAAACCTGCCCGTCATGCCTTTGAATCGTTCCGGCGTTGAATCACACAATGTGTGCAAAATTGCCCGGCCAACAAAGCCATAGGTGCAAAGCCCATGCATAAATGGCTTCTCGTAGCCTGCAGCCCGGGCAAATTCGGGATCAATGTGCAGCGCCACTCGATCACCGCTCAGCCGGTAAATTGCGCCCTGTTCTTCCGTGGTCTTGTAGCTGACGAGATGGTCGGGATCGCGACCCGGCGGCACGTTCAGGTTTCGTGTCGAGGGCCCCTTGTCACCGCCAAAGTCACCCCCGCCAATCCAGAACAGTGTGGATCGGGTGGAAAAAACCGGTCCGTCGTCATCTTCGAAATCCGCTGTTACACCGAGCACACCAGATTTTCCCTTGTCCCAGACTTCGGATATTCGACTCTTCATTGTGAATCTGCCGTTTGCTGGTATCGGCCGATGTAGCTGAATCCCCTGTTCACCGTGCAGCATTCTTGATATAGGTAACTTGACGACCTTGTTGATCGAGCCCATGGCGCGCATGCCAGGAATGACGGCGAAAGTGGGCAAAACCTTCGGACCTCTGCCTTCGTACAGGAAATCCAGTTCGGTTGACGGCCGGCATCCCACACCCAGCGCATACAACATCACGTCTTTTTCGTCCCAGCTTACTTCTACAGGTTCGAATTCAACCCCGACCATATCCGGGGACAGTACCTCTGCAACCATCAGCTGCGCCTCCCTTTCCTGTTTCTGTTTCTTGTTCTTGCGCTTTTGTTTCTCCGGCGTTAACGGCTCTTCTTGAGGGACCAGCCGTCGTTTGTCATGGCGACCAGCGGTTCCCGTGGCATACCAAGGCCTCTCTCACTGATAATGTTTTTCTGGATATTGGCTGAGCCACCACCAATAATTCCCGTGAAGGAACTGAGGAAACTCTTCTGCCAGTCTTTCTCGGCACGATACGGCGAGTCGTCCATCAGCGTACCGAATTCTTCCTGGGCATCAACACCGAGGCAGAAAATATCGTGAGCAAGTTCTGTTGCCGAGTACTTCACAATCAGATCTTCTACACCCGGTGGCTCTTTGTTAATACTCTTTGAAAGCAGCCGCATGCCGTGATATTTGTTGGCCAGGCTCCTGGCCTGCAGTTCGACAAACCTGTCTCGAATAACCGCATTATCCATTGGCCTGCGGCCGTCATGGTCTTCGGTGAGCAGCAGGTCTTCCAAATTCTTGATAGCCGACGCGCCCTGACCGGCGTTACCAAGCATGCCACGCTCATATTTCAGCGTAACGTTCGCTACCTGCCAGCCCTGGCCG
The DNA here is from genome assembly GCA_965267485.1 of Pseudomonadales bacterium. Lineage (GTDB taxonomy): Bacteria > Pseudomonadota > Gammaproteobacteria > Pseudomonadales > Azotimanducaceae > JANQJA01. The sequence continues at coordinate 4,192,494 of OZ254080.1, read as the reverse complement.
CGAGCACCGACCATGTTAGTAACAGGTACACGAACATTATCCAGGAATACCTCATTGAAAGTCGCATCGCCGGTCATGGTCACCAGGGGTCGTACGTCAATACCCTCGGCATCCATTGGCATCAGAAGGTAACTGATCCCCCTGTGCTTCGGTGCTTCTGGCTCGGTTCTGACGAGAATAAAGCACATGTCAGCTACATGGGCAGAGCTGGTCCAGATCTTCTGGCCGTTGATGACAAAGTCATCACCATCCACCACAGCACTGGTTCTCAAACTCGCCAGGTCACTTCCGGAACCGGACTCCGAATACCCCTGACACCAGATCACCTCTCCCTTGATGGTCGGTTCAATGTAGCGTTTTTTCTGCTCTTCAGTACCGACTTCCAGCAATGTCGGTACCAGCATTGAGATACCCTGGTTCGCCATGCCAGGCGAAAGACCAGCCCGGATGAATTCTTCCTGGATTATGCGGTTCTTGATGATGTCCGGTTCAGCGCCGTATCCGCCGTATTCCTTCGGTATTGTCCGTGCGGCGTAACCATGTTCGATCAATTTCGCTTGCCACGACAGCCTTTCCTTACTGGGTCTTTCCGTGACACCCGGCATGCCTCTACTGGGATCGACGAATTTATTGTTCTGGCAGAACTGTCTGACTTCATTTCGGAAATCGTCGTATTCCACACCATAGGAAAGATCCAATTTAGCTGACCCCCTCGATAACAAATTGCTGGACTTCGGCTGCCCTCGAACGGGCGGCTTCGGGTCCGCCGAGCAACTGACGGTTAGTTTCTATTCGTTTAAACCACAGATGTAACCCGAGCAACTCCGTATACCCCATACCCCCATGAATCTCGAGAGAAGTCTTGGCAACACGCTTGGCAACATCCGAAACCAACGACTTGGCAAGGCAACTGTGTAGCTCGAATTCTTCGGGTTCAGCATCATACGTGTATGCCGCATACCACAGCAGCGAACGGCAAGGTTCAAGATCGCTGATCATGTCGGACAACTGGTGTTTGATACTCTGAAAGGAGCCTATCGGTCGATCAAACTGATACCGTTCAAGAGAATAAGCTCGCGCATCTTCGAACATCTTTTCAGCCGCCCCAAAAGTTTCAGCTGCGATTGATAAACGACCTACAGCAAGCGAGTGGTTAACCACTTCCGGATTCCCGGAGGCGATGACATCGCAGCCGGTGTTGTCAAAGCTGGCTATGGCAAATGATCGCGTCCTGTCGACGTTTTTAAGGTTCTCGACCCGTATACCGGGCGCGCTACAATCCACAACAAGCAGCTTATCACCGGCGTTCAAAAGATAATGTGAGGCGCCAGCAACGTCTGCAATGACCGCTGATCTACCGGTGACCAGGTTACCTTCACTGTGCAGCGCGGCATGATTACGTTTTATGCCGTGCGCAACTCTGATCGAACCGTTGGCGATCCCATGCAGATAGCGTTCTTTCTGGTTGTCGTCGCCGTGCTTGCTTATCGCTGCTACTGCCATCAACGCACCGGTCAGTGGAACGGGTACGACAAACTCGCCCAACGCTTCAGCGACGATGGTTGCATCCAGCAACGACAGATTGCTACCACCGTATTCCTCAGGCACAACGACGCCCATCAACCCCATGTCAATCACACTCTGCCAAAGATCGTTCGGGCAGGAGCCACCCAACATCTCCTTGATTCGCTCTATATCCAACCGGTCAGAAAAGTATCGCCTGACCGTGTCACGCAGCAGAGACTGCTCTTCACTCAATCCAAAATGCATTGTGTCGTAACCCTTAACCAGTGCGGCAACTGAACTTTAACTTCGGGCAGCTTTGAGCCCCTCGAAAACTGTGTATTAGCAATCCATGATCGTGAAAAGGTAATATATTGCACTTGCAATGTAAACATGCGTACTGAATTATTGGATTCCTGATAGCATAAATAACCGGAGACGTGCACATGCTCCCTGAAAAATCTTTTGCGATGGTACAGACAGGCGTCAGATGCCTGGAAGCACGGGATATCGCCATTCCTGACATTGATGAGGACAGCGCGATTTTGAAACTCGAGGCCTGCGGGATCTGCGGCAGTGACTATGAACAGTTTGACGGCGCTCTGAATGTTGAGATGAATGTCATTCCTGGCCATGAACCGCTGGGGATCATCGTGAAAATCGGTGATCGAGCGGCAGCACGCTGGGGAGTCGATCAGGGTGATCGTGTTGCTGTTGAAACCATGTTGTCCTGCCGTCACTGTCCAACCTGCTTTGATGGCCGCTACCATCTTTGCGACAACAGGAAAATCTACTCCTACATTCCAGTCACCGAAGCGCCAGGACTATGGGGTGGCTACGCTCAGTATATGTTCCTGCACCCGAACTCGGTTGTGCACAAGGTCTCCAAGGAACTGCCGGCAAATCTCGCCGTCATATTCAACCCGCTGGGTGCGGGGTTTCGCTGGGCGACAGAAATACCGAAAACCCGCCCGGGGGATACTGTGGTCATAATGGGACCAGGGCAACGGGGCCTCGCAAGTGTCATTGCCTGCCGTTACGTCGGGGCAGGCACAATCATCGTGACCGGCCTCGAAGCTGACGCGAAGAAACTCGAGCTGGCAAAGTTGTACGGAGCCGACCACACAATTGACGTGACCAACGAGAACGCCGTACAAAGAGTCAAGGAAATCACAAACGGCCGGGGCGCGGATGTCGTTGTCGACGTGAGCGCATACGCCACGCAACCAGTGGTCGATGCGCTTCACATGGTCCGCGCCGGAGGCACCATTGTGCTCGCCGGGGTAAAGGGTTTCAAGCAGGTCGACAATTTCGTCTCCGACATGATTGTCATGAAAGAAATCAACATAAAGGGCGCCATTGGCGTCACATCATCGGGATACAGGAGCGCTATCAGGCTTCTGGAAAGCGGCACGGTACCTTTTGACAAGATGCATACGCATGATTTTCCCCTGGAAGAAGCAGAGCTGGCGATCAAAACGCTGGCAAGGGAAATCAAGGGTGATGAATCCATTCACTCCTGCCTGATTCCACCGCAGTGAATCAAACATTTTACAAAACAGGTGAATTATGAGTTCGAACATACCTTTTGACCAGAAAATCGCGGAAGGATTTATTAACAGCAAAGGTGGCGCCGGAGGACTGCACGATTTCCTCGGTATCAGTATCATTAACGCCGAACCGGGTGTCATGACTGGGCGACTGGAGGTCAGGCAAGAACTCCTGACGCCATTCGGCAATATGCATGGCGGCGTGCTGTCGGCCTTCTGCGACCATATGCTCGGATGCGTCTGCTACCCTGCGATGAAGAAAGGTCAGTGGGCTGCGACCACGGAATTCAAGATCAATCTGACGGCACCTGTATCCAAGGGTACTGTCGACGCGAGAGCAGAAATCGTCAACCTCAGCCGCACCCAGGCGGTCGTCAGAATTGACATCTTCAATGAAGATCGCACGGCAGCAGTTGCCCAGGGCACAGTGACAATTCGCGATCCCAGATGACACGAGGACTCGTTCCATGAAGGTAAAAATCGACGAAGCAAAATGTGCAGGACACGACCGTTGCTACTCAGGCTACCCCGAAAACGCCATCATAGTCGGGCAATAACCGCCGGGTCCAGTTCACACGATAAGCCATCACTAAAAATTACGAGGCAAGAGAAATCAATGAACCAGGAAGAAAAACTCAAACTGGCGCGTGCCATCACCGGACAACTCGCCACACCGGAAGAAATTCGGGACGACTGGGGTGAATTCATTATCGATACCGTTCTGCCCGAAGGCGTATGGTCGCGCCCCGGGTTACCTGAACGTGACCGCAGCCTGATCACGGTGGCGGCACTCTGTGCACTGCACAGACCCAACGAACTCAGAATTCATATTGGCCGAGCCCTGGACAATGGTCTTTCCCGCGAGGAAATCTGCGAGATCATCATGCACATGGCTATCTATGGCGGATTTCCCGTCGCCGTCGAGGGCATGGCCATCGCCAAGGAAGTTTTCGACGCAGGGAGTCAATAATGCAAACCGAACTCGCAATAAAACTCGGCATCGATTTCCCGATTTTTGCCTTTACTCACTGCCGGGATGTCGTCGTCGCTGTCAGCAGTGCCGGCGGCATCGGTGTACTCGGCGCGGTCGGATTCTCACCAGAACAACTTGAGATCGAACTTAGCTGGATCGACGAACATATCGGTGACAAACCTTACGGTGTTGATGTCATTATTCCCAACAAATACGTTGGTCAGGAAGAAAAAAGCCAAGAGAAGCTGAAAGCGATGATCAGCGCCGCCATTCCCCGGGGTCACCGTGATTTTGCGGACGAACTGCTGGATGCCCATGGCGTACCGCGACTTCCGGAAGGCAAGGAAATCGAGGATCGGTTACTGATGACAGAAGCGACCTCAACGCCGTTGGTCGATGTTGCGCTGAGACACGAGAAGGTCAGGCTGATCGCGAATGCCCTCGGCACACCACCAGCGGGGGTTATCAAACAAATACAGGATTCGGGTCGTATGGTCGGCGCACTCTGTGGTTCGCCGAGTCACGCTCGGCGACATGTTGAAGCCGGCCTGGACTTTATCGTCGCCCAGGGCGGTGAAGGTGGTGGTCATACCGGTGAAGTTGGCAGCATGGTGCTCTGGCCCGAAGTCGTTGATGTGGCGGGAGACGTTCCGGTGATTGCCGCCGGCGGGATTGGCTCCGGGCGCCAGATGTTTGCCGCCCTCGCAACCGGTGCCCAGGGGGTCTGGTGTGGCTCGCTCTGGCTGACGGTTGCCGAGGCAGCAACCGGCGAAGTAGAAAAGGACCTGCTGCTGGAAGCGAAATCCAATGACACCGTGCGCTCGGCGAGCGTCACCGGAAAACCGGTCAGGATGCTCAAAAACGCATGGACGGAGGCCTGGGGCGCAGGTAACAATCCAAAATCTCTGGACGCGCCCATGCAGATGATGGCCGTAGGCCGAGCCATGGCCAGGATGAGACGGTATCCGGAACAATCGCGAGAACTCCTCTTTGTACCGGTCGGTCAAATTGTCGGCCGCTTGAATGAGGTTGCGAGCGCAAAAGACGTCGTCAGTCAGTTGGTGAATGAGTACCTGGAAACTCAGGAACGTATGAACCGGCTGCTGCCAGACCTGAATTCACTGTGATTTAACGGGGTGAACCAGGAGGGCCAGGTGTATAATGCAGGCACAATCGCACAGGTAGCAGGATTTATGAGTGAGCGAAATGTCGTACCCATTTCCGAAAATGTGGACAGCGAAGCGATGGGATTTCTCATCTATGAGGTTGCACGTGCATTCACCAATGCTTACGCAACTCTCATGGCACCCCTTGGCCTGACGCGTCCCCAGGCGAGGGTGATCGCCTGCGTCTTCCGCTACCCGGGTATCACACAGGTAGACCTCGCTGAATATATCGGGGTCGGTCGCATGGCTATGAGCGGACTCATCGACCGCATGGAAGCCAAAGACCTCGTTTCCCGCGCGGATGACCCGACCGACAAGCGAATCAGGCGCATTTTCCTCACAAAAAACGCGAAGAAAAGTTTACCCCAAATGCGGGAAATTGCAGATACGCTGTACAGAGAAAGCCTCTCATCTATTAACAAAAGCGATCTCAATACCACCCGCGAGGTTCTCGGTGTCATCGGGGCAAATCTGCAAAATCTGCTCGGCAGCCAGCGCGATTGAACCCCGGCATGCAATCTTTTTGTAAGGTTGCTTATCAAAACGGCGGCTTGTATATTTCAGTCCTGTAACTTTGAATGGTAACTGCTATGAAAGTCACGGTTGACTACAATCTTTGCGAAGCCAACGCGCACTGCATGGGCGCATGTCCTGAGGTTTTCAGACTGACGGACGACGACGAGCTGATTGTTTTGATTGAAGAGCCTGATGAGTCTCTTCGTTCCAAAGTAGAAGACGCTGCCCAGCTCTGCCCCCGCCTGGCGATCACCATCGAAGACTGAATTGAACCTGGAGAATCCGTCAAAATGAGCAGACCCGAAGCCCCCATTGAAATCATCGACCCCGACTATTATCAGCAGAATGGATATCCGCACGCTTACTGGGCTGAACTCAGAAAAAACGCGCCGATCGCCTACTGCCAACATCCGAAGCTGGTGCCTTTTTACGCGGTAACCCGTTACGACGATATTGTCAGTATTTCCAAAAAACCCAATATTTTTCTCAACGCACCGTTACTGTCGGTGCAACCCGAAAGTGATGAAGACATTCTCACCAGAGTCCGGACCCTGCTGAACATGGATCCACCGGATCACCGAACCTACCGAAAACTGATGAGCGCCTATTTCACCAAGCGCCGCCTCAATGAGGATCAACATCGGCTCGACCGGGTTGCAGATCAGATACTGGACGACCTGGCTGACAAGAAAGAAATGGATTTCGTCACCGAGGTTTCCGCCATCCTGCCCCTGGCAGTCATCGCAGAACTGATGGGACTACCGCAGGCGGACAGGGACCAGTTCTTCCGCTGGACCAACGAAATCGTTGGTGCCAACGACCCGGAATTCCAGCGGGAAGACGGACTGAAGGGCCGGGAACTCGCCCAGAAAGCAATTGCGGAAGTCTTCGCCTACTGCACTGACTTTGTCGAAGACAGGCGCAAAAAACCCCAGGACGATCTCACCACGATTCTCGCTACCGCCAAGATTGACGGTGAGTACCTGCCGCCCCTGGAACTACTGTCTTATTTGTTTCTCCTGATCGCCGCAGGCAACGAGACCACACGGAATGCAACAACCGGGGGTATGCTTGCGCTCATCCGGCATCCGGAGCAGTTGGACATGGCGCGCAAGAATCCCGATCAGTATCTGTATCCCATGGTCGAAGAAATCGTGCGTTGGACCAGCCCGGTTGTTCACTTCTGCCGAACACCCAACACCGATGTCAACCTGCACGGTGTTGATATCAAGGCAGGCGAGCACCTGACCTTGTTTTACCCCTCGGCAAACAGGGACAGCAGCGTGTTCAAGAATCCGGATGTCTTCGACATCTCACGGGAACCCAACCAGCATCTCGGCTTTGGCATTGGTGAACATCTCTGCCTTGGCGCTCACCTCGCCCGCAACGAACTGAGAGCTGTATTCAGGAGTCTTTTGACTCGCCTGAAGGATGTGGAACTTCTTGGCAATGAAGAGAGGCTTCGTTCAGGATTCATCGGCGGCGTCAAGCATATGAAGGTTCGCCTGGACCTCGCGGCCTGACGTTACAGGCACCGGGTAACTTATCCTGAATCCCGGGTAACCGCTGGCAGCCTCGTTGTCGCAGAAGTTCCTTGTTGGCGCACCGCCCGGGGAAACGACGTACCTGGGCTTGTCACGCCCCCGGTACATTCAGGCCCTCCTTCTTACCGGGGAACAACTTCTTCAAGCGACTTCGTGTCGCACGACTCATTTCATATTGGAAAAGGCTACGCGTTGTGAGCTGACCGGTCGTCTGGTAAGCTTGCGGTACATAAGCCCTCACAGTTCCAATTCGAGGTTGAATTCATCAGCAGTTCATCAGCCAGCTTGATTGTTTCCAACGCTCTGAAACTATTTGCGAATCAAGGCTATGCAGCGACTTCGATTCAGCAGATCGCCCGGGCGTCGGGTGTGAGCAAGGCGGGAGTCTTTCATCATTTTCGAACGAAGTGGGACTTGTATCTGGCTGCCATCGAGTCTGCGCATGAGGAATTTGCCGGAGAGTTGGAGGATTTGCCGGTTCGTCAGGAGTCTGACGGTAGATTGCGAACCCTCATGGCCGTGCACCTGGAGTACCTGCTGAGGAATGCGGATGTCGCTCGGCTGGTAGTGCGGGAGCTTCTTCGAGCCGACCTTGGCACCGATGAGCGAGCCGCACTTGGCGTGGCGCTGAACAAGAGCTACCAGCGAATAGCACGCGCGCTGGAGGCGTCGCTTTCATCCGCGAGAACGCCCGTGAGCAGGACCAGGGATGTCGCGTTGCTGATGCTATCCGCCAACCTCGCCTATCTGCTGTTGGGAAACTCCCTCGATGATCTGGAGGGGTCGCCGGGAAGCGATCGCGCGAATTTCGTGCGGCGTATGAGCCGTACCATTGTCTCGGGGCTAATTGATGAAGAGGATGTAAGTTGAAATCTGAGTTTGCTGTATTGATTGCCTGCGCATGTTGTTTGGTGCTCGCCGGGTGCGATGGGTCATCCGATGCGACGCCTGCGGCGGCACCGGAACGGACCGTGGCCATTACCGCGGCAACGGCCAAGGCGAGGCCGGTCAGGGTAGTCGAACGGACGCTCGGGCGGCTGGAGGCTCAGGCGCTTGCCGCTGTCTCCGCGGAAACCTCCGGCCGCGTCACGGCGACCCTGGCCGAAGAAGGGGAACCCGTGAGGGCCGGCCAGGTGCTTGCCGAGATCGATAACGAGCGTCAACGTCTTGTTCTTGAATCGGCGGAGGCGACCGTTCGACGGCTAGAGGTGCTGCTGGCGAACCAGCGTCGACTGGTGGCGCGGCTGACCCGTCTGGCAGCGGAACAGAACACCTCCGAAAGCGCGCTCGAGGAGGCCGAGGCGCAGGAGCGAGCGCTGGCAGCGCAACTGTCGGAAGCCGAAGCCGCCGTCAAGCAGGCATCCCGGAACCTTGTGGAAACCCGCGTACGCAGTCCGTTCGAGGGCGTCGTCCAGCGCCGGCAGGTCTCCGAAGGGGACTATGTCGCGGTCGGGGAACCGATGTTCGAGATCGTGCGTCAGGACCGCTTACGCGCCTATCTGCCGTTTCCGGAAGTGGTCTCCCGAGACATCCGGCCGGGGATGATGGTGCACCTCAGCACCGTATCCGCTGCGGAACAGACCGTCGAGAGTCGCGTCGTGGAGGTGCGCCCCGTGATCGGCAGGTCGAGCCGGTCGGTGGAGGCGATCGTGGAATTCGCGAATCCGGGTGGTTGGCGGGTGGGGGGTACCGTGGTGGGCGAAGTCGTCGTAGAGGAACGGCCGGCGAGCGTGGTCGTCCCGGAATCCAGCGTTGTGCTGCGGCCGACCGGCGCCGTGGTGTATCGCATCGACTCCGGCCGCGCCGTCGAGGTGCCGGTAAAGACGGGCGTGACGAAAGATGGATGGGTGGAGATACGTGAGGGTCTATCCGCAGGTGAAGCGGTCGCTGAGGATGGGGCCGGCTTTCTTACCGGGGGTGTCGCCGTGAATGTCCGGAGCAGCGCAGCGTGACGCTCCCCAGGACCTCGATCCACCGATTCGTGCTGGCGTTCATGCTGAACGCCCTGATCGTCCTGTTCGGCATCATCGCCTATGACCGCATCGGCGTGGATCGTTTCCCGCAGATCGACTTTCCGGTGGTCTCGGTGAGCACGGCGTTGCCGGGTGCAAATCCGGATATCGTCGACGCCAGTGTCACTAACCTGATCGAGACCTCCGTCAACAGCGTGCCGGGCATTGACTACATCACCTCGAGCTCATCGCCGGGCGTGTCGAACGTGACCATCCAGTTCAGTCTGGAGAAGGACATCGATGTTGCATTCAACGAAGTCCAGGCGAAGGTCAATCAGGTATTGCGTGACCTGCCGGAGGATGCGGAACCGCCGGTCGTCGCGAAGGTCGAGGTGGGCGCCGCGCCGGTCATGTGGCTGGCGCTCACCGGCGATCGCACCGTTCAGCAGCTGAACCAGTACGCCCGCAACGTCATCAAGAAGCGTCTCGAGACCATTGACGGCGTGGGAGAGGTGCGAATAGGCGGCCGTCGTGAACGCACGATCCGCGTCAACCTCGATCTGGATCGCATGACGGCACTGGACGTGACGGCACAGGACCTCAGAAACGCGTTCGCCCGCGAGCACATCCAGGCGCCTGGCGGCTACCTGGTCAGCGAGCAGGAGGAGCACCTGATCAAGCTCGACCTGGAGTTCCACAGTCCTTCGGCGCTCGAGGGCATGATCGTGCGTTATCAGGACGGCGCGGCCGTGCGGCTCGCCGACATCGCCGATGTCGAAGATGATCTCGCCGACTTTCGTCAGGTCGCCCGCTTCAATGGTACGCCGACTGTCGGCATGGGCATTGTCAAGATCAGCAATGCGAACACCGTGGCGGTTGTCGAGGCGGTTGAGCGCCGTGTGGAGGAGGAGATCAGGCCTCAGCTTCCGCCCGGACTGGAAATCTCGGTGGCGGTGAGTGACGCCGATGTGATTCGTGAAATCGTGGCGGCCCTGGAGAATCATCTGGTGGAAGGCACGATCTTCGCCGCACTGATCGTGTTGCTGTTCCTGCGCAGCTTCCGCTCGACCCTGATCATTGCGACGGCCATTCCCGTCTCGCTGCTCGGCACCGTGGCGGCGATCTACTTCTTCGGCTACACCTTCAATCAGATGACGTTGCTGGGGCTGCTTCTGCTGATCGGAGTGGTCGTGGACGACGCCATCGTGGTGCTCGAGAACATCTTTCGCCACCGGGAAGAGATCGACCCCGACCCGGTAACCGCTGCCGAGCAAGGTGCGGATCAGGTGGTATTCGCGGTCGTGGCTGCCTCGCTGACCCTGGTCTCGATCTTCGCCCCCGTCATCTTCATCGAAGGGATCGTTGGACGCTTCTTCCAATCATTCGCCGTGGTGGTTTCGGTGGGGGTCCTCATCTCGTTGTTCGTGTCGCTGACGCTGACGCCCATGCTCTGTTCCCGCTATCTGCACGTCCAGCAACGGCATGGGCGCATCTATCGGGCGCTCGATGGATTTCTGCACGGCATGGATCGCCTGTACGTAAGGCTACTGAACCAGGCCCTGCGTGCGCGGTGGGCCGTGGTGGGCCTGACGGTGGTGGTGGTTGCCGTGAGCGGCGTGCTCTTCAGCCTGGTCGACAAAGAGTTCATGCCGCTGCGCGACGAGGGCAGATTCCTCGTCAGCTTCCGTGCGCCGCTCGGCAGCAGCATCGACACGAGCGACCGCTATCTGCGACAGCTCGAAGAGGTCCTCGATCACCACGAAGAGGTGGCCACCTACTTCACGGCCATCGGCAGTGGTGGTAGCGGTCAGGTGAATCGCGGGGTGGCTTATGTGACGCTGAGTCCAGACCGCGACAGGCACCAGGCCGAGCTGACGCGGGAGCTGCAGGCCGAGCTCAACCGCATTCCGGGTATGCGGGCGTTCATCGCCGAGCCTTCGCCGGTGGGTGGCCAGCGCGGCGAACCGCTGCAGTTCGCCCTGACCGGGCCAGAGCTTGGGCGCGTGGCGGAGCTGGCGGCGGAGCTCGATGCACGCTTGCGGAGTACGCCCGAAATGGGTTCAGTGGACATGGATCTGCAACTCGACCTGCCTCAACTGCAGGTCGAGATTGATCGCGCACGGGCTGCCGACCTCGGCATTGCCGCCGCCGATGTGGCGCTGGCGGTCAATCTCCTCGCCGGCGGAGTGGATATTGCGAAGTACAACGACGACCCGGGAGACGGGGAACGGTATGACGTGCGGGCGAAGGCTGCACTGGGACAGCTTCGCGTGCCGAACGACTTGACCCGTATCATGCTCCGGACCCGGGACGGGGACCTGGTGCGGCTGGATTCCGTCGCGAACATTCGCACGCTGATCGGGCCTGCGGTCGTCAATCGGATGGATCTGCAGTACGCGGCAAACTTCTACATAACGCCCGATGTGCCCCTGGGCGACGCGTTGAACGAGATTTATGCGCACGCCGAGCAATTGCTCCCCCTGGGATATCAGATCAAACTGCAGGGTCAGGCGCGGGAGTTCACCAAGACCGCGGAATACATGAGCTTCGCATTCGGCTTGGCGATCATTCTCGTGTACATGGTGCTGGCGAGCCAGTTCAACTCGCTGATTCAACCGCTCATCGTGATGCTGGCTCAGCCGCTGGCCGTGATCGGCGGCCTGATCGCACTGTGGCTCATGGGTATGAGCCTGAATATCTATTCGATGATCGGTATGGTGTTGCTGGTCGGACTTGTGGCGAAGAACTCCATTCTGCTCGTGGACCTGACCAACCAGATGCGCGCTCAGGGCCACGCCGTGGACGAGGCGCTGCGGGGCGCTTGCCCGGTGCGGCTACGGCCGGTGCTGATGACGTCGCTGACTGTGATCCTGGCACTCACGCCCGCCGCCATCGGGGTCGGGCCGGGGGCGGACACCAATGGGCCCCTGGCCATGGCGGTCATCGGCGGCATGATCAGCTCCACGCTCCTTACGCTCGTCGTCGTGCCCGCCGTTTACTCGCTGGTGGAAAATCGTCGGGGTGTGGCCGGCCTGGCGGATGCTTCAGCGGTGTCTTAAGTTCGAGCGCGCAAATCCGGTGATGGGGGAATACTCAGGGAATTTCAGGGTGAGTATCGCGGGGCTGACCGGAAACTCTACTGGCCGCCTCCCTGATGATCTCGTTGTATTCAGGAGCCTGTTGACCCGCCTTAAGGATGTGGAACTTCCTGGCAATGAAGAGAGACTTCGGCCAGGATTCATCGGCGGCGTCAAGCATATGAAGGTTCGCCTGGACGTCGCGGCCTGACGTTACAGGCACCGGTTAACTTATCCTGAATCCCGGGTAACCGCTGGCAGCCTCGTTGTCGCAGAGTTCCTTGTACATTGGCGCACCACCCGGGAAAACGACGTACCTGGGCTTGTCACGCCCCGGTACATTCAGGTTGATACCCGATATCCATGACCGGACTTTCATGAACAGCGACATGCTCATGAGATCGGCCACCAATTGTGTCCAATCTTTCTGAGATTGCGGTAATGGTTCAATTTCTGACGCACCCTGCTCTTCCATGTAACCAATGGTTTCGGTCACCCACTCAACATTCTGCTCAATGCACCGGGGGATGTTACACAGCGTCGCCGAATTCTGAGGCCCCACCAGCGTAAACATATTCGGGAATCCGACCACCTGGATACCAAGATAGGTAGCCACCTGTTCTTCCCACCTGTCCGACAATCTGATGCCAGCCTTACCGCGAATGTCAATGTGATCAAACGCACCGGTGATCGCATCAAATCCTGTTGCATATATCAGGATATCAAGATCATAGTCCGCTGCTGTGGTTCGCACTCCCGATTTGGTGATTCTTTCAATCGGCGTGTCACGGAGGTCCACCAGGGTGACGTTACTCTGATTAAAGACCTCGTAGTATTTTGTCTCTAACGGCACTCGGCGGGTTCCGAAGCCGTGATTATCAGGTATCAGCTTTTCAGCCAGCTCCGGATCATTGACTCTCGAGCGGATCTTGTTGGCAACGAACCGGCTGATCTCGGCATTTGCCTTTTCGTCGAGCAGTGTATCCTGATAGGTGCCTACCCAGATACCGAAACCCGGTTCCGCATACTTCTGCTCGTAAAATGCCTGGCGTTCTTCCTCTGAATCATCGAAGGTGTTCCGTTCTACCGGCGTGTGAAGAAAACAACCCCTGTTCTGCAGGCACTTTTCAAAGATCTCAGGGTAGCTCTCTTTGATCTTCGCCTGCTCTTCTGGCGTGATTTCGCTGTTGTTAAGCGGTGCGCACCAGTTGGGTGTTCTTTGGAAAACATAAAGGTGACCGGCGGTCTTCGCCACCTCCTGAATGACCTGCACCCCGGTCGCCCCGGTGCCAATGATTCCTACATTCTTTCCTGCGAAGTCCACCGGCTCTTTGGGCCATCGGGCGGTATGGCAAGAAAAACCCTGATAGTCATCCGCGCCTTCTATATCGGGATAGGTCGGCTGCGACAGTGGCCCTATTGCAGTGATGAAAAACCGGGCGAGCACCTGCTCACCATCCTCTGTTTCTACCCGCCACCGATGGCTGTTTTCGATCCATGTTGCGGCTGAGACGCGCTTGTTGAAAACAATATCGCTGCGCAGGTCAAACTTGTCCGCGACATGCTCAAGGTATCTCAGCGTTTCCGGTTGCGGCGAGAAGTGCTCGCTCCAATCCCATTCCTGAAGCAGTTCATCGGAGAAGGAATAGCAATAGCTGTAGCTTTCCGAGTCGAACCGCGCACCAGGATATCGATTCCAGTACCACGTGCCGCCGACACCTGAGCCCGCTTCAATCACTCTGACAGAAAGTCCAAGCTCCCGAAGTTTCAGCAGCTGGTAGATGCCTGACATACCGGCACCAACGATTACTGCATCAAATTGCCTGAGCGTCATGGGTTACCCTCCTTCTGCGTCGTTTGAAGCTCACAATGCACCAAGATATCATCCTGTGATAAGTATATATACAATAACGCAAATACGGAGAAAGAAGAGGACACGAGATGACGATACTGGATTTGGTGATTAAAGGCGGTCTTGTCTACGACGGTACCGGGTCGGCGCCGAGAAGCGCCGATATTGGCGTCAAGGACGGCAGAATTGCGGAAACAGGCAAGGTCACCACGAAAGCCCGCAATTCCCTTGATGCCGACGGCGCCATCGTGACGCCCGGGTTCGTCGACATCCATACGCACTATGATGGTCTCGCGACCTGGTCGAATCAGCTTTCCCCATCCAACGAACACGGCGTCACGACGGTTGTCATGGGCAACTGCGGCGTTGGCTTCGCACCCTGCCGTCAGGCAGACCATAGCCGGCTGATTGAACTGATGGAAGGCGTGGAGGACATTCCCGGCGCAGCGCTAGATGAAGGCCTGCCCTGGCAATGGGAATCTTTTCCTGAGTACCTGGACTACCTGGCAGCGCGTCAATACGACACTGATATCGCAGCGCAACTGCCCCACGCTGCACTGCGAGTCTATGTCATGGGTGAACGCGGCGTCTACAAGGAAGCAGCAACCGAGGACGACATCCGGGAAATGCGCAGAATTACGACTGAGGCACTAAAAGCGGGGGCAGTCGGGTTCTCGAGTTCGCGAACAATCAATCATCGCAGCAGCAAAGGCGAACACATTCCATCCCTGACAGCCGAAGCCCGGGAATTACTCGGCATTGCCGAGGGCATTGGCGACGCTGGTCGAGGTGTCATTGAGATGATCTCCGACTTCGAAGACCTAGATACCGAATTTGAAACTTTTCGGCAGATGGTCAAGCTCAGTCGCAGCCCCATGTCCATTTCTCTCGCACAGGGCCTGAGTCCTCATGGCTGGAGGAAGACACTGACCAAGCTAGAGGAGGCTAATCGAGATGGGCTCGTCATGAGAGGTCAGGTCGCACCCAGGGCCATCGGTATCCTGCTCGGCAACACGACCACGCTCAACCCCTTTACCAGCCGCCCGTCTTACGAGGAGATCGCCAGACTGCCACTTGCCGAGAAAATTAGCGCCCTTCTTGACCCGGAACGAAAAGCCCGCATCCTGAACGAGGCTCCCAGTGCCGGATTCCAGAGGTTGTTCCGTTCAATGGCCGGCGGCAAACGCCTGTGGGATCTCGGAGATCCACCCAATTACGAACCCGCCCCCGAAGACAGTCTCTGGGCCGCAGCAGAAGCAGCGGGTGTCGAAACCTGGTCGTACATTTATGACCAACTGCTCGAGAATAACGGTAAGACACTGCTCTATAGCCCCTTTGCCAACTACGCAGATGACAATCTGGACTGCTGTCGAGACATGATCCTGCACGAAAATACGATCATGGGCCTGGGAGACGGTGGCGCTCATGTCGGTACAATCTGTGACGCCAGTTTTACCACAACCCTGCTGACGCACTGGGGTAGAGACCGCTCACGTGGTGAACTTCTTGACCTTGCCTATCTGATCCGTCGTCAGACAAGCGATAACGCCAACGCCATGGGCCTGACCGACCGGGGAACGCTTTCACCGGGGATGCGGGCAGACATCAACGTCATCGAGTTCAACAAGTTGCAAACGCGCGCACCGGAAATGGTCAATGACCTGCCCCTCGGCGGCGCAAGGCTTACCCAGCACGCAGACGGTTACATCGCAACAGTGGTGAACGGTGTGACTACTCGCATGAACGGACAAGGCACCGGAGAACTGCCTGGTCGACTGATTCGCGAGTACTGACGTCCCGTGCCAGTCATCACTGTTTCGCAAGGAATTTTCGGTATGGATGCTGCAAACTCAGGGAACGGATTTCGGTTCCGGCTGAGCAGTGAAAAAGAGTAGAAGTGGGGGACGTAACCCCTTTGCCAGATATGTCGGTTCGGGTTTAATGTATGCTTGCTTACATTTGTAAGATGGTGCACCATGGCTGGACTTTCCGAACCCCATGGAGCAGATACCATGATCCCCGCAGGCATTATTTCAGCCGATGGCCACGTCTGTGAGCCGCCGAACTGCTACGTTGACTATATCGATCCACAATATCGAGACGATGCTCCACGAATTGTCGAGCAACCTGACGGCACCGAAGCGTTCGTTATACCGGGTATGAAAAAACCTATCTCGCTTGGCTTCATCGATGGTGCGGGATTTACGGTCAAGGAACGAGCTGACCGCGCAAGAAAAATCCGTTTCTCGGACATACGTGAAGCTGCCTATGGAGGCGCTGCGCGGGTACCTTATATGGATCAGGATGGTCTGGCCGCGGAAATCATCTACGCCTCGGTCGGCATGGGTATCTGCATGCACAAGGATGCACTGTACAAAGATGCCTGCATGAAAGCCTACAATCGGTGGCTGCAGGTCATGTGCGGCGAGGCGCCGAATCGAATTTTCGGTCTGGCACAAACCGCCGTGCTGAGCATTGATCAGGCGATTAATGACTTTCGCGAGGCAAAAGAAATGGGATTCGTTGGCATAATGATGCCAGGGGACCCCGTCCACGAAGACTACGACCACCCCGACTATGATGCCTTGTGGGCTTGTGCTACAGACCTCGATATACCTGTTTGTTTTCACATCCTGACATCCAGGGCTGGTAGCCTGCATGTAAAATCCAGAGGACATGCGATCAACAACTTCCTGGGAATTATACGCGCCATCCAGGATATAGTTGGGCTATTTGTTCTCGGTGGCGTGTTCGAAAGACACCCCAAACTGAAGCTGGTTGTCGCCGAGAGTGACGTCGGCTGGCTGCCGCACTACATGTATCGCATGGATCATGCTGCAAAGCTCCACGCAGATGGCGGCATCCTGCCCGGCCTGTCAAAACTACCCAGCGAATATATCAGAAGCAACGTCTGGTCAACCTTTCAGGATGATGTGACGGCATTCAAGTCACTACACATGATTGACGTTGCACACCTGCTATGGGCAAGCGACTTCCCTCATACGGATTCCACCTGGCCAAATTCGCTGAATCTCATCGAACAACACGCCGCCGGCCTGTCAGCAGAACAAAAGCAGGCGATTTTCCGTGACAACACAGCGAAGCTTTTCAATCTACCGGCTGCTGACGCCTCCTGGCAGATGGCCTCATAAGTTAATCGAATCCTGAACTGACACAGGGATGAATATGTCTCACCTGATTTATGAGAAAAAGGATGGCGTTGCCACCCTGACAATGAATCGTCCTGAGCGAAGAAACGCGCTCAGCCCGCAGATGATTGTGGAAATGGCTCGTGCCTGGGAGGATTTCCGTGATGATGCCGACTGTCGGGTCGCCGTACTCACGGGCGCCGGAGATGTCGCTTTCTGTTCCGGTGCTGATCTCGGTCTGCTCATTCCGCTTTTCTCCCGTGCCCGTGAAGCCGAAGACGAATATGATGAAGCGTTGATCAAGGATCGTAATCTGATGCAGGTTGCCCTGCTTCGGGATTTTGAACTTTACAAGCCTGTCATCGCGGCTGTGAACGGGTTTGCACTCGCGGGTGGAACCGAAATTCTGCAGGCGACAGACATCAGGGTTGCCGCGCACCACGCTGAGTTTGGCCTCACGGAAGTTTCCCGAGGCATCATTCCGGGTGGCGGATCTCTGGTCCGCCTTGCTCGCCAGATCCCCTACTGCAAGGCGATGGAAATCCTGCTCACAGGTGATCGGATGAGTGCAGATGAAGCACATCGCATCGGCCTCATAAACGAGGTCGTTGCGCATGAGCAACTGATGACACGCACCGCTGCTATCGCTGATAGAATTGCCGAAAACGGACCCCTCGCCGTTGCTGCGTGCAAGGAGGCGGTGATCAGAACCAGCGGGCTGCCATACGCGGAAGCTTTCCCGATCGAAAATGAACTATCCGGCCGTATCATGCGAACCAGGGATGCCCGCGAAGGACCGCTTGCCTTTATGGAAAAGCGGAAACCTGTTTTCAAAGGCGAGTAGTACGGGCAGCATCAATCAAGCAGCGGCTTTACCTCTTCTGAAAACCACTGGAGTTGCGCCTCCCTGTCCTGCAGCGGGCCTGTCAGGTCAAGGATAAGATGAGTCACACCCTCGTCACGGAATTGCGTAATGGATTCCGCCACATCACTGGGCAAACCCAGGGCTGCATAACGTTTTGCGGCAGGACCGAAATCCATGGCGTATCGTTGACTAAGATGCGCCGTTGCCACGCTATGGGCTTCTTCAAAACTGTTGCCGAGACGCGTGAACAGCATATGTGCGAAAGTGATTGATTTTGGATCCCGCTCCACGCCAAACGCTGCTGTTTCAATAGTTTGTTTTGACTTGCGATATCGTTCCGCGTCGATGGCATACGAAATATAGCCGTCAGCAAGACGACCCGCCCGTTTCAATGCCGCTTCGGAGCGACCGCCACACCACACAGGCGGCCCACCCTGCTGTTCGGGTTCGGGCAACATCTGCACATCCTGCAGCGGGTAGAACCTGCTTTCTCTCGTTATCGATTCGCCGGACCACAAAGCCTTCAACACCTCGATACCATCCGACAGTCGTGCGCCTCTCTCACCAATTGGTACACCGCAGGCTGCATATTCATTCGGAAATTCGCCGCCAACGCCAACGCCAAGGATCAATCGGCCCGCAGCCATCCTGTCTATCGTTGCAACCTGCTTGGCTACAACTGTCGGGTGCCTCAGTGGTAACAGATAAACGCAGGTACCCAGGGTAACTGTGCGGGCGTAGGCAGATGCCAATGCCAGTTGCGAGAGTGAATCCAGTATGGGTACCGGGAAGGCGACGTGGTCGCCAACCCACAGCGAATCGAATCCCAGTGTTTCCGCCTGACCCACATGCTGTTCCGCCGATACCGGGTCGGGGAACCCGGTCATCACGCCTATTCGCAGTTTATTCGCGGCCACAGTGTACCTCCTGCGTAAGACTTGTACGGACCACCCTGCTTTATTATGCCGGGTCTTGTATCTATAATAAGTATCTTTACGTTGTATTCCTATATGCAAGAGACTGAAGACGGGGGACTGCAGAGTCCGCACGGGGAAGCCATCATGCTTGAAAAGCTGGCGCAGGGCGACAATCGCGCCAAAGTGGCTATTCCTTACAAAAATCACCTGATTGGCGATCCGGAAACCGGCGTGGTTCATGGCGGCGTTATAACTACCCTGCTCGATACCGCCTGCGGCATGTCCGTTCGCTCAGATGTGGAACCCGGCGGGGGAAAAGCCATCGCGACCCTGGACCTTAGAATCGACTACATGCGGCCAGCAACCCCGGGTGAGAAAATCTACGCCGAAGCCGAATGTTACAGGCGAACCCGCAATATTGCCTTTGTCAGGGGAACCGCTTATCACCAGGATGTGAGCAAACCGATCGCAACTTGCACTGCGACTTTCATGCTCGGGACACCAAATACCAGCCGCCTATGAATCTGATCAGAAGTATCTACGACGCAGGTGAACCTGACACGCTGGCCCGAATACTGGACGCCATCCCCTACGCCAGATTTCTCAGTCTACGGGCAACCGAATCCGACGGCATCATCTATACCCTGATGCCCTTCAAAACTGACATTATCGGCAACCCCAATTTGCCTGCTATTCACGGCGGGGTGCTGGGTGCGATGCTGGAAATAACCTGCGTCGCCCAGTTGTTACATGACGCCGAGTTCCAGCATCTGCCGAAAACAATTGACATGTCCTTCGACTACCTGCGCTCCGCTGGTCCCAAAGACGTCACTGCCAGAGCGTACATCATCAGGAGAGGTCGACGCGTGGCCAATGTCAGAGCGGAGTTGTGGCAGGATGACCCTGATCGGCTGCTCTGCGTTGGTCATGGCCACTTTCTGCTGGCGCCCTGAATTCACTTGCTACCCACACACGTAGATTCAATTCGCGTGGCCAACTAAAGAACTGCAAAAGGATGAACCATTGAGATTAAGTAGACCCAGAATTGAACCCTTATCCGAAGAAACCATGAACGATGATCAGACCGCGATGATCGCTCCATTAACGGAACGTTACGGGTTTGCCTTCAATGTTCTCAAGACACTGATGCACCACATGCCGCTGCTGAACGCCTGGAATCCATTTGCAGGTCACGTCATGGCGACGTCAAGTCTGACACACCGAGCGCGGGAAATTGCGATCATGCGCGTCGGCTGGTTGACCAGGAGCGAATACGAATGGGGCCAGCATGTGCTGATGAGCGAACCTGCAGGACTGACCCATGACGATCATCTGCGGATCATCGAAGGCGCTCGGCTGGAACGCCGACGAGCAGGCGATCATTACCATGACCGATGAGCTGCTACGTGACACCATGATCAGTGATCAAACCTGGTCAAGCCTGAAAAAATACTTTTCGGATCAGCAGATACTCGATGCCATATTTACCGTGGGTCAGTACAACATGCTGGCAATGGCGTTGAACAGCCTCGGTGTTCAACGTGAGCAGGGCGTACCCGGTTTTCCCTAACTCCAATTCCAGAAGGAGATTTCAATGCAGTTTGACCTGATGGTAGGAAACATGACTTGGCAGGAGAGTGCCGAGCTGGCGATGCGCCTGCAAAAGGCCGGTATGTCCGGCATGCTTTTTACCGAAGCCGGCCAGGTACCCTGGATGATGGTTGCTGCTGCCGCTACTGCAGCGCCTGAGCTGACGTTCAGCACGGGTATCGCAGTCGCTTTCCCCCGCAGCCCGATGATATCCGCACAAATCGCCTGGGAACTCGCGCAAAACACTGAAGGCAGATTTCGCCTTGGATTGGGCAGCCAGGTAAAGGGGCATGTTGTCCGCAGATACTCAGCGCGCTTTGACAAACCCGCGCCACAGATGCGTGACTATCTGGGCGCCGTTCGAGCCTGCCTTGCGGCCTTCCGGGAAGAAGAGCCTCTGGCTTATGAAGGCCCGTACTACCAGCTAAGTTATCTCCCCCGGCAATGGGCGCCACCACGCCACGATTACGAAGACATCAAGGTGGACATGTCAGCCGTAGGACCAATCATGTGCCAGGTCGCAGGTGAACTCGCAGACGGTGTTCACGTGCATCCCATGCACTCTGTACCTTACATCCGGAATCGACTGCTACCGAATATACAAAAGGGTACAGAACGAGCCGGAAAAACACTGGATGCTATCGATCTGATTGTCCCTGTATTCGCCATACCAGGCGATACACCTGAAGAACGCGAACCGTTGCTGAACAGAACAAGGACGCAGCTCGCTTTCTATGGTTCAACGCCCAACTACGCATTCCAGTTTGACGATCTCGGCTTTGAGGGGACAACTGCGCGGCTGGGCACTCTGATGAAAGCCGGAGACTTCAAGGGGCTTGCAGAAACAATTACCGATGAAATGCTGGACAGCTTCGCGGTGATCGGGTCATGGGATGATATGGCAGACAAACTGAAAGCGCGGTATGAGGGAATCGCCTCACGCGTAGTCATGTACCTGGCGAGCGAGTCCATCCATCGGGACCCTTCCGCATTGGATAAATGGGGTGAGATTGCACGGGCAGTTACAGGCAGCCGCCAGCTTGACTGAATTTGTATTGTACATAAACTTACAATATTCTTGGGCTAACCAGATCACCTCGGCCAGAGGGATCATCTATCCGAGGAGAGCGCAATGTACGATCTGCTAATCGCCAACGGGGTTGTCATCGATGGTTCAGGCGGTGCCCGCTACCGGGCTGACATTGGTATCACGTCGGGGAAAATTTCAGCCATTGGAAGACTGTGAGGTTCAAAGGCCAGGAAAACCATCGATGCCGATGAGCGGGTTATTGCACCGGGTTTTGTTGATGGTCACACCCACATGGACGCACAGGTGTTCTGGGACCCGATAGGCTCCTGTTCCTGCTATCACGGTGTCACCAGTGCGGTCATGGGTAATTGCGGCTTTACACTCGCGCCTTGCAGACGGGAGGAAGCAGATCTGGTTTTTCGCAACCTCGAACGTGCTGAAGATCTGTCCAGAGAAGCCATGCTCGCTGGCATCGACTGGGCGTGGGAGTCTTTCCCGGAATTTCTCGATGTCATCAACAGGCAACCCAAGGGCATCAACTATACAGCCTACGTGGGCCACTCAGCGTTGCGGACCTATGTAATGGGCGAACACGCATTTACCGATACGGCAACAACCGACGATGTCAGCAACATGTCAAGACTCGCCAAACAAGCAGTTGAGGCGGGCGCCGTTGGATTTTCTACTTCCAGAACCAGCAACCACATCACCGCAGACGATCGGCCAGTCGCCAGCCGTCTGGCAGACTGGGAAGAAGTCCGCGCTATTGTCAACGCCATCGGAGAAACCGGCAAGGGCGTCTTTGAAATTGCCGGTGAGTCTCCGGGCCGGGACCCTGACCGTGTGCGTGAGTACTTTAATCGACTGAGAGACCTTGCTGTAGAGTCCGGCGTCATACAGACATGGGGGATGTTCAGCTCCCGTCATGCCCCTGATTACTGGCGCCCTTATTTTGATCTGCTTGACGAAACGGCCGAAGCCGGAGGCCGGATGTATGCACAGGTGCATACACGAAGCCTGAATACATTGCTTTCTTTTGAAAGCCATACACCATTCGACAAGTGGGAATTGTGGCAGGACATCCGGGCACTGCCGATAGCGGAGCAACTGAAACAACTGAAAGATCCGGAAATCAAGAGAAAGCTCGTCGAGATCGCAAGCCAGGAATACACAGGACCGAAGATTGTCGGGGCAGAACCAAGACCACCTAATTGGAAATGGGTTTACCCGATGGAAGACCTCAGTTACGAGGCGACTTCAATGCAGCAGCTGGCCGATGCCAAGGGTGTGCATCCTGTTGAGTTGATGATCGACATGGCGATAGAGCGAGATCTGAAGATGTTCTTTCGGCAACCCCTGGCGAACGAGGATCAGGCGCATGTTCTGGAAATGATCAAACACCCCCGTTCGCTGGTGACTTTTTCAGATTCCGGTGCTCATGTTGCCCAGATCATGGACAGTTCCCTGCAGACCCACCTGCTCAGTTACTGGGTGCGTCAACAGGAGGCGCTGACCCTGGAGCAGGCAGTTCGTGCCATTACCTACGATATCGCGACCGTCTGGGGTCTGCATGACCGCGGTCTGATCCGAACTGGCATGGCGGCAGATCTTGTCATTTTCGATCCTGCCACAATCGGCGCCGAGATGCCGGAACTGGTTCATGACCTGCCGGCCGGTGCTAAACGTCTGAAACAGGTGGCGACAGGCATCAGCCATACCATCGTTGCCGGCGAAGTGCTGCTCGAAAACAATGAGCATACCGGTGCCACACCAGGGCAGCTGCTGCGCGCCTGACCTGGATTTATTGTTAAGCACGAGAAAACGAGGGAGACCATGGATAAGTGGCAGATAGGCGATATCAAGATCAACAGAGTTGTTGACGTGTTGCAGGATATCGACCTGCGTTCCTGATTCCAGAAGCCACGGCTGAAGCACTGGTGCCCTACGCGAGCTGGCTGAAGCCCAGTTTTCAGAACGATGATGGTACGGTACCCCTCAGTATTCATGCATTCGTCATCTTCACCAACGATCAGACGATCATTGTCGATACCTGCATTGGCAACGACAAGCCGCGCGCCATGCCAGAATGGAATCTGCGCCAGGGAAGTTTTCTTGATGATCTGTCAGCTATCGGTGCGCCACGAGAATCGATTGATGTGGTACTGTGCACTCACCTGCATGTCGACCATGTCGGCTGGAATACCATGCTCATTGATGATGAGTGGGTGCCCACCTTTCCCAATGCCCGCTATCTGATTGGTAAGGAAGAATGGAACTTCTGGAAAGACGAGGAAGACCCTTTGAGCTATGATCAAGTGTGGTGTATTGAGATCACCCTGAGATCAAGGCAGCGTTCCGCTGTTGCTTCACTGTTTCCTCATCAATGCCATCAATGAATTTAACGCCGTCGATGACGTCGGCGAGTTTCTTGAATCCTCTCAATCGGCGCCAGCCTTTCTCGGCTGACAAACCCAGTTTGTAGACCATGGTCAGTATCGTTGCTCGGCTTACACAACTGCGGGTCTTGTCCGTTCGCAGCCGCACTGTGGCGAATGTCGACTCGATCGGGTTGGTCGTTCGTAAGCGCTCCGCCATCGACGGGTTGACGTCATGACACTCCATAGCGTTGGAGATTCAGACTACTTCGGTGGCGCGAGAAGTTGCTCGAGCGCTTCGCGGTCGACGTTCCATGGAAGCAACGCCTCGATGTCAGCCTCGGTACTCGCCCGAGGTAGCGCGGTGAAGATGAACTTCAGGTAGGCGTAGGGATTGAGCCGGTTGGCGCGCGCTGTCTCCACCAAACTATATAGCGCGGCACTCGAACGGGCGCCAGCGGCGGACTGACTGAAGAGCCAGTTCTTGCGTCCGAGGGCGAACGGTCGAATGTCGTTCTCCACACGGTTGTTATCGATCGCGAGGCGGCCATCGTCGAGATAGACCTTCAGTCGCGGCCACTCCCCCAACAGATAACTGATGGCGCGTCCAAGCAGACTTTGCGGATTGACGTCCTGCTTCCGTGCCCACTGTTCGATCTTCTCGAGGATCGGCGCTGCCTGCTCCTGACGCGCCCGCCGCCTGGCGTCGGGGTCAAGTGCCTGCCAGCCCTGCTCGAGCGCATAAAGCTTGCCGATCCAGAAAAGCACCTGTTGCAGCTTCGCCGACGACTTGCCTTTTGGCTGTACCTGCTGCGCCTTGACGAAGCGGCGCCGGGCATGGGCCCAGCAGCCAAGGCCTGTGACGCTCTCGCGCGCCAGCACCTGACCATACGCCGCGTAGCCATCGGTTTGCAGATATCCCGCGAAGGAATCCAGCAAGTTCACGGGGACGGTGCTGCCCCGGCTCGGATCGTAGTGGAAGCACACCACCGGCCGCTCCGGCGGTCCGCCGCGGATGACCCACATCCAGCTCTGGCTGCGCGCCGCCCGGCCGTCTTCATCGAGCACCTGCACCCGGGTCTCATCCATCTGCAGGACATCATAGTTGCGCGCATGTTCGCCCATGCGTTCGATGAGCGGGCCGGCAAGCTCGCCGGCGCGAACCATGTGGCTCGCCAGCGTCTGCCGGGGCAAGTCGACACCGATGCGCTCGAACTGCGCTGACTGGCGGTACAGCGGCAGTCCGTCGACATACTTCGCGGTCGCCACATGCGCCAACAACCCGGGCGACGCGTTGCTCTTCGGGATCGGTTGCGCTGGCATCGGCGCCGTCTCCGGCGCCGCATCCTCACAGGCTGGGCACTTGTAGCTGTGGCGGTGGTGTTCGATCACGAACACCTGCGCCGGGATCACATCGAGCTGTTGGCTCTTCTTCGTACCGATGCGGACCTTGTCGGTGCCGCAACCGCAAGTGCGTTCATCGAGGTCATGCTCGACCACGACATGTGGCAGGTCTTCCGGCAGCGGTTTGCGCCGGGCGACCTTGCGCTCGTGCGCCGGGACCTTGACGGTTGCTTCTTCGTCGGCAGGGGCCGCATCATCCGCCGCTTCCTGTTCAGCCTCGTTGAACAACGCAAACTGCGGTGATTGCTCGCTGCTGGCGGCAAAGCGCTCGGCGCGTTCGAGCCGGCGCTCTTCTTCGAGCTTGTCGATCTTGGCGAGGGCGTACTGGAGTCGCTGACTGAGTCGTTCGAGATGGGCGGTGGCGTCGGGGTCGTCACGGACGGCTTTGGTGAGCTCGGGAAAGGATGATGGAACCTGCGCCGCCATGCGACACATTATATCAGATCATTAGCCGACCGCACCATAGTTTAGCCGTTGGTGTGGTCGAAAGCGGAAGATATCGAAGCCGGCCAGAAGATAAGTGAGCTGCTCGCCGTCGAGTTCGAGCACGTCCCCCTCATGGCGGAACGGCCAGGCGAAGCGATCGCGTTCCAGCCGCTTGATCCAGAGACAAAAGCCGTTTTTGTCCCACCACAGGATCTTGGCTCGGTTGGCGGCGCGATTGGTGAACACAAACAGCGCCGGCTGCATCGGGTCGAGCGTCATCACCTCCTGCACGATCAGGGCGAGGCCGTTGATCTGCTTGCGGAAGTCTACCGGCGTGCGGTGTAGATAAACCACGGCTTCGGGGGCAAAGCTGAACATCACAGCCGCGCCAGCGTCTGCAGGATATCGGCGAGCGGCATCTGGCCCGTGGGCAGGGCGACGCTGACGCCATTGGGCAGCCGGACTTGCAGCAACGACATCGACGCCGGCTCGGCCGGGGTCTCCTGAACCCGAACGAACGAGGGCAGGTGCTTGCGCTGGGCGCGACGTTGCCGCTGACGCTCGCCATACAGCGCGGTGACGCTGATACCGTGCTCTCGCGCGTAGGCCGCAATCGGCTGGCCGCGCTCCGCAGCAGCCTCGAGATGGGATTGATACAGGCGTTGTTTGTCGGTCACGGCCATGGGCTTCTCCTTGCTTGAAAGAAGCCTTCACCGTAGTCATCACCTACGCCAGTTCAAGTCGTCGATAACGGAGCGCTTACGTAACTTCAGGGCCATTTTCCTGAATGATGAGTTCAGCGTCGACGTCGATGAGGCTGGCGACCTGCGTGCGGGTGATGGCTCGGGTGGGTTGCTGGCCGCTGAAGAAGACCTTTATCGCCTATGGACGCTATTGTTGGAGATGCCGGTCTCGCGGCTCGACCTGCCGGAGTCAGCTTATGCTAATGCGCTCAAGTTGTTGTCCGTATTGGCAGAACTGCCCTATGCGAGGCCGATCAATCTGGCCGATCGATTGGGACGCAATTCTCTGGCAATTGAACTCCTTCGGCAGTCGGATTCCGAGCATGTACCGAAGGACCCCATTCCCATCAGCCTGTAGTGGGTATCTCTGCCGGCAGGTTCCGCAGACACGTGGACGAATGGTCGTCTCAATTCGTCAACTATCGACGGGTCTGGCCTAACTACCTCTTTCGTCACGAGCCTCTGGAAAATGCGTTGGCGATCCTCGCACGTGGCAGCCTGCTCTCCAGGATGCATGCTGAAAGGGAGAATGTCGTTGTAAACGATATTGCACCTCAAGACATTATCGACAATCGAGGCGATGCTCACGCTTGCGCAAGGTTGTACTTCAGACCACGGGCGCCAACGCAGTATCGCGTTGAAGGAATCAGGAAACCAAAGGATTACTATCAGGAAAAGCATGCAGGTTTTTTGGTTATGCTGGCTCTAGATGCGGAAGCAATCCTTACGAATCCGGAGACTCAATTCTCTGACGGTAACATGCAATCACATGCATCAGAGGTTTATGATGATGATGGATTCGATGAGCTCCAGTTCTCAGGAATCTATCATGACCAGGCCAATCCATCACGAGATCAGATTCGCCAGCGATGCGCGGAAGTATTGGCCACGAGCCCGTTGTTGTTGGAGCACACACTCAAGCACATCATCGTCCGGACGGACGCGGATGTGCAGACACTCTATTGTCGACTGGATGATTTGGGCTTGGGATATCTGTCGGACAAAGTTCGAAGGTCTCAGGGAACTGGTGTATTTTTCAATGAGTATACTGCTCTGGAGTTCATAGACTCTGAACCGGGACGTATCACGTTTCGCGTAAAAGAGTCACGGTCGGGCACGAACGTTGATATCCGCATGAGAGTCTTGGACGTCGAGGGCGGTAACGGAAAGAACACTTTTCGACACAAGCATCGAAAGTTTGAAGAGGTATTACTTTGAGCACCATCTCTCGGCGGGGCATTATCGTGTGCGAGTTGACCTTGAGGGTTGCCTCGCGCACGAATCAATAATTGAGCTGTATTAGTTCGCAAATGTCGACGCTCTGCCCCGCAAAAGTCCCGCAGCCTGCAATAGAGAGATGAACACGGCTGCACTGATCGTCGCGGTTTGGATGGTGGCCAGAGGTGGAATCGAACCACCGACAAGGGGATTTTCAGTCCGAGTGTCTGAAGGTGAAAAACGCAAAGTCAGTAGCTTACTGAGAGGCCCGTTGCCAACAGCGCACCACGGGGCCTGACGATGCACAACCGATTCCCGCAATTCTCCCACAAGGCTCTGGCATAGATCCTCGTGCGTCGTGACGTTGAACTCGTACGTCGTTCAGCATAGCCTTCCGCTGAACTTCGGGTGACGCCACTGCGAACCTGCAAGTCCGCTTTCCTGTATGGCTTGCAGACTTGTCGAACTCTTCGCTACAGGATGAAATCTGGCCGCTTGCGCCGTTCCGGTATGATCGCCATCGTCCAGAGATAACGTTGCTCTACCAACTGGTCGAGCAACATTGGCCCGCGTTCAGGGAACAGCTGGCATTGCAGGGCAAGTCGCTGCCGTCGTATGTCGTGCAAGAGTTCGAGGACTTCCTGAAGTGCGGCCGCCTGGAACACGGCTTTCTGCGGGTTCGGTGCGAATCCTGCCATCACGAGAAGCTTGTTGCTTTCAGCTGCAAACGGCGAGGTTTCTGTCCCAGTTGCGGCGCGCGCCGCATGGCCGACAGTGCGGCACACCTCGTGGACGAGGTTCTGCCCAAGCGGCCGATCCGTCAATGGGTGCTGAGCGTGCCGTATCCACTTCGCTTCCTGTTCGCGACCAACCCCGCAGTGATGAGTCAGGTGCTGACCATCGTGCACCGGGTGATCAGCAGCTCCCTGATTCACCGCGCTGGTATGACGGTGAAATCGGGGGCACAGAGCGGCGCCGTCACTCTCATCCAGAGATTTGGATCTGCGCTGAATCTGAACCCTCACTTCCACATGCTTTACCTGAACGGAGTGTACGATGCGATGGGTTACTTCTGGCCGGTGAAGCCACCCACCCGCGAGGATGTCGACGTCATCGCGCACACCATTGCGACACGGGTCGCACGTTACCTCGAGAAGGCTGGCTACCTGGTCCGCGATCCCGAGCATGAATACCTCGACCTTCTGCCGGATGAGGACGATGCCATGAATGCCATCGTTGGTGCGTCGATTACCTACCGCCTCGCCTTCGGGCCCAATGCGGGAACGAAAGCCCTCACGCTACAAACCGTGCCAGCCACCGACAAGCAAACCAAACCTAACGAGCTGGTGAGTCGCCAGAGTGGCTTTTCACTGCATGCTGGGGTGGCCAGCAAGGCCAACCAGCGCAAGAAGCTCGAGCGCCTCTGTAGATACATAACGCGGCCTGCGATTGCGGAGCAGCGGCTGTCGCTCGCGAGCAACGGCAATGTGATCGTTGGTCTGAAAACACCCTATGATGACGGCACTACCCACGTAGTGTTGAGCCCGCTGGAATTCATTGGCCGACTGGCGGCGCTGGTGCCACGGCCACGGGTGAACCTCACAAGATTTCACGGGGTCTTCTCGCCGAACAGCAAGCTACGTGAACATGTCGTCCCCCAAAAGCCAATCGCGCAGGAAGAACAGCGGAAACCCAAGGCTTACTCGATGACCTGGGCACAGCGCTTGAAGCGCGTCTTTGCAATCGAAATAGAGAAGTGCGAGAAGCGCGGCGGGCCGGTGCGGGTGATTGCCAGTATTGAGGATCCCGACGTCATCCAGAAGATTCTGAAGCACCTGGGGTTGGATTCGGCAGTTTCCCCGCAAATCCGCTCACCGCCCAAGGCGTTGTTCGATCATTCACCGCATCTTTTCTGACGCCCACTCGCGCTGGCGGAGCCGCACTCGACTGCAGTCCGGCAATCGACATTTTCCTGCTTACTTTTTGGTCAGGTCGACAGGATGTAGCCCGGTACTAATCGCGCGAAGTGCCGCGACATGAATGGCAAAGCGCCTTGACCATGTCCCCGGCATGTAGTTTATTCTCCTTATTCCCCTGACACAGGGGGCTGTTGGATATAAAGTTGGGGTTTAACAAGTGGCGTAAGATAATCGCACTGTGCGAGAATGCTGACCGGCGTTTTATTATGCGCGATGGGAGCGTTGTAGAAATATAAAAGCCAATGGAAACGCAGGGTTGATCGAGCTCCCGGCGCCGCATTCGTGTTTCCACAGTTACAGGGGGAATACCATGTATACAGGGGGAATACCATGTATCAATTCATGATGCGCTGCGGAATCGCCGTGGTGACCATCGCGCTGGTTCTGCCATATGCGCCGCCTGCCGGTGCCGCCGAAGAGCCACGCCGCCGACTCGAGGAAGTCGTCGTCACTGCCGAGCGACGGGAAGCGAGTATTCAGGACACCTCGATTTCCATTACGGCTTTTACGTCCGAGTTTCTCGACGATTTCGGCGTCCGGAATCAGGAAGACCTGCAGAACTACACACCCGCCACGACGATCCAGCCCTACGACGCAACCGTTCGGGGCGTCGGCCGGAATTTCCGGGCGCTGGGCGGCGATCCGGGCGTATCGACCTACGCGAACGGCATCTACAACGAGGACCTGTTGGCGGTCACCGCAGCAACGTTCTTCGATGTGGAACGCATCGAGGTGCTGCGCGGGCCCCAGGGAACCTTGTACGGGCGCAATGCCGTCGGCGGGGCCATCAACATTCTCTACAAGGAGCCGACCTACCAACCGGAAGGGATCGTCAAGGCGATCGGCGGCAACTTCGGCGCCCAGGAGTTTTACGCCGCGTTCTCGGGTCCGCTCATCGAGGACAAGCTCGCCGGGCGAATCACCTATGCCCATCGTGATCGTGACGGCGTCGTCGAGGAGATCGGCGACGGCCCGGATCTGAACAGTCTGGGCACTGACAGTATTGCCGCCCAGCTCAAGTGGAACCCCACCAATAATTTTGAAGCGCACCTGCGAGTCAATCACCTGGATATCGACCGGGTCATGGGTGGTGCCAACGGCGGCGGCCTGGTGACCCTGAACGAAGCAGGTGAGCCAAGCCGTGTTACGGATGCACTGGTCCCTGGCTGGCGCCGAGTCGACGAGAGCAACACCGACCCGGCCAACTACCTCGACAACGACTTCAATGGCGGCAGTGAGCAGCGGATCTTTACCGATCCGACCACCGGCGAGCAGGTGCTCGCGCGCCGCAACCGGGCAGGCATCGACTTCGCCGATTTCGATGGCATGCAGAGTGCGGCCGCGTCGCTGGACGGGTTCAATCAGACCAGTGCGGCATCCGCAGCCCGGCTCAACAGCTGCGTATTCCCCGGCGATATCGATGGTGACGAAGTCTGCGCGGCCACCAATGGGCTCAATAACGAGGACTTCGAGCTCGATGGCACGGAGTTCAACGCCACCTGGGATGTCAGCCCTCGGCTGCAGCTCAAATACCTCTTCGGTTACCACGACTACAGCTATCAGCGCGTCACCGATGATGACAATACCAACAGTCAATTCCACGACCGCCAGTTCTACGTCAATCACGAAATGACTTATCGATCCCATGAGCTGCAGGCGTTCTATGACATTGGCCAGAACTGGACGTTCACCTCTGGCGTGTTCGTCTACGATGCAACGATCGACCAGCGGGGCGACTACTTTTCGGCTATTGGTGAGGAAAGGATGCTCGAGCCCTATGAGGACAATACCGCGCTGTCGGCCGGTGCGGCCGCGGCGATCGGCGCCCCCCAGCTCGAAGGAATCAGCGCATCGGCTCTGGCTTTCGGTGGCGCCCCGATGGTTCACCTGTTCAGCGCCAGGGAATCCTGTCAGGTCGATGATCCGGCCCCTTCCTGTCAGCGCAACTTTGCGGTCGAGAATACCAACGAAGAGTTGGCAGCCGCGGGCGAAGGCCGCAATGACAACTTGCAAACGTCCGCCTGGATGGGCGACGACGGTAGCGATCCGCGTCTCGATGTGATCAACGGACCTGACTCGGCTGCGACCGATTTGCTGTACGCGACGCAAACGGAGCGAGATGCATTTGCCGCTTATACCCAGGCCGTGTGGGACATCAATCCCGAATTCACGCTCACCCTGGGGCTGCGCTTCGCTGAAGATGAGGTCAAGGCCGAAGAGAACCTGTTCCGCTACTCTGAAACCGGTGCGGAGCCGGGCGGCTTCCTGGCGCTTTACGGTGGTCTGGCGGCGGTCAACCTCGTCAACGGCGGGCTGGTCCAGGATGCGGACGGCAACTTCGTTCCCACGCCCAAAGCCACCAATGGTGGCATTCCGTTTGCGCTGTCGGTCTATCGTCCTTTCGAGCGTACGGATAGAGAGTGGGACTGGCGGATCAATCTCGATCATCACATCACCGACGATGCGATGCTGTACTACTCGGCCACCAAGGGGCATCGTTCCGGGGGCTACAACCTGGTCTTCTTCAGCACAACGCCCACCTACGGCCCTGAAGAACTGGTCAACTACGAACTCGGTTTCAAGTCGAGTTGGCTGAACGATACGTTGCAACTCAACGGCGCCGCCTACTACTACGACTACGAAAACATTCATACGGTCGTCCAGGAAGTCACCAGCCTCGGGGGAACCAGTAATTCGGTATTGGCGGCGCAGGGCGGGCGAGTCACCGGCCTGGAGGTCGAAGGCACCTGGCTCGCCACCGACAACCTGACGATTGGCGGCAACTTCAGCTTCACGCCGAGCGAGTACACCGAGTCGCTCCTGGCCGCCGATCTGGCAGGCTCCGACCGGCCGACATCGCTGTTCCCGGACCGTGAAGACCTGGTCAAGGATATCGAGGGCAATCAGCTGATACAGGTGCCGGAGCTCAAGACGACGCTGTGGGGCAGCTACCGCTTCAATCTCGCGGACGGGTCGAAGCTGGACGCGCTGGTGAGCTGGGCCTACACCGACGAGGTATTCTACTCGCCATTCGAGAGCGAATCAGAGAAGGCCGAAGCTTACGAACGTGTCGACATGCGGCTCACCTGGACCAGCGCCGACACGAAACTCGGTGTCAGTGCTTTCGTCAACAATGTGTTCGATGAAGTGGGCCTGCTGCAAGTACTCCGTGAGGCCGAAGACGAGTTCTTCCGTCGCACCGCAGGCACCACGGTGCCGCGTCACTTCGGTGTGGAAGTCAGCTACAAGCTGGGCAACTACTAGCCACGACTCATCGTAGAACGTGATACGGACGGGGCGCTATGGCGCCCCGTTTTTTTTATGAGGTCCAGCCAAGCTCCCGCATGGCCCAGGGCGCATTCCAGATCTTGACCATGCTGGCGACCTTATCGTCGTCATCCATAGTCAGAACGTAGACATAGTGGGAGTGCGTTTCCTGATTGGTCGGTGGTACCGGCCCGCCTTCACCCGTGTGTTTGGCGTGGTAGGTCGCGAAGAACGTCGCCTTGCGATTCGCCTCATCGTAGCTCGCCGTATGCAGCTCATAGGTCGCGCCGAAGCTGACGCTCGCAGATTCAGTTTCGCCTAATGTAGGCTTCGAGCTGAGCCATATGTCGGGAGAAGCACAATGACCGGTACGGAGCTAACCCAGCTACTGGGCAATGTGGGAGAGTTTGTAGGCGCGATCGCTGTTGTTTTCTCTCTCATCTATCTGGCCCTGCAGGTCCGTGGTAACACGCGAGCCATTAAGGGATCCACGCATCAGGCTTTGAATGACAATCATCAATATGAACTGCATTGGGCCAACGAGATCGCCGAACTCTGGGTTAAATCCAATGAGGAGCAGCCGAACCTGAGTCCGGTTGAAGCCTTCAAGCTCAATGCGTGGCTCATATCAGCCATGAATACGCGAGAGAACGCCTATTATCAGTATCGGCACGGTCTGATCGAAGAAGAGAAGTGGCTCGAGCACGAGAGGATCATTGGCAATATGCTGAGCTCGGAATGGCGCACCCGATGGTGGGAAACGGTCGGCGTACGTCACTATACGCCGGCGTTCCGTGCACATGTCGAGGCGATACTCGATCGAGAGCCTGCAGTAGACTTTCGTGTTGTTATTGACGAGTTGGCCGCCTGGAATTCATTGGCCGACTGGCGGCGCTGGTGCCACGGCCACGGGTGAACCTCACAAGATTTCACGGGGTCTTCTCGCCGAACAGCAAGCTACGTGAACATGTCGTCCCCCAAAAGCCAATCGCGCAGGAAGAACAGCGGAAACCCAAGGCTTACTCGATGACCTGGGCACAGCGCTTGAAGCGCGTCTTTGCAATCGAAATAGAGAAGTGCGAGAAGTGCGGCGGGCCGGTGCGGGTGATTGCCAGTATTGAGGATCCCGACGTCATCCAGAAGATTCTGAAGCACCTGGGGTTGGATTCGGCAGTTTCCCCGCAAATCCGCTCACCGCCCAAGGCGTTGTTCGATCATTCACCGCATCTTTTCTGACGCCCACTCGCGCTGGCGGAGCCGCACTCGACTGCAGTCCGGCAATCGACATTTTCCTGCTTACTTTTTGGTCAGGTCGACAGGATGTAGCCCGGTACTAATCGCGCGAAGTGCCGCGACATGAATGGCAAAGCGCCTTGACCATGTCCCCGGCATGTAGTTTATTCTCCTTATTCCCCGGTCGTTTTGATGGCGGCCACATCAGTTCTGATGGGGGCGGAACGTGTCAACCTCATATGGACAATGTTTTTCAAGATAACATCGATTTCTTCTCGAACCCGGCCGCTGCCAGCGTCGGGAAGTTCACGCGATCGTCGATCTCGCCGTTGTCGTCCGGTAGTGCCGGGTTGATGACGACTTTACTCGGTGGCAGCGGCACTGTTGGCCTTCCCCTGACGAACCGCTCCGGATGCCTGTCGTAGGACGCATCCAGTGCGCGCTGCTTGAGTTGTGCGATTTCCTGGTAGCGTCCCGTAAACACCTGTTCCGGGGTGTACCCCGTCAGACCACTGTGATGATGATCGAAGTTATACCAGTCGAAGTCTTCCTCTGACCACGTGCGAGCATGACCAAGGCCGTTGAATCGGCCGGGGTAGTCCGGTTGATACTTCTGGTGAACTGGCTCTCGCTGAACGCGTTGTCGTTACTGACGCGGGGCCGGCTGTGACTGCAGGTCACGTCAAAGCCGAGCATGAGATCGAGATAGCTATGTGCGATCATCGGCGCGCCGCGATCCTGGTGGACTGTCAGCGTGTTTGGCGCGATGCGGTAGCGCGCAATCGCTTCCATCATTAACGATCGTGTGAACCCAGAAACACGCATGGCAGAGTTTCGATTGCCGGTCGCAAACCCCAACTATCGCATCAAGCCCGGACAGTTCGTTAAGGCAGAAGTATTCACTGAATCGCACGAAGTGATTGTTCTGCCTGGCGAGTCATTGCTCAAGCAAGACGGTGTTACACGGGTCGCAGTTTACGAAGATGGGCAGTTTACCCTCAAAGAAGTCGACACCAAAAATCTGGAAGACGGAACTGTCCTCATCGTTGATGGCCTCGAAGATGGTCAATTGGTTGCGAAGTCGCCTTCCGATGCGCTCAATGCGACGGCAAAGGAGCTAACACTCGTCTATGTGGATAGTTGACGTATGCATCAGGAAACCTGTCTCTACCGTTATGTTGATGGGTTCTCTGGTTCTATTGGGGTTTCTCGGACTGAGATCGCTTGGTGTTGACCTGTTCCCGAAAGTGGAGTTTCCCTACGTGTCGATTACGACCCGAATGCCAGGTGCGTCACCGGAAACAATAGAAACTGAAGTTACAGACGTCATTGAGGGATATGTCAGTAACATCTCGGGTATTGAAAAGCTTCGCTCCATCAGTTCAGAAGGCATCTCACAGCTAACGATCGAGTTCAATCTGAGCGAGGATGCCGATGTCAAAGCTCAGGAAGTCAGGGATAAGGTCGCGCTGGCCAGAAACGAACTTCCTCTCGATGCGGAGCTTTCAATTGTTGAGAAGGTTGACCCTGACGCAGCCCCGATTTTGAATGTTCTGATCTCGGGTAGTAAAGACATTCGAACCTTGTCTACTTTCGCCGACGACGTCGTGAAAGAAAATCTTCAGCGCGTCCCGGGCGTTGGCTCGATCAATCTGGTTGGTGATCGGGAGCGCGAAATTCGAGTGTGGCTGGACCTTCTTAAGCTACGCGCGCTCGCGCTGTCGGCCGAAGATGTTGTCAATGCTATCGGAGCAGAACACGCTGAACTACCTGGCGGTAAGCTTGAACTAACAGCGATAGGCGTGGAGCTCGGCGTCCGCACTGATGCAGAAGCGGATTCGCTTACTGAGCTGTCCGAGCTTGTCATCAGATTTAATGAGGGCGCACCGCCAACCCGGTTGAAGGATGTCGCGACCATTGAAGACGGAATGGCCGATGAACGCTCCTATGCGATCCTCAATGGTGAGCGAGGTGTCGCGCTAGAGGTTCGCAGACAGAGTGGTCTGAACAGCGTGGAGGTAGCACGTCAAGTCCGCCAAGAAGTCGAAAAACTGGAAGCGTTGGCACCAGAGGGCATAGACCTGCTGATAACACAGGACACCAGCAGGTTCATTGAGTCTTCCATCGAGGAAGTAACAAAGGAACTACAGATTGCGATGGGTCTGGTTGTCCTCATCACATTCTTCTTTCTCGCCAGTTGGCAGTCGACACTGATTGTAGCTACTGCGATTCCGACTTCGCTGATTGCGACTTTCTTTGCTTTCGATATCGCAGGCTTCACACTCAATATTTTGACGTTACTGGCGCTGACGGTCGCCATCGGATTACTCGTCGACGACGCGATTGTCGTTGTAGAAGCCGTGCAAAAGGATGTGGATGAAGGCGTGCCGAGATTGCTGGCGGCATCTACTGCCACGCAGCGAGTTAGCCTGGCAGTTATGGCCGGCACCTTTGCGACGTTAGCGGTGTTCGTCCCCATTGGATTTATGGATGGCATCGTGGGTCAGTTCTTTGGTGAGTACGGCTTGGCCATTGTTTTCTCAGTCTCAGTTTCGTTGTTGGTCGCATTGACACTGAGTCCGATGTTGTGTTCAAGATTTCTTGCACCGTTAAAGCAAGACGGCCCGCTATACCATCTGGAGCAATTCCACAAAAGGATGGCCCAAGGCTATGGTAAAGTCGTGGCCGCCTCGATACGTGGGCGCTACATTGTACTAGCGCTCGCTGTTGCATCTGTCTATCTAGGCGGGCTTGTGGCCGCCGAGATTCCTGGGGGATTTACGTCGAAAGCAGACCGCAGCGAGTTCAGAGGAACAGTCGAATTGCCAGCTGGCACGGCCATTTCTGAGACAAAACGCTACGCCAGTATTTTGGATGATGCTATCAGGTCAGTCGACCACGTTGAAAACCTCTTCCTCACTATTGGCGCAGGTAGCGCAGGGCAGACGAATCGGATAGATCTCTACGGAACGCTGACCAAGAAGCAGCGCCGGGATAAAGGGCAGTTCGTTATCATGGATGAGGTTCGTGCTGTAACGAAACAAACTGTCCCCCATGCACGGACGATGAACATCAGTGAGGTATCGTGGGTATCTGGCGGCGGGCTCGCGACCGCTGACATCGAACTCGTTGTTCAGGGGGATAATCTCGAAACATCCCGCGCTTACGCTGATCAGGTTGTCGATGAACTGGAGCGCGAACTCAGTCTGTCAGACGTGAGAAGTGGGTATGAACCGGGTCGCCCTGAACTCATTCTGGACATCGATCGAGAACGTGCAGGCGACCTGGGCATTTCCGCGCGAACAATTGCAACGACCAGCAGGATCCTGATTGCGGGTATCGACGTCGGCAGCTATGAACAGCAAGGCTCCAGATACGACATCAACGTGAGGCTTCGCGAAGCCGATCGCAGCTCCGTTGAATATATTTCCCAGATGCAGGTAAGAACCCGCACCGGAAACCTTGTTGACCTACCCAGTGCAGTTGATCTTACCTATAGAGACGGCCCCGGCAGAATAGAGCGCCAGGATCGCGCGCGCAAAGTGTCCGTTTTTGCGAATGCCGGTAGCGACACGGCACTGGGAGATGCCGCATTGATCGTCCAGTCCGTTCTGGATCGCATCGAGCAACCACCAGAAATTTCCGTGCTGTTCGAGGGTCAGGTGAGACGAATGCGCGAGAGTGCTGACTCCATTCTTGGCGCATTTGTGCTGGCAATAATGGCGCTCTACATCGTGCTTGCCAGTCAGTTCAATAGCTTCGGCCAACCTCTTGTTATCATGTTGTCCGCCCCGCTCTGCTTCTCAGGCGCATTCACGGCGCTTTGGCTCACAAACCAGGAAATGAGTTTGTTTGCTCAAATTGGCCTCATCGCGCTGATGGGAATCGTTATGAAAAACGGCATTTTGCTCGTCGATCGAGCGAACCAGTTTCGCGAAGAAGGCCTTTCCGCCAGTGAAGCGATGGTCAAAGCGGGCCCGGAACGCCTGCGACCCGTACTTATGACAGCCTTTGCGGCAATATTTGGCATGATTCCAGTAACGCTGTCATCAGGAGATGGCTCGGAGTGGCGAAACGCAATGGGCGCACTCATCATTGGGGGGCTCGCTTCTTCCACCCTGCTAACACTATTAGTTGTTCCGGCTGCCTATATTGTCGGTCCGGATATTACGCGGCTAGCGTCGCGACTAGGAAGCTTTCTTGTGGGTTTCAAAGATCCGGAAGCTAAGGGCCGTTAACCCACGTCAGAACACTGGAGAACTTCGTTTCTCCCACCAGCCAGGTATCGGTGCACCGGAGACATGGGAAACAACTTTGCCCTGCCTGCCACCGCCAAAGTCATATCAGACATCATCGCATGTGTTCCGCCGATTTCGATGCCTCAGCCGCTCAAGCGTGTGTTCGTTGGGGCGGCCATCGCATAGAAATCGAGAAATGTGAAAAGTGCGGCGGGCCGACGGAACGCCGCCCGGTTGGACGATCGAGTCCATAGAGGACCCCGATGTTATCCAGATCCTCAAGCACTTAGGTCTAGATCAGCCGAGGGATCCCAGAATCATTCACCGGCATCAGATTTGACGGACCAATCAACGATACTATTCTGAATTCAAGAGCATCGATACACGCCGATGACTGTCTCGTTCGGTCGGAGTCTGGATTCGGTGACTGAATCGCCACATTTCCCATCGATCAACGCACGTTTAGATCGGCCAAAGTGGAGGGTAGGCAATCCGTAGGGGTGGGCGTACTCTTCTTAACGTGGAGAAAGGGTGGTTATTCGTACTAACCGCCTCAGGAAGCCACTTCCTCCAGGATGTCTGGATGAGTTTGCGCGATCTTTAGGAGTGTCTTGGCTGCGCCGCGCGGAGAGCGTCTTCCTTGTTCCCAGTCTTGAACTGCATCAATAGAAACATTGAGGAGTTCCGCGAACTGCCGCTGCGTCAGGTTTGCAGATTTTCTGGCAGAAATCGCCAGGAGTTGCTCTTCTGAGTAAACCCGACCCTTTCTACCTTCTTTCATTTGCTGAACTGCCTTGAGCAGTTCAGCACCTTCGTTGCTCATTTTGGTTTTGCTAGCCACGCTCAATTGCCTCCTTGATCAGTTTAAGTTCATGTCCAGGAATGGTGGATCTTTCGTTCTTCGCGTACAGGGTAAGGAGCCAGACTTCTTCCTCCTCGAGCATGTTGTAGTAAATCACTCTCACACCACCACTTTTGCCGGAACCAGTTCGAGCCCACCTGACCTTCCTGACCCCACCCGAACCTCGAACGACAGAACCTGCAGTCGGGTTTCTGGAGATGAAAACTGCAAAGTCTTCTCTCTCGCTGTCTGATAGAAGTGCTTCAGCTTTTCCGGAGTAGACAGGCGTTTCTATTACTGTAAACACTGATTGATTGTACGGCAATGCCGCACCTTCTTCAATTGGGCCCATCGGAAATTTGTGCCCGTGCCGTGCCCAATTGACTCCAATCGACGTAAATGGCGCTGATGAACGGAATGTGTTCAGGTTTTGCGAATCAACTAGTTACAGATGAGGGAGAAAGAGGCCGATTAACGTCAACCATCGTTTTTACATTCATAATGCTGGGGTCGGTGGTTCGAGCCCACCCGTAGCTACCACTATCCCGACCGCTATCCCCTTTCCCTACAGGGCACCAATTGCACTGTCGAGATTCTTTACACTCCAATTTGGCCGCTTCGCTATCCTGCTGAATTCAAAAGGGAAAAAGCTCTGGCATGGCAATTGCGTAAAGCGTGTACAAACTCGTCATCGGATAATCTTAACAATGCGTTCACTGATTTCTGTTCTTGCTGGCCTCCTGTTTGCGACACAGGCAAGTGCTGGCCTGATTCTCGACATTGAAGATGACGGCGGTGTCGCCTCATTTACGCTGAGCGGCTCGGACGTCGTCGTCGGCGGCAGTTCCGGCATCAACGGCGTCTGGGTTCACGGCTCGCTCGTGACCGACATGTTCGCCGTCAACTACACGAGCCAGAGCTGGGCTGTGACCTCCGGTGCCGGTGAGATCACCAATACCGATTACGGCAGCCAGTCGATCTACGACATTTACACGAACATCAATGGCAGTTGCTGCAACTTCGGTCTCCGCAACGGACAAGGCGGCGTGCTCCAGGTGGGTGACACGATCTCATGGTCCGGCACGTTTACGACGGCAATGTCGTTTGCCTCTTTTAATGCGGGCACCTACTTTTTCGACAAGCTGACTGCGCACACCTCGAGCGGTTCGATTCTTCAGGACGGCATCACTATCAACGTCGGTCCGGTCAGTCCGGTGCCGACGCCGGCCGCGCTCGGCCTGCTCGGCGTGGGCCTGTTGATGCTGGGAACGATTAGAGGTCGAAGGCAGCGCGTCTGACTCGCCGGCTCCTCCGCCTGAAATCGGCTTGATACTAACGACAGATTCGCGCCGCATCATCCAGACTCGGCGCCTCTGTCGTTGAAGTCCGATGTTCGTATGTTTCCCGGCCTTGCTGTTCTGGCCACCAGCCTTCCCTTGAGATCAATTGCCGCGGACGACCCGCTGGATTTTCGCACAGATGCGCCGGCTGCCCGGGATGCTCATCGAGCGGATGCCCAGTGCTGGTTTCGCGCAATTTACTTGCCCATCGCCGGAGTCCGGTGTTAACTCGTAGCTGTCAACGGACTGACATCACCGCATGAGCCTACGATCAGCGACAAGGGAACTGGAAGCAAGGCGCTCTGCATCAGAGAGCCATGCTGCCTACCTGATCGAAGGTTTTCTGCCCCGCACCTTGCTGAACGACATGCGTCGCGCATCCCCCGCCGGTGCGCGTGCCATCGTGCAGTCCGCGATTGCGTCAGCCCTGATTGTCATCCTGAAGAAAACTTCCGACTGGAGATTGATATGGCCCTGAAAGATGCGCTGGAAAAACTGAATAACGCGATTGACGACCTGACTTCCCTGCATGTGCAGACCTTTACCGGCAGGGTGACGTTCGCGGCCGGCGACGACGAGCTGACGAAGTTCGACAACATTCGCGCGAGTATCGAGGCGGCAGAGACGGACCCTGATATCAACGTGACGCTGGTTGCCGAGTCGCTGTACAAGTTCGACGGTGACTCCTACAACTTCCTCACGAATGACGAGGGCGGCATCCCTGCTTCGGCGCTGGAACTCCACAAGGCAGCCGTCGAGGGCGGCATCAAGACCCGTCTTGGCCTGATGGAGATGGCGAAGGGTGTCTTTACCTGAGTTCGAGGGTCCGTATCCGCAGCGCGGTGCGGAAATTCCTGCGCAATGGAGCGATACCTTTCAACTGTTCGAGAACGCTGAAGCCGCGGGTGTTCTCGATGCCCCGGTCCGGGTGATCGATGCCAGGCCCTCAGTTGATGCGCTTGCCGGCTCTGCGCTCGCGCCCGCCCGTCCTGTCACCTCGCTGAACAAAGCGCGGCTCCCGATCGTCGCCGAGCAGCTCTGGCTGCTCGGATACCTGGACACCAAACCCCGAAAGAACATTTCTGCAAAGCGTCAGGCGGACGATCAGTTCGTCAGCGCGGTGCGATTGTTCCAGCAGGAAGCCGCCATCACTACTGACGGTTGGGTTGGTGACGAGACATGGCGCGCGCTGGGCACCCTGGTCAGTTTCGAGACACCCGTCGTGCCGCAAGACTGGTGCGATGAGAGCGGGGCGCATCTGCGGGCGTTTCGTCGTGCGATCCGGCTTCGCCTGTGGAGCTACGGGCTGGCCGCGACGCGTCCGAAACGCGCGTTCAGCCAGCTGGCGGCAGGCACGGTGAGTGATGCGCAGGCAGCGCTGCGATCGATTGGCGCGCTTGAGGATGATGACGACTGGGTCGCCGTGTTGCTCGACCACGACCGACTCATCCGTATTGCCGGTACGCATGGCGAGACGTTTGAGGACCCGTCGCTGCCCGCCGCGCTCGCCCGGTTGAAGCGCAGGCTGCTGGTCAACCTCGCGAAGATTGAACTCTGGATGCTTGGCAGTGACATCACGATTGATGGCCGGGACGACTATCCTGTGGCAGGGCTGGGTGTTGCGAAGGTCAAGCGAAGGCATGGGTCCAGAACGCGGCTGGCGCCGGCAACCGATGACAAGGTCCGCGCCTTTCTGACGGAGTACTGGCAGTCGATGCTGGAGCTTGCGCCTTCAGCGGCTCGTCAGCGTGCGGCAGAAATCTCTCCGGACCTGTTCCGGTCGCTGATGGAACCGCAGCAGTTCGCCGCGCCCGAGTCTGACAGATTCAATGAGCCGGACTACAGTCTTGAGGTGGCACGATACGTCGAGCAACAACCCAGTACGTCGTCCTTTCTGAATAGTGCATTCGACACAGTCAGGAAGATCGGCATGCGGCTCTTCGACGGCCTGCGCCGCATCTGGCGCTGGATCACGAAGGGTGCAAGGGCGATTGCGCGGTTTGCCAATAACATGATCCGTGCATTCTTCCGGTTTGCGCTCAAGGGCTACAAGATTGTGCGGACCGCGTTCTCGGCTTTCTTCAGCGCCTTCGAACAGTACATGCAGGGTCGTCTTGATCTGCCTGCCGGCACTCGCAGTCAGGTTCGGCTGCAGAAGGATTTCGACACCTGTGTGTTAGTCAACGAAGACGACGTGGAAGCGGCCGCTGCCGCATCCCATGCGATCCGGCGCTTTGGCGCGATGTTCAACCTCAGCTGCCGAATCGTCGGGTTGATCGTTGATCTCCTGACCAGTGTTCTCACCGGGCTCGCCGGGTGGGCGCGCCTGCTGATGGTCCTCGTCAAACACTACCGGGAACTGGTGCCCGCCTATCGCGAACTCGTTGCCGTCATCGAGGCAGCACCGGCATAGGACGCACGTCAGGTGTTGGGCTTTCTGGCCAACGCCCTCGAACGGAGCTTTCGGCGATAGATCGTCATCGAGTGATAGGTGTCCAGCCGCTTCAGCTTGCCGGCCTTGATTTGGTGCCACAGGCGGACGAGCCGATCCGCGACGCCGAAGTGAGTGTAGAATTTGACCGTTGGGTAGGTGCCGTCGTCGGCCATCGTGCCCGATGTCATGTGGCGCAAATCGCCGGCATGACGATAGCCCTGCACTTTCAACAGTGCCGAGATGATCCAGTCCACGACGCCACCGCCCACGAGTTTGCCCGTGACGCCAAGCACGATTTTGAGACCCTCGATCCAGATTTCGCTCGGTGGCACCAGCGGCACCGGGTCAAAGGCGTTCACGACCCTGTAGATCGGCGTGTGAAATGAGTCGTTGAAGGTATGGTTGCCGACTCGCGGTGCGCCGAATGTGTAGCAGGCGGAAAGCAGGTCGCGGCGCAGATACCACGTGCTCATGACGGCAACCGCGCCTCCGAGGGAATGGCCGGTGACGAAGATAGGCAGCGTGGTGCTTCGAGCTTGCTCGATCAGTGCGTCAATCTGCGGCTTGGCATCGAGATACGCCTGGTGGAATCCCTTATGGACGCGCCGGCCACCGCCAATACTCTCGGTTCCTGCCTTCGCGTTGTTCATCCAGTCCTGGACTGACGTGGTGCCGCGGATGGCGATCACGATGAAGTCGCGGTCGTCACCTTTTTGTCTTCGGGCAACGAAGCCTTCTGTGTTCTTGAGCGGGTCGAGTGAGCGGTTGTAGAACGTGCCGATCAGCTCAAATTCTGCGGTGGCGAGTATCGTTCGCAGCACATCCTCGCCGTCAGACGGACCGCTGGTGAGTAACTGCTCGAGGGAGGAGAGGCGGGCGACGATCTCGCTGGCGCTGCTGGCTTTGGCGAGGTCCTCTGCCAGTTCGGTCAGATCAGAGAGTGGCGATGTTTCGAAGCGAATATAGGCAAGCTCGGCGAGCGTGGCCATCAGCCACGCCGTGCGATCACTGTACGCGGCTCTCCGCACCGGCGGCGCGAGTGCGGCCAGTTCAGCGGCG
Source organism: Pseudomonadales bacterium (assembly GCA_965267485.1). Classification (GTDB taxonomy): domain Bacteria; phylum Pseudomonadota; class Gammaproteobacteria; order Pseudomonadales; family Azotimanducaceae; genus JANQJA01. The sequence continues at coordinate 4,148,253 of OZ254080.1, read as the reverse complement.
TCCCTGCTTCTTATTTCGTCGTGGCTTTCCATCGCTCTGTGCGTATCTTGCCACAAGCCACCGTGTAAGATGAGCAGATGGAAGTCGTTTTTACGCTGGGCTTTTTCTTTCTGTGTGTCGCAGTGACAGCAATTGCGCTGTTCTGGATACAGGGCCTGATATATGGCCTCATTCGTTCCCCTGCGGTCTACTTTCCATTCTCGCTCGCACTCAAGATGGCCGGTGCATCGATCGCGGGTGCGCTGGTGCTGGGGTTTGGTGCGATCGTGCTCCCGACCGCTGTCTTTGTCTTCGAGTTCAAGAAGCGAGACGACTTTGTGATGTGGCGGTCGGTCGTCATCGGCGTGCTGATATCAGCGGTCGGCTTCTTCGGCACGCTGTTCGCGACGTACTGGATTGCGCCGGCGATTCTGGATTAGCCGGGTCGTCGGCGCGCAACCTATGCGCCGGCTCGGCTCCGGCAGAACGCTGCGAGGTCGCGCGCCGTATCCTGTGAAATGTCAGGGCAGGCGATCGGGAAGATCTCTGTGCCGTGCACGGTGCCCATTACCTGCCGGCACTTCGCCGGCACGCTGGCGCGCAGCAAGAGGCGATAGAAATTGATGCCCTCGTCGCGCAGCGGGTCGAGTTCGTTGACACTGATGACGACCGGCGGCAATCCCTTCACATCGTCCTCGGTTGCAAAGCCCGGCCAGGCGAGTGGGTCCCTCGCTTCGAATGCGTCAATGCCGTAGGCCATCGCGCCCGCGTTGCTGTGCAGATCCAGCAGGATGCGATTGTTGTCTACAGACGACGGGCTACCTTCATGCGGCCAGTGGCCCGCGATGTAAGGGCAAAGTGCGTAGAGTCCCTTGATCCGATCGATCTCACCTGACTTCAGCAGCTTGAGGCCGGTCGCCAGCGTCAGATTACCGCCGCCGCTCTCACCCGCGACGATGACGCCGGCCGGGTCGATGCCCAGGGATGGTGCCTCATCGAGAACCCATTTGAGGCCCGAAACGCAGTCGTTGAGGCCGGCGGGATACGGTGCAACTTCCGGAACTGACGACGGCGTCAACGCATTGCGGAAGTCGACCATCGCGACGGCCACACCCTGCGCCGCGATGATCTTGCCCCAGGCGCGGTAGTTGCCGTCGTAGCAGGACATCGCCTGCATGCCGCCGCCGTGAATGTAATAGACACAGGGCAGTACTTCGTCGCCTTCAGGGCGGATGAACCGCACGTTGATCGTGTTGCCATCCGGTTGCGACGTGACCTCGTGCTCGGTGATCGCGAGACCCGCCGACGGTGCGATCTCCTCGTTGTCGCACATGTCCATCATGGCGCGCATGGCTTCCCGGCGCTGGATCGCCTCATCGGTATTCGCTGCTGCCAGCATCGCTTCGCGACTCTCGACATCGGCAGCGGGTGGCATCTCCATCTGGCCGAAGATGGTCTTGATACGTGGGTCGATGCGCGGGTCTTCTGCAATGCGGTTCATCTGGCGTTCACTCGTGCGATGGCTGGTTGGTCGATCATAGTGCGCATTGCCTGTGGTTCCAACGCAAGCCCGCATTGTGCGAGAGGGTGTCGAGATTCTTTACAGTCGATGATCGTGTCCTGATGAGACAAGCATTGAATACATTATGAATCAATGGATTACCGGATCTGGTACGTAATTCGCTTTGGTTTCATCACGTGGGCGCGTGTGTCGCGCCGGAACTATCAGGAATCAGGTCAATGAAGCGAACAAACTGGATCGGACTGCTGCTCATCGGGTGCTTGCCGCTGACGGCGCAGGCGAATGTGGTGCTGGTCGAGACATCGGATGCCGGCTGGTACAACGACAGCATCGGCACCGTGCTGAACCTCAGCAACACGGGTGTGGATGACGCCAACGCGTACTTCCCGGTGAACAACGACTCGTCGACGTCTTTCGCGACGGCGCCTGATCTTTCGGCCGCCGACAGCGTGCTTGGCGACTGGCTGAATGATCCGCTCGGCACGGCGACGACGAAGGCTGAATGGACCTATGAATCCGCGATCCCCAATGCCTGGACGCCGGGGACCGAAGTCGCGGTGATGTACCAGTTCGATACCCTGGGTGCGACGAACGTCGTCGCGTCGTTTGGCGTCGATAATGGCATTTTTGCCTGGCTCGACGGCGTGTATCTCGGTGGCGCGCGCGCCGGCGGTTCCTACTTCCTTGGCGAGCACGTCTTCAATATCGGCGATCTGTCCGCTGGTACCCACTTCCTGCAGATTCTGCTGGAAGACCACGGTGGCTCAAACGGCTACGCCGTCGAGATCACGGCTGACGAGTTTATTCCAGGCCCGCCGCCAAGCGTGCCAGCCCCTGCGCCTCTTGGTTTGCTGCTGCTTGGCCTCGCTGGTTTGCTCCTGCGCAAGCGCGTCTAGCGAAGCGTCCTTGATGGGCCGCCTCAGAGGTGGCCCATGCTATCTCGCAATCTCATTATCGCTCGAGTCTGGCGTTACGCATCACGTGATGCTGAAGCGACACTTCGCTCATCACACCTCGCCATCTGTTGAACCGCCTTCATGATGGACACGCCATCACGCCCCGGTGAAGATCGAAATCATCCATTTGGATGACGCGCGACGCTTCGTGCCTGAGGACACTAGGGGCTCCGGAGTCATCAGGGAATGCGTCATGAAAGAGAGTGTCGGGTCGATTTGCGTCTTGCTGAGCCTGTTTCTGAGCGTTGGAGCTTCAGCGTCAGTTATCGTCAATGTCGATGCCAGCCAGCACTTTGTGTTTCAGGTTCTGAATGTCTACGAACCGAACCCCGGGGATGTGGTCTATTTTGAGCCGATTGGTCCCGATCAGGGTGGGCAATTCATGGCCTATCAGCTCAACCCAGGAGGCCCCTGGTACAGCTATTTTCACGTCCAGGGCGGTATCTCGCCGGTCAATGGCCTCTACGGAGATACCGGTGGATACAGCACCGCGGAAGACGCCTTCAATGCCACTCGCCAGATGTGGCTGGACGATCTGGCCGACGGCGTCATCGATATCTTTCGAATGACGATGCAGCAGGATCTGATCTGGACGTATCCCGCCGGCGACAAGTTCATTGCTGACAACAGTGGTGGCTATAGCTTCCGTCTGCATATCAACCAACTTGACCTGCCACCTTTGTCGACGCCGGCGCCAGTCGGCCCGGGCATTCTGGCGTTTGCGGCGCTCGCACTGTGGCGCCTGGCCAGGTTACGGAGGTGAAGTTCCCGCGATATCGGCCGCGATGTCCCTGAACTTCAGGAAGTACAGCCGATGCCCCATACCGGGCTCGATTCGCCACGCGACCTGCTTCATGCCAGAGACACTCGTCTGCACTGACGAGAGTGGCGTATCGCCATCGTCTTCGCCGTGCCAGAGGACCACAGGTCCGGCAAAGCTGTTGTAGCTTTCGATCGGCGCCCGGGCGTGAATACGAAGAAATTCCCTGACGGCGCCGACACCCTGTCGGGTTGATTCAAAGACGCCCGCTTCAAGACGTGCCACCATGTCGGGGTCCGCTGCCATTGCCTCGAAGTCGCACTCCGCCGTGTTGCCCAGGTGTCGCTGGAAGAATTCGAAACCGCGGGCGCGCATGATCTTGAGATTGAGCCGATACCAGGAATCGATCAGCAGATCCGACGCAGACAGCGACTCCCGGATCGCCCGAAAGGCGCTGCCGGTAATCGCCTCCGGCGGCTCCGGGAAATTTGGCGAAACCAGAATCAGTTTTCGCAAACGGGAGCCGGCCAGCGATGCGAAGACTGTCGCATCGAGTGCGCCGTACGACAGTCCCATGACATCGTAAGCCTTCAGGCCGAGGGAATTGGCGAGCGATCGCAGATCATCTGCGTACTTGTCGGGCGTACAGTCTTTGAGGTACTCCGAACGGCCGATCCCGGGCCGGTCGGGACAGATGAGCCTCAATCCGGCCCGCCTTGCGATCTCATCTTCCTGCGGACGCTGCAGGCCCACATCGGCGAAACCATGAGTCACGACGACCGGCCAGCCATCGTCGTCGCCATATTCACGCCACGCGAGCGAGCGTCCGTCCCGCAGTCGATGGAATCGCGGTGGAGACACGGTGGCCAATCCCTGCCAGCCAATGCCGTGTTCAAGTTGACCCAGTCCAAACACGCACTCGAGCACGCGAGACACGAGTTCAGCCTGCGAGTGGGTGCCCGTCTTGGAAAAAGCGGCAGCGAGGTGGGTCCTCAACGTATTCTTGCTGACCGCGAACATGTCAGCCATCTCGCGCAGGGACTTGCCCGTTGCCAGCGTCATGCACAGCCTGGCTTCAGACGGCGTGAGTCCGAACGCCTGCGCAATGGTTTGCACGTAACGCGCCGGCATCCACGCCGAGAGTATCAGTACGAGGTAACCGCTCGACTCGAGCGGGTCGGCCGGTAACAGGTGCACATGATGTGTTTCGCCTGCGGTGTCGCCAACAAAGAGCGGGACATGCGGGCGTTGCCCCTGGGCAAGCATTCTCAGCGCCGACGTGACGGCACGCTGGTCGTGTCGCGTGATGCCCATCTCACCATCCTGCCAGAGTGGATATGGCAGGGAGTCGGCGAGGGTATTGATCGCCTGTATTTTGCCGGCTTCGTCGATCAGCAGCGCCGGCGCGGGCATGCGGTTGACCGTATATGCCGAACCATCACCGCCGGAAGTCGATGCGAGGCGCTCCGCTCGCGCAATATGCCTTGAGATGGCCTCGAGGTCTGCGGGCGCAGGTGCGCTCTGATAGTAGGAAAGCAGCGCCTTGACCAGTTCGGGAAAACGGGTGCTATCGACGGCGCAATCGTAAAGCAACTCGATCAGCCCATTGGGCAGAGCCTGGATCTCATTCGTCGTCACGATTCCTGCCTCCGAATCTGCGGCAAGCGTACCCCTTGGCTTGGATGAAGGGAACTTCCTTTCGGTACCGATCTTCAGATGGGGTCTCGCATCTCCCGGTCGCGGGCCCGATCTGGTGTAATCGCAGTACATGGACGAGCGAGGGAGAACGTCGTGATCAATCATCAATGGCAACTCGCAAGAACGCCCGCCGGCGGGTGGCCGAGCGAGGGAGACTTTCGTTTCGTCGAGGCAGAGGCGCCTGCGCCAGGCGCCGGACAGGTACTGACGCGGACGATCTATCTCTCGCTGGACCCCTATCAGTGGTATCGGCGCAGGAACGGTACCGAGCAACCTGGCGACGTGTGCCATGGCCGAACGGTGTCGCAAGTGGTTGCCGGGAGCACTGGCGAGTTCCGGGAAGGGGACTTCATCTTCAACACCAATGGCTGGCAGGCGTACGGGCTGACCGGCGACGGTATCTCGGTGTTCGACTACATGTTTCCGAGGAAGCTCGACCCTGATCTCGCGCCGATATCCACCGCGCTTGGCGTGCTTGGGATGCTCGGCCTCACCGCTTACGCCGGCATGCTGGTGCAGTGCGAGCCGAAGCCGGGTGAAACGGTGGTCGTCTCGGCAGCCTCCGGCGGCGTCGGGCAGATCGCCGGACAGCTTGCGAAGCTGAAGGGATGTCGTGTTGTGGGCATCGCGGGCGTCGATGAGAAGCGCGAGTTTGTCACCGGCGAGTTGGGCTTCGATGCCTGCGTTTCGCACCTGAGTGAATCTCTTCAGGATGATCTGCGATCCGCGTGCCCCGATGGTATCGACGTGTACTTCGAGAACGTCGGCGGCAAGGTGTTCGAGGCCGTTGTGCCGCTAATGAATAAAAAGTCGCGAATCAGCCTGTGCGGCATGATCTCTCAATATGGCAATGACCCCGGCGTCGATGCGCGCGCGCAGTGGCAGGCGACCGGGCAACCCTACTTCGAGAAACAGTCGATTGACGTTCACGGGCTCTTCGTGGGCAACTACGTCAGTGGTTATCAGGCGCAGTTCCTGGCGGAGATGTCGCAGTGGATCGCCGATGGGCGCGTTCGCTACAAGGAAGATCTGTGGCAGGGCCTGGACCATGCACCGGAGGCGTTCTCGGCGATGCTGCGCGGCGGCAACTTCGGCAAGACGCTTGTCGGCGTCGGCGATGACCCGACACTGACCGACGAGATCAGTAAGCGGCGGGCGGGCGCCAACATTCTTTAGCGCGCCGGGCGGCCGGAGCGATCGACCCGCAGGTAGAGCGTCGGGATGATCGACAGGAGGAACACGGCCGCAACGACCATGAAGCCTTCCCGGAATGCGAGCGTCATCGCCTGCGAGTAGATCGCCTGTCCCAGATACGAGAACGACACCGGGAACTGCATGAGATAGGGCAGGTGCTGGCCGAACGTCATGTCCTGCAGTTGCCTGAGTAGCTCCATCGTCGCCGGTAACGATGATTGTGTATAGGTCAGCTGGTGTGAGAAATCAGCCGTTCTTTGCGCCAGGAAGATCGACAGGAAGTTCACGCCGAGCGCGCCGCCCAGCTGTCTCAGAAAGTTGATGGCGCCTGATCCCTGACCCAGTTGCGACAGCGGTAGTGAGGCAAGGGAAGCTGCGTTCAGACTGGGAAAGATCAGTGCGAGTCCGACGCGACCGATGAGCGCCCAGGCGAGTATCAATGCGTACGGCGTATTGACGTCAACAACCCGCAGCAGCCAGCTCGACAGTCCGAACAGGACGAGGCCCGCAATAATGACGTAGCGTGGCTGCACACGATCGCTGAGTGTGCCTGCGAGTGGAAAACACGCCGCCATGGCAAGACCCGCGGGCAACATCAGCAGCCCGGAATCCGTGGGCGTAATGCCCTGTAGCGTCTGCAGGAACAGCGGCAGGATGTAGGTAGAGCCGTACAGCCCGAGACCGATGACCAGCGTGACGACCGATGCCGCCAGAAAACGCGGGTTTGCGAACAGCTGCAGGTTCAGCATCGGTGATTCAACGCGTGCCTCCCACCAGATGAAGGCGGTCAGTGACATTACTGAAGCCGTTAGCAGGCTGACGATGTAGAGTGAGTCCCAGCTCTCTTTCTGGCCATTCGACAGCGCCGTCAGCAGGGTAACGAGAAACAGCGACGAGAGGATGACGCCGGTCCAGTCGAACTTCGGCATCGGCCCGCGTGCCTCGCGCTCGGGCATGAACATCATGGCAAGCGGAATGCTGACCATCGAAAACGGTACCGCGAGAAAGAAAACGTAACGCCAGTCATAGTGATCAATGAGGTAGCCGCCGAGCGTCGGGCCGAGTGCCGGCGCCAATACGACGCCGATGCCGAAGATACCCATTGCCATACCGCGATGTCGCACCGGGAAGATCTGGTAGTTCATCACCATGGCCAACGGCCCGAGAATGCCTGATGCCGCGCCCTGGATCACCCGGGCGACGATGAGCACTTCAGGCGTGGGCGCGAGCGCGCCGATGATGGAGCCGCCCAGAAACACGAGCATGCCGCCGACATAGGTGAGGCGCATGCCGAAGGCCTCGACGCTCCAGCTGCTGAGCAGCATGGTGATAGTGCCGGCAGCCAGAAAACCGGTGGACAGCCATTGGGCGCGATCCTGGCCGATGCCGAAGGCGCCCATGACTTCCGGAATCGCGACGTTGATGATCGTGCCGGTGAGCAGAGTCGAGAAAGAACCGAGCATTGAGGTCGCGACCGCGAACCACATGTAGGCGCGGCCGTAGCGCTCGAACATCTCGAGGATGCCCGGAGATGCCTCGATACCCTCCGGCGCGCGGGAGGAGGTTACCGGGCCGGCCTGCTCGCTCACGGTGACGTGTGCTGGCTGACCATGGCCGGTTCGGCTTCACCATCGACCGGAATGCGAAGCTCGACCATCATGCCGGGCTTGAGCGGCAGCCCGGTGTTGCCCAGATCAACGCGCACACCCACGCGCTGTGTGATCTTGGTGAAGTTTCCACTGGGGTTGGGCGACGGCAGCATGGCGAACTCGCTGTTGGCCGATGTGCCCACCTGTGTCACGCGGCCGGTCACTTCGACATCCGGATAGGCGTCGATCGACACGTTCACCGGACTGCCGAGCCGGATCTTGCGAATATCCGTCTCCTTGATGTTGGCCTTGACCCAGACATCTTCGGGGTTGTGAAGCATGAGGATGCGCTGGCCCGGATAGACGTACTCACCGGGATTGATGAAGGTCTCGTCAACCACGCCATGAATCGCGCTCCGAATCACGTGATCCTCGAGTCGGCTGGAAAGACGCTCACGCTCGATTTCGACCTCGCGCCTTTCCCGTGCCGCAATCTCGACCGATTGCTCCAGCACATCGAGTTGCGCGAGATTGGCCTCGGCGGACAGCAGCTCCGCGCGTGCCGCGGCGAGTTCGGCTTCGTATCGATGCAGCGCCTCGCGTGACATGCCATCGTTGGCCTCGCGCGCCTCGAATTCATCGTTGGAGATCATGTTCTGCTCGAGCAGCGATGTCGCACGAGCGAGTTCCCGGCTCGCACGCTGGCGTTCGACGCGGGCCTCCGACAGTGCCGCGCGTGCAGCTTCGACCTTCGATCGCTGTGTCTCTATGGCCGACTCGACCTGCTTGCGTGTGAGATCCAGTTCCAGTCGCCGCTTCTGTTCCTCGGCGGCAAGTGTCTCGAGCTTCGCCTCCACCTCTGACAACTCCATGCGTGTCTCGCGCGCATCAATGCGCACGAGCGTTTCTCCGGGCGCGACGAGCTCTCCTTCCTCGAGGGGAAAGTCTTCGACCCAGCCGGGAATCCGGCTGCTGATGTTCAGCATGGTTGCCGAGATCCTGGCGTCAGTTACATAGACGAAGCGCGCGCGGTCGATGAACCACCAGGCCAGCCAGATCGCTGATGCCAGCAGAATAACCAGCGCGACGAGATTCGTCGGTGTCAGGAAGGTGGGTCGTTCGCTCGCCATGGTGTCTCCCTCTTTTCCGTGGTCGCGAGAATGTCTTCGAACACCCTGACGCACGTTTCGAGATCAGTGTCCTTGATCTCGGCAAGTATTGTCTCCCGGGTTCGTGTTGCGACCTCGTGCAGTTCTTCGAGCAGCGATTCGGCTGTTGCCGTCAGGTGGACGGATTTGGCGCGGCGATCGGTTTCGCTCTGCCGCCGCTCGATGAGTTCGCGGGCTTCGAGGTTGTCGAGCAGACGCACGAGGCTTGGACCCTCGATGCCCATCGTCGCCGCGAGATGTTTTTGTGAGACGCCGCTGCCCTCCTGTTCCAGAAAGAACAGGGTGCGCCAGGTGGCATCGGTGATGCCGAGCGGCCGGAAGGCATCATCCATCGCGAACCGGATGCGGTTCCTGGCGTTGAACAGCGATGCGACGAAGAGATCCCGGGCGCGGTCGGCCATGGTAATAGGTAGCAGGCTTATTGGTAGCTTGCTAATTAAATGGTCTCGCGAGGTGTTCTGTCAATCGGGAGGCGTCACGTCTTGTATACTGTGCTGTTGCCGAGCGGAGGGTGATGGCCCAGGGACGATGCGCTACCTCCCTCTCTCCACTCACAGACACAGGAAGTCTCATGCGTTCCACCTATCTTACCGCGGCCATCGTCGCGCTGATTGTTGTTGCCTGGATCGGTTCTGGCCAGCTTCGTGAGGATGATACGAAGCCGCCGACCTCGATTGCCGAGCAGAATCGCCAGAACGCCGCGCTCATCGATGACAAGCCGCCGATGCGTGTGAGCGTGGCAGAGAGCTTCGCCGTTGAGCGGCATCGCTCGATTACCGTCAGGGGCCAGACCCGCAGCAAACGGGCTGTGGAGGTGAAGTCGCAGGTCGGTGGCACGCTCAAACGGCGGGCAGTCGAACGGGGTGATCGGGTCGAAGCCGGTGACTTGCTGTGCGAGATTTCTGCAGAAGACCGGAACGTCGCGCTCAACGAAGCGAAGGAAGCACTCAACCAGGCGAAGATCGAATTTGAGGGGAGCCAGAAGCTGTCCAATCAGGGCCTGCAGTCAGAAACGGCCATCGCCCAGGCACGGGCACGATTGGCCTCGGCAGAGGCGAACCTCAAACGCGCGGAACTGAACGTCGATCGGCTGACGATCGATGCGCCCTTCGCCGGCGTCATTGATGACGTCGGGCTCGAACTGGGCGATTTCGTGACGCCCGGAGAAACGTGTGTGCATCTTGTGTCGCTTGACCCGATGCTGTTGACCGGCCGCGTCCCTGAAAAGGATCTCGCGGCGGTCGATCTCGGCACGCCGGCGCGCGCCTGGCTTGCCAATGGCGAGGCCGTTGAGGGCAACATTACGTTCATCGGCAAGGTGGCGGACATGGCGACGCGCACCTACCCGATTGAGGTGCAGATTGCGAACGCGGACCACGCCATTCCAAGTGGTATTACCGCACGGATTGAAGTGCCGGTGGAGCAACTGTCCGTCCACAAAATCTCGCCCGCCCTGCTGATCCTCGATGATGCAGGACGCGTGGGCGTCCGCACCGTCAATGATCGCAATGAGGTCGAACTCCACATCGTCGATGTCGTCGAGGATGCAGATGATGGTGTCTGGGTGGCTGGACTTCCCGAGCGGGTCACGTTGATCACGGTCGGTCAGCAGCTCGTCGTCGATGGTGAAACGGTTGAACCGGCGTTCGATGCGCTCGGCGAAACGGCAACGCCGGCCGCTGATGGTAACGCGACCGACGAGGCAGCCTCGTCATGATGAGTCTTGTTGATGCGGCCATCAGCCGCACGCGCACGACCCTGCTCATCATGCTCATGGTGTTGCTGGCAGGGTTCGCATCGCTGCGGGCGATCTCGGTTGAGAGCGACCCGTACATCGAGATTCCCGTGTACTTCATTTCGGTCTTTCACGAGGGTATCTCGCCGGAAGATGCCGAGCGCCTGCTGGTCATGCCGCTTGAGACAGAGCTGCGTGCCGTTGAAGGCGTTGAGGAAATTCGGGCGTATGCGGCAGAGAACGTCGCCAACGTCATCGTCGAATTCGATGTCGACTATGACATGAATGAGGCGCTGCTCGACGTGCGCGAGGCCGTCGACCGGGCACGGCCAGAGATGCCGAGCACGGCCGAGGAGCCGGTCATCCAGGAAGAGTCGACTGCCGACTTCCCCATCCTGCAGATCAACTTTGTCGGTGACGGTGTGCCGGAACGTACGCTGTATCAGCTCGCGCTGGAACTCCGAAACCAGGTCGAGGGCATTCCCGAGGTCATGGACGCCGAGCTTCAGGGGCATCGTGAAGAGTTGCTCGAGGCGGTGATCGACCCGGTTGCGCTGGAGTCCTACCGGATCTCGTCAGAAGAGTTGATCAATACCATCGTCCGCAACAACCGGCTGATTCCTGCCGGCAACATCGATACCGGCGAAGGTCGCTTTTCGGTCAAGGTGCCGAGCGTCATCGAGGACGCCGATGATCTTTTCGACCTGCCCGTCAAGACCAGCGACGGCACGGTGGTCACGCTCGGGGATGTCGCCACGATTCGCCGCACGTTCAAGGATCGCAGCAGCTACGCGCGCGTCAACGGCGAGCGCACGATTTCTATCAACGTCATCAAGCGGGCCAACGCGAACATCATCGACACCGTTGAGAAGGCGAAGGCGCTGACGGATCGCTTCCGGGACGAGTTGCCCGGCAAGGTGAACATCTTCTACACCCAGGATCAGTCGACCTTCGCCGAGAGCCAGGTGCGTGAGCTTCAGGGTAATATCATGACGGCGCTCGCGCTGGTCATGGTGCTGATCGTCGCGGCAATGGGGCTTCGCTCGGGCTTTATCGTCGGGTTTGGCATTCCCGTGTCACTGCTCTTCTCGGTGACGTTGCTTCACCAGATCGGTTTTACCTACAACTTCATGGTCATGTTCGGCATGTTGCTGGCACTCGGCATGCTGATTGATGGCGCGATCGTCGTCACCGAATATGCGGATCGCAAGATGGTCGAAGGCATGCACCGCCAGGCCGCCTATGCTCTCGCCAGCAAGCGCATGTTCTGGCCGGTTGTGGCGTCAATCGCCACCACGCTGGCGGCGTTCTTGCCGCTCATGTTCTGGCCGGGTGTGCCGGGCAAGTTCATGCGGTATCTGCCGGTGACCGTATTTACCGTGCTGGTGGGCAGTCTCGCCTATGCGCTCATCTTCGGCCCGGCCCTTGGCGCGGTGTTTGGCAAGGCCGGGGAATCTGACCAGAAGTCGATCGACACGCTGAAAGAACTCGAGGAAGGTGACCCGACCCGCCTGAACAGTATCACCGGGCTCTACGCGCGGTTGCTGGCATGGACCTGTCGGCACGCGGGCATCATCGTGCTTGCGACCATCGGTGTGCTGTACGGCAGCTTTGTGGCCTACGGCCAGGCAGGCAACGGCGTCGTGTTCTTTTCGAATGCTGAGCCGCAGTTTGGTCGCCTGTCGGTGCGTGCACGGGGCAACCTGTCGGCTGAGGAATCCAATCGCCTCGTCACGCAGGTCGAGCGTGAGGTCATCGAAGTCAACGGCATTCTTTCGATGAACACGGTGACCCGGACGCCCGGCGGCTCCGGGCGCGGTGGGGCAGACACCATCGGCCAGATGTTCATCGAACTGTTGCCCGAGAACGAACGCGAGGCAACGGGCACGCAGATTTTCGAGGAGGTGCGTCAGCGAACTTCAGATTTCCCTGGCATCGTGGTCGAACTCGAAGAGATGGAGCAGGGGCCGAGTTCCGGCAAGCCGATACAGATTCAGTTCGGATCGCACGAGAAGGAGCTGCTCGACCCGGCCATTGCGCGTGTCGTTGCCTACATGGAAGGGGTTGAAGGTATACGTGATATCGAGGATACGCGGCCGACGCCGGGCATTGAATGGAAGCTCACTGTCGATCGTGCACAGGCGGCGCTCTTCGGTGCCGATGTATCGCAGGTGGGCGTTGCGGTACAGCTGGTCACCAATGGCCTGAAGGTCGGGGAGTATCGCCCGGACGGTGCCGATGACGCCGTCGATATTCGGGTGCGTTATCCGGAGAGTGCGCGCGGCATCAACGCGCTGGATGAGCTCAAGGTCATGACCCGGCAAGGGCTCGTGCCGGTGTCGAACTTCGTCACGCGTGAGGCTGTTCCGAATGTCGACCAGATCCAGCGAATGGACGGCATTCCGGTCAAGTACATCAGTGCGGATGTCGGCCCCGGCGTTCTCGTTGACGACAAGGTGAGGGAAATCCAGGCGTGGCTCGACACACAGCAGTTCGATCCGAGACTCGACATCGTCTTCCGTGGCGTCAATGAGGAGCAGAACGAGTCGATCGCGTTCGTGGGCTTCGCCTTCCTGCTCTCTCTGTTGCTGATGTTTGTACTGCTGGTGACGCAGTTCAACAGCCTGTATCAGGCAACGCTGATCCTGTTCGCCGTGGTGATGTCGACGGCGGGCGTACTGATCGGGCTCATCATTACCGGCAAACCGTTTTCGGCCATTCTCACGGGAACCGGCATCGTGGCGCTGGCCGGTATCGTCGTGAACAACAACATCGTGCTCATCGACACGTACAACCATATTCGCCGTGACCATCCGGAGCTCGACTATGTTCAGCTCATCGTGCGCACGGGCGCCCAGCGGCTGCGCCCGGTGATCCTGACGACGGTCACGACGATCTGCGGCCTGCTGCCTCTGGCAATGAACTTCAGCATCGATCTGATCAACCGGACGGTGGTCTACGGCGGTGCGCTGTCGAACTTCTGGGTGCCGCTCTCGCAGGCCATTGTCTCGGGCCTCGCGTTTGCGTCGCTGCTGACGCTGATCGCAACACCCGCAATGCTGGCGCTACCCCATCGCCTGCGAGCCTGGACCGATTGGTCGATGGAGAGATGGGGTCAGAGTAAAGTGCCAGAGTAAATCAGGCTGGTCGGCGAGTACTGACCCGACGCCTTGATCTACTCTGGCACTTTACTCTGACCCCAGGCTCACTCTGGCACTTTACTCTGACCCCAGGCTCACTCTTCTCTGACCCCAGGCTCAAGTTTCCCCTTTATCGGTCGATAACATTTCTGTAATCCCCCCTGCCCGGACACTTCGTCGGAGGGCCCCATGTTGCACTTTTTCCAGATGATCGGACTCGACGCCTCCCTTGGGGCGGAGATTGCGTACACCTACGACGCCACACTGCTGTTCTTCTCATACCTGACAGCAGCACTCGCCGCCTACGTTGCGAGCGCTGTCGTTGAACGCATGCAGGCGACAGGCTCGAGGAGTGCGTACGCGCTCTGGCTCGGTGCGGGTGCACTGATTGCGGGGCTTGGAACGTGGTCGATGCACTTCACGGGCATGCTCGCGCTGCAACTGCCGTTCGTGGTGACGTACTCGCTGAAGCTCACCGTACTCTCGGTCGTGCCCGCGATTCTTGGCAGTGCGGTAGCCGTGCATTATCTGGCACGGCCAGACAAGACGCTGCGAACGTTGCTGACGTCGGCGGCGTGTTTTGCAATCGGCATCTGCCTGATGCACTACACGGGCATGGAGGCCATGCGAATGGAAGCAGTCATGAGGTATGAGACGCTCGTATTCTCGCTTTCCATTCTTGTCGCCTTGCTGCTCGCAACCGCCAGCCTGATGGTGCAATCAATCCCGCATCCGGAATCAGCATGGGGTGCAGGCGCTGCGAGAATCGTCGGCGCCGCGATGATGGGGCTGACGATCTCGGCCATGCACTACACGTCGATGGCGGCGGTGACCTACTATGTCACGCCGGCAACCGATCTGGTTCTGGACCCGGGGTCCATCACGAGTTTCTGGCTGGCCGCACTCATTGTCGTCGTGTTCCTGGTGATTGGTGCGCTGACCGTCATTGGTGCCCTGATCGATCGTCACCTTGAGAAAATCTACAGAAAGCTCGATGACTCTCGCGCCAGGAATGCGGCCATCCTCAACCAGATGCAGGATGGCCTGCTGAGCTTCCCGTCATCCGGGCTCCTCGAGCGCATCAATCCGAAAGCCGTGGATCTCTTCGAGTTACCCGACGACGCCAGCGGTGTCGGTATGCCGGTCACCACCCTGTTGCCCGATGCCGTCAAAATGCTCGAGAACGGTCAGATTGAGCCGAGGCTTGGCACGTTCGAGACGCTTGCGCGGCGTACCAGTGGCGTCCGGTTTCGGGCGGAGCTCAGTGTGATCGCGATTTCCGTCAAGAATGAATCTCTCTACACGGTCTTCGTCCGCGACCAGACGGCCCGGCTGCAGATGGAAACGCAACTGCGGCAGGCGCAGAAGCTGGAATCGATTGGCCAGATGGCAGCGGGAATTGCGCACGAGATCAACACGCCTGTCCAGTACATCAGTGACAACACCATCTTTCTGCAGCGCGCATTCGGCGGACTCGTCGACGCGCTGGAAGCCGCCAGGAGACTGTTGGACGCGATCGAGCAGCGTTCGGAACAGCGGGAACCGGTCGAGACACTGCGGCAGCGCTTTCGCAAGGCACGTATCGACTACCTGCAGGAGCAGGTGCCCCGGGCCATCTCCCAGAGTCTTGAAGGGCTCGATCGGGTATCGCGGATCGTGCTGGCGATGAAGGACTTTTCGCACCCGAGCCAGGGCGAGAAAGTGCCGGTCGATCTCTCCCATACGATCGAGGTGACCGTCACCGTTGCCCGGAACGAGTGGAAGTATGTCGCCGATGTCGAGACTGAATTCTCAGCCGATGTGCCGCCGGTGCCGTGCCTTCGTGATGAATTCAATCAGGTCATTCTGAACATGATCGTCAACGCGGCGCATGCGATCGAGGCGAAGCTGCAGGACAAGGAGAACGACCGCGGCACGATTACCATCCGCACGGCGAGAGTGAATGACTGGGCGGTGATCGAGATCAGTGATACCGGCTCCGGCATCCCGGACTCGATCAGGAACCAGATTTTTGATCCTTTCTTCACGACCAAAGAAGTCGGCAAAGGGACGGGTCAGGGGCTTGCCATTGCCCGCAATGTGATCGTAGACAAGCACGGCGGTTCGATTGATGTGGTCTCCAGGGAAGGTGAGGGAACGAAATTCACTCTCCGGCTTCCCCTGGTCGACAACCGCGCCGAAGCGGTCGGGGAGGAAGCAGCATGAGGGTATTGTTTGTCGATGATGATCTGAACGTACTCGAGGGACTCGAGCGCATGCTCTTCCACCTTGATGACTGGGAGATCTGTACGGCGGCCAGCGGCCACGAGGCGCTGGACATGCTTCGTCAATCCCGTGAAGCGCCGTTCGATGCCGTGGTGACCGACATGCGGATGCCGGGCATGGACGGTGCGACGCTGCTCGGATGCATCCATGAAGAGTTTCCGGGCGTCGTACGTCTGGTGCTGTCAGGCCACACGGAACTCGAAGCCGCGATGCGCGCCGTCCCGGTCGCACATCAGTACCTGACCAAGCCCTGCGATAGTGGTCACCTCGTCGATACCATCGAACGCGCGTGCCGGTTGCGCTCGCTGCTCCGGCGGGACGACATCAAGGAGGCCGTGTGCAAGGCGAATCATCTGCCCTCGGTGCCGCGGGTGTACGCAAGACTCCGGAAGGCGCTTGCCGATCCCGAGATGACGGCACACGATGCCAGCGAAATCCTCCAGGAGGATCCGGCGATGTGTGCCAAGCTGCTGCAACTCGCGAACTCTTCGTTCTTTGGCCGGCCGATGAAGGTCGCGAGCGTCAAGCAGGCGGTGGTTCATCTCGGCATCAACATGGTCAGCAATCTGGTGCTGACGGCCGAGGTCTTCAGCGTGTATCCGACCGACAGCATCGCCGGCATCTCGATAGAAGCGGCGCAACGTTACGCGCTCGACTCGGCGCGGGTCGCAAGACACGTGCTTGGTGACGTTGGGCGGGACGATGATCTCTTTGTCGCGGCCATGCTCCACGACATCGGTGAGCTCGTGCTTGCTGCAGAAATGCCACGAGAGTTCGAAGCTGTTCTCGAACTGGCCGGCCGGGAGAATATCCCGACCATCGCAGCAGAAGAACGCCTGCTCGGAATCACCCACGCCGAGGTCGGTGCACATCTGCTTGCCCTCTGGGGACTGCCGAGTCGAATTGTCGAGGCGGTTGCGCACCACCATGAGCCCATGACGGTTGAGCGGCCTACGATGGATATCCCCGATGCGATTCATATCGCTGATTGTCTGCTGCGCGGACAGCCGATTGATCCGAGACTCGTGGATGCGCTGGGAATCAAATCGCGAATCGAAGACTGGCGGCGCTTCGCACTGGAACCTCGGGAAAACGGAGGTGTTGAGCATGAATGACAAAGCATTGCCGCGCGTACTCTGTGTCGATGACGAGCCGAGCGTACTGGAGGGCCTCTCGCGAACGCTGTTCGAAGAGTTCGACGTCACGACAGCAGAGAGTGGCAAGGAGGGGCTTGCGATCATCGCGAGTGAACCGCCGTTTGCGGTTGTTCTCTCAGACATGAGAATGCCGGGCATGGACGGCGCTGCCTTCCTGTCTTGCGTTCGAAAACGCTCGCCGGATTCGACACGGGTTCTGCTCACGGGCCATGCGGATGTCGAGTCGGCGATCGCCGCGGTCAATGATGGTCACATCTTTCGCTTTCTCAACAAGCCGTGCCCGCCGGACGTACTCGCCGCGTCGCTGCACGCCGCAGCAGCGCAACACCGTATGATCGTCGATCGAAAGGACCTGCTCGAGAAAACGGTGAAGGGTTCCGTCAAGGTGCTAACGGACGTGCTGAGTCTCGCCGCTCCAGCCGCCTTCAGTCGTGCAAGCGTGGAGCGGCGTTTCATGCGGCATCTGGTCGAGACACTGGAGCTCAGTGACGGCTGGCAGTATGAGCTGGCGGCGATGCTCTCGTTTGTCGGCTGCATCACGGTGCCAGACGGCACGCTGGACAAGATCTACGCGGGGCAGGCGGTTCCAGTGGAAGAGCAGGACATCTTCGATCAACATCCCGAGGTTGGCTTCCGGCTGCTCCGGAAGATCCCGAGATTCGAATCGGTTGCGCTGATGATCCGTTACCAGAACCACGATTCGCTGCCCGAGAAACTGCCGGGGCACATCAGACTCGGTGTCCGCATGCTGCGGGTCGTGCATGTGCTCGATGAGTTTCTGGTCGCGGGCTACACGCTGACGCATGCCATCGAACGTGCGCGAGACTTGCCTGATTGTGACATCGAACTGCTTGATGTCATGGCGAGCTTCAAGGACGGCATGCACTACGAACAGATCAAGACGGTACGGGTCGGTGAACTGCGTTCGTTCATGCGACTCGAGGAAGATGTGGAAGCGGCAGACGGCAAACTGATCGTCAGCAGGGATCATGATCTGACGCCTGCACTGATCGAGAAGATCATGAATCTAGAGGCTACCCTCGGTGTCAGGGAGCCCATTCGGGTCCGGATACCCGCGGTCGCCTGATCAGCGAAAAATGGGGTCAGGAAAAATGGGGTCAGAGTGATCTTCCCCCGGTTTGACGGACATTCAATAGACGGGACAATGGTCCCGAAAGGAGTGTCCAATGAGAAAACGCAGAACGTTTACGGCTGAGTTCAAACGAGAAGCTGTTCGCCAGCTTGATCTCGGCGAAGAATCACCGACTGAACTGGCACGAAGGCTGGGAGTGCCGCGCAACAAGCTGTACCGCTGGCAAGGCGAGATCAACCAGAAAGGTGTTGAGGCGTTCAGTCGTTCCGAAGCCGCTGACGGCATGGCGAGTGAAAACGCGCGTCTGAAGCAGGAACTTGAAGCGGCTCGTGAAGAGGTCGACATATTAAAAAAGGCCGCAGCGTTCTTTGCGCGCGAGCTCAAGTGAAGTTTGAGTTTATCGATGCGCATCGAACGCAGTTCAGTGTTGAACGGTTGTGTCAGGTCCTGGAGGTGTCAAGATCTGGCTACTACGACTGGCGTGGACGCCCGGCCAGTGCACGCGCCATCCGCCATGAAACGCTGACCCGGAAGATCCTTGAGATTCATGAGTCGGTGCGAGAGATCTATGGATCGCCCCGTATCCATGGTGAGCTCCGTGAGTTGGACGAGGTTGTTGGCAAGAATACGGTGGCCATGCTGATGCGCCGCAGCGGCGTACAATCCCGGGTCCGCAAGCGCTTCAAAGTCACTACAGACTCGCGGCATAACGAGCCGGTTGCGCCGAACCTGCTGGCTCGCGACTTCAGCGCAAACAAACCGAACCAGAAGTGGGTTGCCGATGTGACTGGCATTGAGACGCGACGTGGTTGGCTCTACCTGGCGACCGTGATGGATCTGTTCTCTCGTCGTCTCATTGGCTGGTCGATGGGTCGGAGCAACTCGACCGAACTCGTCGCCGGTGCCTTCAACATGGCAATTGCAGCACGCGGCGACGTGCGCGGCGTCATACTTCACTCGGATCGAGGTCGACCCTACGCCTCAAGGGAATACCAAGACCTCATACGGAAGCATGGGGCGATCTGCAGCATGAGTCGGAAGGGAGACTGCTGGGATAACGCACCCATGGAGAGCTTCTATCACTCGCTGAAGACCGAATGGACCACCTTCGAGGACTACCATACCTTCGACGAAGCGCGAGCCAGCGTCTTCAGCTACATCGAACTGTTCTACAACCCGAAGCGTCGTCACTCGACGCTGGGTCAGACGAGCCCCGCTGACTACGAGGCTCGCGCTGGTGTTAACTAACGTGTCCGAAAAACTGGGGGAAGATCACTCTGACCCCTGCGATCCTGACTACGAGGCTCGCGCTGGTGTTAACTAACGTGTCCGAAAAACTGGGGGAAGATCACTCTGACCCCACGCGCTCTGACCCCACGCGCTCTGACCCCACGCGCTCTGACCCCACGCGCTCTGACCCCACGCGCTCTGACCCCACGCGCGCCCACGCGCGGAGCAGTTTCATCCATGCCCGGTCGATGATGCCCGGCGAGTTGATCAGGTAGGTCTTGTGGACGAAGCCATCGACCTTCCAGTGTGCCGAGGTACCGTACGCGAACCGGAAGCTGTCTCCCGATTCGAGAACGATCTGGTTGCCCAGGTATTCAATCTCGGCGCGGCCGTCGAGAATGTAGATCGACTCATCGACGCCGTAGTGCCACTCGAAGCTGGCCGGGCCATCGCAGCGCCAGAAGCCGCTGCGCGCGTTGCGGTCGTACGATCGGGCGAAATCCAGCTTCGCGCAGGTGGGAGAGCCGGAGGTAATCCAGTCAGGATTGATCGGGTCGGGTTCCATCGCGTGCCGGAACTTGATGCCAGCTTCGTCCACGACACGCAGATGGCGTTCGCGTGCGTCGTCCAGTACGGCAGTGCCGCCCAACAACAATGTCAGTAACACGATCAGCCCGGCTACGAGTATCCGGCGGAGCGGCGTCGTTATCGTCACGGTGTTGAGGCTTCCGGTTTCGGTTAGTGTGCATGAGAGCAAGAACCGCGCCAGCGCGGCCAAGCGCTTGATTTATTGGAGTTCAAAAGACTTCCGGCGTCGGGGCTGTAAAGATATCCGACACTCTTTTGTTGCGGGAGAGCCCCGTCAGGTCTGGACTTCTGATGCTGCGAATCGGGTCGGCAGTACGTGGCGAGCCGAAAGCATGACGGCGGAAGCGACAATATAGACCGCCATCGCGATACTCCAGTCTGGTGACACATCAGCGAGTGGCAGCAATGCTGCAATGCCGCCAAGCACCGCGAGCCTCGCCCAGTCGAGAGGCTCCGCGAATCGTCTTCCCTCCAGCCAGCATCCCACCGTGTAGAAGGACATGCAGAACCAGAAGAACAGCGCGAGTACGAGCGAGCGCGGAAACTGGTCCTGCATGAACAGCAGCGCGAGGCCAAGACCGGTCAGCAGCCAGTACTGGATAAAGCTGTAGACACCGGCAAAGCGCGAGACGCCAGGGTCAAACTTCGGATACTGCCATTCCGGCTTTGCCGCGGGCTTCATGTCGTCCGGATACCAGCCGGGCCCCTTGAACCAGACGCGGAGCTTGTCCCAGGCGCGCTCGGTGCGGATGCTGATGAGCAGCGTTTCCCACCAGACGTGAAAGTTCGCCCACAGTGGATTCCAGCTCTTCAGCCCGCGGGTGATGCCGTAGACGCAGGGGTTGGCATCGTCCTCGGGCTGGAACGTACCGAACATCCTGTCCCAGACGATAAAGACGCCACCGTAGTTGCGGTCGATGTACTCCGGGTTGCGGGCATGATGCACGCGGTGATTCGACGGTGTGACCATCACCCACTCGAGTGGCCCGAGCCGTCTGACATGTTCGGTGTGCACCCAGAACTGGTAGATCAGGTTCAGGCTGCCGACGGTCACGACCACCTCCACGGGGAGGCCGGCGAGATACAGCGGCAGGTAGAAGACGAAGCCGATGTAATCGGTACCGGTCTGCCTGAGCGCCGTCGACAGGTTGTATTCCTCGCTCTGATGGTGGGCCGCATGGGAAGCCCACATAATTCGCCACTCGTGGCCCATGCGATGCTTCCAGTAGTAGCAGAAATCGTAGGCGACGAAGGCGCCGATCCAGACCCACATCTGGTCGGTCGCGAGTGTCTGGACCCCCAGCAGGCCGACCAGCCATTGAAACACAATGCCTGAGAACCCCAGCTTCAGCATGCCGTTCAGCCGACTCAGCGTGCCCATGCTGAGACTGTTCACGGTGTCGTTGAGCCGATAGGTCTGTCGATGCTTCAGGTGACCGTACAGCCACTCGACGCCCATCAGCAGAATGAAAAAGGGAATGGCGAGGGTGACGTAATTCATGGGGCGGGATTATATACCGCGATGCCCCTAATAGCGGATCGGGATCGGGTGCCAGCGCTCGACGAGGCGGCCGCCGCGAAACGCATAAATCGTCTCGAACTGGAACATCGCATCGCTCTGGTGTGGGCGAAAGAAAACATGGTCTCCGATGCCGTGATCGCTCTGGCCCGGTTTGAGGATCACGGACTGGTTGGGCATGAGGTTCTCATTGGGCGCGTCGTCCCGGTCGCTGCGCTGCGCGCCATCCGGCCAGACAATCTCGCCAGGCCAGCCGCCCCCGTAGACATAGCTGACGGTGCTGCGCGTGGGTCGCGGAAACTGCTTGAGCGTGGGTGCGGCGATGAAGAGCGCGGGCTGGAGCGCCGTCAGCCGATCAAAGCGAGCAGGCTTCAGGAACGCGGAGCCGACCGACACGTCATTCACGACCGTCCCTTCATCGCCGAACAGCGCGAAAGTCTGGCTGCCGCCGCTGTTCAGCGTCAGTGGCCCGGTGTTCTGCTTGCCGTCCAGCGATTCTGTCGCCGCCTGATGGAGTCGCCGGTAAGTCATCATGACCTCCCTGAACGCAGCGGAGATGTCTTCGCCGAGGTAGGGCACATGGGCGTCATAGCCCATCAGTCCACGCCAGTTCAATTGATCCGGGAAGGCGTCGAACACGCGGGCCATGCCTCCGAAGTCGTCACCGATGCCGCCGCGCCGGAGTCCGATGTCGATCTCGATGTTGACGTTGAGTCGAACACCGGCTTCCGTTGCCAGCTTGCCCAGTTGTTCAAGCGATTGCGGCGTGTCTGCGAGCCATTGCACGCGGTGCAATGCGAGATCGCGTTCGTCATCGGCCAGCAGGGCGAGGATCTCGGCGACACCGGCCGCGAGCAGCGGCTTGCCGAGCAGGATGTCGACGTCCGGAAACTGTCTCAGCAGGTAAGGCAGATACGGCTGGTGAAAGACCATCAGTCGTTTGCAGCCTGTACGACCGAGGATGTACGCGAGCAACTCCGTTGAGGGGAGTGATTTCGTGACGACGCGAAGCCGCTCGCCCAGCACCTCAGAGATCACGTTCAGATTGTGATCGAGCCGGTCCAGATCAATCAGGATGGCCGGTCTGCCGTGAGCGACACTGCGCAGCTGCTGGTTCAGATCGCTGAAGTACGCGTTCACGGTCATGCCTGTAAGATAGCAATCTTGCCCCTCCTCAGAAACCTGACGTTGCAGCGACACCTCTACAGCTTCCTGCCCGGAATCATCTGGGGGCTCTGGCCCATGATCCTCACGGGCTTTGGTGGCCTCATCTTCGTCCCGGTGTTTGACAGCGTACTTCACGTGGTTGTGCTGACTGCGCTCGGCGGCGCGATGTTCGTGGGTGTCATCCTGCTGCTGCAGCGGCGCCTGATGCCGCTTCGCGATGCATCGATGTACGGCGCGATTGGTGCGTTCGAGTTGGCCCACGGTGTCGTCTATACAACCGGCGTCGTGCTCCTTGTCGACAGCTTCGCGCTAGCAATTCCGCTCATCCGGATACACACGACCTACCTGATTCTCGTGGTTGGCGTCGCGTTCGAGAGACTGGGCTGGGCCACCAACGAGGTGATTACGCGGCGCAAGGTCATCTGTGCCTGCGTCACCGTGCTTGGGCTCGGCCTGCTCGGTATGGACAAGCTCCAGCAGGGTTTCGAGGCGGATGATCTGATCGGGATGGCGCTGCTGCTCGTGAGTCTGGTGATCTCCACGAGTCAGCACTTCTATCAGGCTCGCGTGGCGGAGGCGCTCGGTGAAGGGAGCATCGTTGCCGGCACCTTCGCGCAGTTGCTCGTCACGGTCATCCTGGGGCTGGCCATCGTTCAGTTTCAATCGGCTGCCTGGCCCGATGTGCCATCGACGTGGTGCTTTCTTGCCTATGGCGTTGCCGCCAGCGGTGTGGCGTTTCTGATGCGCTTTTATGCCTACAGCCGGTATCGGTTCACCTCGTTCGAAATGGCGGTGCGTCAGGAGATCGAGCATGTGGTGCAGGCCGCAACGCTCATCGTCTTCGTCGGCGCGCTCATTACTCCACTGACGCTGATCGGCATGGTGCTTGTCTTTGGCGCCGCATTCTTCGTCAAGGCAGAGGAGGCGGGTTGATAGTGACGGATACTCGGCAAGAATCAACCGGCGCTTAACTTGCTTGCATAATGCGCCCAGAATTGATTTTTTGACATTGACGGATGCGAATACTATAACGAGAGGCAGGTCGAGGGAGCCACTCACATGACACGACGGGAAGGGGCAATCGCGGTTCATCGCTTCGGCATGGGGGCGCGACCGGGCGAACTGTCACAAGCCGCCAGAGACCCGAAGACCTGGCTGCTGGAACAGGTCAGTGCCGAGAAGGCGCTGCCCGAGCAGCTTCAGGGCTTCCCTGATACGGCTTCCTACTACGTCGGCTACGTGAACCGCTACCGTCAGCGCGGCGAATGGCGCCGGCAACAGGCGTTGGTCGATCCTGAAAGCGACGACTACGCGAGACTCTCCCGAATCATCAAGCGGCAATCCGGATCGTTCGCTGCGTACTATCGTGAAGCGTGGATGCTGGAATTCGCCGCACGGTTCAACGCGGCGGCCATGACGACGACGCCGTTTCGCGAGCGCCTGATCCGCTTCTGGTCGAATCACCTGGTTGTGCCCGTCGCCAAACAGCCGGTGCTGCTCTATGTGGGCTCGTACGAGCGAGAAGTGATTCGCCCGCATATCGCCGGTCGCTTCTCGGACATGCTCAAGGCGTCTGCGCAGCATCCCGGCATGCTGATCTTTCTGGACAACGACAAATCGGTCGGGCCGAACTCGCGCTTTGGCAGAAAGAACGATGTTGGTCTCAACGAAAACCTGGCGAGGGAAATTCTCGAACTCCATACGCTCGGCGTTGACGGTGGCTACACGCAGGATGACGTCATCGCGCTTGCCAAGGGTATCTCCGGGTGGTCGATTGCCAGGGTTGATGCGGGTGACGGAAACCCCGGCACGTTCCACTTCAAGCGCAACATGCACGAGCCGGGCCCGGTGACGCTGCTCGGCAAGACCTACCGCGAGGACGGCGTGGCCCGAGGCGAGCAAATGCTCGATGACCTGGCGCACCACCCGGCCACTGCGCGATTCCTGGCGACCAAGCTGGCGCGTCACTTCGTGGATGATGAGCCTTCGGAACAGATCGTCAGCCATCTGGCCAATGTCTATCTGGAGCACGATACCGACCTCGGTGCCATGACGAGAGCGCTGGTTGCGCGACCTGAAGCGTGGACAAATCTCTATGCGAAGCTTCGTCAGCCTGAGGACTATGTCACGACCGTGATGCGTGCACTGGGGCGAAACCTGCTCGCTGATGAAGTCGAGCGGCCGGGTGTGTACGACTTCGAGCAGTACGAGCCCCGAACCCGTCGCTACGGATTTCTCTACGACAACCGGGAGAACTTTCCCACGCCCGCAGAAATTGCGAAGTTCCCGCGCCATGCGCAGGTCGGCATCGAGATCGTCCGGATGTTCAATCTGATCATGGATATGGGACAAACGCCGATGGCTGCACCTGGCCCGCAGGGCTGGTATGACCGCGTCTCTGACTGGTCCGGTGCCGATTCGATCACGGGTCGAGTTTGGCGTCGACATGGCACACCGCAGCTCCGGCAACATCGAGCCGGACGTCCTGGTAGACGAAACGCTCGGGCCGATTGCGTCTGATGATTTGCGCCGGTCGGTTTCCCGTGCGGCTGACAAGGCGCAGGGTCTCGCGCTGCTGCTGACCAGCCCTGAATTCCAACGGAGGTAACAATCAATGTTGACGCGACGACGATTCATGCAGTCCGTTGGTGGTGTGGCCCTCTTTTCCGGTTTCTCGCCGACGCTTGCCCTGGCTCGGGCCGATTCCGATCGACGCTTTGTGTTTCTCTTCTTGAGGGGTGGGATGGACGGACTGTCGGCATTGCCGGCCGTCGGCGACCCCGACTTTTTGCGAGTGCGGGGCGTGCTGGCTGACCCGTTGCCGAAATCGGGTGAGCGTTTTGCGAGTCTCGAGATGGATGGTTTCTTTGGCCTCAATCACGACCTCGGCTACCTGCATTCTCTCTACCGGCAAGGACACCTGCTGGCGCTTCACGCGGTTGCGACGCCCTATCGCGAGCGGTCGCACTTCGATGCCCAGGACGTCATGGAGAATGGTACGGGCAGCAAGGCTGAACGCAGCGGATTTCTCAATCGTGCCGTCGCCGAGTTGTCCGGCGCTTTCCTGAAAGGGCGAGAGGATGTCGCACTCGGTTTCGGCCCGGTATTGCAGCTTGCGCTCAGGGGCTCTGAATCGGTCGGCAACTGGTCGCCGCCCAGCCTTCCATCTGCTGACGAGGATACGCTGGCGCGAATTGCTGATCTCTATGCCGGCGATCCGGTACTTCGGGCGGCGCTGGCGAATGCGCAGTCTGCAAACGCCATGGCATCCGGGATGAGCATGACGGGGATGATGGACAATGGTGGCCAGGGAGCGACGGCAGGCTTTCTGCGTATGACGGAAGTGGCAGCGACGTTTCTGAGGGCAGATGACGGGCCACGTGTTGCGGCGATCGACTTCGGTAACTGGGACAGTCACGCAAACCAGAATCAGCGCAATCTCGACAGCAACAACAACTTTGCCGGTCGATTCCCCGAAATGTACAAGGGGCTCGATAACGGCGTGCGGACCCTGCGTGAAGGACTCGGTGAAGATGTCTGGAACAAGACAGTGGTGGCGATTGTCACTGAGTTCGGCCGCACGGTGGCGATCAATGGCACAAACGGTACGGACCATGGCACGGCCGGCGCGATGTTTCTCGCCGGTGGCGCCGTCAACGGCGGCCGTGTGATTGCCGACTGGCCCGGGCTCAAGCCGCGTGATTTGCACGAGCAGCGTGATCTGCGTCCGACCACGGATGTGCGTGCCGTCTTCAAGGGACTGTTGCACGACCACCTCAGCATTGCCGAGGGTGCGCTCGAAGATCGGGTGTTCCCCGGGTCGCGCACCATCGCGCCAATCGAAGACCTCGTTCGCGTTTAACCAGATCTCGCGTCGGGCGGTCGCGTGACCAGCAGGAATGCTGAGGCGGACATCATCAGCATGAGCACGGCCATCGGCAGGCCAATGATGATTGATGCGGCCTGAAGCGCCGATATGCCGCCAATCAGCATCAGTGTGCAGGTAACCCCGCCGAGAATGAACCCCCAGAGGATCTTCATGCTGCCGAGGTGATCGAGGTGCAGGATGTGGCAGATGACCAGCGTGGCGGAATCCAGCGATGTGATCAGCCACGTGAAGAGCAGAAACGCGACCACGGCGAGCAGCGCCGTGTGAAGGGATGGCATCGCGAGATTGTCGATCAGGGCCACGAGACCCTGACTGTAGTCGTCGGCGACGGCGGCGCTGACGGCGCCTGCGGTTGCCATCTCTTGCTGGAGCGCCGTACCGCCAAATACCGTCATCCACAGCAGTACAACAATGACGGGGACGATGAGGACGCCCAGCAGAAACTCCCGAATCGTCCGTCCCCTCGAGATGCGGGCAATGAACATGCCAACGAAGGGCGTCCAGGCGAGCCACCATCCCCAGTAAAAAACCGTCCATGCAGCCTGCCATTCATGAGCGGCGGGCTCTTGCGCAATCCAGAATCCCATCGGGATGACGTTCAGTACATAGTCGGCTGTCGTCGCCGGCAGCATCGACACGACGCGCATCGTCGGTCCGATCGCCAGAACGGCAACCATCAGGCCAAGGCTCAGCCATACATTCAGTTCGCTCAGGCGGCGAATCCCGTTCGCGACGCCGGAGAGTACAGACAACACGCCGAGTGAGCACACCAGCAACACGATCGCGATCTGTGTCTGCAGGCCAAAAGGAATCCCGGTGAGCGGCCCAAGCGTCGCGTTCATGCTGCCCACCGCAAGCCCGATCGTCGTCGCAACGCCGAAGATCGTGCCGTAGAGCGCAAGCAGATCAATGGTGCGGCCTGCGAAGCCGTGAACGAGTCGGTCGCCAAGTAGCGGTGCGAGCGCCGCGCTGAACGTCAACGGTCTGTCGTGCCGGTAGGCCGAGATTCCGATCGCAAGACCGGCGATGGCATAGAGACCCCAGCCGTGCAGGCCCCAGTGAAAAACCGTCACGGTAATTGACGTGGTCGCGGCGGCCGCCGGCTGCGCGGCGCCGGTGTCGAGAAAGGGGTTGCCGCCGAAGTGGGTGACCGGTTCGGCCGTCCCCCAGTACACGAGCCCTGACGCCAGGCCGGCGCTGAAGAGCATGGCGAACCAGGACCACCGGTTGAACTCGGGTTGGTCGTCGTCATGGCCGATGCGACGTGATGCAAGCGGGTGAAAGGCAAGCGCGATCGCAAGCAGCAGCACGACGCTCACGGTACCGGTCAGCAGCCAGTCAAAATACCCCGTGACGAGATCGCTCGCGCCGAGTGTTATTGCATTGGCAGCCCCGAGATCGAGTGCCGCGAAAGCCGAGAATCCGACGAGCGTCGCAATTGCGAAAACCGACAGCCGGTGTTTGGCGCCAAATGAAACGGGCGCTTGCCCAGGTTGCATGCAAACAGACTAGCGCACCGGCGGCCCCAAATCACCTTTATGGGGCCGTCAGTCGGGCACGGCGCTATCGATCCGTGACTTCGAAGAGCCAGAAGTCACCGTTGGTCAGCTGCGCCTGCAGCTGCTCGGCGCTGGCGCCGCCGCTCAGGCCCGGCCCGTACTTTTCTGCATAGATGGACATCAGTTCTGCGAGCCGGTCGAATGCCATCAGGCGTTCGAGACGCTGCTCGTAGAGTTTGCCGTCGACCCGCACGATGATCCGGTCATCTTCCTCGAGATAGTGTGGCCACTGCTTCCAGAGGCGACCGTAGCCTGTGTTCATGTAGCCGCTCACAATGAACAGGCGCCCGTCGAGCACGCCGAGCCAGACAGTTCGCGATGTTTCGGGGTCCAGTGTCTGGAACTCGATGACATCTCTGCCCTTGACGAACTGCCAGTCCTCAGGCGGTGGCGACAGCTCACCGCTTGTGAAGGGGCCGCCGCTGATCAGTCCGCGGGGCCCGTCGTGAAAGCGCATGCCAACGAAGAACAGTGCGACACAAAGCACGAGCACCAGTAGCGCGATGCCAATCCATTTGAGCAGTGACACGACCATGCAGGACTCCCGCGATTGTGTTGGGGTCCAGTCTACGCCGCCCCATGGTGCCCGTCACTGATGTGCCGGGTTCGCATCCTTTACCCTGCCGGCCTATGATGCTCGCGACGTGTCGACAGGAGGGAGCCGATGTATCTCGATGAAGGAAGACTGAAAGACGCGGAGCGCGTGGTGCGGGTCGTGATGGTCACGATTCTGCTCACGGCGGGAACGAGCAAGTTCTTCAGTGCGGGTGGCTTTGCGGAGTACTACGCGATGCTGTTTCAGGGCCCGCTCCGGATTCAGCTGCCACCAGGCCTCATCAGCCTGTACCTGTCGCTCATCCCGTTTATCGAGATCGGTCTTGGGCTTGCGTTACTGAGCAATCGATTCAAGCACATCGTGGTGTACGGATGGTTCGTCTTCATGCTCAGCCTGCTCGTCGGTCACTACGTGCTCGAGGAGTGGTCGGCGGTCAACCAGATGCTGGACTACTTCTTTCTCGGGCTGCTTTGCCTCGTTCTGCCGAACCACGAGAGTTGGCTGCGCCGGGACGCTGTGACCGGGGTATAGAACGATAAAGGGCGCCAGCGGCGCCCTTCGTGTCATTGCGCTCGATTGCCGCTAGCTGCGGTGGCCCAGGCGAACGAGGCCGAACAATCCTGCAATGAGCAGCAGCGCCGATGCGGGCGCGGGCACCGATGCAGATTCGGTTCCGAAGATGACTTCGCCGAAGTTCACATACGGGTTCCCGCCGGAGTGAATCGAGTGAATGCTCAGCTTGACGTAGCGGCCACTGGCACCTGTCAGTGAGTACTGCTGCGCGGAGATGGGTTGGCCATAGGTGCCGCCATATCCCGCGGTGAACGAACCCAGGATAGAAGCCGCAGACATGTCCGAGTTGTTGGAGACGGAGAGCGTGAACTCGTTGATACCCTGAAAGTCCACGTCGTTCCACAACGCAAAGTCAGTGACTGAATAAATGCTGCCGAGGTCGAACGTGATGTAGGCGGGCCAGTCATCGAGCGCGCCGGCGCTGGTCGACGACGAATTCACATGCGTGACACCCTGGGCCAGGAAAGCGTCGTAGTCGGTGACACCATTGATGTAGTTGTGGGACAGACCGGACTGGTTCACCGCGTTGAGCGACGGATAGGACGAGTGGAAGCCGGAATCGTCGATAATGGTACCGACGTTGATGGTCGTCGCGAGTGCCGGCAGGCTCACGGCCAGTGTCGATGTGATGAGGAGGCGCAGTACTGCTTTCACGTTGCTCTTTCCTTGCTTGTTCAGAGATTGATTGTGCGGATTATCGAGCAAGGGGTATGCCGGTTGGGCGATACCACAATGAAATCAGTGACTTGCCGTATTTCGTGTATCCGCCCCGGCATGAACTGTAAAGAATTTCGACGATTCCCTACGTTGATGATGAATCGAGCAACCCGTCCAGCCGCTCGGTGATTGTCCGGAGTATCTGGATGCGCGCGAACTTCTTGTCGTTACCTGCAACCAGCGTCCATGGCGCCTTCTCGGTGCTGGTGTGTGCAACCATGTCGTTGACCGCAAGCTTGTAGTCATCCCATTTGTCGCGGTTGCGCCAGTCTTCATCGGTGATCTTGTGTTTCTTGCGGGGGTCCTGCTGGCGGGCCTCGAAACGGGCAAGCTGCTCTTCAGGGCTGATGTGAATCCAGAACTTCAGTACTGCTGCGCCATCGTCGCAGAGTTGTTCTTCGAAGTTGTTGATCTCCTGATAGGAGCGGAGCCACTCATGCCGATCGGCGAAGCCTTCGACGCGCTCGACGAGCACGCGTCCGTACCACGAACGGTCGTAGATCGTCATGTAGCCACCACGGGGGATGTGCCGCCAGAACCGCCACAGGTAATGGTGTGCTTTCTCTTCATCGGTCGGTGCCGCAACGGGGATGACGCGATACAGCCTGGCATCGATCGCCGACGTGACCCGGCGGATTGCGCTGCCCTTGCCGCCGGCGTCCCATCCTTCGAAGACGAGGACCGCGTTCTTCCGTTGGTGGTGCATCTCCCAGGCGAGTTCGTGCAAGCGGCGCTGGAGTTTCTCGAGCTGCCTGTCGTATTCCTTCTCGCTGAGTTGCTGCGTCAGATCGACACGGTCGAGCACCGTCAGGGGTGATGACGCATCCGTCAGCAGCGGGTCACCCGCCGTGCTCTGGTTCGCCTCCTGCGGTGACGCCGCGAGCGCGGATTCGAGTGCATCGACCAGAATCCGCCCCGCGGTGATATCACGGTAGCGTCGATCGGCGGCCTCGATGAGATGCCAGGGTGCGACGCCGGTGTCCGTGAGTCGAATGGCCCGCGCCGATGTCTGCGCAAACTGTTCATAGGATGCCGCGTACTCTTCGAGCAGCGGCGACTTCTTGAACTTCGAGCTCGTGCCGTCCTGTGCCAGGCGCTTCTGCTGATCGTCAGATGAAAGGTGAAACCACAGCTTGACGATGATGCAGCCGTCCCGCTGGAGCGTTTGCTCGAGATCGCGGATGTGGGTGAGCTCGCGATCGAATTCGCTGTCGGTGATCTTGCGGAAGGCGTGATCGACGATGGGCTGCGTGTACCACGAACCGAAGAGGACGCCGATGGAGCCACGCGCAGGGAGTGCGCGCCAGAATCGCCAGAACCTCGGGCGCTCCCGTTCCTCGTCTGTCTCATCGAAGAACGCGAACGTCGTCACGTCTCGGGTGTCGAACCAGCGGTTCAGGCAATCGACGACCTCGCCCTTGCCGGCACCTTCGACGCCGGAAACGATGATGACAAGGCTGCGATCACTCTCGCGCAGCGATTGCTGCAGTGACAACAGGCGATAGTGAAGTTCCGGTTCAACCTTTTTGTAGGTCTGCTTGTCGAGCGAACGACCCACCTCGACGGCCTCGAACACGTGCAACCCTCTATTGACGCGACAGGAACAGTATAAGGCGGTGTGCAGAATTTGTGCGCATACGTCGAATGACTCGACAGGAATTCTGCTCAGCGTCATGATCATCCTCAACTGGTTCGGGTAAACCCTGTGAACGACGCAAGGCAGGAACAGACCTACAGGCTGCTGTATCCCACGCTGTGCATATTCGCTTGCCTGTATGCGCTGCTGGCAGTGGGGCATGTCTTTCTGCTGCCGGATGCCTTGCGCCCGGTCATGCTGCTACTCGCAGGGGGTGCATCGGGTTACGGGATTGTGCTGCTGCTCTGCTATGAGCAGGTGTGGCTCCGGCGTCACGCGGACTGGGTCATGTTCTCGCTGTTTTTGGTCGGCGGCGCCAATTCGTTTGCCCACCTCTTTCTGAGCGGCGATCTGAAACAGTCCACGAACCTCGTCTTCCTGCTCGGCGTTGCCGGATTTCTGATTCACGATCGCAGGATGTTCCTGCTGACGTTCTTGCTGGTGTTGGCTGGTTACGTCGGATTCGTCGGTGTGACAGGCAATTCGGCCGATACCGTGCACTACTCGGTGATGATGCTTCAGGCAGCGCTGCTCAGCGTGCTCCTGCACGTCGTGCGGAACCGGCTCGATGCGACGCGCGAGTTGGCGTCGCGTGATAACGAACTGATTGCGCAGCTGCTGGCAAACGTGCCGGCCGGCGTGATCGCGAGAACCGAAGACGGCAACATCCTGTTTGCCAATGAGAAGGCAGAGGTTATGTCGGGCTTCTCTGAATCGGAGCTGAGAGGGATGTCGCCCGGGGATCCCCGTTGGGTCCTGCTGGACGAACAGGGCGCAGTGATTCCCGTTGCCGAACTGCCGATGGTGGCGGCGCTGCGGGAGAATCGGGCGATCCTCAATCGCGTCGTTGGCATGCGGCGGTTGAATGACGAGCAGCTGATCTGGGTGCTGCTGAACGTATTCATTGTCTCGCTGACCGGCCAGGGTCGCGTGGCCGTATCGACCTTCATCGATATCACGGCGCAACGGGATTCAGAGCGAAGGCTCCGGGAAAGCGAGGAGATATCCCGCGCAACCGTCAACTCGATCGAAGAAGGGGTGGTCGTCGTCGACCAGGCAGGGACGATCATCCGGTTCAATCCGGCGACAGCAATATTGACTGGCGTTGAGCAGGCCGATGCCATGGGCCAGCCGCTGGATGAGGTATTGCGACTGGATGCGTCAGAAGAGCATGGCGCTGATGCCATGCTGGTGCGGCGCGATGGTGCCTCCATTCCGGTCGCGGTCAGGCATTCAGAACTGCTCGATGACGCGGGCGAAGCGCGTGGTCAGGTGATTGCGCTTCAGGATGTCTCCGAGCGGCTGAAGCGCGAGGCGGAGCAACGCACGGTCGACAAGATGTCATCCGTTGCGGTACTGGCAGGCGGCATCGCCCATGATTTCAACAATCTCCTCCTCGGCCTGTACGGCAACATCAGCCTCGTTCAGGAACTCAATCAGGACGAGGCGATCGCCCGGCACCTGGAAGATGCGATGGGTTCGCTCGATCGGGCCACGAACCTGACCCGGCAACTGCTGACGTTCGCAACCGGCAGCGAGCCCGTGCGGCGACAGCTGGACCTCGAGAAGCTGGTGCGGGAGGTCGGCGCGTTCACGCTCAGCGGCAGCAGTGTCAGCATCAATCATGATTTTGCGCCGGGGCTTCGCGCGGTCGAAGCGGACGAGTCGCTGCTGCATCAGGCGCTTTCCAACCTCTTTATCAACGCCAAACAGGCGATGGACGGTGAAGGGCGCATCGACGTCATTGCACGAAACGCCGGAGACGATGAAGTGGAGGTGTGTATCACTGACACAGGGCCCGGCATTCCCGACGATCTGGTGTCAGAGATCTTTTCACCGTACTTCACGACGAAGGACGAGGGTATTGGCCTTGGCCTCGCCACGACCCATTCGATCATCAGCAAGCATGGCGGCACGATCGCTGTGGATGCCGCAGTGGGCAGCGGCGCGAGATTCACGCTTCGCCTGCCAGCATCACAAACAACACCGTCGCACGCTTCGGTGCCCCAATCAGTCGATCAATCAGCTCCCGGCTGGCACATTTTGGTGATGGATGATGAGGATATGGTGCGGCGGACCATCGTCAAGCTGCTGGGGCATCTCGGGCACCGGGTCGCAGAGAGCCGGGATGGCGAAGAGGCAGCCACGGCGTTCGCATCGGCGCGCCAGCGAGGCGACCCGTTCGACCTCGTTATCATGGACCTGACGGTCGTTGGCGGTATCGGCGGGCGAGAAGGGGCGAGGCGTATCCTCGACATCGACGCCGATGCCAGAATTGTCGTGGCGAGCGGCTACTCCGAGGGCGCCGAGATGTCGAACCATCGCGAGCATGGGTTCTGTGCTGTGCTTCAGAAGCCGTTCAGCCTCGCCAAACTCAGGCAGACGCTGGCATCGGTCCTCAACGATGCTGATCAAACAGGATGACGTTGCCGTCCGGGTCGGTCACCGTGAACGATGCCGGGCCTGAGGTGCCGGGTTCGATGCCACTGCCGACATCAACCCCCTCAGCCTTCAGCTGATCCTGGATCTGTCTTACATCGGTAAACGGATCAACGGCTGAACCATCCGCGTCCCAGCCAGGATTGAAGGTCAGAATGTTGCTGTCGAACATCCCCTCGAAGAGGCCGAGCAGATGCTTCTGCCCTGGTGTATCGTCGTTCTGCAGGATCAGATAGTGGGCGTCCATTGAGCCGGCGATGGGCTTGAATCCCAACGCCGCGTAAAAGTCGCGCGAACGCGCAAGGTCCTTGACGGCAAGACTCAGCGAAAACGTACCGAGATTCATCGTGTTCTCCTCATGTTGGCAGGCGCCGCAGCGGGCCTGCTCACGAATCATGATGCCATTCGCGGCGCGCTCTTGCGCGCGTCCGCCCGGTCACGCAGTTTCCCGACCGTTGGCGCAAAATTGCTGGCAGATTGGGAGACGGCCACCGAAGCTGGCACTGAACCCGAATCGTGAGATGCTCGACATGCAACAACGACTCTTGCCACCCGTGGTGTTCCTGGTCTGTCTGCTGGCCGCTGGTAGCATCGCGTTCCTGGTACCGGGGCCGACGCTTGTGCCGATGCCCTGGAACGGAGTCGGTCTGACGCTCATCGTGGCTGGCATCTTCCTGCTGGTCGCAGGCAGCCAGCGATTCACGCGGAGCCGGACCAATATCAACACGTTCCTCGATCCGAATCATCTCGTGACGGATGGCGTGTTCCGGCTCTCCCGGAATCCGATGTACCTGGGGTTTGCCCTGACGTTGCTGGGCGTGTGTGTCGGTATTGGCGCCGCGACCCCGTTTCTGGCATGGCTCGTTTTCGTGCTGGTCTGCCAGGTCTGGTACATCCCCTTCGAGGAGGCGCGCTGCGAGGCGGTTTTCGGCGACGAGTACCGCAAGTACCGTTCGAGAACGAGACGTTGGCTCTAGGAAGCCCCTGAACTATCTGGCGCTGGCGGCCTGCGGCGGCACCTCGGCGCCGGGCCGGTAGCTCCGGAGGTAGTCTGTGAATGCCTCGAACGGCAGTGGCCGGCTGTAATAGAAGCCTTGTCCGTAGTTGACGCCCAGCGTCTTGAGCGTGGCGGCTGACGTGCCGGTCTCGATGCCCTCGGCAACCGATGCGAGGTTCATCGACTTGCTCAGCGCGATGATGCTGCGAAGCAGCGGGATATCCCCGTCGCCGTCATCGAGCTCGTTGACGAACGCACGATCGATCTTGAGTTTCTGTACCGGGTATCGGTTGAGGTAGCTGAGTGAGCTGTAGCCCGTCCCGAAATCGTCGAGCGAGATCTCGATGCCCATCGCCTTCAGCTTGGCCAGCATCTCATCGATGAAGTTGTTGGGTTCAAGGTAGAGCGACTCCGTGATCTCGACGTTCAGGCAACGGTTCGGGAGACCAAGCGACTGCAGCGTCTGGTCGATGAACTGCATCAGCGAGACGTCATAGAACTGACGCGGCGACACGTTAACGCTGACTTGCCGAATCGGCAGTCCCATTCGCTTCCAGCTGGCATAGTCCTCGAGTGCCTGCCGGATGAGCCATCGCCCGACAGGAAGAATCAGGTCGGTCAGCTCCAGCAGCGGGATGAACTCGGCGGGGCTGACCATCTGGCCGTCGGGTGGATCAGGAAACCAGCGCAGCAGCGCTTCTGCGTTGACGACTTCGTCTGTCTTGAGGTCGATGATCGGCTGATAGAACAAACGGAACTCGTTGTTGCTGAGCGCATTGCGAAGCTTGGTTTCGAGCTTGAAACGATTGGACGCGCTGTCGAGCATCGAGTGCTCGAACTGGACGGCATCGAAATTGCGCTTCTGCTTTGCTTCCTTGAGCGCCGTCTTGGCGAACTGTAGTGCCTGCTCGGCGTCGGTGGCGCCGGGCTGATTCACCGAGTACCCACAGTGCATGTGGATCGTGATCGAATTGCCTTCCCAGTTGATCGGCTCCCGGAATCGCAGCCGGATGCGCTCGAGTACCTTGTCGAGTGCCGTATCGATCTGGTCGGAAACGAGATAGAAGGCGAAGCAATTGCCGGAACTGCGGGTGACGGAGTCCTGGTGTCGAAGCAGCAGCGCGATTTCCCGGGCGACATGCTTGAGCAGTCGATCGCCGAACTCCATGGAGTACTCCGAGTTGATCACGCCCATTTCGGCGACGTCCAGCGCCACGACGGCGTACCGGTTGTTGCGTGACGTGTGGGCAACCTGCTGTCGCAGGTTGTCGAGAAAAACCTCCTTCGAGCAGAGCTGCGTCAGCTGGTCGTAGTGGCTCATGTTGTGGATCTTCGCGTCGCTCGCCTGTTTCTCGAGGACAAGACGAAGCTGGTTGGCCACGTAGAGCACGATGCCGTGTTCAAGGCGCAGGTACTTCTGGCGGGAGAAAAAGGTAAGCACGAGATAGTACGGTTCGGTGCTGCTGATGCGCTTGATCCTGTGTACCACCGTCTGGCCCGACTGCTCGATCGTCGCCTCGACTTCATCCTCATCAGGCCGCAGTTGAGCCATGGGGGCGAGGTGCGAGATGAGCTCATCGTCGCCAATGCTGCCCAGCTGGTCGCGTCCCTGGCGAGTCACGATTTCGAGCCCCTCGGCCTGATTGCGCACAACGCAGCACAGGTCGGTCTTGCCGAAATCGAGCAGGATGTTGCCAGCCGCCTCGCTGGCTTCGATGAGGTCAGAGATGCGCGAGGTTGCGCCGATGACCTGGCTCATCAGTTCGAACTTTTCTTTCTCGGCAAACAGCTCGCGGGTTTTTTGCTCCGCGAACATCTCGATCTGCTCCCGCTTCTGGCGTTCGCGCGCCAGGCGGGCTTTCAGCCGGTCAATCTCGGCCTGTGGATCTCGAGGCTCGGACATCATCGTGGAACCTACGCGGCAGCCTGGTCGCTCTGGGTAATGGACAGGTGACAGATCGGGTCACCCTTGTGGACGCACTGCGGCTGCAGCACGGCAACGTGCTCGCCGAACACCCTGGCTGATCCCATGATCAGGCCCTCCGCCAGATGGCAGAGCGATCGTTCGGAGCAATATTCGATCGTCATGCTGTGCTCGTCACGGCTCACGAGATTGAACTGCGGCACGTTCGCGTTGGGGTATAGCTCTTTGACGTGGGGGTGGATGATGTCGTTGAGGCTGAGCACGTAATCGAACAGGTTGTTGAACCGGTCGAAGAGGTCCGGCCACTTGCCCTGCCACTCTGTGATGGCGAGATCGCCAAACCACTTTAGTACCTGCTCGGGTGTCAGGCCGAGCTTCTCGGCCGCGATGACGACCATCCGGGTCGCCTCGTCGTCAGGGTAATTGCCGAAGGCGTGGTAGATGCCGTCGGAGGCGGCTTCCTCGATCAGGAGATCCCAGGTGTCCTCACCGAACTCCCGAATGACCACCTTCTCGAGGGTATTGAATATGAGTCCGATCACAAAAAGCTCCCGGCAATGGATCCGTCATCTTTATGACGACCGATTGCCGGATAACTTTAGTGAATTTTGTTGCGCCGTGGCTCAGGCGAATTGCTTCAGTTCACGCCGGGCGATCACCATTTTGTGGACCTCGTCCGGGCCGTCCGCGATGCGCAGTGAACGCGCGTTCCGCCACATCGCCGAAACGGGCGTATCGTCCGAGACGCCGAGCGCACCCATGCACTGGATCGCACGGTCGAGCACGTTCATGGCCATGTTCGGCACGACGACCTTGCACATGGACAACTCCTGGCGGGCTTCCTTCTTGCCCACCGTATCCATCTTCCAGGCGGCGTATTCCGTGAGCAGGCGGGCCTGCAGGATCTCCATTCGTGACGTGGCGACCCACTCCTGCACGAACTGCTTCTCGGCGAGCTTCGAGCCGTGGGTTTCACGCTCGTTGGCGTAGCGGCACATGATCTCGAACGCACGTTCGGCCATGCCGATGGCGCGCATGCAGTGGTGAATGCGTCCGGGGCCGAGGCGAGCCTGCGAAATCATGAACCCGCCATGCAACGGTCCCAGCAGGTTCTCGGCCGGCACGCGACAGTTGTGGTACTGGATTTCGCAGTGTCCGCCGCCGCCGGCGTGACCCATGACAGAGACCGGCCGCACGAGGTTGAACCCGGGTGCGTCGGTGGGCACGATGATCATGGATGCCCGCTCGTGAGGCGCGCCGTCGGGGTTCGTGACGGCCATGACGATCGCGAACTTCGCGCCGATCGCGCCTGATGTGAACCACTTGTGGCCATTGATCACCCACTCGTCGCCGTCGCGCTCCGCCCGGGTCCGGATGCCTGTGGGGTCAGCGCCCGAGACGTCGGGTTCGGTCATCGAAAAGCAGGAGCGAATCTCGCCTTCCAGCAGCGGCTTCAGCCATTTCTCCTGCTGCTCTTCGGTACCGAACTCGAGCAGGATCTCCATGTTGCCGGTATCCGGCGCGTTGCAGTTGAACACGCGTGAGGCGGGCGCCGATTTGCCTGTGTACTCACACATCGCCGCGTATTCATTGTTCGTCAGCCCTGCGCCGTGCTTTTCGTCGGGCAGGAAGAGATTCCAGAGACCGAGGGATTTTGCCTCGGCCCGCAGTGCTTTCATGAGCGGCGTGTCTTCGCCGTTCGGCGTACTCTCTGCCTGCTCTGCAAACACCTTCTCGTTCGGGATGATCTTCTCGTCAATGAATCGACGAACCTGGTCCAGGACCAGTCGGGCTTCTTCGCGGATTTCGAATTCCATGGTTGGCTCCCCCGGGGTGCGTGCCCCGCTGTCGTGGTCTCTTCAAATCAGGACGAGTGTGTTGGAGACCTTGCATCATCATTTTGACGCAGGTCAACTCAGAGGGATTATTGATGGAATTTATAGTGCTGGGAGTTAGTGCGCAGGGGGCGGGGTCAGTCCCGCACCTCTCGCCAGTAGATGACCCGATCGTGTCCGCGGTACTGGCCGAAGCTCGCCGCTCGGTTCAGCGTGCTGTCGGCGGTGCCATCGCCATCCCAGTCGAACTGCAGCCAGGGCAGGGCAGACAGATCCACGGCGATGCCGATATCGCCCGTGTTGCCGGCACCGGGGGCGGAAAGCGACAGACCCCCATCGCCGGCGGCCACCGGGCCAAGTACGGTGAGGTGAGTGATGCTGCTGCCGACGGGGATGTTGAGGTGGCTCCCCGAGGGTGAAGAGTCTGGTGACGTGGTGATGTCGCCACTGAAGTCGCTGCAGTTGTCATCCGTGTTGGTGATCCAGCCCGTTCCGCTTCGGTACTCGACCACGGAGGTGATGGCGAGGCTCTCGGTCTCCGGGCCAAAGGCGTTGGTGACGTTCAGGCGGCCGTAGCGTAGCTCGATGCCGGCAGGGGTTGCCGACTGCGGCAGGCCGCTGCCGGAAACACTGTCCTGTGTTTCGTTGATGGCAGATACGGCGATTGGCAGGTCGGCCTGGAACGGCGAGATCTGCGCAGCGGGCGAGCGCACGTATTCGAACGCATCCGCCGCGGCGAGCGTCAGCGTGTGGGTGCCGTCGCCGTTCGAGGTCAGGGCACCGGTCGATGGTGTCGTGATGACGGCGAGTGCGGTGCCCGCGTCGGCCGCCGGATACGAGACGGTGATCTCGCCGCTCGTCAGATGGGCGAACGCATCCCGGTAGTTCGAGAGCGTTCGCGTCCCGGTGGTATCCCGCGGCGTGATCGTGAACGCGGGCTGCGTGAGGTAACCGAATGTCTCGCCGATGTACGTGAAGTCGCTGGCGCCGGCGGTACAGGTTTCGAGGAAGCTCCCGGCGACCGCCGTCGCGACCGTGAAGTGATCCGGAACGAACCGGCCGATGGGCGTACTCGTTGTCGCAATCCTCGACGTGACGGCGGCACCCGCGCCGAGATAGTTTCCGTCAGATATCCCGGCGCCGATGGTGATGATGCCGACTTCGTTGAACTGGTAGGTGGCCGAATCGCTGCCCGCCGAAAAACTTCCGAGCAGCGTCGGGTCACCGCTCAGGCCAGGGTTGGCTCCGCCGGACGGCAGCAGGAGCGCGCTCGACAGGGAGACGGCTTCACCTTCGGCACCGAAAGAAGGTGCCGCGGCGTTGCCGGCGAGCCCGGCAATGTCATCAGCCACGCCATCACCTGCGCTGCCGCCGCCAGAACCGTCGTCGTCATTGCTGTCGTAGAGCACGGCTGTGACGGTGACGTCGAAGTCGGCACCGGCACTCACGTACGCAGCACCGCCCGCCGTCGTCGCGCCCGGATTCCCGGCGGCGGTGACAGCGAGGGCGAACGGCCGCACGACGTAGGGTGCCGCCGTCGATGCGCTGTCGATCGTCAGGGGGCTGCCGCCGTCATCAACGGCGAAGCCGCTGCTGTCGTCGCGCAGGTTCAGCGAGTACTTGCCGACGTCGGTGCTCGTGAGCAGAACCGGTGCCACACCCGCCGTGAAGTCGAGATTGATGTTGTCCGATGCCGGGCTGCTCGAGGGCAATGCGGCGAGGCTCGAGTCACCGATGAGTCCGGGCGCGGTCCCGCCCGGGTCGGCGGCATCCCGCGTCACCCAGGCCTTCATCGCGAACGTGCCGTCGTACTCAGCTGCAATCGCGCAATTGCCTGAGCCGGTGTCGCGGCGCCAGAGCTGTACCTCGAACGCGTGCGTTCGCCCGGCTATGACGTCGTAGTCGAGCGCGTCGTTCTCGACGATCTGCAGGCGGTTGTCGCGGAACGCGATGACGGCCG
This sequence comes from Pseudomonadales bacterium, assembly GCA_965267485.1. GTDB lineage: Bacteria > Pseudomonadota > Gammaproteobacteria > Pseudomonadales > Azotimanducaceae > JANQJA01. The sequence continues at coordinate 4,107,407 of OZ254080.1, read as the reverse complement.
AGGTATCGGACAGCCCGTTCGCCGAATCAGCAGCCGAGACCCGCAGATCGTCGGCGTGAACGTTGGTCAGCGAGAAGTCGACCTCACCGAGATCGCCGGCGGCGAAGGTGTAGGTGGCAGCGCCGTCGTCGGTATCGCTGTCGACCAGCGTGCCGGCGCCGCTGGTTTGCCAGCCGCCGTGGCTACTGGTGGTCGAGAGGCTGACCGTGCCGGTGTAGCCGGTCACGGGGTTGCCGCCGCCATCGATGGCACGAACCGTGACAGTCTGCGCGAAGCAGGTACTGGCGGCCGTCGGACCCGCGTCGACTTCCAGTGCAGTGGAACCGGCAACGGTAAAGCCAGTGCTTGCTGTGTGTTGAACCAGCCCCTCTGTGCCCTCGTTGGCGGCAATGTCGATCGACCAATACCCGCCGGCCGCGCCGCCCGGAACCGTGAACGCGTGTTCATAGAGTTTGTTCGAACCCGTCGGCCAGCCGCCGCCCGTAATCTCTGTCATCGCGGTAGCAGCCAGCGACGGTGCTCCCATCGGATCATCGACAGCAATCGTTGCGCTGGTGATATCGAAGGCCCCAAAGGGATCACTGACCTCTGATCTTACATACAGCGTATCGCCCGGGGCGGCTGTCGTGACAATTGAGCCGCCGGGCCATGCGGCGCTGTAGGGTGCCGCCGATTCGATATTGATTGCCGTGTCGGTTGGGAACTCGACGACCGAATGCGTCGCGCCGTCGGACGGTTTGACGTCCAGAATCCGGAAACCGCTGCCCGAGTGGTTGTACACATTAAGGGTGATCTCCTCTCCCGCCGAAAGGACGGCCGGCGGGCTCGCCACCAGATCGACGTCGAATGCGAAGAGCTGATAGCTGCCGCTCAGAGATAACCCGCTGAAATACTCCGTGGCGATTGTGCCGGACGATGAGCCGGTCACCGTAATGGTGATGTCGCTATTCGAGAGAATCCGCCTGAGGTACAGGTACACCCGGATCTCGGTTGCGCTGTCGTCGATCGTCAGCGGTAGTGCGAGCGCCGGTGAGAGCGTCCATGTGTTCGACCATGTCTCGAACAGCCAGGTCGATGCCTGGTCCGAGGCGGGCGCAATTCGGCTCAGCTCATCGTCCTCGTTGAAGTAAAGGTGCTTGATCACGTCGCTGAGTGGTGTTGACGCCAGCACGACGCTGAGCGAGTTCGCTGCCAGCGTGAAGGATGAGAGTCCTGACGGATTGTCGATTGATGCCACCGCGTCGATCGTCGTCCCGTCGGGAACGATGCCGATGGTGACGTCGTAGACGATTGTGACGGACCCGCCTGCCGGCACCGAGATGTCGCTGATGTCGAGCGTGCCGGTGCCATGGGCGCCGCCGGTCGGGCTCGAGCTGTCCGTTGAGCCAGCGGGCGTGCTGACGACGGAGAAGCCTGTTACCCCGCCCGGCACATCGAGTTGGACGCTGATGCCGTCCGCCAACGTGCCGCCGGACTCGGTCAGCGTGACGGTGTATCGAATCGTGTCACCGGGGCTCGGATCATCGCCATTCTGGTCGACGCCAACGTGCGTTGAGGTGGAAAGATCTGTGGATATGGGTTGGACGGGTGCCGAGTTCACCAGGCAGCGCTCGCTGCGGATGTCGATGTTCGCGGTGCTCCAGGTTCGCCAGGTCGTTGGTGCGTCCGGGCTGCGGTACTGCACGGACGTGCCGCCGTCGCAACATCCTTCGAAGCCAATGAGTTCCAGCGTGTGCCATCCCTCGGTCAGCGTCACGCTCCCCTCGAGCGTATCGCTCGTGTTGCCCCAGTTGTTGTTCCACCAGAGATCCGTGTTCCAGGCTTCCTCAATGGCGGCATTGTCTATGTACATGCCGCCGCCCAGGCCGTAGTCGCCGCCGAAGCGGAACTCCCAGGTGCCGGCGGTTGCCGCGGTTACCTCGAAGTGATGGATGGAGAGGAACGCGATGTTCGAATTGTTGCTTGGGGGCGAGAAGAGGTTCCGATTGCTGATGTTGGTGAAGTTCGTGACGGTGGTGCAGCCATAACCGGCCACGGAATCGTCGAGCGAGTTGAACTCGGCCACGGCCTCGGCCCTGTTCGATGGATCGAGCGTCGATCGCCGCGTGTGATAGCGCAGGCCGCTTTCGGTCAGTACTGCGATCGGGTCGCTCGCCGGCGTGGCCGCGCCGTTGCCGTAGTAAAGATGCAACGTGCGTGTTTCACCGACGCCGAGTGAGGGCACCAGCACCAGAATCTCGGCGGTCTCGCTGCCGCTGCTCCAGTCCCTGATATAGAAACTGACGGTCGTGCCGCTCGTGGCGTCGACGACCCGGATGTCGTCGCCGGCGCTCGTCCACGCGTAGTCCGCATGGGTCTCTGCACCCTCGATTTCGATAACGAACTGCTGATTTGTCAGCGTTCCAGCGGTTGTATTGGTGACCTCGAACGCCATCCGGTACGGCCACGATGCGTCCCACCAGGCCGCCAGCGACGGCTGGGCCAGCAACAGCGAGCACGCAGTGAACAGAAACCTCCACATCAGGCGATACCGGAATCAGGGCCCTCTGGTGAAGTCGACCCCTCGATTTTTCGATGGCTATGGACTTGTTTCGGCCGAACTCGCGGGAGATTTAGCGGCCCGGTGCAGATTGTGGCAGGTAGAGCCGCACGGTCGTCCCCTGACCCGGTGAACTTTCGAGGCTGAGCGTGCCGCCGGACTGGCGGGCAAACCCGTACACCATGGATAGACCGAGCCCCGAGCCGCGGCCCACGCCTCGGGTGGTGAAGAAGGGCTCAAAGGCGCTCTGGCGAGTCTGCTCGTCCATGCCTTCGCCGGTGTCGGCGATGGAGATGCAGATGTAGCGCGCGTCGTCCTTCACCGAATCGAGCTCGCGGATCTCCTCTTGCGATGCCGTTTCGATCGAGAGTGAAATCTTCCCGCCCGATGGCATGGCGTCCTTCGCGTCGCGTGCCAGATTGAGCAGGGCGAGTTCGAGTTGGTCTGGGTCGGCATCCATGCCGAGGCCTTGGGCCACGTTGCCTGACACGACGGTCGTGTCTCCATTGATTATCCCTTCGATGGCGCTCCGGGCACGGCGCAGGAACGGCTCCGCGTCGATCCGGCGAGGCTCGAGGCGCTGGCGTCTCGAAAACGAGAGCAACTGCTGGGTCAATTCCGACGCCCGACGAACCGCATGATCGACGTTGGCAGCAGCCGCCGGGTCGGGCCCGTCTTCCAGCATTTCGACACTCAGCGAGATGACGCCGAGCAGGTTGTTGAAGTCATGGGCGACGCCCCCTGCCAGGCGGCCGACCATCTCGAGTTCCCGGGTGCGATCAGCGACGCGGGATTCGAGTTGCCGGTTGAGGTTCTCGAGGTCCTGCCTCAGCCGTGCGTTCTCGGTGAGGTCCTCCTCGTTCAGGATGATCACGTACTCACCGGTGACCGGATCCCGGCCCCGCGTGGCGACCACCTGATGAATCCGCTGGCCGGTGGCGGTGTTGACCGCCAGTTCTGCCTCGAACGAAATCCTCGCCGTGATCGCTGCAACGATGCGCTGTGCGTCGTCTGGTTCGACGAATCTTTCGTTCAGGCCCGGTCCGCGACGGGTCGTGGTTGCGTAGGTCGCGTAGGCTGCCGGGTTCTGGGAGATCAGCTCGCCGTGGAGGCTGAAGGTACTGACCAGCATCCGTGAGGATCGCGCCGCTTCGATGATGCGCAAGGCTTCGGGGTCCTCGCGCAGCTCGTGAATGGGTCTGGCCTCGATCAACAGCGCGTCGTGGCCGTCGTCGACGGTGACCGGGCGCATGTCGACGGCGACTGTGGTCGGCTCCTCCCGGGGATACAGCGTCCAGATCTCTTCGATGATGCCGGGGCTTGCGCCATCGGTGTCGACAAGCTGACGCAGCCGCAGTCTTACGGCTTCGCTGTCTCCCGAGAAGTCGCGGTGGAGTAGCTCATCGAGTGACGGTGCGTGCCAGAAGGCGAGACCCGCGGTGTTCGCCCACCACATCGCGTGACGGTCGACATCGAAGATCCAGATCGGCGTATTGACGTCGTTGAGCAGCTCAAGATCCGCCAGCGAGCCGAAGTGAGGTCGGCGACGCTCAGCCATGCCGCGGTCCGGTCAGCCGAACACGCGGCTGAGCCATCGCCCTGAATCAGACCGGAGCGTCGAACTCAGGCAGCTTGACGACGAAGACGTCGGTCGTTGCCGACTCGAGCAGGCTCTCGGCGGTATTGCCGACGAAGAGGCCAGAGGCACCGGCGCGCGCAACCGTACCGATGACAACGACGCTCGCGCCGACCTCTGTCGCATACTCGTTCAGCACGCGCTGGGGAATTCCCTCGCGGAGGTGGATGTTCGCCTCCTTGATCCCGTGGGTGGCCGCGAGTTGCTCAGTGGCCTTGAGTTCTTCTTCATACTTGCTGCGTTCGATCTCGATCGCGAGCCGATCAGAGAGTCCGGCCCGCCCGGCAACAGCCGCCGGACCGTAGGCATAGATCACGTGCACCTCGGATTCGAGCACGCCGGCCAGCTGATTGGCGCGCTCCAGCACCTCTTTGTTGAGCCGTTTGTGCGCTTCATCGTCGTCACCGACGTCGACGGCCGCCACCACAGGCTTGCCATGAACCGCAGTTTCATCGCTCACCATCAGCAGCGGCTGCGGGCAAAGGCGAACGAGATTCCAGTCGGTGGACGTGTAGAACAGGCGGCGCAATGCGCCGTGCTGGCGAACGGGTTTGAACACGAAGTCCGCCTTGAAAGCACGCGCGCTGTTGATGATCTCTTCATAGAGGCGACTGAACGCGATCACCTCCGTTGTGATGCCATAGCCATCGCTGCGCAGCGGCGCGACGAGTTCGTCCAGCCACTCCTTGTGCTTGGCAATGGCCTCCTTGACCACACCGGACGATGCCTGACCCGCCATGACAGGCACGGCGTCCATATAGAAGTCCACCTTGTACGCCACGTCAGCGGTGGGTGGTACTTCACGAATCCGGTTGAGCGCAGAGTGCTCGGTCTCTTCCGGATCGATGATGGCGAGAATGTTCGTCGTCATGGTCGCGGCTCCTTTGATTGCCGACGTTTGGGTGCAAAGCCTATTCTTTCGCGGTTGGCGCTTTCAACCAATGATCTGGATCAAAGCGCCGGCCGGCATTCACATCTCGAGACCTCTCGGGATGCCGGGCGTCTCGACGGCCTGAACGGTCTTCATGAGTTCGGCGAGCTTCTCGCTTTGTGCGGAGGCACTGCCGCGAAGATTGAAGCCCATCATGTTGGCATACTCACGATGCTCGGCAACGAAACCCGGCATATCGTCGTACTTGCAGACCTGGGCAAGTTCGAGCAGTTCGTCGTCGGTGATCACTTCCTTCATCTTTTGCCACTCGCCACCCAGTGAGAGCTGGTGGAGCTTGTCGCCGAGATACTTCAGGCCGTGAAGTTCAAGGACATCGTGATAGGTGCGTGTCGAGCCATAGAACGACAGTGCCTGGCGCAATCCGTCGAGGCCCTTCGATATCTCCTCATCATTGTCACCGTAGACGGTGTAACCGCTCGCGGCGATATCGATGTCGTCCCAGGTGCGCCCCGAGCGTTCGAGGCCGACCCTGACGTTGGGCAACAGCACTTCGCGCATGTACTTGTCGGTCATGATGCCGCCGTGAGGCAGAATACCGTCGGCGACTTCGCCGGCGACCCGGGCCATGGCATCGCCGACTACAGCGAGGTAGATCTTCGGCTTGGGATAGTCGATCGGCCCCGGGTTGAAGTTCGGGGTCATCAGCGTGAACCGGTAGTGCTTGCCGAGGAACTCGGCGGGTTTGCCGTCCTGCCAGCAGTCCCAGACGGCCTTCATCATCTGGATGTATTCTTTCATGCGGGGTGCCGGTGCACTCCAGGTACCGCCGAAGCGACGCTCGTTGTGGCCCTTGACCTGGCTGCCGAGGCCAATCGTGAAGCGCCCCTTTGAGTACTCCTGAAGATCCCACGCCTCCATCGCAAGCACCATCGGGCTTCGCGGAAAGGCGATCGTCACGCTGGTGTGAAGCTCGATGCGTTCGGTCGCCCCGGCGGCTGTCGCCATCGTCAGCATCGAATCGTGCGCCAGTTCTCCGCATGACACGTAGTCGAATCCGCGCGCTTCCGCTTTTGATGCGCCTTCTGCGACGCCAGACATCCAGCCGCCAACCCCGGTTCCCAGTCTCATGATGCTTCCCTCTCTGCTTCGTCGATCGCCTGAGGGTATGCCAGAGACGGCGGCCCTGCAAAGTGGGTAACATGGAGATCCGTTCAAGAGGGAGAGCGGTTCATGGAAGACGACCGTCCGTTCGGTCTGGACATCAGCGCGGTGTCCGATGCTGCCCGGCAGGGCATGGCCATCTCACACTATGCCGCGGCGACGCCTGAGCGTGTCGCGGTGATTTCCAGTTTCGGTCAGCGCACGTTTGCCGAACTCAATGCCCGGGCGAACCAGATCGTTCGCGCGTGGCGCCGGGCAGGAATCTGCAGCGGCGATTCGGTCGCGATGCTGATGGGCAACCGGCCAGAGTTCGTCGAAGTCTACAAGGCGAGCCTTCGCTGTGGTGTCAGACTGACGCCGATCAACTGGCACCTGTCCGGCGATGAAGTCGAATACATCGTCGATAACTGCGAGGCGAAGGCGTTCGTTGCTGATGCGCGCTACCGCGACGCGGCGGAGTACGCGATCCGTGGCGTGTCCAATCTGGTTGTGTCTTACGCGGTGGGTGGCGAGATTGCCGGGGCGACGGACTATGAAGCCGCGATCGGTGGTGAAGACGCGGGCGACATTGACGACCCGGAGTTCGGCCGCTACATGCTCTATACCTCGGGCACCACCGGGCGGCCCAAGGGTGTCTGGCGCCGGACTCGTGAACCGATCCTGCCCGCCTGGGACACGGGCGTCGCGCCGCTCCGGCCCGAATCCGACTGCTGCCTGCTGACCGGCCCCGCCTATCACGCGGCGCCCCTCATGAGTATCGTCAGGGCGCTCATTTCGGGCGTGCCGGTCGTGATGATGGACAAGTGGGACCCGGAGGAAACGCTGGCGCTGATCGAGCGGCATTCTGTGACGCACAGTCACATGGTCGCGACGATGTTCCATCGCATGCTGCAGCTGCCGCCGGAGACTCGGCAGAAGTACGATGTGAGCAGCCTGAAGAGCGTCAATCACGGGGCGGCGCCGTGCCCGGTTCACGTGAAGCAGCAGATGATCGAGTGGTTCGGCCCTGTCATCAACGAATACTACGCCGCGACCGAAGGTGGCGGCGGATTCACCGTGACGTCAGAGGAATGGCTGAAGAAGCCGGGGACGGTCGGCAAGCCGCCACCCCAGTACGACAATCGCATTCTCGACGATGAGGGCAATGAGCTCGGCCCGATGGAAGTCGGCACGATCTACATGAAGGCGATGGGTGACCGGTTCGAGTACTACAAGGATCCGGAGAAGACGCAGGGTTCATTCCGCGGCGACTACTTCACGCTGGGCGACATGGGCTACTTCGATGAAGACGGTTACCTCTTTCTGACGGGGCGGACTGCCGAGGTGATCATCTCCGGCGGTGTGAACATCTACCCGCAGGAAGTGGACAATGAGGTCATGAAGCACCCGGCCGTTCATGAGGTCTGCACGATCGGGATTCCCAATGAGGAGTGGGGCGAGGAGGTTCGCACCGTGGTTCAGCTCGCAGAAGGTGTCGAGCCTTCCGACGAGATCGCGGCCGATATCATCGAGTTCGCCCGCAATCATCTGGCACACTACAAGTGTCCGCGGCAGATCGACTTTGCGGATGATCTGCCGAGACTGCCGACAGGCAAGATTCAACGACGAAAAGTTCGCGACCCCTACTGGGCAGGGAGAGACAAGCAGATATGAAGTACAGGTTACTGGGCAAGAGCGGCGTCAAGGTCTCGGAGCTGGGGCTCGGCGCCATGACGTTTGGCACTGAAACCGGCATCGGCGTCGACAAGGATGAAAGCTACCGCGTCTACGAGAAGTTCCGGGAAGCCGGGGGCAACTTCATCGATACGGCGAACGTCTACAACCGCGGCACGAGCGAGTCATACCTTGGCGAGTTCATGGGCGACGACCGGGACCGCGTCGTGCTGGCGACCAAGTTCACCGGCGCCATGCGCGGGCGCGACATCAACGCGTCCGGCAACTCGCGAAAGAACATGATGGACTCCGTCCACGCATCGCTGAAACGCCTTCGAACAGACTATATCGACCTCTACTGGGCCCATGCCTGGGATCCCCTGACGCCGACCGAAGAGCTGATGCGCGGCCTCGATGATCTGGTGAGTCAGGGCAAGGTGCTCTACGTCGGTATCTCGGACACGCCGGCGTGGGTCGTTTCACGTGCCAATACGCTCGCCGAGTTGAGAGGGTGGAGCCAGTTCGTCGGCCTGCAGATCCGATATTCGCTCATCGACCGCACGGTCGAGCGCGAACTCCTGCCGATGTCCCGCGCACTCGACCTCGCCGTCACACCCTGGGGGATCGTTGGCTCGGGCATCCTCTCTGGCAAGTACAACGACAACGCTGAAGCGGCGGGACGCGCACAGATGCGCGGCCAGATCGATGACCGCTCACTCGCGATTGCCGCCGAGGTTGTCGCGGTGTCGAAGGAGATCGGCGCCACGCCCACGCAGGTGGCGATTGCCTGGGTGCGACGCGCCCACGCCAACATCGTGCCGCTGGTGGGTGCGCGGACCGTTTCCCAGCTCGAGGACAACCTCGGGTGCCTGTCGGTCGAGCTGACGGATGCGCATCTCGAACGGCTGGATGCCGTCAGCAGCATATCGCCCGGATTCCCCCACGATATGCTGTCGAGGCAGGCCGAGGGCCGGCAGGCGAGAATCGATAATCACCGGGCCTGGCAGACTGATTTGTAGGGGATCATTTCGTTGGACGGCGATGGGCAAGGATTTATCGAGCGGGGCGTCTCGCGCGATCAGGTCTTTCAGCTCGTACGCTTTCGGGGCAATTTGCAGGCCCGGGATATCGCTGTCATGGCGCCCCCGGTATCAGATCATCGTCTGGACGGCGTCACGCTGTTTGACGTGCGGTCCGCGCGGATTGACCTTTCGTACGCAGAAGGCCGTGGTCTTTCTCAGGTGATCGGGTCGCGCCGCTCGACGAAGAAGCGACGAGGCGCCTATCTGGTGGCCGACGACTTTACCTATGGTCTTGCGCGGATGTATGCGGGCAGTGCCGGCGTATACTACGAAGAACAGGAGATCTTTCGTGACATCGAGGAGGCGTTGGCCTGGCTCGGTGTTGATGCCACGCAGGCTGCAGAGGCAGAAGCTGCGCTGCGTCGGATGGATAGCTCTAGCTGAACACCCGTTGATACGATGATTCATCGAAGCCGACCAGCAGCGTCGTGCCGACTTTCACCGTGGGTGCCCTCAGGTTACCCGTCGGGCCCAGCATGGCGGTGACCGCATCCTCCGTTGCGCCGGCCGAGAGGTCGAACTCGTTCACCTTCCGACCTTTTGCGGCGATCAGCAGTGAGGCGTCTGCGAGCAGCGCCTTTGCGTCTTCCACCTGCAGTTTCCGGCTGGCCGGCACCTGCTCCACGATTTCGATTTCGCCCTCTTTCAGGAAGCCGGCAGCTTTGGCGCAGCCCGTACAGCCTGTGCGGAAGTAGAACCAATCCGCCTTGTGCTTCGCCGTCATCGTTCAGTCCTCGAATGGTTTGTAGTAGTTTTCGGGACCCTCGGCGCGTATATCCGAGAGCCAGTCGCCCTCATAGGGCCAGGCATCGGGGTCATCCGGTTTCGGTCCCTGCCAGAATCTCGCAAATGGCCCGTCCCCCACGGTTTCCAGCGACCATGCCTGCCGGCGGAACGTCCAGCTGTCGGGCACGAGTTCATGTGACTTTCGGTAGTGCTTCACCGCGAGCTCGTGGCGACCACGCGCTTCCAGCTCGCACGCCAGTTCGAAGTGGGCGTGGCCGAGCGCATTGTCGAAACTGCGCGGCGTGGACTGTTCGATCACGGCGTCCGGAGAGAGCGCAAACCGGCTGTCGGCGCCGTGCTCCACCCAATCGGCGAGCGCGCTGTGGTAAGTCGCAGGATCGGCGACGATCTTCGATGCCTCGGTCATGATCGCGATCATCCGTTCCGGCACGGCGTCCATTGGCGGTGGCGGTGCCGCGGGCTGATCCGACGGTGGTGGCGGGGCGCTGTGCACCGGCCGCACGATGTTGAATGCCTCGTCGATCCAGATCGCCTGCGGAATGTTGACCACACCGTAGAGGTTGGCGAGTACGTGATGCTGATCAATCAGTGCAGGGTGCGTCGGCGCTGCAGCCTCGATCGAGGCGCGGCAGCCTTCAGCGCCGAGCGCGTCGAGCCCGACCGTGATCAGCTCGACGCCGCGCCCGGCATAGTGATCTCGAAGTACTCGCCACACGGGCAAGTGGTTCGAGCATCCTCAGTAGGGCGCCCAGGCGTAGACGATGATCTTCTTGCCCTTGAAGTCAGAAAGCCTGACGGCATTGCCGTCCAGGTCGGGCAACTCGAAATCCTGCGCTGCTGCGGTCGTCAGCGCGTGGCCGCTGATCGACTCCGGGCCGAGGGCCCAGAGTGATGCCTCGGGCTCGGCGACGAGCGGCAGATGCATCTCGTTGGCGATCGCTTCGAGGTTTACGCGATCCTGCGGCACATCCCTCAGCGGGATACAGACTTCACCCTTGCAGGCTCCTTCGGGTTTCAGCGTCCAGCCGGTTTCGGCCTCGAACGTGCTGACGGGTATCTCGAGCGAATCAATAATCATAGTGGTCGAGTATACACACTCACGCGGCGGCTTCATTCCTGCCGCAAGGGGGTTCGTGTCGCGCGGCGACGGCCGCAAGCGTCTGGCAGATTGCCTCATCGACGAGCGCATAGCGGTCATCGCTTTCAGTCTCGCGTGAGTTGAGGTACTTGAGGGCTTCCTGCGTGACCACCGGCAGATCCCAGTCGTCAATGATGGCGGCGGTCAGTGCCGGGTACTGCCGGGTCACATGGCGTGAGAACGCGCTGCTGACATGCGCCTCCAGGGGATGCCTCGACAGCAGCCTAAGCACGGCAGTCAGCCCGACACCCTGCATCATGCCGGCGAGATACAAGCCGAACACATCCTGCTGGTACCCCCTTGATGATGCGAGTTCGCGGCAACGTCCCGCGCAGTCGATGGCATCATCCCAGATCAGGCTTGCCACTTCGGGGTTAACGACATCCAGTGTGTCGGCGCGGAGTATGGGTCGGAATGTGGCTGCCGCAATAACCTCCCGTAGCCGGCGCTCGCCCAGAACAACCAGCGCCCGCTCCACACAGTCGATGGGTTCCCTCTGGATACGGTGCGCAGGGCTGTTCACGATACGGAGCACGCCGGACAGCAGATGAGGGTCCACAGCGACCTGTTCGGCCACGCGGCTCACGTCCGAGTTGTCTTTTAGGGCGGCGAGGAGTCTGGGTAACGTCCCGGACAGTCTTGGGACGAGTTCCCTTACCTTTCCGCTGGCACTGAGGGAGTCCAGACGCTCGAGCCAGCGCTCTTCGTCGGCTCTGCCGGATGATGGTGACCTGTCATCGACCGAGAAGAGCAGGTCGACGTAGCGATCTCTCGTATCGCATGACTCCTGATCCGCCGCTTTGTCTGCAGCGACACGGGGTGCCGCCTCCCGGCGTTGTTCGTTCGTGGCAACAGGCTCGCGTGCATCCCAGACGAGCGATTTAAGTCGCGCCCACATCGATGTTTCAGCTTCGGGTTTTCTATCTGTATCGTCGCGACGACGACAATCTTGATCGAGGTGAACGGATCAGGGCCGAGTTGGGCGCCCGGACGCAAGCCACCGTTCAGCGGCCTCGACGGTGGAGAACGTTCGCACCTCGACCGGTATCGCTCTTGCTACGGTGGCGATCATGCGGACCATGGAGATCGCCAGTGCCCTGACGGTCACGACGGCGTAGCGACTGCCGGCAATCCTGTCCTCCTTCCGGGTGAAAAAATCGACGAACTTGATGAACTGACCGGCGCTCATCGCGACTTTGAGCTCCAGATGGTCGCTGAGGATGTCGATGCCCGGCCGGAAACGTTCATCTGCGACGATGGCTTCCAGTGCACGCATCATCTCCCGGTCGTCGTAGCGGTCCGTGACCCGGATGGTAAGGCGTGAGGAATCGTCGTCGAACTCATAATCGATGGCCATGGATTCTGTTTCGACCGACGCCAGCATTTCATTAACGACGGCAAACTGTTGCCCCGGAGTGACGGAATACCGGCAATCCGGTGCCCCGGAAAATTGGCAGTCCGTCGCCAGGGCCCGCAAAACAGGCGTTGGCCCGCTCTTTGCTTTTTCCTCCGGCATGTACGTTTTGCCGATAGAAACCCCGCTGATGAAGCAGACGATGTCTGCGGATTCCAGAACCACCATTCTCGATTGCACGCTTCGGGATGGTGGCTACTACAACGGCTGGCACTTCGAACCCGAGCTGGCCCAGTCGCTGGTTGCGTCGCTGAACGCCGCCGGTGTCGACATTATCGAGGTGGGCTTCAAAACCCCGATCGATCGCATCACCGATGACTGTGCCGGGCTGTACCGGTTCTGCAGCGAGAGCCAACTCGAGTTCCTGCAGGATTACCGAAGGTCCGAGTACGCGTTCATGATCAACGCGAACGAGTTCGTGGATGGTGGCCGGACGAGCAAGGTGCTCATCGAACGCTGCATCTACCCCGCCAGTGAATCGCTGTTTACCTGGGCGCGTATCGCGACGCACTTCGATACCTTCGACTCAGCGCTCGTGCAGGCGAAGATCCTGCACAGGATGGGATACCGCGTGGCGCTCAACCTGATGGGTATCTCGCTGCTCACAGACGAGCAGATCAAACAGGCGCTCGCCCGGGTTGATGACGACGTCGTCGATGTCTTCTATTTCGCTGATTCGTTCGGCAGCCTCGAAGCCAGTGACATCGTGCACTATGCGAATCTGATTCGCGGCTACTTCAGCGGTGCAATCGGCCTGCATGCCCACGACAACCAGGGGCTTGCGTTCTCCAATGCGCTCCAGGCGGTCAGGCATCGCGTCGAGTTCATCGATGCGACGGTCACCGGCATGGGCCGCGGAGCCGGCAACCTTCGAACCGAGCAGTTCCTTCTGGCCATGCAGCGCGCCTCCGATGATTTTCATCCGGCAGAACTGTTGCCGGTCATCGAGAGATGGCTGCAGCCGATGCAGAAAGCGTTCGGGTGGGGCTGGGATTACACCTACATGATGAGTGCGATCGAAAATATCCATCCGGTCTACTGCCAGACGCTCCGGTCGACCGATCAGTACTCGAAAGAGCAGGTCGCCAACATACTCGCCAGCATTCAGCCTGAAGCACGCAAGAAGTTCGACCGCGCGAGCCTGACCCGGGCCATCGACCGGACGGTCAACGCGAGCGCGCCTTCGGGTGATGCCGTCGAACTCGATCTCTTCGACATGGCCGCGGCCGATGATGTGCTCGTCGTCGGCGGTGGGCCATCGAGCGAATCGTACCGGGCGGCGCTTGCGCAGTTCATCGCGGAGCAGCAGCCGCTGGTGATTGAATGCAACCCGGCGGACAGCCTGCTGGCAGATCGGGCAGAGCACTACCTGCCGGCGGTATTGAACTGGGTGCGGCTCGAACGATTGCTCCGGGCAGGCGGCACAGCGCACCGACTCGTTACCGGTGTGGCCAGTGTGCCCCGCGTGTTTGGCTGCCAGCGCCGCTTGCTGCAGCACATGCCGTATCGCATCGCGCACGATACGTTCGAGGTGCAAAGATCGCTGTTGACCCTGCCCGACTACGATGTCGGCATGTTCGCACTTGGTGTGGCCGCGCTGGCATCACCGACCCGCATCTTCCTCGCCGGGTTCGACGGGTTTACGGATGAGGCGAATGAGCCAGGCAGCCAGGCCAACATGGACGCCTTCTGGCCGCTCCTCACCTCGAGAGTGAATTGTGAGGTCGTCTCGCTGACGCCCACGACCTACGAACTGAAAGCACGCTCGATCTACGGGTACCTGAAATGAACCGCGTTGTCGGCATCATCCCCGCTCGATACGAATCGTCACGATTCCCGGGCAAACCGCTGGTCCGGATTCTCGGCAGAACGATGATTGATCGCGTCTCGTCGATCGCAGCAGAAGCGCTCGGGCAGGAGAATGTCTACGTCGCAACCGATGACGAGCGAATCCGGGCCGAGGTCTGCGCGCGCGGTTATCAGTGCGTCATGACGGGAACGGCGCTGACGGGAACTGACAGAACCTGGCAGGCCGCGGAGCAGATCGACGCTGATACCTATGTGAATATCCAGGGCGATGAGCCGATGCTCGACCCGCGTGACATCCTGCGCGTCGTCGAGGCAAAGCGATTGCATCCGGCGAGCGTGATCAACGGCTACTGCGCGCTGGGCAGCGCGGAAGACCCCGCGAGCCCGAACATTCCCAAGGTCGCCGTTGGCGATCAAGGTCAACTCGTCTACATGTCCCGGTCGCCGATACCGGGATGCAAAACGACGCCCACTCATACCTTTCACAAACAGGTCTGCATCTACGGATTCAACCTCGAGCAGCTGCGTGCGTTCGGTTCGCTCGGCCGCAAGTCACGCCTCGAGGCGATCGAGGATATCGAGATTCTGAGGTTTCTGGACCTCGGCATCCCGGTGTTGATGACTGAAACCAGCGGCGCCTCGCTCGCGGTTGACGTGCCGGAAGACGTCGCGCGGGTCGAAGCCGCGCTGCTGGACGCCACCGCAGACCTGTCCATCCGGGAGACCATGGCATGTTCCTGACCAGAAACAATCACCTGCGACAGATTGATCGCGTTCGCATTCCCGAGAACCGGGATCTTGTGAGCGGTCTTCGAATGGATCGGAACGAGCGCGTTGCCGACTGGCCGGAAGATCTCCTGCCGCGAATCTTCGCCTCGAAGCCCGGTGCCTTTCTGGCGATGTATCCGGACAGTGCACCGGTCTACCAGAAGCTGTCGCAGCACCTGGGTGTGGCGGAAGCGCAAATCATGCTGACCGCAGGTATCGACGGCGCGATCAAGACCCTCTTTGAATTGGTGTCGGCGCCGGGAGATCGCGTGGCGGTGCTCGCGCCGACCTATGCGATGTATCAGGTATACGCGAACCTGTTTGAGGTCACGCTCGACCCCGTCCCCTATCGTGAGGACCTGACGCTCGACTTTTGCGCCCTGTACCAGAGCCTCGAGCAAGGCCCATCGATGGTGTTTGTGCCAAATCCCAACCAGCCGATCGAGGGGACGCTGACCATTGACCAGCTGCGCGAGCTTGCCGAACAGACCCGCGCCCGACAGTGCCTGCTGGTGATCGACGAGGCGTACCACGGCTTCGGCAGCGAGACCGCGATGCAACTGGTTGACGAGTTTCCCAATGTTGTCGTCATGCGCACCTTTTCGAAAGCGTTCGGCGTCCCCAGCATTCGCACCGGGGTCATGGTGTCGTCGGAGGACAATATGGACGTGCTGGCGAAGACCCGCTACGCGCACGAGGGCAACGCGCTTTCCTATGCAGTCGTCGAGTACCTGCTCGACAACCCGCAGGTTGTGGCTGACTACGTGGCCTCCGTCAACGAGGGTCGGGAGTACGTCAAGCGCGAGCTCGAATGCCGCGGCTATCACGCCCACGGCGACATGGCGAACTATCTGTTCGTCGACTGCTTCGACGCATTACATGCCAAACAGATCGTCGACGGTCTGCGTGAACGCGCTGTCTACATCAAGGGGCCCTGGAGTGCGCCCTGGCGGCACAGGGTATCGATTACGGTCGGCCCGGTGGCACACATGCAGCGTTTCCTGGCCGCGTTTGACGAAGTCACTTCACCGCTCAAGGAGGTCGTTGGCCAGTGAAGATCGCCATCACAGGAGGGTTCGGATATATCGGCTCGCGGCTCGTCGAGCGGCTGGTGGGACAGGGTCACGAGGTACTGATTCTCGACAACCTGTCGACTTCGGTGACGCGCGAGCGGTACGGTGCGGACTACCGGCAGTGTGACATCACTGATGCGGATAGCCTCGCGCGGGTCGATGCGCGCGGTTTCGATGTGCTGATGCATCTCGCGGCGCAGTCGTCCGGTGCCTTCTCATTCGAGCATCCGGAAGAAGACATTCGCATCAACGTCATCGGTACGCTGAACATGATTGACTGGTGCCGCAGGAACGGGATTCCACGCATTCTGTTTGCATCCTCGTTCACCGTGTACGGCGACCAGCCCGGCTTTGAGCAGCTGAGCGAACAGATGCCATGCAAGCCCAAGGCCGTCTACGCGCTCTCGAAGCACACCTGCGAGAACCTGCTGCGCATCTACGCCGAGCCCCATGGCATCGCCTGGAACGCGCTGCGCATGTTCAACGTTTACGGACCGGGCCAGGATCTGGGGCGGGCCGATCAGGGCATGGTCAGCATCTTTCTCGGCATGCTGCGCGAGGGAGACTACGTCGGGGTCAAAGGCTCCCTCGACCGGTTCCGGGACTTCATCTACATCGACGATGTGCTGAACGGCTGGGAATGCTGCCTGGGCAACGACAATCCGGCGTTCTTCAATCGCGTCTACAACCTCGGCAGCGGCACGCGAACCAGCGTCGGCTTTCTGATCCGGTCGATCGCCGACGCGATGGGCAAGGGTGAGCGCGCGGTGATCGAGGAGATCGGTACGACGCCGGGCGACATCCTCGGCTGCTACGCGGACATCTCTGCCTTCCGGCGCGAACTCGGATACCGACCGGAGTGGACCCTTCACCAGGGCCTGCGCGAAATGATCGCGTGGTCCCAGTCGCTGGCTGCCTGACATGCTCGCGGCGGCGACGAAACCTGTCGAGTGCCGCCTGTGCGGGCGGCCAACCAACAAACTCAGCGTGACCTTTCGTCACGGAGAAGCGGGAGAAATCAACTCATGCGATGCCTGTTCCTATCACTTCGTGGACAAGGATCCCTCGACCTTGCTCGCGAGCGATCAACTCGAACGATTCCGGCTCGAAAGCGCTGGCATGGATGTACCGGCGATAGCCGAGGACTTCGCGAACGGACTCGCGCAGGCGAGCGACTACATTGACGAATACTTCCCGGCCGGCGCGGCGGACAGTCGTGTGCTCGAGGTCGGCTGCTCGTGGGGTTACTTCCTCGAGGCCGCGCGCCGGGCAGGCGCACGGCCGACGGGCATTGAGATCAATGCGGTACGTTCGGCGTGGGTGCGTGACAGTCTCGGCATTCCGTGCTTTACCTCGTCGGCAGATTTGCCGGAAGGGTCGCTGTTTGACCGGATATTCGGCTTCTACGTGCTCGAGTACTTCGCCGACCCGGTCGCGACAATCTCCGACCTGATATCGCGGCTCGCGCCCGGTGGCGCTGCCACGTTTATTACACCGAACGTGCACGACGTGCTGCTCGACGTCTGGCGTGACCCCGGCTATCAGAATTTCTTCTACGATCACTGCGCGGTCGGCTATTACTCGACCGCCGCCATTGAACGCCTGCTCGAAGCCGCGGCGCCCGGGTACGGGACGCAGGTAACGACGCGACAGGGTTACGGCGTCATCAACCATCTGGGCTGGTTCCTTCATCATCGGCCCATGCCGACCGGCCGCGTGGGCAGCGACCGTTTTGCCTGTCGCGCCAGTGAACAATTGTCAGGCCGCGGTGAACTGGCGAGTGAGATCGCAACGCTGATCGCTGACTTCGATGGGGCCTACAGGCAGCTCATCGAGCAGTACGGGCAGGGCAACCAGATCATCTTTACGGTCACGCGAACATGAGTGCGGTTCAGCAGACGTTCGAGGCGGCTGCCCGGCACCATCAGGCGGGTGATCTGGATCAGGCGCAGATGCTCTATGCCGATGTGCTGGAGCAGGAAGCAGGCCATGTCGATGCGCTGTGCAACCTTGCGACCATCATGTTCTCGCGTGAACAGTTCGACATCGCGGCCAATCTGTTCGGCGTTGTCATGCAACTGCAGCCGGAGAATCCGGAGGCTGCCTACAATCGTGGCTGTTCGAGGCACCGGATGAATGTGCTCGATGGCGCGGTGGCCGACTATCGCCATTGCCTCGCGCTGTCGAACGGTCGTCATCAGGCGGCGCTCGAGAATCTGATCGCGATCCTCGTCGAGCGCTCGCCGGGGTCTGCCGAAGTGATCGAATTGCTGGAAGCCAGACTGGCCATGGGCGAGGACATCGAGCAGCGCCTGCTGCTGGCCGAGCAGTGTGTGGCGGCCGGGCGACTCGACGCAGCCGACGATCATTACCGGGCCGCGATTGCCTGGAACCCCGCCAGCCCGGTTGCGCGTTATCAGGTGACCACGCAGCAACTCTGCACGGTGGATGATGCACCGGCGGCGGGCCTGCGCGCGCGCTGGCATATCGATGGATTCGTCGAGAAGAACCCGGCGCCGCCGATTCCGCTACCGCTGTGGCAGGGCGAACCCCTTGCGGGCAAGCACCTGTTCATCGCTGCCGAGCAGGGTGTTGGTGACATGACGATGTTCTCGAGCCGGCTGCGTGAACTGGATGCCGCGGCTGTCACGATGCAGGTCGATGCCAGGCTGCTTGCCACCTGGCGGCATTCCTGGCCGGACTATCAGTTCGTCGCGGCACCGACATCGTCGATGGACGTCCCTGACGTCGACTGGCAGTCGATGGACTGTTTCTGCTTCGCGGGCGATGTGCTGCATCTTGTGCGCAGCGATGAGCCGGCGCGCGGACCGTGGCTCACGCCCGAACCCCGGAGTGCAATGCGATGGGCGAACTGGACGGCAAGTCTTGACGGGCCGCTGATCGGCATTTCGTGGCGTGGCGGGTTCGGCTCATCGGAGATCGAGAAGCACTCAATCGATATCGACGACTTCGCCGCCGTTATCGAGGGACTGCCTGCCACCTTCGTACTGCTGCAGTACGACCCACAGCCTGAGGAATGCGAGCGCTTCGGTGACAACTTCGCTGTGCCGCCGGGTCTCGATATCAGAAACGATCTTGATGACGTCATCGCACTGACTTCCTGTCTCGACCTCGTCATAACGATCGATAATTGCAATGCCTACTTTGCCGCCGGGGTTGGCACACCCAGCTGGCCCTTGCTGCCGGTGGCAGCTCACTGGCGCTGGCGCAGCCGTATGCCGCTCGGTGCGTGGCGAGAGAAGACATTCCCGTTTCACGCGACGACTGCTGATGGCTGGCAAACGCCGCTGCAGGCGATGCGGGTTCAGCTTGCCGGGTTTATCGAGCACTTCTCCGGTCGGCCTGACGATATGGTCATGCCGCAACGATCGTCCGCCGCGATGTCGACAGCCGCTCCGGCGCGGCGCCGGCGACGGTTGCAGCGAACAGGTCCCGCCACGCTACTGGTCAACGATCTGCTGAACAGCGGCGACTGGGGCGAGACCATCGCGGCGCTGGGACTCTACGACCAGCTCTCCCGTGATGGATGCCGCCTGACGAGCCTGCCCGGCTATGCACTGAAGGGCATTGATGCGCCGTCAGACGCGTCCCGCGGACTCAACGAGTTTGCCAATCGCCACGCGGCGATCCTGCGCGCCCTCGAGGCGTCGGATCAGGTGGTGATCGCCCCATCGGGCGATAGCGCCCGCAGCGATCTGCTGCACTTCCTTGCCAATGTGGCCGGGCAGCATTTCGGTAAACCCGTTACTGTTGCTGAAGATCTTGATGGTCAGCTTCACTCCGGGCTCGACCGCATCGGAACGGGAACCGCGCTCGACGTCCGAGACATCGTCTGCACGATGCCCGGCACCGTCACGGCGCAGACTGCCGCCGCGATGGTCGATGAGCTGGGCCGATTGGCCTCCGGACCGGGGCAGGTCTCGTTGCTCGTCGGGGGGCGTGCAGGGGTCAGCCGTCAACACGTCGCACTGGCCGATTTCATTCATCAGCATGCCGGACTCCAGGGTGAGATCCTTTGGGTCGACTCGGCGCAGGACTGGGCGGCCACGATTGCCGCAGCCGGCAGACTCGTCACCACCAGCCACTACGCAACCCGCATTGCAGCGATGACTGCGCCTACGCAGTGAGCTTGTGCCCCCGGGGCGTGATTTCCATTTCGTCGACAAAGCTCGTGAGCGCCAGTTGCGGGACTTCCTCGGGGGGAACGGGCTTGCTGAAGAAGAAGCCTTGCAGCAACTCGCAGTCGAGCGCCTTCAGGATGCGAATCTGTTCGACGTCCTCGACGCCCTCGGCGACGATCCGGAATTCGAAGTTGTGCCCGAGCGACATGATGGTTCGAAGCAGGATCGCGTCTTCCGGACTGTTCGCAACGTCCTTCACGAATGCACGGTCGATCTTCAGGCAATCGACGGGCAGGTGTTTCAGCGAACCCAGTGACGAGTAGCCGGTCCCGAAGTCATCGATGGCGATCTTGACGCCGAGCGCCTTCAGGTCGCACAGCATCTCGCAGGCCTCCGGCGAAGACTGTATGCCGGTCTCGGTGACCTCGATCTCGAGCTGCGCCGGGCGGATGCCCCAGGTGGTGATGGACTTCTCGACGGTCTGCAGCAGTGACAGGTCAGTGAGGTGTTTCGGTGCGATGTTGACCGACACGCACATACCGGTCAGACCGCTGTGCTGCTCCCATCGGCTGATTTGCGCGCAGGCCTGGTCGATGACCCAGTTGCCGACCTCGTTGATCAGGCTCAGCCGTTCCACCTCGTCGATGAAGGCGGCAGGCGGGAGCAGGCCCTTCTCAGGATGCTGCCATCGGATCAATGCCTCCCAGGCATGAATCTCGCCGGTTTCGAGCGACACCTGCGGCTGGTAGAAGAGGACGAACTCCTTGTCACGCACCGCCTTGCGAACTTCCTGGCTGAGTGCGAGCCGGCTGGCGGCTTCCGCGGACATCTGGTGGTTGTGGAACTCGAAGCAGTGAAAGCCGGCGCTCTTCGCCGCGTACATGGCGTGATCGCCGGCCTGCATCAGGGTCGTGGCGTCGGTACCGTCTTCCGGGAAGCGGGCGATGCCGATACTCGCTGCGGGTGTGATCTCACGGCCGGCCACGATCATGGGCTGCACCAGATTCTTGAGGCAGCGCGTCGCGACGGTCGCGATGTCGACCTCGGACGAAATGTTCTCGAGCAGCATGCAGAATTCGTCGCCGCCGAGGCGGGCGACAAAGTCGCTTTCGCGGGCGGTGGCGCGCAGCCGGTTCGCGACCTCGACGAGCAGCGCATCGCCGGCATCGTGGCCCAGGCTGTCGTTGACTTCCTTGAACTTGTCCAGATCGATGAAGAACAGTGCAAACCCTTCCTCGCGGCGCTTGGCCGAGCTGATCATCTGCTGCAGACGCTGGTTCAGGTAAGCGCGTGTTGCAACGCCGGTCAGGTTGTCGAAGTAGGCGAGCTTCCTGATCTGCTCTTCAGCGGCGCGCTGGTCGCTGATGTCCTGCACCGTCCCGATGACCACGACGTGGCCGTCCTCGCAGACTTCGGCGCTGAGATGCTGGCGAATCCAGGTCTCGCTGTTGGCGCAAAGCCGGAAGTCACCATCAGATGGTGTGTGCTCGCTGGCGCAGGCCGCGACATCGGTCTCGAACCGTGCGCGATCCTCTTCGATGAGTCGGCTGCTGAAGAAGGTGTAAGGGTCTTCGCCGGGTTTCGGCTTCGCGCCGAACACGCCAGCGACTTCCTCGGACGTCTCGATGACGTTGAATCGCGTGTCCCATCGCCAGTAACCGAGCCTTGCCATCTGCTGCGCCGTCGCAAGCCGTGAACGCTGCTCGTGGAGCGTGTCACGCTGGGCCTGCAGCGACGCGAGGTGACGCTGCATGGCGTCCTGAAGTACATCGAAGCTGCGCGCGATCTGGCCGACCTCATCGCGCTTCCGGCTGATATCGTCGAGGCGCATGGTTTCCGCGAAGTCGGCCTCGACAAAGTGCTGGATCTTCGTCGACAGGGACCGAAGCGGTTTGGTCATCGCGTTGGACAAGGCAAGGGCGATCGCAATCGCGAGCATCGACATCACCACGATCGAGATGAAGAGCCGGTCTGTCATCCGGTTCGAGACAACGAGCATGTTGGCCGTGTAGCGGGTTTGAAGGTGGCGATAGAGCAGGCCGAGTTCTGATTCGGTTCGGACAATTGCCTCGAACATGCCTGAGCCGCTGCGGATGCCGATGGCCCGGTCGGCCTCGACGACTGCCCTGAACTGTGATGCGTAGCGCTCGACGAGTGCTGAGAGCGCTGCCTTTTCTGCGTCGGGAAGCCCTGAGTCGGCGATCGCCTGCCGGAACACCCTGGCGCGTTCGGTGAGTTGTTCGACGTACTTCGGCTGGTTGCGAATGATGTAGTCCTTCTCGTGGCGCCGGAGCATCAGCATGTGCACCAGCAGCCCCGGCTCGACGACACGGGATTCGAGTTCGTGAATCGTCGAGCGCATGGCGCCGACCAGACCGTGGTTCTCGAAGCCGCGGGCACGGAGCATTTCTGCAACGTGGGCCAGTTTGCGCTCGTAGTCGTCCAGTGCCGTCAGGAATGCCCGGGCCTGGGCATCGGTGCGGAACGCGCTCAGGGCTTCCCGCGTTGCCGCGATGGTCTTCTGGTAGTCCTCGAGTGCAGCACTTTCTCCGGTCTCGAAGAAGCGGACGTCGCGCTCGCCGAACGTGAAGAAGTCATGGACATGCTGGACGGCCTGCTGGAAACGGGCGAGACCGATATCGAGCTGCGCCACCCCCTGTTCGAGCGTACGACGCTCACCGAGATCCCGGTAGATCAGCAATCCGAGTGCGGTTGGAATGCTCATACAGATGAGAAAACAGGCCACCAGCCTGGCACGGTAAGTCGACACTCTGGGCTCCATCCTTTGATCGCTCTTCCGGATATCGACGGCATCGCGCCACTTCTTTAGGTGGAAAGGGTGGCGAGCCTCAAGTTTTCCGCTGAACCGGCCGATAAATGGAGCAATAGGAGATGTCCAGATGTTTGGCCGAGCAGCCCGCCGAAATCCTTGTGTCGTAGGCGTCGAACTCGACGAGTCGACGGCTTCCCTCGCGATCGTGTACGACAGCGACGATCAGGGTATCGCTGCGTGCATGGAGACGCCGATCGGCGACCTCGCGAGCGAGATTTTCGCCGCCGGGCTGAGCGGCGCTGCCTGCAACATCGTGCTGTCGCCCGGCGATGTCATGATCATGCAGAGTCCGAAGCCCTCGGTGCCCGAAGAAGAAGTCGACGAAGCGCTCAGGTGGTCGATCCGGGATGCGCTCGACTTTCCGGTGGATGATGCGGTCATCGAACACTTCGACGTGCCGGAAGATGCGCTCCGCGGTAAATCCCCGGTGGCGAATGTGGTTGTTGCCCGTCGCGGCCGGCTCCTCGAAGAGCTGCAGCTGGTCCGGTCTGCGGGTCTTGTCGTCAACGCGATCGACGTCCCCGAACTCGCGCTGCGCAATCTCCTGTCGCGCTACGTGGAACCGGGCAAGACCATCGGCTTGCTGCTCGTCGAGACGAATCGCAGCATCATGCTGCTGTTCAAGGACGAACTGCTCTACCTGTCGCGCACGATCACCATCGATCCGTCGATTGCCTCCGGCAACTTCGATCAGGGCGCGCTCGATCAGCTTTGCCTCGAGATTCAGCGTTCCCAGGACTACCTCGAAAGCCAGCTCGGCCAGGCACCGCCCTCGCTCATGCTGATTGCTGCGGGAGCGGCGACCCATGCACTTGCCGAGGCGGTGGATGCCAACATGGGCCTGCGTGTCGAGGGCCTGACAATCGGTGAACTGGGCGCGGGTGCTGCAGACGCGCTGGAGTCACCCGCGATGCTGCGCGCGTTCGGCGCGGCGCTCCGTGGCGTTGACCGATGATTCATCAAGTCAATCTGTACAAACCCGAGTTCCGGCCCAAGCGCATTCTGTTGTCGCTCGACCGGCTCGCGGTTGCGGCGGTCGTTCTGCTGATGCTGTCTTCAGGCATCTCGCTCATCATCGGTCACGTCGAGTCGCGGTTCACTGCGCGGCTGGCGGTCGCACAGGCAACATCCTCACACCTCGACCAGGAAATCTCGCGAACGGCAGACGTACTCGAATCCCGAACGCAGGACCCCGCACTGGTTCGCCGCGTCGAGTCGATGCAGCAGCAGCTGGCCCAGGGCGCGCGCCTCGTGGCACTGCTTCGCAGCGAGCGAATGAACCCCGTTGAGCAGCGACGGTACTCGGAAGTCATGCATGCATTCGCGCGACAGGCGAAGGGTGGCCTGTGGCTCGAGGAGATCGCCATCAACGAGGACGGCTTCCGGTTCGACGGCTACGTCGATTCGCCCTCGCGTATGCCTTCCTATCTCGAAGGGCTGGGCCGTGAGCCCGTTTTCGGCGGTCATCGCTTCAATGGTCTGCAGATATCCAACGTCAACGGTACGCCGAATCTGTCGTTCTCGCTGCGTTCGGAGAGCCAGCCGGGTGGAGACGCCGACCAGATCGCCATGGAGGCCGCGCCATGATGGCCAGGGCCCGTGACGTCTGGAGCGAACTGCGCGCGACGTTCAACGCGTTGTCTTCCCGCGAACGTGGCATCGCGGCCGCAACACTGGGAACCGTGCTCATCATCGTGTTCGGACAGTTCTTCTGGTATCCGAAGCTGCTCACGATCTTCGATGCGATGGAATCAATTGCCGTGCTGGAGCGCTCCCGGCCGGCGCAGGAAAGTGCCCTCGCGGAACTGGTCCGCCGGGAACAGGAAGATCCTGACGCCGCCCTGCGTTCGAAGCTGACCGAACTGGAGCGGGCCATTCTGCTGCAGGAGAAAGCCTACTTTGAACAGCTTGCGCACCTCGTCACGCCAGCCGAAATGGTCAGCGTGCTTTATGACGTGCTTGGCAGCTCCGAGAACATCAAGCTGCTGTCGCTCGAGAACCTGCCGGTCGAGGCCGTCTTCGAGCAGGACGGGGAAGGCAATGGCCAGGGCCTCTACCGTCATGGTGTCCGCGTCGAATTCGAGGCGAGCTACTTCGACACGATCGGTTATCTCGAGCGTCTGGAGCAGGCCGGCGACAGGCTGATCTTCAAGTCGCTGCACTATCGTGTCGACAACTATCCGATGGCCCGCGTTGTCGTGGTCGTCGAAACCCTCGGCATGGAATCGGAGTGGCTCGGTGTCTGACACAAAGCAAGTTCGCAATCTCATCATTCTTCTTCTCGCGGCGTTCGTGGCGCTGCCGGTTGCCGCCGATGCCCGAGTCGACCCGACACGCCCGCCGGCTGCGCCCGCGATAACGCATTCGGCCGGTGCCAGTGAACCCGCGCCGCGGCTGCGTCTCGAATCCACGCTGGTCTCGTCATTCCGCCGGATCGCGATCATCAACGGCGAACGCGTGCGCGAAGGGCAACTCATCGCCGGTGCCCGTGTCGAGTCCATCGACATGAACGAGGTGGTCCTGCGGGCCGACGGGCGGGAACTCGTACTAAAGGAACCGGCCGCGCTGGACGTTAAACAGAAAAAAGGAACTTAGCTGTGCGTCTCATTCAATTCTTCAGTCTCACCATTCTTGGTGTTCTGCTCACCGGATGTGTATCCGATCCGGCAGGCGAAGACATCCTTGCCGGCAGCCGTGCGATCGCCGATTTTGAATCAGAGGATACCTCCGCCAATCGGGCCGGTGTGCCGAGCGCCGTCGCCCAGGCACTGATGCCGGGCGTCGGCTCGTCGCTCGGCGAATACGATCCTTCATCGGAGCGGTTTGATGTCTCTGTTGCCAATGCGCAGGCGGCAGATTTCTTTCCGTCGCTGGTCAAGGACACACCCTACAATCTCGTCGTCCATCCGGAGGTAAGCGGTACCATCTCGCTGGACCTGAAATCGGTGACCGTGAACGAGGTGCTCGACGTCGTGCAGGAACTCTACGGCTTTGACGTCCGGCGCAAGCGCAACTTCATCCAGATCCTGCCAGGCGGGCTGCGCACCGAAATCTACCGCCTCAATTACCTGAACGTTCGCCGCACCGGCGGCTCCGAAATTCAGGTCAGCGCAGGCTCAGTCAGCAACGCCGGCCCATCCGGTGAAACCAATTCGATCGTTCCCGGCAACCTGGGCGCCCCCGAAGCAGGTCGTCAGCAAGGGCGCGCCGGACTGGTGGGCAGCCGAATTTCGACAGAGACCGATTCGCAGTTCTGGAGCCAGTTGCTCGACACGCTGGAACTCATCGTCGGTGGTGAAGACGGCACCGCGGTCGTCGCAACGCCGGAAGCCGGAATGATCGTGGTTCGGGCCATGCCGGACGATCACGTGGCGGTGGCAAGGTATCTGCGTGAAGCGGAACTCACCATGCAGCGCCAGGTGATTCTCGAGGCGAGGATAGTCGAGGTGACGCTCAATCGCGGGAACCAGCAGGGTATCGACTGGACGGCAATCGGCAGCATCTCCGAGAACAACTCGTTTGGCCCCGCGAGCTTTGCGGCCGAGCAAACCGCAGGGCGTGTCACGAATCCCGGACTGCAGGGCATGTTTGCCGCTGCTGCCTCGACCGACGACTTCAACATCTTCATCGAACTGCTGTCGACGCAGGGTGATGTCCGGGTGCTGTCGTCGCCGCGCATTGCCACAGTGAACAACCAGAAGGCCGTCATCAAGGTCGGCCGCGACGAGTTCTTTGTCACCGAGATTCGCGTCAACGAGAACAATGATATCAACGCCAGCGACCGCACCAACACCGATGTCGAGCTGACACCGTTCTTCTCGGGTATCGCGCTGGATGTGACGCCACAGATCAGCGAAGAGGGGCGCATCGTCCTTCATGTGCATCCGAGCGTCAGCGAGGTCGAAGACCAGACCAAAGTGGTCTCGCTTGGTGATCGAGACCTGACGCTGCCGCTTGCCCTCAGCACCATTCGCGAAACCGACAGCATCATCGGTGCGAACAACGGCCAGGTTGTGGTGATCGGCGGCCTGATCCGAAATACCGAAACCCGTGACGTCGCGGCGACGCCGGGTGCCGGTCGACTGCCCGTTGTCGGCAACCTGTTCAAGCAGAGCCGCAGGGAAAGCCGTCGCAGTGAGCTGATTATCCTGATCCGCCCGACAATGGCGGACGAGAACGGTTTCGAACGAGACATCCGTCGTACGCGTGATCGCTTTGAGGGGCTTTCGTTGCGGGGCGGTTGGAAGGGAGGTGCCGGATGAGCGTCGCCCAGCGCATTCCCACGGTTGAAGTCTTCGATCACGCGACCCTCGGCGAAGGGGCGTCTGACCCGGTCGCCGCCGAGATTCTCGAACTGCCGCTCACCGATCAGGAGGCTGATGCCGACGGCAAGCGACGTCACGTTGCCCGGATGGCAGCGAGCTTCTTTGGCGTCATTGCCGTGTTGACCGCCATCGCGGTTGGCATCGAGCTCTACAGCCGCCCGGAGGCGCCGGTGGCCCCGGCGGAACCCGTCGTGAGTCCGGCACCGGAACCTGTTGTCGCTGAGGTGGACGTTACGCCGCCGGCTTTTCCTGCGGCAGAACTGAACGCGCGAATGGACTTGTTGTCGGCGACGACGCCTGAAATTCAGGCGAAGCCGGTCGTGAACAGCCTTCCCACGGAGCTATCCGTCGCACCTGTTGTCACCACCGAGGTGAAAGCTGCGGCTCCGGCCGTCCCCGCTGCACCTCCTGTGACGTCGCAGCCGTCACCGGCGCGGGTCGATGTCGTCGACGTTGCCGAACTGGAAGCGCGTGCACTGAGGGACGTGCAGCGCCTGATCTTTTCAGGTGACCGCGTGCAGGCGAAGCGGGTGCTGATCGACTTCATGAAGCGCTACGGCGAGCGTGAAGAACCCAAGGGTGTGCTCGCTGGGCTGCTGCTGCAGGAGGGGCGTCTGCGGGAAGCCAATGCGCTGCTGGCCGCGGTCGACCCGGCAACGCCGTCGCCGATCCTTCGATCACTGAGAGCGAGAATACTGACCACGGTCGGCCAACCGGCCGAGGCGATTGCGTTGCTGGAAGCTGCGCCGCCGAGGCTGAGCGACGCCCCGGACTATCACGCGCTGCTTGCGCTCGCCTACCAACAGGCGAGCCGATTCGACGAGTCGGCGGCTGTCTACGCCCGGCTGACCGAGCTTGAGCCCGGGAACGATCGCTGGTGGCTGGGCTATGGCGTTGGCCTCGATGGTGCGGGCAAGCCGGAGGCCGCCATTGTCGCCTTCCAGCAAGCACTGGACGGGCGAACGCTCCCCGGCGAACTCGCTGACTACGCACTGTCCCGTGTTCGTGCACTGAGTTACCAGCGATGACGTTGGCCGCCCAGAAGAGAAAGCTCAGGATCGGTGACCTGCTCGTCGAGAACGGCGTCATCAACGAGGGGCAGCTTCAGCAGGCCCTGGCCGAACAGAAGTCCAGCGGCCGAAAGCTTGGCCAGACGCTTGTGCAGATGCAGCTTGTCGATGAGGAGGTGTTGCTCAACATCCTTTCTGACCAACTGGAGATTCCCTACGTTCGGCTCCGCCAGTTTCACTTCGAGCAGGATGTCGTGCGCCAGCTGCCGGAGCACCTGGCGAGGCGCCATCGCGCGATCGCCCTGTCTGACCACGATGGCGAACTGCTGGTCGGCATGTCCGACCCCATGGATCTGTTCGGCTACGACCAGCTGACCCAGGCCCTTGGCCGAACCTTCAACATGGCGGTGGTTCGTGAATCCGAACTGCTCGAGATGCTGGACGTCGTTTACAGCAACCGCGACGAGATCTCGCAGTTCGCAGAACAGCTTGATGACGAACTGTCGAAGGACACGGTCGACCTGTCTGCGTTGTCGGTTGATACGACGGATGAAGAAGCACCGGTTGTCAGGCTGCTGCAGTCGGTGTTCGAGGATGCGGTCGCCATGCGCGCATCGGACATCCATATCGAGCCCGATGAAACGGTGCTTCGAATTCGCCAGCGCATCGACGGCCAGCTGCACGAGCAGATCATCAAGGAAAGACGTGTCAGCGCGGCGGTGGTTCTGCGGCTCAAGCTGATGTGCGGCCTGAATATCTCGGAGAAGCGGTTACCTCAGGATGGTCGCTTCACCATGCGTGTGAAGGGGCGCTCGATCGATGTTCGTCTGTCGACCATGCCCGTCCAGCACGGCGAGGCCGTGGTCATGCGTCTGCTTGATCAGTCCGCCGGAATACTGAATCTTGACGCGACCGGTATGCCCGACCCGATCCTGCATCGATTCCGGCATCTCATTCGTCGCCCTCACGGGCTCGTGCTTGTGACGGGCCCGACGGGCAGCGGCAAGACGACGACGCTCTATGGCGCGCTGGGCGAGCTGAATGACCCGGGCGTCAAGATCATCACGGCAGAAGATCCGGTGGAATACCGGCTGCCGAGGCTGACGCAGGTTCAGGTCAATCCGCGTATCGATCTTGAGTTCTCGACCGTGCTGAGGGCCGCTCTGCGACAGGACCCCGATATCATCCTCGTGGGTGAGATGCGCGATCACGAAACCGCGGAGATCGGGCTCCGGGCAGCGCTGACGGGCCACATGGTGCTGTCGACGCTCCATACCAACGATGCGGTGTCGAGTGCCCTTCGGTTGATCGATATGGGCGTCGAGCCCTTTCTTGTTGCCAGCGCGCTGACCGGTGTGCTGGCGCAGCGCCTGATCAAACGGGTCTGCAAGAACTGCCATTCGGAGTATCTGCCGACGGCGCAGGAGCAGATCTGGCTCGACTCGATCGGGCCGACATCCGGCGCCACGTTCCTGAAGGGCGCCGGTTGCTATCAGTGCAACAACACCGGCTATCGGGGCCGCATGGGCGTTTTCGAACTGCTGGAGTTCGACGACAGGGAACTCGCGGCGCTGCGTCGCAATGACCAAGCGGAACTGTTCGGCCTGGTGAGTCAGGATCCCCGCTTCAGGAGTCTTGCGGCTTGCGCACTCGACGATGCGCTGGTCGGCGAGACATCGGTTGACGAGGTGCTTCGGCTGGCGACGGATCTCGAGTTCGACGAACCTGGCAGCGCGCTGGAGGCCTAGACCGTGGAGTTTCTGTATCGCGGCAGAACGTCCGACGGTGAATTGCAGCAAGGTCGCATTGCCGCGGGCACCGTCGATGAGGCGGCCGCGCTGCTGCTCGGCAAGGGGCTTACCCCGATCTCCGTCGAACAGGCGGTGGAACGGTTCGATCCGATCCGCGCGCTGGAAGCCTGGCTCGAATCGCACGCGCGGATCACGGCTGAGGAACTGATCGTCTTCTGCCGTCAGATGTACGCGCTCTCCCGGGCCGGAATTCCGATCGTTCGCGCAATGCGCGGCCTTTCGGAGTCGTCAGGTTCGAAGAAGCTGCGGCACACTATTGCCGCCATCGCACGTGAGCTCGAATCCGGCAAGAACCTCGCCACCTGCATGGGTGACCATCGCGATGTGTTCTCACCGCTGTTCATTGCCATGATCCACGTTGGCGAGAACACGGGCAGCCTTGATCAGGCGTTCTACCGCCTGGCGCAGAATCTCGAACTGGAACAGCAGGCGCGCAAGCGTGCGCAGCAGGCAGTTCGCTACCCGATCATGGTAATCGGCGCTCTGCTGCTTGCGCTCATCGTCATCAACTTCTGGGTGATTCCGGCGTTTGCCGGCGTCTTCGAGCGACTGGGTTCAGACCTGCCGCTGCCGACGAGAATCCTGATGGGCACCTCGGCGTTCCTGTTGGCATATTGGTGGCTTGTGGTCGGGCTGGCCGTGGCCACGGCGGTCGCGGTGCGTCAATGGCTCGCCACTGAAGCCGGCCGGCTCACGTGGGATCGACGAAAACTCGGCATTCCGCTGGTTGGCAGACTGCTCGAGCGGCTGGCGCTGTCCCGGTTCGCGCGCAACTTTTCAATGATGCTGACCGCCGGGCTTCCCATCACGCAGGCGCTGACGCTGGTTGCGGGTGCACTCGGCAACGCGTACCTCGCCAAGGCTGTTTCCGGCATGCGCTCCGGGATCGAGCGTGGTGAGACGCTGGTGGGGATTGCCGGGCGAGCCGGCATCTTCTCGCCACTGGTGATGCAGATGCTCTCGGTGGGTGAGGAAACGGGGCAGGTCGAAACCCTGCTCGAGGATGTGGCCGATTTCTACGATCAGGAGATCGAGTACGACCTCGCGAAGCTGTCCGAATCCATCGAACCCCTGCTGATACTCATGATGGGCGTGCTGGTCCTGATCCTCGCGCTCGGTGTGTTCCTGCCGATCTGGAGCCTGAGCGAAGCTGCCATGGGTCGATAGAGAGCGTCGATAGAGAGCGTCGGTAAAGACCGTCGGTAATGACCGTCGATAGAGAGAGTCGAAAAGGAGAAACAAGACAATGAAACACCGTAGCGCGCACGGCTTCACGCTGATTGAACTCGTCGTGGTCATCGCCCTCGTCGGCATTCTTGCCGGCGTGGTTTTGCCGCGACTGGCTGACCTTTCCGAAGACGCCCATCGATCGTCGGTCGACAGCGTCTGGGGAGCGTTCACCTCGGCGATCTATCTCGTGCAGTCCCAGTGGATCACGAAGGGCAAGCCGAACGACGTCGATGATCTGCCGGACTTCGGCAGGGAGAACGTCAATCTTTCGCAGGACGGCTGGCCCGTCGGTACCAGTGGCTCGGACAACTCGACATCGATGACGGTCACCAAGTGCATTGAGGTGTGGCAGGGCATTCTGATCGATGAGGCTCCCCGTGTCGGGCAGTCGGGCAATGTCGATTACCAGGTCACGGTCGGTGGGCCGACACAGTGCGTCTACACCTATCAGGGAGGCGGCAGTGCGATTCGATCGATTACCTATGACGCCCTCACCGGCACGGTTTACAAGCTGAATTCCTAAAGACTTGGCGGCGCAAGCCGATACGAGTAGATGAGCGACACTGTCGCGACACAGCAATCAAACTGGCGTGGAGGCGCCATCACGATGAAAAACATGAAGACATCACAATCAGGTTTTACGTTGATCGAACTGATCATGGTGGTCGTCATTCTTGGCATCCTGG
Source organism: Pseudomonadales bacterium (assembly GCA_965267485.1). GTDB lineage: Bacteria > Pseudomonadota > Gammaproteobacteria > Pseudomonadales > Azotimanducaceae > JANQJA01. The sequence continues at coordinate 4,075,458 of OZ254080.1, read as the reverse complement.
CAGCTTTTGCCATTCCCAAGTTTGTCGACTTCTCAAGCGACGCGGAAGTTGCCGCCGGTGAAGGCGTTGCCGCTGCCGTGCGCTCTTCCATCGGCATCGTTCATGCCGCATGTCTCGTCGATTCGAGTTGCTCGACGACGGGCGCCAGCTCGGTATCGGTAGAAGGTGCGACGGTCACCACGCAAGACGGTTATCCGGCGACGACCGCGGGAGGCATCAACAACGCCGTATTTGTTGACGGTGTCGCGTTTACCGGTGGCACGGCGGTCACCAACGTTGCCTCGTTCGACCCGGGCGATGGTCTGTACGTCTGCATCGAACCCGGTACTCCGCCGACCGTATCGACGACGTCAACCGACGTCGATGAAACCTCAGCGACTGCCTGCCCCTGATCCTGCTGATCGGGGCTGTGTCGCTCGCACCTTTACCGGGTGAATGCCGTCATGATCCGTTCCATCCAGTCAGGGTTTACGCTGGTGGAGCTGGTCATGACGCTGGTGCTGGCAAGCCTGCTCGCGGTCTCCGCGAGAGCCTTGTTTCTGGATCAGTCTTCGGTAACACCGATGCTCGTCGAGGATCAGCTGATCTCGAGTACCCGGCTTGCCCAGCAGGCGGCGCTGGCGCGGTCTGACAGCGCGGCAGCGCTGACGATCAGCCAGCAGGGGACGGGATACCGCTTCACCCTGATTGACGGTGCCCACACCTCAGTCCGCGATGTGCCGGGCGATGGTACGACGCTGACCTGGAGCACCGGCTCTCTTGCCGGCAGCTGCAGCCCGGTCACGGGTACACTGCCACGCACGCTTTCTTTCAATCGTAACGGCGATACCACGCCGATACGTTTTTGCATTTCGGGTCGTGAGACACGGCCGGTTTGCGTTTCTGCCCTGGGGTTCGCCTATGCCGGCAATTGCGATACCTAGGCCGACCCGTGGGCGATGCCGGGGCGTTACCTTGATTGAACTGCTGGCGACCATCGTGATCATCAGTATCGCACTCGCGGCAGTCTCGGCCTCGGTGGGCAATTCTGTGTCACGCTCCGCGGATCCCCTGATCCAGCATCGGACGATCCTGCTTGCCCAGGCCTATGCCGAAGAGGTGCTCGGCAAACGCTTTGCGGAATTGACGCCCCTTGGCGGTGTGCCGGCTGCGACCGACGCGTCGGTTTGCACGGCCGGAGCTGAGGGCGGAGAGACGCGGGCACTCTTCGATGACGTTGATGACTACCACGGGCTCAGCGAGTCACCGCCGGCACTGCAGTCCGGCGCCGCGCTGAACGGCTATACCGACTACACGGCGGCTGTCTCTGTTGCGTGCGCTGGCACGGCGCTCGGCCTCGCGAACGACCATGACGCCAAGGCGATTGACATCACGATTACCGCGCCGGACGGGCGGACGTCGGCGTTTCGCGTTTACCGGGGGAATTACTGATGCCGCGTGCCAGTGGATTCACCCTCATCGAACTCACCATGACCATTACGATTCTGGGCATCATGGCCGTCGGGGTGACCAGTTTCTTCGGCGCGACAGTCGGCGGATACGGCACGACCGTCGACCGCGCGCAGATGGCGTCGGCCATGGTGGTGGCGGGCGAGCGAATCTCGCGGGATATCCGCCGTGCATTGCCGAACAGCGTGCGCATCGGTGGCGTGCTCGACAACTGCGTCGAGTTCGTGCCGGTGAAGCGGGGTGGCTTTTATGTGTCGGTGCCGCGGTCTGTGTCCGCAGCGAGCTTTGCTGCCGCTTCTCTCGGCAATACGACGAGCCTCTCGGGGCATGTTGCCGTCTATCCGACTGATGTCTCAAGCATCTACGACACGTCTGCGCTGCCCGGTGTCGTCACACCTGACGAGGCGACTGTGCCGGTCGGCAGCGACGAGGTCACGATCGCCCTGGGTGCTGCCCATCGCTTTCCGGCGGACTCGCCGCAACGCCGCTTCTACGTGACGGATTCGCCGCAGGCCTATTGCCAGCCCAGCGGATCATCGCGTCTCTACCGGTACCGGGACTACGGATTCAATGCGACCGCGAGTCTGCCCCCTTCAGGCGGCACTCGCGATGTGCTCATCGATGGTCTCAGCACCGCATCGACGGTCGACTTTGACTACACAAGCGGATCGCTTCAGCGGCACGCGGTGCTTCGATTTGTGCTTGTTGCGAGTGGCGGTGAGGAGTCGATGACCCTGGATCAGGAAGTGCAGGTGCGAAATGTTCCCTGATGTGACCCGCCAGCGTGGTATGGGCCTGCCGTTCGCGATTTTCGTCATCGTGATTCTGTCGATGGTTGGGCTCGCCATCACCGCGCTCGAACGCTCGAGTGCTGAAAGCGTCGCGCTCGAGGTGCAGTCGGCGCGAGCCTTCATGGCGGCGCAGAGCGGCATGGAACTCGGCCTCAACCGGCTGATGCCGCCGGGAGGCGCGACGGCCAACTGCAGTCACGGATTCTTTGCTGCCTCACCGTCGATCACATTCACGACAGCGGCTCTGGAAGGCTGCGCTGCAACCGTCACTTGTGATGCCGATGTCGCCGGCGGCGAGACCTACTATCGGCTGACGAGTGCCGCGAGTTGCGGTACCGGCCCGGATTACGCAAGCCGAACGATCGAGACCGGTATCCGCTTCTGATCGCCGCGGTACAATGCCGCCTCTATCGCACACAGGGGCGCAGGCATGTCGTTTCGCTGGGGACATATCAACATCAACGTGGCCGATCTCGATGCGTCGCGCGCGTTCTATGGTGAGCTGGGCTTCGAGGTGATGATCCCGGGCATTCCGTATCTGGGCCTCAACATGAACGAGCCCGCGGCCGTCGCTGCCGATGCACGTTCGATCCTGGGATTGCCTGAGGGCACGACCGGGCGCGCGTGCATCATGCAGCTCGGTGACAGCTTTCCGAAGATTGATCTGACAGAGCTGCAGGTGCCTGACGCAAGGTCGCCGCTGACCAATCAGGACATCGGAATCGTCAGGATGTGTCTCGGATCTTCAGATCTGGCAGCGGACTGTGCGCGGCTGGCGTCCGCCGGCATTGCCATACTGTCGGGGCCGGGAACGGCCGGGGACGGTCTTGCCGACGTGGCGATTGTCCGGGACCCGGACGGAACGCTGATCGAACTGATTCAGCCGCACCTGGAGAAATGGGCGACCCTGCGGCGCTAACCGGCGGCTGAGCGGGCTTCCATCATCTGGTCGGCCCACTCGACGGCGTCCCAGTACACCATGGTCGGCTCGGTATCATTTTCCTCGAGCGTCGCGATGGTGTCCCAGTCTCCCATTTCACAGGCGACCGCGAGTTCCAGATAGTTGGCGCTGGGGCCCTTCATGTAGAGCAGCGCGTCCTTGATCTGCTGCTGAAGCGGGAGGTACTCGAGTGCCTCGGCCATCGGCATGTCGAGCATGGCGTCGAGCATCGACAAGAGGCCGAGCAGGAAGAATTCCGAACTGTCCTGCCGTGGCTGCCGCGCCTCGGCAAGCGACTCACAGAACCTGCCGCGAACCAGCGCAAGACGCGTCAGTTCGAGCGGCTTGTGATCGGCAATCTCGCCTGCCAGCAGCAGACCGATGAACTTCTTGAATTCTGTGCGCCCCAGCAGCGTGATCGCATGCCTGATCGATGAGACCTCGCGCGCGGTATGGAACATGGCCGAGTTGATGTATCGCAGCAGCTTGTAGGAGATGGCGACGTCGCTGGCGATCGATCGCTCGATTCGCGTCACGTCGTAGTCCGGGCTCGCGACGTCCGCCAGGATCTGCAGGAGATTCAGCTTGGACGACTGCAGCGAGGCGCTTCGGATGACCTCAGGCTTGCTGAAGAAGTAGCCCTGAAACAGCTCGCAGCCGAGCGACCGGGCGTACTCGAACATCTCGTGGGTTTCGATCTTCTCGCCCAGGAGTATCTTGCCCATGTGCTCGAAGCGCTTGCACATCGACTCCAGTTCCTCACGGGGCGTGCTGATGAAGTCGAGCTTGATGATCGAGGCGAGTTCGAGCAGCGCATCGTGTTCGGCCGAGTAGCGAAAGTCATCCATTGCGATTTCGTAGCCGGCGTCGACCAGACGTCGGCATTCGGCCACGATCTCGTCGGTCGGCGTGACATCCTCGAGCACTTCGACAATCAGCTTGTCCTTCGGGAACAGCGTCGGCAGGCGCTCGAGAATCGATGCCTCATTGAAGTTGATCAGGACGCGGTGCTCGCCTGAAAGTCGCGGCAGGCCCGTTTCGACGTAGGCGTTCAGCAACACGGCGCTGGTGGCACTGTGGCCGTCGCCGCCGGGGAAGCTGGAGGCGACCCCGTCCCGGAACAGCAACTCGTACGCGAACATCTTGCCGTCGAGGTCGAGTACCGGCTGGCGCGCCACAAAGACGTCTCGACGAACGATATCCGCCGGCTCGAGAGGAGTCTGTTCGAGATTCATGCTAGCTGTATCGGCACGAGCGCGGCCGACTTTAGCGATGGGTTGGCTAGTCGAGCCGTGTCGCCTCGCGCAGCTGTGCCTCGGTCAGTCCGAACACGTCAGCAGCCTCGGCGAGCGATTTGCAGACGTGGACATCGCTCTCGGTTGGCGTCGCGGTCATCGAATACATGCGGCTCAGCCCGAACATCATGTCCTCCGAGGCCATGATGACGCGGCGCGAGGCGGGCGACAGTACGAGGTCGGCCGCGGCGAAGTCCCTGAGTTCAGCCGCAGAGGCGGTAATCCTCGACCGGGGCTCCTCGACGACGAACAGGTCATGTTCTCGCGTGCAGTTGGCGAGGCGTGTGTCGATCGAACGGAGGTCGTACAGCGTCACGTCGCCAGACAGTGTGACGACGATCAGGCGAAGCGAGTCGATTTCACGGACGAACGTCGGCATGGTGGTCCATTCTCCCTGACCCTGATTCTACGGCATATCGGGGATATCGGCTCACAGCTCGACCGTCGGCACCCGGCGGATTTCCGGTCTGAATGCCAATGCCTTCCTGTCGCTGAATCGGAACAGCTTCGCGATCACGTTGTCCGGGAAGCGTTGAATCCGAATCCGGTATTGCATCACCGCATCGTTGAAGCCTGCACGCATCAGCGCGACTTCGTTCTCGAGCTTGATCATCCGCCGGTTCAGCTCGGCGGCGAGTTTGTCACCGCGCAGTTCCGGGTAGGCCTCCATGCGCGCATTGATCCTGTCGAGCGCCGATTGTTCCAGCGCCATGTAGCGGTCGACTTCGCCGGGGGTATCGGCGCTGCCGCGCAGTGTTCGCATGTCCGCGAGCGATTCCTGCAGGTCAACCTCGTGCTCGAGGAAGCGGCGTACGACGCTTTCCAGCTGCGGGATGAGTGTTGCCCGCTTCTTGAGCGAAACCTGGATGTTTGCCCAGTTTCGCTCGACGCGCTGCTTCAGGAAGACCAGATCGTTGTACATCAGTGTCAGCAGGATCACGGCGAGGAAGGCCGGTGCGACCAGCGAGGCGAGCAGGAAGTCCAGTGATGAGAAGTGCCCCTGGCCACCGCCGATCCACAGGGCGCAGAAGAACAGGACACAAATGCCGATGGCGAGCCCGAACATGCCCCGGAGCGCTTTGCGAAACATCACGGCCGCTTCGCTCTCGTTGGCGATGATGTAGTCAGAATCCTTGCTGTGCCGGATAACGAGGGTTTCGCCGGTTGTCTTGTCGACCTGTGCCTTGCCGAGAATGTAGAGCGTGTCGCCGGGTTCCAGACGGGTCTCCGTTTCGCGGTGACGGCCCTGTCGCTCGGTCGTGCGGTGATGCGTAATGATCTCGGCGTGACCCGGGAAGATGCGAAGGCGCCCCTCGTCGTCCTCGCAGTAGAACGGCTGCTTGCGGGTGGTGTCGCTGATGGTGACCCAGCGGCGATTCTTGCCGGTGCCGCGAAGCTCCTCGACCACGTGCCGATACCACACGCATTCACCACCGCTGACCGGTCCGCGAAGCGTCTCCGATGCCTGCTCAGGGACCAGCGTGCCGGCGAGTTCGGTGAGGCCGTAGACAACCCCGGCGGTCTTGCTGACCGTGAGATTCTCCTGCATTCGTTTGGTCCGGATCGCCCGAAACCCGAGCCAGGCGGTGATGCAGACCAGAACGAGGCCGATGGCCGAGAACAGGAGCGCATGGCCGGTGCGGGTCTGCTCGAACGCGTCGAACTCGCGCTGCGCTCGCGTGAGTGACGCCGGTGACAGTGTGATCTCGCCGGGCGAGGCGACTCCCTGCATCACCGCATAGGCTCGCTCCGGGAAGCGGTCGATCTGCTGGAGATATCGTGCGCGGAGGACCCACGCTGATTCTCGCCAGGCATTGATTCGGTTTCGGGTGTCGGTTGGCAGCGCTTCGAGCGCGTTCGGGTCGAGGGCCGACGCCCAGCGATGCGTCATGCCGAGCGGCGCCAGCGCGGCATTGATCAGGCGGCCAGCGCGCTCACGGTGCTCGGCAAGTCGGGCGGCGCCGTCCATGACGTCAGCCTCGAGGCTCCGGTATCCGTAGTTCGAGAGCAGCAGCGTGCTGGCCGTCGTCACAATCAACAGAAAGACGAGCGTGCGATGAATGCTGAACACATAGACGAGCGCGAGACTGGCGAAGACAAGGCAGGTAATGCTGGCTGACAAGAGCAGGATCGCAAACGTCCCCAGACTGCCGCGTTCCTCGCTGGCGGAACGGGTCGAGACGATCGGGACGTAACGCCCCTTGGTATGAAAGTCGAGTGTCGGTACCGCTGCCGGTTCGAGCCAGCCGAAAACCGTCAGGTTTGCGCCCGGGTCGATCCGCCACTCGGTGTGCCGGAGATCTCCTTCCACCGTGCGGAAAGAACGGCCAACAGACCAGTCGATTCGTTCGAGATCGGCTTGCGCTCGAATGAGGGCGCGGCCGCTGTCGTCACGAAGGTGGAAGTCTGTGGCCTGCTCCTCATCACGCAGGGTGCGCCACGATTTGTCGCCATCGGAGTCCGTTTCCTCTCGCTCCAGCGTGTAGCGGTAGTAGAGCGTTTCCCGTCCGGTCTTTGGTGCGGCAAGCAGCGTCTGGTACGGCTCGGCCACCCCGCGAAGCTGTGTCTCACCGCCGACGGAGCCGGCGACGAGGGTCGGTGGAATGCGCTCCAGGGTGCGAAAGTCGAGCACCTTGCTGAAGCCCCATTCGCCGAGCGCGAGTGAGGCTGCGCCCAGCAGGACGGCGGCGATGCCGGCGAGCAGTCGCTTAATCCACATCGACACCGAAAACCCGGGCCGCGTTGCCGCCGAGAACGGCTGCACGACGCGCCGGTGACAGACGGTCGACGCTCGAACGAATCAGGTTCGGTGCATCGAGCGTCGAGTCGACGTGTGGATAGTCAGAACCCCACATGATCTTGTCTTCGCCAACAAGGTCGAGCATGGCATCGATCGTTCGCTCTTCGGGCTCCGCCACGAAGTAGCAGTTCCGCCTGATGTAGTCGGAAGGTTTCATGGCAAGCGGCTCGGCGGCGAAGGCGCCAAAGAAGTTGTGCTTCTCGTCGAGCCGGTCCATCAGGTACGCCGCATAGCCACAGCCCGCTTCGACGGACACCATCTTGAGTTCGGGAAAACGTTCGAACAAACCGTCGACGACCATCGAGGCGAGCGCGGGCATGAGTTGCCCGGTTGCGCCGAGGCCGAAGGTAAATGTGGCGCCGGGTCCGGTGAGGTTCCACGCGGTAAAGCCGCCGGTGCCATCGAATCGCACGATCACATGCAGACAGCCGGGGATGCCGGCCTCCTGGCACCGTGACCAGATCGGATCGAAGTGTGACTGGCCCGGACGGACCCCGCCGACAATCTCGGGCGGGACGAAGATCCCCCGAAACCCCCGCTTGATACAGGTCTCGAGCTCAGCCATCGCGGCATCGAGGTCATGCCAGTTGAGAATGGCGATGGGAATCACGCGCTCTGGCGCATCGGCGAAGAAGTCGGCCTGCCAGCGATTGTAGGCGCGGCAATAGGCGGAATTCAGGTCCAGATCATCGGTCGGAAAGGGCAGGATGCCAATCGTCGGGAAGAGCACCCCGCGGTCGACCTGCCACTCATCGAGCAGGCGGCATCGCTCGGCCGGGTCGTAGCTCGCCGGCTCGCAGCCATCAGCATATTTGAGACCACCGGCAAAAAGCTGGTCTCGGGGCTGGTGGGCCCCACCGAGTCCGGCAAGCCGGCCTTCGAGGACGGGGACCTCCCCGATGAGCAGGGATTCAACGCCGTCGCGTTCCTCGATGCGGATCGCGCGGTCGCGGTACTGCGGCTCGAGGTATTTCTGCCAGAGGTCCGCCGGCTCCATGACATGGGAATCGCAGTCTATGACGGTCATGTCAGCGATGCCCCAGTACCGGATGCGGCGTGTACTCGCTCTCCAGAAAACGTTTGTCCTCATCGGCGAGCTCGATGTCGATTGCCGAAAGGGCATCTTCGAGCTGCGGCAGCTTCGAGGCGCCGATGATCGGTGCCGTAATCGCCGGGTTCGAGAGCACCCAGGCAAGGGCCGTCTGCGCCGGATTGATGCCGAGCCGGCCGGCGAGTTCGACATTCCGGTCGATGATGTCGAGATCACCCGGATGCTGGTATAGCGCCTTTGCAAACTCGTCAGTGCTGGCGCGCAGCGTGTCGCCCAGGGATTCCCGCGAACGGGTGAGATAGCCCCGTGCGAGCGGACTCCAGGGGATCAGCGCCACACCCTGATCTGCGCACAGCGGGATCATCTCCCGTTCCTCTTCGCGGTAAAGCAGGTTGTAGTAGTTCTGCATCGACACAAAGCGTGCCGCGCCCAGCGTGTCTGCGGTAAAGAGGTACTTCGCCATTTGCCAGGCGAACATGCTCGAGGCGCCGAGGTAGCGAACCTTGCCGGCGCTGACGAGATCACTGAGCGCCTCGATCGTTTCCTCGATCGGTGTGTTCGGATCGAAACGGTGGATCTGATAGAGGTCGATATAGTCGGTGCCGAGACGCTTCAGCGACGCATCGCAGGCGGCCATGATGTGTTTTCTCGACAGGCCCCACCGGTTTCGGCGCCGACCGTGTGTGCCGTTGAAGCACTTGGTGGCGATGACGATGTCTTCCCGTTCGATCGCGAGGTCTCTCATCATGCGCCCGAGCACTTCCTCGGACACGCCGTTCGAATAGACATCGGCGGTGTCATAGAAGTTGATGCCGGCTTCCCAGGCGCGCGTCAGTATCGGCAGGGCTTCATCGTATTCGAGGACCCAGTCGCGCCAGGCTTTGGTGCCGTAGGTCATCATCCCGAGGCAGATCCGGGACACGCTGATGCCGGTTGAACCGAGATTCGTGTATTGCATGATTTCAGGACCTCTGCGGGTTCGCTTCGACGGGCGCTGATTCTGTGATCGGGTCACCCTTGATTCTGGAGTGGTACATGACGCGCGCCTCATTCATGTCCCACGGGCAGGCGCGGTGGAGCAGGCAGCGATTGTCCCAGACGACGACCTCACCGGGCTGCCACTTGTGCGTGTAGACCCGCGGGGGCTGGCAGGCGAAGGCCTCGAGCTCATCCAGCAGGCGCCCGGATTCCTCACTGCCGAGATTTGAAACGTCGTAGGCGTGTCGCCCGATCAACAGCGACTTTCTGCCGGTTTCGGGATGGGTCTTGACGAGCGGGCGCCTTGGTGGCGCCTCATCGTGAAAGCCGTAGCCACTGTACTCGCTGCCCTCGGCGTGCTGGTGGCCGAGCCGCGACTGACTGTAGTGCAGGGAGTGACTGGCATCGAGTTGCGCCAGTGCCTGTTGGCGTTCCGCCGGTAGCGCATCATATGCGGCACGCATGTCGGCCCACGCCGTCTCGCCGCCGGATGTCGGGACAACGTGTGCTGAAAAGACGGCTCCCTTGGCCTGGACCGGCATGTAGGTGCTGTCGGCGTGCCATCCCATGTTGCCCTTCAGGATCTTCACGACGTCATCGTCGTCCCGAAGGGAGCCATCCTTCTTCACATTGCTGATTGGCGCGATGTCGAACTCGAGCTCACCGAATCGGCGGGCGAAGGCGACCTGTGACTCCTTGTCGAGATGCTGGCCGGGAAAAATCAGCAGTGCGTACTCGAGCCACGCGTCATACAGCGCCTTGAACTGCTCGTCGGTCAGGTTGCGCAGGTCGATGTCGGTGACGGTCGCACCGAAGGTGGCATCGAGTGGTGAGAGTTTCATTGGGTCTTGATAACAGCGACAGGGCGCTCAGGCAAGCGGCCATCGCCCGATGACCTCGTAGCGCACCCCGCGCCGGCCGCCAACGGATTCGAAGAGGGCAAAGTCATCAAAGCGCATCTCAAACGCCGGCGGGCGGGCGCTGAGGGGTGGCGGGGAATCACACCGGCGCGCGAGGGTGATGTGGGGGCGGAACGCTCGTTTCTCGATCTGCAGGCCGGCGCGGCGCGCCGCTGTCTGAACGTCGCGAGCCAGACGGTCCAGCGGTTGCGGTGTCTCGCCTGGCCCGACCCAAAGGATGCCGGGGCGGGGAAAATAGCCGACCTCATCAATCGCCAGTGCGAACGGCGTGCCCGTAATCTGGTCGAGTTGTTCGACAAGCGGGTCGAGCTGTCGGGAGGTAACGTCACCGAGGAAAGCCAGCGTGACGTGAAAGTTCTCCGGCGGCACTGGTCGGGTCAGCGGTGGCAGCATGCGCGCCCGCCAGTCAGCGATCGCAAGGGCGTCCTGAGCTGCAATGTCGAGACCGATAAATAGCCGCATGGCGCAAAGATGAGGGTCGCGGGCGATCGGTGCAAGCACGCAAGCCAATGATTAAACGAAAGTTTTATCGTTTTGTGGGCGAAAAATTGAGAAACTCACTAAAACTATGGAGATACCTCCATATTTGTGTAAAATGCGCGGCCGTATGCGACTCACAACTCTACAACTCGCTGCCCTGATCGTTCTCGCCGGTTCCTCGATTGCCGCGTCCCGTTCGGACGTGCCTCGTGAAGCGGCGCTGGAGGTTCGGGCCGTGGTCGAGGCCCCTGCGACCGCACGCGCGGCGCCTTTCCGCCCGGCACCGGTGATGATCGGGGACGCGGCGGGGTACAGCCCGCCGGATTTCACGACCTTCCGTGACGTGAAGGCGAAGAAGCGGGCGTTCTATGACTATCTGCTGCCGATGGTTCACGAGGCCAACGAGGAAGTGGCCCGGGAGCGCGCATGGCTCGAGTCGCTGGCACGTGCAATGCTCGACGGGCATCGGCCGACCGAGGCTGAGCTGCGGGAGATCGAACTGATCGAGGCGCGTTACTCGGTGACGACGCCGGCCCCGGCGCCCCTCGGCCGGCTGGCCGAACTGCTGCGCCGGGTCGATGTGGTGCCGGCCTCGCTGGTGATCGCGCAAGCTGCCAAGGAGTCAGGCTGGGGCACTTCCCGGTTCGCCCGTGAGGGCAACAACTTCTTTGGCATCTGGTGTTTCTACGAAGGGTGCGGCATGTTGCCCCTGCAGCGTGACACCGGCCGCAATCATGAGGTGGCAACCTTCGACAGCGTTGCCGAAGGCGTCCGCTACTACATTCGCACCATCAATACCCACGCCGCCTACGAAGAACTTCGCGAAATGCGGCGCGTCGCCCGGGCCCAGAATGAAAAGCCCGTCGGCACGACACTTGCCAACGGGCTCATCCGTTACTCCGAACGCGGCCTCGCCTACGTTCGCGAAATCCAGTCGATGATTCGCTACAACGGCCTCAGCCGCTTCAACCGTCCCTACAGCGTCTGACGCGAAACGTCTCCGCCGGGCATCAGCTGACCCTTCACCCACGCCCTGGCCTGCTGGAGCCGGCTCGCAATGTCGTTCCCGATGCAGTAAAGCGCGGGCACCATGAACAGTGTGACGAAGAGTGCGAACAGTACACCGAAGGCCAGTGAAAGGACCGCCGGCTTCAGGAACTGCGCATCGGTAGAACGCTCGGCCATGATCGGCATCAGCCCGATAAACGTCGTCACCGTCGTCAGCAGAATCGGGCGGAAGCGTGCGACACCGGCCTCTACGACGGCCTCGACCGCGGACGTGCCTTTCGCCCTCAACTGTTCGACATAGTCCACGAGTACCAGGTTGTCGTTCACGACCACGCCCGCAGCGGCCCCAATCCCGAAGTACGAGAACATGGCCAGCGACACGCCAAAGAGCCAGTGGCCGTAGATCGCACCCATGAAACCGAAGGGAATTGCGGTCATGACCAGCAGTGGCAGCCAGTACGAGCGGAAGGCGATGGCGATCAGGGCATACATCACGAACAGGGCCACCAGGTAGAGCGCCATCAGCTCACCGAGGAACAACTCTTCAGCCTCGGCCTGGCCGCTTACCCCGGTGACGAGCCCCGGGAACTGCTCCTTGAGCTGCGGGATGAAGTTATCCTTCATGTCCGTGTTGATGTCGCTCATCAGGTCGCCGTCGACCGCCGCCGTGACGCGAACCATGCGTTCGCCATCGCGCCGGTTGATGGCCTGGACGCCGCGCGCCACTTCGACGTCGACCACGGACATCAGCGGAACTTCATGGCCGGACGACGTCCGTACACGGAAGTGTTCCAGGCTTTCGAGCGAGTAGCGCTGGTCACGCGGGTAGCGAACCATCACGCGCACGTCGCCGTTCTCGCGCGGCAGCCGCTGCACTTCCTCGCCGAAGTAGGCCTGGCGGACCTGCCTCGACACCTCCGCCAGGGTAATGCCGAGCTTTTCGGCGCCAGGCAGCAGCGTCATGTGCAACTCGTCAGACTCGCCGCGAAGGTTGTCTCGAACATAGTAGGTGCCGGTGTAATCGTAGAGCTGCGCCTTGACGGCGTTGGCGGCCTGTCTCAGCGTTTCCATATCGCGGTGGCGCAACACGAAGCTCACGCGGGGCGTCGAATCGTTCAGCGTGTAGTTGACCTCGATCTCGTCGGCGTCAGGTATCTCTCCAACCAGTTCACGAAGTCGCAGGGCGGCCTCCTTGGCCGACAGGTCGCGCACTTCCGGTGGCGCCAGCTTGACGATGGCGATGACGCTGTCGCGACGCGATCGGGTGTACCAGCCCTCGATCAGCTTGCCGGAGCCGCCTTCGGCCTCCGCTCGCTGCTCCACCTCTTCAATGAGCGCCAGTTCGGCGGCCTGGAGCTGGTCCAGCACTTCGAGGGCGCGCGAGTACGGGGTGCCGGTCGGCAACACGACATTGACGTGGATGAGTTCGTTCTCCACCTCAGGCATGAATGCGAACTTAACCCAGCCGGCGGAGAACGCACCGATACTGATGATGAATGCGGCGAAGAAGACGCTGGTGGTGATGTAGCGATGCCGCACTGCAGTCGCAATCCACCGTTTGTAGTAGTTTTCCCCGAAGTGAACGATGCCTTCCTCGATTCGCTTCTGGAATGCCTGCAGACGGCCGAGCTTCTCTCGATGGTGAAGGTCGTTCAGGTGAGCTGGCAGGATCAGGAACGCCTCGATGAGCGAGATCGTGAGTGCCAAAGTGATAACGATCGAGAACTGGCGCGTGATCTGGGCTTCTTCTGATGTCAGGAAGAACCAGGGAGCAAACGCGACCATTGTCGTCAGTACGGCGAAGATGACCGGCTTGGACACCCGGGTCGCGCCCTTGATGGCGCCGTCGAGTCCGCCACCGGACTCGTGGCTCTCGCGGTGGATGCTCTCCCCGACCACGATCGCATCGTCGACGACGATGCCAAGCACCAGCAGGAAGGCGAACGTCGACATGATGTTCAGCGAGACGTCGTTGGATGGCAGCAGCGCGAACGTACCAAGGAAGGCAACGCCGATGCCCACGGTGACCCAGAGGGCGACCTTCGGGCGCAGGGACAGAATCAGTACGAGAAAGACCAGCAGGAGCCCGAGGAAGGCCGCATCGCTGATCGTGCCCATCCGGCTCTTGTACATGTCCGCGGTATCGAACCAGATCGACAGGCTGACGCCCTCGGGCAGGGTTTCCTGACGCTCATCAATCCACTGCCTGACAGCATCGCTGGTCTTGACCACCTGCATGTAGTCCGTCGACAGGATCTGCAGCAGGACGGCAGGTTCACCGTTCATTGTGGCCAGGATCTCGTTGTCCTCGAAGCCATCGACCACACGGGCGACGTCGCCGAGGCGCACGGTTGCACCGTCGCTGGTCTGGCGCAGCACAATACGTTCGAACTCTTCTTCGGTGTCGGCGATGTTCCGGGCGCGAAGCAATACGTCGCCGGTTTCAGTGCGAATGCGCCCCGACGACAGGTTGATCGAACTGCCGCGAATTGCCATGGCCACTTCGCTGAACGACAGCCCGTAACGGCGCAGGCTCTCTTCGCTGACCTCAATCGAGACTTCCTCACGTCGTGTGCCGAACAACTCGACTATGGATACATAGGGCAGCATGGCGATCTCGCCGCGCAGATCTTCTGCGAGGCGGGTCAACTGACGCTCCGGTACGAACCCGTGAACCACGACGCGCATCATCTCGTCGCGATATTCGACGCGCCTGACCTGCGGGTTCTCGATGTCACGGGGCAAGCCGTTGACCGAGTCGACAGTGTTCTTGACGTCATTGAGGAAGACATCGATGTCGGTCGATGTCAGCGTGTAGACCTCGAGTCGGCCAAAGCCTTCTTCGGCGAATGAGTAAACCCGGTAGACGCTGTCCAGATTTCTCAGCGCCTGCTCGATGCGCATGACAATCTGTTCCTCGACCTCCTGCGGGGCGGCGCCGGGCCAGACCACTTCGATCTGGACCTGATGCGGCTTGAAGACCGGAAAGGCTTCGCGCTCCATCGATTGAAAGCCGAGGAAGCCGGCCAGAAAGATGCCGGCCATGAGGAGATTGGCGGCGACGGGGTTACGCGCCCACCAGGCAATCAGGCGTTCCATGGTCTCAACCTCCTGCCGGCTGCGAACGGTGAGGGTCGTCGCTGCGGCGGTCGGCCACGGCCGACTCGTCGATCGTGTAGCGGGCCGCTTCGAGCGACATTCCCTCTATCGGATTGCGGACTGATGAGACGATGACCTGATCCCCGCCGCTAACGCCGCTTTCGATGACCGCTTCGGTCTCGGAACTGTGAGTCACCTCGACATCACGGATCTCGAGGCGGCCGCTGTCGTTGACGACGTAGACGCGGTCGCCGGCGCGAAGCGCTTCGCGCGGAATGACAAAGGCGTTCTCGACACGGCGCCCGACGATCTCGGCGTTGACAAAAAGGCCGACAGCCAGCGGCATGCCTGACTGCGAGACGTTTTCGGTGTACGGCGCATCGACGAGCACGCTGCCGAAGATCATCCGGGTCTGGGGGTCGACAGACGCATCGAGACGAACGAGCCTGCCGCGCCAGTGATGCTCGCGCCCGGCCACAGTTGTGTTCAGGTTGACGCCGAGCCCGGCCCCTGCCTCTGCGACATAGCCGATGGGCAGGCCCAGGGAGGCGAGCTGCGCGTCATCCAGCGGCAGCCGGATCTCGACGGCATGGGAAGAAAACGCCCGGCCGAGCCGCGTGCCCGGCGTGACGAACTCGCCGATATCGACGCTTGTTTCGCTGATCCTGCCGTCGAAGGGCAGGCTGATCGCGGTACGTGCAAGATTCAGTTTTGCCTGTTCCATGTCGGCTCTTGCAGCTGTGAGGCGAGCCTGCGCTTCAGCGATCTGCGGGCGTTTGAGTGCAAGATCCGACGCGGTGGCTGCATTGCGCAGCTGCTTTCGTGCGACGTCAGCGTCGGCGCGGGCCTGCTTGAGGCCCAGTTCAGCTTCGGCGAGCCGGACCTCCGCCTGTGACAGCGCAAGCCGGTAGTCGATGTCTTCGATGCGAACGAGGGGTGTGCCCGCGGTGACCACGCCGCCCTCGATGAACTCCGGCGATACCTCCATGATCCGGCCGCCGACCTGGGCGACCATGTTGACTTCGGTCCGTGGCCGGACTTCGCCGGCGGTCTTGACCAGCAGATCGACATCGGCGCGATGGACGTCTTCAACATAGACCGTGAGCGGTCTCGGGGACTCGGTTTTCTTCTCGGGTTCGGGTTTCGCGGCGTGGAGCAGGGCGAAAGCACCGACGCCGGCGGCCAGCACAGCGACGGGTGCGCCGAAGGTGATGATTTTGTTCACAGCAGCATTTCCAACAGGTTTGGCGGTTTAGACGCGGTGACCCGGGAAATGGTTGAAGGTGCCTGAGAGCGCCTATTCCGTGGTTCGGTGGGCCAGAGGCGCTGAGGCGCAGCGGTTGCCCTGGAGTTCCCGCAGCTTGGCGTACTTCAGGAAGCTGTTGTAGCAGCCGACCGTGATATGGACGAGGCCGGGCACGCCGTCGAGAAAGCCGAGGCGCAGGAAATAGAACTTGAGAAAGCGAACGAAAGGCGACATGACGAGCTTCGCGATCGACGCCCGCCGGCCGCTTTCACTGAGATGCCGGGCCTGCAGCGTCGTGTACTGGTTCTGCTTGTCCATGTACTCGCTGAGCGACAGCTCTGAGAAATGCTCGAGGTCACCGCCGTGCAGCCGATCGATCCGACCCCATAGCTCGACCTTCTCGTGTACGGGATCCTCGCTCCAGGACGCGTGCCGGCGATCGAAAAGTCGCAGGCACCAGTCGGGGTAGCCTTCGCCATGGCGGAGTGCACGCCCCATGAAGTGGTTGCGGCGATTGATCGTGTAGCCCTGTGCCATCGGGCGAACGCGAAAGAGATGCTCGATGCTCGCGCGCAGTTCGTCAGTCACCCGTTCGTCGGCGTCGATACTGAAGATCCAGTGATTGCGCGCCTTCTCGAGCGCGAACTGCTTCTGCTGGCCGAACCCGGGCCAGGCATTTTCGATCACGGTGGCACCGGCATTGCGGGCAAGGCGTACGGTCTCGTCAGTGCTGCCCGAGTCGACGACAAGGACTTCGTCGAAGAACGAGACGCTCCTGACGCAATCCGCGATGTGCTCGGATTCGTTCAGCGTAATGATCGTGGCAGTGGCCGGGACAGCGGTCATGCGATCGCGCGTTGAAAAGCCAGACTCACAGCGAGTATATCACCCGCTGCCTGTCATGGCCTTCACCCGGTCGAACACAGCGTCGACGGTGAGTGACGTCATGCACCGGTAGTCGCGGATGCAGGCTTCAGGCTGGCAGGTCGGTGCGCAGGGCATATCGCCCTTGATCACCTGGCCGAGTTCGGTGCGGGGTCGCCAACGAATCAGTTCTGTGGGGCCGAACAGCGCCAGCACAGGGATTCCGCAGGTTGCGGCGACGTGCATCGGCCCGCTGTCATTGCCGATATAGACGTTGCTTCGCTGCAGAAGTTGAACGAGTTGCACGATCGAAAGCTGGTCGTGGGCGTTGATGATGTTTGCCTTCGTCGCGCCAATCAGCGATTCGACGCGCCCGGCCTCGCCGCCGCCGGCGCCAACGACGACGACTTGCCAGCCCGCGTCGACCAGTCGATCTGCCAGCTGCGCGAACTTCTCTATGGACCACTGCTTGTAGTCTTTCGTGGCGCTGGGGTGAAGGCAGGCGATCGGCCGGTCGGTGTCAATCGCAAGCGGAAGCGGCGACGCCGGCGTGGGTGGCAACAGCAGATAGCGCCGATCGAAGACCCGTACCCCGGAGACCGCGGCCATACGAACGTAGTCGTCGAAACAATGCTGCGTGTCGCGATCGATATCGATGATTTCGGTGTAGACGCGCGGCCTTTTGGCGAAACCGGGGCCGACCTTCCTTTGGCCGCGGGCGAGTTGCACGATACGGCCCGATACCACGGTGCCGTCGAGATCAATGATCTCGTCATATCCTGTGGCCCTCAGCGCTGACAGGAAGCTGATGGCGCGCCGAAGGCGCCGCTTGCGACTTCGCGGGAAGATGAGCAGGCGTGCTTCCGGCCCGAGCACGGCGCGCGCGAGAGCCTCAAACGACTCATTGATGACGAACACGGTGTCTGCTGCACCGCATTGAGTCAGAAAGGCCCTGAGTGTTCGCAGTGAGATCACGAAGTTGCCGACATATTTCGTCGGCATCACGACGAGACGTTTATAATTGCTCACGATGTCCACCCTGATTCGATTCTCGCACCCGAAGTACTGGCCCATCTGGTTCGGCTATGCGCTGCTCCAGATTATCGTTCGATTGCCGCACCCTGCGCGAATCGCGATCGGGGCAGGGCTCGGGAAGCTCGGCTACTGGCTGGCCGGGAGCCGTCGGCACATCGTCCGGACCAATATCGATCTCTGCTTTCCGGCTCGCTCGCCTGCCGAGCGTCACGATCTTGTTCGCCAGACATTTCGCTCGGGCGGCATCAGCATCATCGAAACCGCGATTGCCTGGCTGCGGGGGCCCGTGGTCGGCGATCGTGCAGAGCTTGTCGGCGTCGAACACCTGCACGCAGCGGCGGCCCGCGGCAAAGGCGTCATTCTACTCGGTACGCACATGTCGACGCTCGATCTCGCCGGCACGGTGCTGTCTCAGGCAGTGACCCTCGATGTCATGTATCGCGCCAACGCCAACCCGCTGCTGGAGCACATCATGACCACCGGTCGCGCACGGCTGTATCCGACACCGATCGAACGCAACGACATTCGGCAGGTCATCCGGAACGTCAAGGCGGGCCATGTGGTCTGGTACGGTCCGGATCAGGACTACGGTGCGCGCAATGCGGTGTTCGTTCCCTTCTTCGGCGTGCCCGCCGCGACGACGACGGCGTTGACCCGCATCGCACGGATCACGGGAGCGCCGGTGGTGCCGTTCTCCCACTTTCGTCTCGATGGCGGGCGTCGTTACCGGGTCGTGCTGTATGAGGCCCTCACCGACTTTCCCTCGGGCTCGGAGGTGGCCGATGCAGAGACGATCAACGGCTTCGTCGAATCCTGCATCCGGCAGCATCCGGAGCAATACTGGTGGTTCCACCGGCGGTTCAAGACGCGGCCGGAAGGCGAGGCGGACGTCTACCGGTAGTCAGGCAGCCTGCTGGCAGCGTTTGGCGGTGACCGCCTCGATGATGTCGGTGGCTTTCTGCGGCAGCGAGTAGATATCGGCTGATTCGGCGAAGCGTCGGCCGTTGATGATCCACTTCTCGCGGTCTTCATGCTCGAGCATCGTCAGGAGTTTGCGATTGAGGGTTTCCTGCCGGAACGGGCTCTCGACCAGATCGCCCATATCTGCCTCAACGACATAGTGGCCGTAGCCGCAGATGTCGGTCGCGAGCACCGGGAGGCCGGCAACCATCGCCTCGAGCAGTACCATCCCGGCATTCTCGTCGGAAGCAGGATGCAGCAACAGGTCGCCGGCGAGCAGATACCCCGGAACATCGTCCGACCCGCCGATGATGCTGATGGTTTTCTGAAGGCCGAGGCGACGAATCAGGCGAACGAACTGTCCTGACTTGTCCTCGCCGATCACGAGGAATCGGGTTCGCTTCTTCATGCTTCGCGGCAACGAATCGACCGCAAGGATCGCGCGCTTCAGGCCTTTCTTGATGAATCCGGAACCCACGAACAGGATCAGGCGATCGTCGTCGCCAAGCCCGAGTTCGGCACGCTTGCGCGCCCGGATGTCCTTCGCGTCTGGTGGGGCGATCCGGTCGCGGGAGATGCCCGGCGGCAGGATATGCATGCGTTCCGGTTGCGTCCCGTAGTGCTTCTCAAAAAATGGCCGCTGGGCCTCCGAGATGATCATGATCTCGGTACGGCTGCCGGCGCCGAAGACGGCCCGCTCGTAGTCCGAGAAGTGATGGTAGCGCGGTAGCAGCTTGTAGTGGGGGCCCCGCTGGGTGCGTGCCTTCTCTTCGAAACACGAGTCAGCCGCGTAGTAGATGTCGAGGCCCGGCATCTTGTTGAAGCCGACGACGCAGTCCACGGGATCCCGCTCGAGGGCGGTCATGACCCATTCCGTGAAGAGCTGGTATTTGTTGTGGTTGAACACGGCCGATACCGGGACGAACGTCACATCGGCGATGTCATCCGGAATGGGCCCGTGCCAGGTGAGAACGAACACACGGACCTCGTGGCCCCGGGCGAGGCACTCGCGAGCGATACGGATGAAGTCGCGCTGCAGACCGCCGTACGGAAAGTACTTGTAGAGGCAAAATGCGAACTTCACAGGAACCCTGGTCTTGCGTTGGCTCGACGTTGAAAAATGTTAGCCCAATTCGTTTCCGGGTAACACTCAGCCGAAAGTTTATCGGCCGATCGGCGGCACGTAGATGATCCTGATGCCTGTGTACTCGGGTTCGTTGAAGTCGGCCGTGGTAACGATCGGCGCTGCCGCGTCGAACGTCGTCGCGAGTGACGCAAGTTCGGCGTCGACCGGGCGGTTGACGTTGCTCAGGTACCGCTTGTCGTTGAGATTCCGGCTGAACAGCCGGATGGTCCAGTCGCGCCAGACGTAGTCGACGGACAGGTCGAGCATCGAGAACTGGTTGATTCTGGCGGCAGGCACCTGTGGCTCACTGGTGTATTCGAACGTTGCACGGTAGCTCGCGTAGAACTTCAGCAGCGCATCCTTGAAAGGATACGTGTAGAGCGCGCTGAACTGATAAATGTCGGATGGCGCCATGATCGGATTGAGGTCAGCGAGATCAATCGGATCGGGGCCACCGGCGAGATCGGGAATCGCGTAGTTGTCATAGTCGGCGTTCTGGTGGGCGATGCTGGCTCGAAGCAGCAGGTTCGACAGGGGGACCGCTTCGATCTCGAGCTCGTGGCCGCGAACCTCAACGCGTGATGTGTTGGCCAGGATCGACTCGACGCGGCCGGTCGAGACCCTCGCCGTGTAGCGCTCAACCTTGTTCCGCCATTTGTTCTGGTAGCCGACATAATTGAGGCGCAGTCGGTCGTCATACCACTCGCTCTTGAGGCCGACTTCGAATCCGTCGACGCTTTCTTCTCCCAGCGGCCGGGCACCGTCTGCCGAGTTCGGAGACTCGTTGAAGGCAACCGGGCGAAAATCTCGCGAGTATCGAATGTAGATGCTGGCCTCGTCATCGACCCGGTAGGTGGCGCCCACTGTGCCCACAGCCTCGGCGCTGGAGGCGTCGCCCGTCAGGATGGCGGGCAGGGGTGCCGGCGTTGTTGCGACCAGGCGCGAAACGGTATTCGAGTACTGCTTGTCGACACTGGTCCAGCGAATTCCGGCATCCAGTATCCACTGATCGTTGGCCTCGTAGTTCGCGTGCGCGAAGAACGAAATCAGATCGGTGTCCTCGCGCAAATCAACAGTGCGGGATGCGGTCGGCGTGACGGGAATGATGCGGCCGGCGTTGTCGAGCTGCGGCAGAATGAAGAACTCCTCGCCGCTGCGCGCTACATCGCTCGACAGGTAGAACAGGCCGGCGGTGTAGTTGATGCGCTCTGACCAGATGCCGGATGCGGTGACCTCCTGCGTGAACTGGCTGTAGTCCTGACTGGCAATGCCCGAGTAAAAGCGATCAAACGTGCCGTCGTAGTCGAAGGCGGAGAACTCCTCGGTGTCTCGCCAGGCGGTCACGCTCTTGATGTCCAGATCCTGCCAGCGAAACGCAATGTGGAAGGCATGCTGGGTGACGTCGTACTGGCGGCGGTTCGAGAAGTCCTGTGTCGTTGAGAGGAACCCCGCCTCGGGGACCCGTGCGCCGGTATCAAAGGCGCAGTTCGGCGTTGCCTCGGACGGATCGCACACCAGATCGTCAGAGGTGCTGATGTTTGCACGCGCCGGCACGACGGAGTTGTCGCGCGTGATGTCGGCAGTGTAGCGAAGGGTCAGGTCTTCGCTGTGCTTCCACTGGAAGGTCGCACGCGTTGATACCTGCTCGACGTCGTTTTCGCTGCGGCCGGCGGCGGCGGGGTCGGGGCTGGTGTTCTCGATGAAGTCACCGCCGTCTTCCCAGATCATCGAAACGCGGGCCGCGAACCTGTCGCCATAGGGCAGGTTGCCCACGGCTGCAAACCGTTTGCGGTCGTAGTCACCCAGTTCCAGTTCGGTGTGGGCGGTGAGTTCCTGCGAGGGCTGTCGCCTGACGACGGCAATGGCACCGCCGATTGCCGGCGCGCCCTCGAAAGCGCCCTGGGGGCCGCGCTTGATCTCGACCCGGTCGAAATCAAAGAGCACCTGGTTCTGGCTGGCGTGCGTGCCGATGTAGACATCGTCGACCTTCACGGCGACGGCGGGGAAAAAGCTCGAGTTGGTCTCGCGGCTTGCGATACCCCGGATGGAGATCGCGGCTCCCTGCGGCGTTCCACTCATCGGGTCGACGATGAGCCCGGGGGCCAGACCTTCGAGATCCTCGACGTCCCATCGCACGGTTTCATTCCATTCCGCCGCCTCGATCACCGTGATCGAGTGGGGTGTCCACTGCAGTGGTTCCGGTTTGCCGCGATGGGTGGATTGCTCGGCGCTGAGTGCGAAGTCGTCGGCGAAAGCTGTCAGCGGGAGCGCGGTGAGTGCGAGGATGAGTCGGCAGGTGAGGGTCATCGAACGTGCGCCATCAGGGAAAGCCCGGAATTCTAGCAGATCACCGGGGCGATGGGCCCTAGGGCAACAGCACGTCGCGAAACGACCACAGCCAGAGAAACATCAGGACGCCGCCGATGATGACGTTTGTGCGAATGACCCGCGCCATGATCCGGGCATGGTGTTCATCGCGCTCTCCCTTCATGACATTGGCCATCATGACGTCGAACATCATGACGACAAACACGAGCGGCGCTGTCGCCGGGATGATGCCGCCGGTGACGAGGGCGAATCCTTCCAGAATGCGTGACGGCTCTGAAAAGGGCAGCACGAGGATGAAGCAGATGGCGAGTATCTGCAGCGCGTTGCGCAGCCCGCCCATTTCCCTGAACCATTGCCAGGCAGTGCTCGGTGTCATCGGAATTCCTTGTCATTCTTGGTGGCGGCCGGAGATGTCCCGGCTGGCGCCTTGGGTTACGTGCCTTTTCTGACAACGGATCGGGCCGTGAGTTGACCTATTGTAAGTTGTAAACTCGCGGGTTTTCAGGCTTGGGTGACGATGACACCGGCAGAGGGGATTCTCGTCCTGACGACGGGGGGCACATTCGACAAGATCTACTTCGACGCGAGGAGCACGTTCGAAGTGGGTTCCTCGATCGTCGATCAGTTGCTGGAGCAGGCCAAGGTGGCTGTGCCGCACGAGATCATCGAGGTGATGCGAAAGGACAGCCTCGAACTCGATGACGAGGATCGTGCACGGATACGGAGGACGGTGCTCGAGGCTTCCTTTCGACGCATCGTGATTACCCATGGCACAGATACCATGACGCACACGGCGGCGGCATTGCAGGATGTTCCGGACAAGACGATTGTGCTGACCGGTGCGCTGGCGCCTGCGAGATTCGCGGAGACGGACGCGATGTTCAATCTCGGCATGGCGTTCGGTGCGGTGCAGACGCTGGGTGCCGGTGTCTACATCGCAATGAACGGGACGGTGTTCGAGGCGGGGCGGGTCCAAAAGGATCCGGACACGAACACGTTCATCTCGTGCTGAGGTTTTGTGGGTCCCACGGCCCTGACAACCTGAGGTCCTTCGCTGCCCTCAGAACGAGCAGGCATTGACCAGCGCACACGGTCGGGAGGCGGTACAGGCCGGAGAGGACTTAAGCGACTGCAGCGGCGAAGCCGCGAAAGGGTCCCCGGAGGACTGTGCCGCCTCCCGACCGCCACGTTCGAAGCGGACGCACCGACGACAGGTCCTTCGACGCGCGCTGCGCGCGGGCCTCAGGGCGAAGTTGGTGGACGTTCGGTTACGTGAACTTGTCGGTGACGGCACCTTCCGAGGCGGAGCTTACGAGCCGCGCATACTTCGCCAGCAGTCCTCGCTCCGCGTAGGGCTCGGGGCGGGTCCAGCGGGCACGACGTTCGGCGAGCTCGGCGTCGTCCACTTCCAGCGTGATTTCCTTGCGCTCGGCGTCAATGGTGATCTGATCGCCGTCCTCGATGAGCGCGATCGTGCCGCCCTCGTACGCTTCGGGCGTGATGTGACCGATCACGAAACCGTGCGAGCCGCCCGAGAACCGGCCGTCAGTGATCAGCGCGACATCAGCTGAGAGGCCGCGCCCGTTGATGGCAGACGTGGGCGACAGCATCTCGCGCATGCCGGGACCACCCCTTGGGCCTTCGTAGCGAACGACTACCACATCACCTTTCTGTACGGTGCCGTCGAGGATCGCATCGAGCGCCGCTTCTTCGCCGTGGAAACAGCGCGCGGTGCCCTTGAATGACAGCCCCTCGTGCCCGGTGATCTTGGCGACAGCACCTTCCTCGGCAAGGTTGCCTTTCAGGATGACGAGATGGCTGTCTTTCTTTACCGGGTCTGACATGGGGCGGATGACCTTCTGATCTGCCGGATACGGCGCCACGTCCGCGAGATTCTCACGCAGCGTCTTGCCGGTCACGGTGAGGCAATCGCCGTGCAGCAGGCCCTCTTCGAGCAGCGTCTTCATCATCGGCTGGATACCGCCGATCGAAATGAGCTCGCTCATCGAGTAGTTGCCAGCGGGTCGCATGTCGGCGAGCACGGGCACCCGTTCGCCAATACGGCTGAAGTCATCGATGGTGAGCGGCACGCCGGCGGCGTGGGCAATGGCCAGCAGGTGCAGCACAGCGTTGGTCGATCCTTCGAGGGCGATGACCGTCGTGATCGCATTCTCGAACGCCTCCATGCAGAGGATGTCCGAGGGTTTGATGCCCCGTTCGATCAGGTTCATCACGGCAGCGCCGGCGGCATAGCTGTCGGCGCGTTTGTTGTCCGACACGGCTTCCTGGGCCGATGAGTTCGGCAACGAGAGCCCCATCGCTTCAATCGCCGAGGCCATGGTGTTGGCGGTATACATGCCACCACACGATCCAGGGCCGGGGATGGCCGTCGATTCGATTTCCTTGAGCTCGATATCCGAAATCGAGCCGGCAGCATGCTTGCCGACGGCCTCGAAGACAGAAACGACGTCGCGACGCTCCTTGCCCATCTGGATGGTGCCGCCGTAAACGAACACCGCCGGACGATTCAGCCGCGCGATTGCCATGGCGCAGCCGGGCATGTTCTTGTCGCAGCCACCGATCGCAACGAAGCCGTCGAACCCCTCGGCACCGACCGCGGTTTCGATCGAGTCAGCGATGACCTCGCGGGAAACGAGTGAGTAGCGCATGCCGGGTGATCCCATCGAGATGCCGTCGGAGACGGTGATGGTATTGAAGGTCAGTGCCTTGCCACCGGCCTCGTCGGCCCCCATGGCCGCGGCTTCGGCGAGCGCATCGATATGCATGTTGCAGGGGGTGAGGTTGCTCCAGGTCGAGGCGATACCGATCTGGGGCTTGCCGAAGTCCTCTTCGGTGAATCCCACGGCGTAAAGCATCGCTCGGGCGGCTGCTTTCTGCACGCCGTCGACGACTTTCGAGGAATAGGGCCGGCGGTCCTTGTCATCTGCCATGGGTCTGCTCCTGTAGGGTGGTGACGGGCGCGATTATTGCCGCGCAACCCATGTTGCGTAAATTGATTTATCTGGAATCTGGTGTTGCTTGATTCGCAACACCGGGGCTGCCTACGTCGGGCCGTCGGCCTTCCGGCACCGGATTCGCCAGAAAGGGTACTCGATGCTGCCGTCAGCGCTGACCCAGGTGCCGTCCCAATCAAACGCTTCATCGCTGATATTCGAGAAGGTCAGCGTGCTGAAACCGTCGATGCCCGAGCCCGGCGCTTTCATGGCCTGTTTCAGCACGATGCGTTCATCGACTCGTCGGCCGCGCCAGATTCCGCTGGCATAGCCGGGCATCGAGAAGAAGGTGACCACCCACTCGCCGGCATCGGCGTCAAATGCGCGAATATTCGCATTGGCAGAGGCACCGGACCTGCCCGAATCGATGATCGCATGGCCGTTCATTGTGTATCGGGCATCCCACGTGCGCTCGCCCTCAATCCATTCGCCATTGCTGTTGTTGCGCCGCTGTTCCGTGCAGTCATTGTTGCCGATCATGAACCGAAAATCTGCGATCGCCGGTGGTGCATCAGGATTGGGCCGCCCCCATGGGTGTGATGGCGAGGGATCATAGGTCGCGGCCGCCTCGCGAGGCGTGGCGAGCGCGGAGCTGGAAAGGAACAGGAGCGTCATCAGGGTCATGATCTGTTGCATGCTGCTTCTCCGGTTGTTGAATGATTGGTTCGATCCGGCGTTCAAACCGTTCAAATCGCCCACGTCATGGTAAGCTCGTTGGCCTGCTATGAAGACGCGACAACAGGTCATGGTGCTTTACCTTTCCGACTCTTCCCTGGATTCGGCGACCGTGGCGTGGGCGTTCTTCGACGGCACCGGCGAGCGCAGGCACATGGCGGGCGACGATGACAAACCGCCCTACAAGTCGGGGCTCGCCGCGCTGCAGGACGGCTGGCGTCTGATCCAGGCAAGCCCGCTGCTCGATCATGTGCCGGGCAACGAGTATCGGACAGGCTACCTGCGTTACGAATTCTTCTTCGAGCAGCTGGTGACTATTGATGACTGATCGCACGCTCCTGAATTCCCTGCAGATGGCCGAGTTCGCCGCACGCGGATTCCTGATGTTCGAGGGGGTTGTGCCCGATGAGGTCAATCGCCAGTTCCTCGATGACATTGGCTATGTCGATGACGACGAAATCGATGACATGCGGGCCTACTACGGCAAGATCATGACCGGAGGCGGAGTACCCGTCGTACAGCCCGGCACGCCGCTCGCCGACGCCTACGCCGAGGGGAGCGCATTGCACAAGCTCCTCCGGTTGCCGGTGGTGAGCGGCGCGATTGAAAGCCTCGTCGGCAAGGCACCGACATTCGATCACCACTTCCTGCACATTACCTTCCCGCCGAAGTACCATGAGGGCGAACTGGTGTCGCAGCACTGGCATCAGGACTCCACGATAGACGTGCGTCAGGCATTCGATGTGCAGTTGATGTACTACCCCCATGAGGTAACGGTTGAGATGGGGGGCACGCGTTACCTGCCGGGCAGTCATCTGCGCGTCGTGAGTGAATCTGCGATCGGGCGTTATCAGAACATCCGCGGACAGCGCCACGTTGTCTGCCCCGCGGGTTCGATCCTCCTGGTGCACATGGGTATCTGGCATGGCGGCGGTCTCAACCGTGCTGACCGTTGCCGCTATATGTTCAAGATCCGTATGGCGCCCACGGAGCGGCAGTGTCGACTCTGGGACGACGCCGACATTGGCAACGATCACTATGAGATGCGCCCGATCTTCTGGACGAATCCGTTCGATCAGGGTGACCCGGTTCACCAGACGCTGATGAAGCCCGAGCCCTGGTTCGAGATGGATACATCGCGGCTCGAGTTCATCAACCGCGTGCGCTTCTGGCGCTATCTGCTCGGCGACGATGCTTTCGACGCAGACTACTGGCTGACTCGCATCGAGAACGACTTTCCGGCACGGGGGATTACCGCATGAGGCTCAGGAAGCTGGCGCTCGAGGATCTCAGCGATGCGCAGCGTGAACTGTTCGATCGACTCAGCGAGGGGCGAACGGTCGAGGGCGGACACATTGGCGGTCCGTTCGATGCCTGGCTCAAAAACCCGGAGATGGGTCGGCGAATTGTTGGCCTCGGCAACATGTTCAGGTTTCGCACGGCCGTCGATCGTCGTCAGATCGAACTCGCCATTTTGATGGTGGGTGCCGAGTGGCGAGCACAGTACGAATGGTTTGCCCATGCGCCGATGGCACGGGAAGCAGGCCTGCCGGATTCAGTGATCGACGCCATTCACCGCGGTGAACGTCCTGCCTTCGACGATGCCCGCGACGAGGCGGCTTACGATCTGGTCGCCGAACTCATTGCGACCCGTCGCGTCAGTGACAAAACCTATGAGACGGCCCGGTCGCTGTTCGACGAGCGGGGTGTCGCAGAGATCGTCAATGTGGCGGGCTACTATGTCATGGTGTCGATGACGCTGAATACTTTCGATGTGCCGTTGCCGGAGGGTGCGGCGAGACCGTTTCCAGAGGAAGAAGATTGAACGATTACGATCCTGCCGCCGTCGAACTGCGTACGGCAGCCACGCTGCTCCTGGTCGAGGACAGACCTGAACTCAAGGTATTCATGATGAAGCGTAACGCCGGCACACGTTTCGCTGGTGGCATGTGGGTCTTTCCCGGGGGCGCGGTCGATGATGCCGATGATGCAACGGATTTCGAGGACATCTGCGTTGGTGTCGACAGTGACGCGGCCAATGCAGCGCTCGACGTGGCATTCAAAGGGCTGGCGTACTACGTTGCGGCCGCCCGTGAGGCATTCGAGGAGGCCGGCGTGCTGTTGGCGCTGGATGCCGCGTCCCGCGAGCCGCTGGCGCTGAAAGATCCGGACGTGAGATCTCGCTTTGATACCTATCGTGATGAGGTCAATGCCGGTGACAGGGACTTTGTCGATGTCATTCAGCGCGAGTCACTGTTGCTGGATGCCGGACAATTTCACTATGTCGCGCGCTGGATCACGCCACCCGGCCCACCGCGACGTTTCGATACCCGCTTCTTCGTCGCCGCGATGCCGTCTTTTCAGCAGCCCGTTCATGATGACGGTGAGCTCGTGCACTCCGAGTGGGTTTCGCCGAAAGAAGTGCTCGAGCGAGCGGCGGCCGGCGAGATGGGTATGCTGCCGCCGACGCTTCGAATGATCGAGCGGCTGGCCGAGTTTCGCTCGGCTGCTGACGTTGTTGCGGCCGCGAGTGCGGACCAGCCGGTCGAGCGGGTCCCCATGAACGGCGAGGCTTCATCAGAGATCGCGAGCGCCGAGCCGGGCTGGGTGAAGCTCAAGGCACCCTGAACGAAAAATGGCTGCCCCCACATCCCTGTGGAAGGCAGCCTGGGCCACCGTTAAAACTGTTGTCGTTCAGTCGCTGCTGGCGATGAAGTTGCAGGCGGTCGTCACCACTTCCTCGACCGAGAAGCGGTCGTAATCGAGACTGGCGTAGTGGTCGTAGCGATGATCCGTGTCGCCGGCCCTGATCTGGCCGAGCCACGCTTCGAGTTCGGCGGAGTGACTCCGGCCGACATTGACGAGCGCTCTGCGGAGCTGTTTGCGCAGGTTGGTTTCCTTGATGTCATCGAGGACGTCCAGCACGGCGTGGGCCTCGCTGAATGCGTAGCGCGCGCGGTTGTTGGCGCAGAGCATGCGGCTCGTCACTTCGGTATTCGTGTCGGTCATCTCCTCATAGGAAGCGAGAACGAACTGGCGAAATGCCTCGGCCGCGTCATCATCGAGACTCAGATGCGCCTTGATATGCTCAATGTTGGTTCCGGTGCCGGCCTCGAGTTCCGCACGCTTCATGTTCTGCATGAGTGAGAGGTAGGCGAGGTGGTCGGGCATGGCCGTCGAGCCATCGTAGGTGACGCGATACAGACGAATCGTGTCGGTCGCCCTGACCGCGCTGTCCGCCTGGGCGAACTGAATGACGGCAATGGTAAGCGCCGCGACCGTCCACTTTGCAATCTCCTTGATATCCATGTCTTTGCCTCCTTCCCCTGGCTGCAAGCCGATGCATTGTCGGCCTGTCTGGAAAGAGACAATAGGGTAACGAGGAGGCAGGCGTGGTGAATCAGGTCACAGAATCGGTGGTGGTCTGCACCGTTCGTCGGACGCCGGACAGGACTGTGACGTGAATCACAGCGACTGTGCGAACGGGTTCAGCCCAACATCAGAATGATGAGTACGGGCAGCAGCGGGTAAAGAAACGTGAAGGTCTTGTTGGCGTGGGCGCGAACGAAGTTCGGGTCGATCTCGACGGCACGCTCGTAGTCCGCAATCGCCAGATGATCGAGATTGCGCTTGCGATAGATTGCGGCCCTGTAAAAGTAGGCGTGTGCGTTGTCCGGGTCGAGATCAATGGCCCGCGTGTAGTCGGCCAGCGCGGCGTCGAGTTCACCGCCGCCGTGGGCGACGCGCGCGCGGGCGTAGTAGGGCGCCGCGAAGTTGGGGCGCGCGTCGATAGCCCGTCCGAAGTCTTCGGTTGCACCCTGGTAGTCCCGGCGTTTGGCGCGGAGTTCGCCCCGGTGAAAGTGTGCGCTTGCACGGACGGCTGCGTTGTCTGCACGTGCAATTGCCTCGTCGAGTGCACTGATTGCGGCGCCACGCCTGCCTTTCTCCTTGTTGGCACGGCCGAGCAGCAGCCACGTGCGGGGGTTCTCACGACCTTCGGTCTCCACACAGGCCTCGAGGATTGTGATCGCTTCCTTGAGATTCCCGCCCGCGAGCGCCTGCTCACCGTCGTCAGTACAGTCCGCCGTTGCAGCGAATGACAGGAACAGGCTGAACAGGAGCGGCAGGGCAGACTTCATGCGGCAGGCTTTTGTTGTTGTTGGCTCAGGCTGGCTATCTTATCCTCTCAGCGCCTGTGAAACTAACCGGACGGAAGGACCCATGATCAGGTTTGCACTGTTGCCACCCGTGCTCGGATGTTTGCTGCTTGCAGGTTGCCAGTCGTCTCGCGAGGACGCGTCGGAAGCACTCCGCTATAACGAAGTCCAGTTCCTTGGCAGTCACAACAGCTACAAGCTGCCGATCGACCCGGTCGTCCTGTCGCAGTTGTCCTCGCAGAATCCGGCCGCCGCATTTTCCCTCGATTACTCGCATGCGCCGCTGGACGAGCAACTCGACATCGGGTTGCGCAAGCTCGAACTCGATATCTTTTACGACCCGGAGGGCGGCAGGTATGCCACGCCGATGGGTGCGGCCATGCCGGGCGCAAGTGAATACGACCCCGATGGCCGAATGCAGGTGCCTGGCTTCAAGACGCTTCATGTGCAGGACATCGACTTCAGGTCGCACTGTCTGCTCTTCGTTGACTGTCTGGCGACCATCCGTTCTTGGTCGGACGACAATCCGGGGCACTTTCCGTTGCTCGTGACGATCAACGCCAAGACGGGACGAATCGATCAGCCCGGCTTCGTCGAGCCCCTGCCCTTCGACAGACAAGCCTGGGATGCACTCGACCGGGAAATTCGCGGTGCCCTGGGTGATCGTCTTGTCGAGCCTGACGACATCCGCGGAGATGCGGAAACGCTGCGGGCGGCGGTGCTGGCCTCGTGGCCAACGGTGGATC
Organism: Pseudomonadales bacterium; assembly: GCA_965267485.1. Classification (GTDB taxonomy): domain Bacteria; phylum Pseudomonadota; class Gammaproteobacteria; order Pseudomonadales; family Azotimanducaceae; genus JANQJA01. The sequence goes on along the minus strand of OZ254080.1, from coordinate 4,044,496 downwards.
AGTTGCGCGGAAAGGTGCTGTTCCTGCTCGACGACAGTGCCGAGAAGAAGCGCGCGTACGCCGAAGGGCATCCTTCGCTTAAGGGACGCGCGATGTTCGTCGACGCACCTGAGGACGCGCCGGAGGCCGCCTTCCGTATCGTCAATGATCCGGTATCGCAGGAACCCTACATTCGTGAGCTGGTTCGACAGGGTTTCATTGTGCGCACCCGCTCCGATGCAGACACACGAGAGGCGCGTTCCGGCGATGACCGGCGGCTGGAGGCCGCGCTTCGCAGTGGCGCGCAGATCATCAGTACCGACTACTATTTGCCTGAAACCAGATTCGGCACCGGTTTCGTCGTGGCGTTGCCCGGCGGTGCGCCGGTCCGCTGCAATCCGGTACTGGTCACCGACGCCTGCACAATACCCGAATAATCGGGGGCGCTACTGACGTCTGGCCGGATTGAGGCGTCCGAACATGCCGCCGAGCCCCCGGATGAACCAGCGAGGCTGAAACTGGGCCCAGGCCACTGCTGCCTGGTTGGCGATGCCGGGAATGCGGATCGCTTCCTTTGCCATCATGGCGTCGAACCCCTCCCGCGCCACTTCTTCGGCGGTGGCCATGACAAAGGGTGGCAGGTTTTCAGCCTGATCGACGAGCGCGTTGGCCATTTCTGTGCGGGTGAGCCCGGGACAGAGCGCCGTCACGGACACACCGGTACCGCGCAGTTCCTCTGAGAGCCCCTCACTCAGCGAAAGCACGAAGGCCTTGCTCGCGGCGTAGAGTGACATCGACGGCACCGGTTGGAAGCCGGCAACGGATGCCACGTTCAGAATGCGCCCGAACCCCCTCGACATCATGTCGTTGGCGTAGTGATGGGTCAGCCGCGTAAGCGCGGTGATGTTGAGCGCGATGAGCGAATCGGCTTCTTCCGGCGTCAGGTCAGTCAGATAGCTGGAGTAGGCAACGCCGGCGTTGTTCACAAGCACGTCCACCCGTTTGCCTTCAGCCGCGACCGCGTCGATGAGCTGCTGCGCGCCTCCGGGTGCGCCGAGGTCGCACGGCACCGTTGTCACCTCAACGTGTGACAGCGATTCGGCGAGCGCGGTGAGTCGCTCGGCGCGTCGTGCGGTAATGATGAGATTGAAATCCCGTTCGGCGAACTGGCGGGCAAGTGCCTCACCAATGCCGGAAGAAGCGCCGGTAATCAGCGCGGTGCGATCATCCATCAGTCGAGTCGTCCTTTTTCGTGCTGCCAGCTCCGCCGGACATCATTCGCGTCAGCCATTGCTGATAGGCGAGCATTGGCTGCATCGCGTTGCTGATCAACTCGCTGTACTGCGATGAGCCGCCATCCTTGAGATATTGCTCGGCATTCTTGACGAGTTGCTGCTGGAGCTTCTCGACATTGGGCAGTCCGAGAAACTGACGCGCTTCTTCCGGCGTCAGGTCGACTTCGATATTGATCTTCATGGCACAGCTCGCTTTCTGGAATCCGGCTCCATAGTGCAGCCTCGTCGCGCATAAAAAAAGGGCGCCATCAGGCGCCCTTCGGAATACAACAAATGACGTTGGCGGGATCAGGCCGCGCTTTCGGTTTCCATCTTGAAGCTGGCACGAACGGCTTCGCCGGCTTCTTCCATGGCAGAGCGGACGATGCTGGCCTGGGCTTCGCTTGCTGAGCGGAAGTTGTTCCAGACGGTCTCGCCGTATTCGCGGGACAGTTCCATCGCGCCAGTGACGTCGTTGATCTCCGGCAGCTTCTTGCTGTACTCGGAGTTGGATTCGAGGTAAGCCATCATGCCGTCCTGCTGGGACTTGATGATTTCAGAGACGGCAGTCATGTTGATTTCGAACAGCTTGCGACCGAGCTCGGCCTGCTTTTCCAGAATATTCATAGTCGGTTCCATTGAGTTCTTTTCGTAGAGTTATGAAGAAGGAGGGAAGACCCCCGATCCCGAAGAGGGAGACAGGATCGGGGGTCTGAGTTACAACAAGCAGCTACCAAATGCTCGTTGAACACCCTGTTAGCCGGTCGTCAGGCAGTTGCCTCGGCGGCCGGCTTTTTGGCCTTTGCCTTGGCCTTCTTTTTCGGAGCGGGCTTTTCTTCCGCTTCGAAGGTGAAGGCCGCGCGAAATGCTTCGGTGGTCTCTTCGACCGCACCCCGAACGATTTCGTTCTGGGTTTCGAACGCTTCGCGCGTATTGGTCACGAGCGTTTCACCGTATTCTCGCTGGAGCGCCAGGAAGTCGCTGACACTCTTGACCTCTGGCAGACGCTCGCCATAGGTGCGATTCGTCTCGAAGTACTTCTCCAGGTTTTCTCGCTGCAGTGTCGCCAGCTCTTTCATCGTGCTGGTGTTGATTTCAACGAGTGTCTTCGTCAACTCCGTTTGCTTCTCGATGATGTTCATCCGAATCTCCTGTTAAGGGCTCATCATTTGTTGCGTTGCATCATTATATGGTGCGGTGCAATAAAATCAACCCTCAGGTCAGAAAATTTTTGGATTCAGGCAACCTTGCTCTTCTCTACTGATTCCTCATGGTTCACATCTGGCGTCGCAGCGCTCGTTCGGAGCGGCGCAACGTTGTTCGCCGGCAGCAATACCTGCTTCAGCTCCGAGAAGGCCGCCAGCAGGTCGTCCCTGAGCTGGTCGGCGTCGGGGACGGCGTCGGCGCAGGCCGTAATGCCGAAGTAGACGCGCTTCTCGTAGCTTTGCACCGTGATGTTCAGACCAGCCCCATGGGCCGGAATGGACACCGGGTAGTGCGTTGTCATGCGGGCGCCGTTGAAGTAGAGCGGTTCCCGCGGACCCGGAACATTGGACAGTACGACGTTGACCGCAGGCTGGACCACACTGCCCAGCCCGAACCTCTCGAACGCCGCCGTGGCCGCTGTCGTCATGTTAGGCAGCCCTGGCAGTGAAAGTTCCCCGTCGTAGGCGCCGGCGACGTCGGCAACGACGGACTTCGCCGTTTTCGCCGATTCACTGATCGCAAGCAGGCGCAATTTGGGGTCGTCGATCGACGTCGCGAGGTCGACCGCCATCATCGTGACCTGGTTGCCGAACCCGCTGTCACCGGGCTTGCGCAGGGAAACAGGGCATCCGGCGATCAGGTCTGATGCGGGCAACTCGCCCTTGCGATCGAGGTAGCGGCGCAGGCCGCCGGCACAGATCGCCATAAAGACATCGTTGATGGAGCAACCCAGCTGCTTTGACATGGCGCGCATTTCGGCGAAGTCGCACTCGGCGGCGGCAAACCGGCGCTTGCCGCCGATTGCACGATTGAAACAGGTTCGGGGCGCCTGTTTGGCGAAGGCACCGAACGAGCGGGACGGGTCGATCGCGCGCTGCATCAGTCGCCGCATCGCATCGATGCGGCCGAGCATGCGGTTGGAACCGCTGAGCTGATACTTGAGCAGGTTCTCGAAGGACAGGTGCAATTGCTCTGCGACACCGGTCTCCTCCGGTTCGAAACGGACCGGGTCGACCGCGTCGTGCTCCGGCTTCGTATCCATGATCATCATGATCGCCAGCTGTCCCGAGACGCCGTCGATCGCCGCGTGGTGAATCTGGTTATAGACAGCGACGGTGCCGTCTTCGAGGCCCGTCACGACATGCATCTTCCAGAGCGGCCGCGTGAGATCCATGCGGCGCTCGTGGATCGTGGCAATGGCCTGTTCGAGCTGGGCCATGCTTCCCGGCGCTTCGACAGGCACCTCGACAATGTGATCTTCCATGTTGACGTCGCCGGCCTCGACCCACATCGGGTGGTCGAGGTTGCCGGGAACGAACTGCAGTTTCCGGTGCATGTAGTCGACCCGATGAACGCGCGCGCCCACATATTCGCGGAGGGTGCTGACCCATTCGCTGCCGGACACACCCTCGGGAATGGCGAATTTTTGTACCGATCCGATGTGATTCGGCATCAGATCCGTTTCGGTGTACAAAAAATTGGCATCAATCGCGCCGAGTTTGTTCATGGCTCCCTGGTCCTCCGACCTTGGTCAGTTTTCGATCAGCCGCGAATTCGACTGTCGAATGCGTTACCCGAGGACGTTTGCAACGCATGTGCCAGTCATCGCGTAACTTGCGGAGAAGTCTATTTTTGGCGGGTTAAGGGCTGATGTACGCCAATTGAACCGATGGTTAAGAGCCTGACATCAGCATCGATTTGGTGCTGTGTGCGTCAGTCTGATCCGGCGCGGTGCAATTCTCTATTGGCACTCCGAATGCCAATAGGGAGAAAGGACCTCCCGGGGGCGAGCGCAGCAGTTGCGCAGCGCGGAATGTTCCGGGAAACTGCCAGTTGTTCATTGCAACATGAACGGTTGTTTAAGAATGTACGAAGAAATCGACGTTGCTTCTGTCAGGGCGAGCGCTCCACCGCTCATCAATGCGCTGACCGAATTGCCGCGAACGCTGGTGGACATGCAGACGCTGCTTGCCGCTTACCCGCTTCTGTCCCTGAGCCCGCGGGGCGATGGGCACAGTGTCATGGTGTTGCCCGGATTCCTGGCTGGCGACGAGTCGACGGCAATCCTGCGCCGCTTCCTGAGACGAATCGGTTACCAGCCTGAACCCTGGGAGCTTGGCCGGAACACCGGTCGCCCCGAGATCGTTCAGCGGCTGTTGCCTGAGCGCTTCGAAGACTTTGCGCAGCGCACCGGCGCGCGCGTCACGCTGATCGGCCAGAGTCTGGGCGGCGTCTATGCCCGTGAGCTCGCCCGCATGTTTCCGGAGAGCGTGCGTCAGGTCATTACCCTCGGCAGCCCGTTTGCGACGGTCAATGGTACGAGCACCGTGCCGATCGTTCGACGGCTGTTCGAGCAGCAATCCGGGATGACTGTCGAGGCAATGCGTGCGTTGCTCGAGCAACTCGATCCTCACCGCTCTCCACCCGTTCCCCTCACGGCGATCTATTCGAAGGGCGACGGCGTTGTGAACTGGCGGGTCTGCAAGGAAGCGATAGAAGATCAACTGACACAGAATATCGAAGTATGCGGCAGCCACTGCGGCATGGCGTTCAATCCAACCATCTATCGAATCGTTGCCGACCGGCTGGCGCAGCCGGAAGACGACTGGCAGCAGTACAAAGGGCCGTTCGGCTCAAGGGGGTAGCAATGCGCGAATACAAGAAATACCCGAATCGACGTCTCTACGATATCGAACAGAGCAAGTACGTGACCATTGAGGACATCCGCCAGATCGTGCTCAAGGGCGAAATGATCACGGTTGCCGACAGCAAGACCGGCAAGGACCTGACGCGCTCCGTACTGCTGCAGATCATCTCGGAGCAGGAGAGTGAGGGCCATGAACCGATTCTCACCAACCGGGTGCTGGAGCAGCTCATCCGCTTCTACGGCTCGCCGGAGCAGTCCGTGATGAGCCGCTACATCGAGCAGAGCATCATGACGTTTCTCGAGCATCAGGAACGCTATCGCAAACGTATGATGGATCTCTCGGACACCGAACCCATGGCGACCATGCGGCGCGCGCTCGAGCAGAACATGGAGTTCTGGAACCGGGTTGCCACATCGACGTTTCCGGACCCGATGCGTTCCCGTGAACGGCCGGCATCCGGTCGCGACCGCGGCGCCCCGGAGAGTGAGGGCGGCGATACGGGCAAGGATCGCGACCCGGAATAACCCTGCATGAAGTAGTGCTGTACCCCCGGGCTGGACCACGGTAGTCTCAAGGTCGTCAGTGATTTGGAGAGGGGAATCAGTGACGGACGCTACCGCGCCGACGGCAGCCGGTGATGCCCGGTCTGCCGACAAACCAATTTCGAAATTCGTTCTGGCTTCCTATTCAGCACCAGCGACACCGCTCGCTCTGGTGGGCTTGCCGATGGCTGTCTATCTGCCGGCGATCTATGCGGATGCTGACGGCTTCGGGCTGGCGCTCGGTCTTGTCGGCCTCATCATCACGCTGTCTCGATTCACGGACGTCATCACGGACCCGATCATCGGTTTCCTGTCGGACAAGATCCGGACGCGGTGGGGACGGCGCAAACCGTTCATTCTGGTGGGGACACCGATCTACGCGCTCGGGATCTGGCTGCTGTTCGTCCCGCCGATCGAGTTCACCGACGTCGAGTTCCTGGGCCTCGAGTTCAACATCGGGTATCCATACCTTTTTCTGATGGTGGCGCTCGTCTATCTCGGCTCGACCATCAAGGATCTGCCCTACTTTGCGTGGGGTGCCGAACTCTCCAGAAACTACAACGAGCGCACGCTGATCACGAGCTGGCGAGAAGGCTTCAGCGTTGCCGGATCGCTGCTGTCGGCATTCACACCGGCGATCATCCTGTTCTTCGGTTATACCAAGCCGACCGACGCGGTGTTCTTCCTGTCCATTGCACTCTGCGTCGTGATGCCGATTGTGGTGGCAAATGCGCTGGTCGTCGTACCGGAGTATCCGGTGGCGGTCTCGCAAAAGAAGGTGCCGCTCAAGGATTCCCTCAAGATCGTGCTCAGCAACGGGCCGTTTATTCGCCTTGTCACCATCTTCGTGTTCTCGACAATCGGTTCGGCGATGACGAACAGTCTGTCGTTCTTCTTCGTGAAGCACGTGCTGCTGGCGGGTGATCTCTACGGTTTGTACCTCGCGCCTTACTTCGTCTCGCAGATCGCGGCGATTCCGCTCTGGTTCATGCTGTCGCGCAAGGTGGGCAAGCATCGGGCAACAATGTGGGCGATTGGCTGGTATGCGTTCTGGTCGTGCTTTATTCCGGTCATCGCGATGACGCCCCAGGGCTGGTATACGGGGTTCGAGATTCCGTTTCTGCTGTCGTTCTTCTCGTCGGGCGCCGAACAGGCGGCGGCTCAATATTTCGAAGACATTCCGACGGGCAAGTTCCTGTTCTTTGTGATCATCATGTGCCTGAAGGGGTCGGCCATCGGGGCACTGTCAGCGCTACCGGCCGCAATGGCAGCCGATGTCGTGGACGTCGATACAGCACAGACGGGCGAACATCGTGCCGGCGCCTACTTCTCGATCTGGTCGATGATCCGAAAGGGTTCGTATGCGGTGGGGATCACGGTAGGCACGTCGCTGGCGGTCTGGTTTGGCTTCGATTCACTGGCTGACCCGCGCGAGACGACGAATACGGCGTTTTCGCTGTTCATGCTGGCCTGCCTTTATTCGGTGGTGCCTGCGTTGTTCAAGTTCGTGGCGATGCCGCTGCTGTGGAACTATCCGCTGACGCAGGAGCGCCTCGAGGAGATCCAGCGCGAGATCGTGGAACAGAAGGCTGCTGAGGCTTCCCGGGCCTCCTCCTCATCCTGAGGGACTCGCGTAGCGCGTGCCGAAGGACCTGTTGTTGTCGGCGCTTGAGCTTTGAACGTGGCGTCCGTGAGCCGGCACAGTCCTCCGGGGACCCTTTCGCGGCTTCGCCGCTGCAGTCGCCGCTGCGCACGCTTAATTCCCCTCCGGCCTGCGCCGGCTCACGGACGTGCGCTTTGCTCACACGCTCTCCCTCGTCTTGAGGCTCGCGCGTAGCGCGCGCCGAAGGACCTGTTGTCGTCGGCGCTTGAGCTTTGAACGTGGCGTCCGTGAGCCGGCACAGCCCTCCGGGGACCCTTTCGCGGCTTCGCCGCTGCAGTCGCTTAAGTCCCCTCCGGCCTGCACCGGCTCACGGACGTGTGCTTTGCTCACACGCTCTCCCTCGTCTTGAGGCTCGCGCGTAGCGCGCGCCGAAAGACCTGTTGTCGTCGGCGCTTGAGCTTTGAACGTGGCGTCCGTGAGCCGGCACAGTCCTCCGGGGACCCTTTCGCGGCTGGCGCCGCTGCAGTCGCTTAAGTCCCCTCCGGCCTGTACCGGCTCACGGACGTGTGCTTTGCTCACACGCTGTCCCTCGTCTTGAGGCTCGCGCGTCAGCGCGTGCCGAAGGACCTGTTGTCGTAGCGTCAGCTTCGAGCGTGGCGTCCGCGAGCCGGCACGGTCCTCCGGGGGCCCTTTCGCGGCTGGCGCCGCAAGGGAGTTTGTTGCTTTCGCAGCGAATGCTTGAGCGGTGGAGCGGGGTTGTTCCCAGAGGGGACTTAAGCGACTGCAGCGGCGAAGCCGCGAAAGGGTCCCCGGCGGGAACAGCCCCGCTCAAGCGCGTGGCCAAGGCGCTGACAACGGTTCAGGACCAGCGGTCGATCCAGGGGAGGGCGTCGGCGTAGCTGTCGATGATGATGTGCGCCTCTGAGAGGTCGTCGGCGTTTGCGAACTCGCTGGTGATGGCGACGGTTTGCATGCCAGCGGCGACTGCAGCCGCAACGCCGTTGCGCGAATCCTCAAAGGCGATGCAGCGATCCGGTGCCACGTTCATTTCGCGCGCGCACAACAGGAAGATGTCCGGCGCGGGCTTGCCGCGCTGGAGTTCCGGGTGATCGCCGCAGACGGTCGCGGCAAAGTGGGCGTCCCAACCGCGGCCGGCGAGCTTGAGGTCGCGAAGGTGTCGATGTGAACTTGTGGCGAGGCCCATGCGCAGTCCGGCAGCGCCGGCGCGTTCGAGGAAGTTGCCGGCACCCGGGATCTCCGGACACCCTGCAAACAGTTCTGTGAGGTGTACCTCGCGGCGCTCGAGGTATTCTTCCGGCGACATGGGCAGGTCGAACTCGTCGATAACGATCTGCGCGCTGACGCGGCTGTCGCCGCCCATGGTGCGCCGCTTGAGTTCCGGCGTGTAGATCGCGTCGAACTCGTCCAGTACCCGCTGCGCGGCAACGGAGTACAGCGGTTCGGTGTCGAGCAGCGTACCGTCCATGTCGAAGATCAGTGCGTCGGGATGGAGGATTGGCTCACTCATCGCTGGATGAACTCGGCAGCGATGGTCTCGATGACCTCGTGCGGGATCGCACCTTCTTCCTGATTGACACGGGATTCTGCAGTTGCGGCCATCGTCATGATCTCGAAGAGCGTCGCCTGATCCATTTCGAACGCGTGCTGGCGTTCGACCACAATGTGGGTCAGCAGGAACGAGAGGGCTTCTTCACGGCTGAGTCGACTGCGCATGCGCGCGATACTGTCAGGTTCGGCTATGCCAGACAAGCTGCGAGAGGTGGTGGAACCGGAGCCGGCGTCCCCCAACGCCACCCGCTCCGGCTCCACGCGAGGCATCCCCCAAAAGGTGCCTATGCCAGCTGTGTGGGGCCTTTGCGGGAAAAGGTTCTATCCGTTCAATCGGATTCCGAGATCAGGCTCTGGTACGCCAGCACGCGGAGCTCACGACGAATCGGGTAGGAGGACGAGGGCATCAGCTGCGTCAGCAACATGACGGTCAGTTCTTCGACGGGGTCGACGAAGAAGTACGTGCTGGCTGCGCCGCCCCAGGCGAATTCACCGGGCGTGCCGAGAATCTGCGCCTTCGAGGGGTCCAGCATCACCGAGAATCCGAGGCCGAAGCCGATGCCGTCATACGGCGTCTCGCTGAAGACGGCCTGACCCATGCTTGTGAGATCGCCGCCCGTAGGCAGGTGATTCATCGTCATCAGTTCGACGGTTTTGCGGCCCAGCAGTCGAACGCCGTCATACAGGCCCCCGCCGCGAAGCATTTCGGCAAAGCGGAAGTAGTCGGCGGCAGTCGAGACCAGGCCGCCGCCGCCCGAGAACATGCCGCGTGGTTGTGCGAAGACACTGTTCTCGGGTGAGTCGACGAGACGCATGCCGTCGCCGTCGATGCGCTCGTAGTTCGCCGCGAGCCGGTGCACCTTGTCCTCGGCGACGTGGAACCCGGTGTCTTCCATCTCGAGCGGCTCAAAGATCTGCTCGCGCAGAAAGTCGTCAAAGGGCGTATCCGAGATCTTCTGGACAAGGTAGCCGCAGACGTCCGTCGCCACGCTGTAGCTCCAGCGGGAGCCCGGCGAAAACAGCAGGGGGATGTCGCAGAGTTTCTCGACCATCTCCTCGAGATTCGCGGACTGTTCGACCTGCTGATCGCGGTACATCGCGTCGACCGGACTCGCGTGCATGAAGCCGTAGGTCAGGCCCGAGGTGTGCGTCAGCAGATCCCGGATCGTCATCTCGCGTTCGGTCGCGATGAGCCCGTTGTCAGAGTGGACCTTCAGGTCCCGAAAGCCCGGAATGTAGCGTGACACGGGACAGTCGAGCTGAAACTGGCCGTCTTCGTAGAGCATCATGAGCGCGACGCTGGTGACCGGCTTGGTCATGGAGTAGATACGAAAGATCGTATCGTCATCCATGTCCCTGTCGGCCTCGATATCCATCTTGCCCTGACAGGACTGATGAACGATCTCGCCGCGGCGAGCCACCAGGGTGATGGTCCCTGGCAGCTTGCCTTCGTCAATGTAGCGCTGGGTCAGGTGATCGATCTTGTAGAGTCGTGTCCCTGACAGCCCGACGTCTTCCGGCGAGGTGCTCACTGGTCGAACATGATGACGTGGCGAGCTTCCTGCCCCGTCTTGAGGGCATCGAGCGCCTCGTTCACGTCACTCAGCTTGATGTGCTTGGAGATCATCTGGTCGAGATGCAGCTTGCCGTTCATGTAGAAGTCGACGAAGCGGGGCATGTCGATCGGGAACCGGTTCGATCCCATGTTTGAGCCCTGGATCTTTTTCTCGCCGAGCAATTCGGCGCCGTGGAGTTCGATCATCGTGCCGACAGGGATCATCCCGATGACGGTCGCGACACCGCCGCGCCCCAGCATCTTGAAACACTGTTCCGCGGTGACCTTGAGCCCGATCGCCTCGAAGGTGTAGTCACATCCGCCCTTGGTCAGTTCGAGCACTTCACCCACGGGATCGCCCTTGCCGGCATTGACCGTGTGGGTGGCACCGACAGCCTTGGCCAGTTCGAGCTTGGAATCCTGCATGTCGACCGCGATGATCTGGCCGGCGCCGGCAATCGCGGCGCCGTTGATCGCGGCCAGACCGACGCCGCCGCAGCCGACGACGGCAACTTTTGATCCGGGCTCGACCTTCGCCGTATGGAAGACAGCGCCAACACCGGTTGTCGTCGAGCAGCCGATCAGCGCGGCGCGGTCGAAGGGCATGTCGCGGCTGATGCTGGTGCAGGCATGCTCGTGGATGAGCATCAGCTCCGCGAACGACGACAGGTTGAGAAACTGGTGTACCGGATTGCCATTCTGGGTGATGCGCGGCGCCTCGCTCTCCTCGCGGGAAACCTCGGGGCTGCTGCACAGGGAGAGATGGCCGGTGAGGCACTTGTCGCAGTGTCCGCAAAACGCCGAAAGACAGGTGATGACGTGATCGCCCTTCTTGACGGTCCTGACTTCGGAGCCGACCGCTTCGACGATGCCCGCGCTCTCGTGGCCGAGAATGGTCGGCAGCATGTAGGGGTACGAGCCGTCGAGGAAGTGAAGGTCACTGTGGCAGACGCCGACGGCGACGGGTCGGACCAGCACTTCATGGGGCCCGGGCTTGGAAATCTCGACGTCTTCGATTTCCATACGCTTGTTCTGTTCGTGGAGGACTGCGGCTTTCATGGTTCCCTCTGGGACGATTGAAGAATGCGGGATACGCTACCACGATCGAGCGAGGGATATCTATTGATGCAAATGGCTGAAAACCAATGGTGACGCGGGTTCTGGTAGCGCTGGGGTCGAACGTGGGCGATCGTGCGGGCTACGTTCGCGAGGCGATAGACCGCCTGGAGACGCTCGCCGAAGACGTGGTGGAACGCTCGGCCATCTACATGACGGATCCGCAGGACATGGAAGACGACGCCGAGGAATTCGCCAATGCGGCGGTGAGTTTTCATACCCGCCTCACCGCCGTCGATCTGCTGTCTGCCCTCCAGGCCATCGAGGTCGACATGGGCCGCCCCCGGGATCACGAACGCAATGTGTCACGGACGATTGATCTCGACATCATCGATTTCGGCGGCACCGAACTGGCCTCGAAGGCGCTGACGCTTCCTCATCCGAGGGCCCATGAGCGAATGTTTGTACTGATGCCGCTGATGGAACTGGCGCCGGATCTGGCGCTGCAGGGGCGGACGGTTCGCGAGCGGCTCCGCGGCCTGCTGGGCGCCGCGGATTGAGTATTCCCCTAGTCGGCCTCGGCGGCCGAGATCGGGTACGGCTGGAGTGCCAGTGGAAGCTGATCGCCGCGCTTGTGGAGCTTCAGTAACAGGCGCCGGTCGACCACGCGCCGGATCTTGACCCGTCTGTCCGGCTGAATGGCGCCGGGCCGCGGTGGCCGCCGGAAGCGAACACGTCGCTCGCCACTGGAACGACGCTCTTCGATGCCCTCCGGCGGTCCTTCGACGATTTCCTCAATGGCGCATTCGCAACCCGCTTCGGCGAGCTTGAACATGTAGCTCATCGCCGTTTCCTCGTCGAGATCGCTCTTCAGGACGCGCGGTTTGCCGCCAAAAAAGGCGGCCGCCTTCTGCGGTGTGATACGGAACAATTTGGCGAAGCGTTTCTGCGCGTCTTCCTGTTCGAACTCGCCCGTGAGGGCGCCGTCAAAGATCACTCGAAATCTGGCTTCTTCCATGGCCCGATAGTAGCGATGGGGCCCTTGTTGAGTAAAGGTGTGTTAAGGGGCGGTGTGGATCAGTGTGTCAGTCGCTGCCGGGCGGATGAAACGCGGGCATCGGGAAGGGGGCGATGTTGTCGCCCTTGGCATCGCTGATCTTCGCGGTCCCTTCGCGGGCAACCTCGTCGATGCGCACGATCGAATGCATGGGGATGTAGCTGCGGTTGACGCCCTCGAACTCCGAGCGCAGTTTCTCTTCGCTCGGGTCGACAACCACCTTCGCCCGGTTGCCGAAGACCATTTCCTCGATCTCGATGAATCCATAGAGGTCGCTCTGGTAGATCTGGCGCGCATACACCTCGTAGATCTGGCCCTGATTGAAGAAAATTACCTTGTAGATCGGTTCCGCTGGCATCTCGGTCCCCAAACAACGAACGTTCAAGTTTTGGGCTTCGCCCGGTTCAAGTCAATGTCTCGATATGGGTGGACGAGCAACCCTTTTCAAGGCATTGCCCTGCTATCGGAACGTCGGTGAGACGACTATAATGCGCGGCCTTTCAGACGACATTGACGGGCGTTTCACGTGGCCAAGGTCTTCATCAAAACACACGGCTGCCAGATGAATGAGTACGATTCATCCCGCATGCTCGATTTGCTTAAATCCTCTCACGGGTACGAACCGACTGATCGTGAGGAGGAGGCTGATCTGCTCCTGCTGAACACCTGTTCCATTCGCGAGAAGGCGCAGGAGAAGGTGTTTCACCAGCTTGGTCGCTGGAAGCAACTCAAGGCCAGGAACCCGGCGTTGAAGATTGGCGTCGGTGGCTGTGTCGCGAGCCAGGAGGGCGAGGCCATCAGCGATCGGGCGCCTTATGTCGATCTGATTTTCGGCCCGCAGACGCTGCATCGGTTGCCTGAACTGATTGACAGGTCCCGCGACGACGAGCGCGCTGTTGTCGATATTTCGTTTCCCGAGATCGAGAAGTTCGACCGGCTGCCCGAGCCGTCGGTGGACGGGCCCTCCGCGTTCGTGTCGATCATGGAAGGCTGCAGCAAGTTCTGCTCGTTCTGCGTCGTACCCTATACCCGGGGTGACGAGGTCAGTCGCCCTGTCGCCGATGTCCTGCGTGAAATCATGCAGCTGGCCGCGCGGGGCGTTCGCGAGGTCAATCTGCTCGGCCAGAACGTCAACGCGTACCGCGGAGACCTTGGCGATGGATCAGTGGCGGACCTCGCCTACCTCATCACGATCGTTGCCGATATTGAGGGTATCGATCGCATCCGCTTTACGACATCGCACCCGGTTGAGTTCTCTGACAGCCTGATCGACGTCTACGCCGAAGTGCCCGAACTCGTCAGTCACCTGCATCTGCCCGTTCAAAGCGGCTCCGACCGGATTCTCGCGCTCATGAAGCGAGGGCACACAGTGCTCGAATACAAGTCGAAGATCCGGCGGCTCCGCGCGATCCGTCCCGATATCAGCATGTCATCAGACTTCATCGTCGGCTTTCCGGGCGAAACTGACGACGACCTCAAGGCGACGATGAACCTGATCGAGGAGATCGGTTTCGACCATTCGTTCAGTTTTGTTTACAGCGCGCGGCCAGGAACACCGGCGGCTGACATTCCCGACGAGACGCCTGAGGCGCAAAAGAAGGAGCGGCTGCAGATCCTGCAGCAGCGCATCAACCAGCAGGCGATGGAGATCAGCAGGCGCATGGTCGGCACGACCCAGCGGGTGCTGGTAACCGGGCCCTCGAAAAAGGATCCCGGCCAGTTGCAGGCCCGTACCGAGAACAATCGCGTTGTGAACTTCCGCGGCGACTATGACCTGATCGGCGGTTTCGTTGACGTCGAGATCACTGAAGCCCTGCCGAACTCGCTGCGCGGCGTTCTGCCTGAGGCGCTGGCGACCGCATTGTGAAGGGCTTTGTAAAGATTGGGGAAATTGCGCAAATCGAGGCTTTTTTTGCCCGAATTCAGGGTTTAAAGTAATCACGAGTCCACATTCAAACAAGAGATTGAACGCCAACATTCAACCCCACCAGATCATTCTGGAACCGAACGATTCCATCCAACTCGCCAATCTCTGCGGTCCTTTCGACGCCCATCTGAAACAAATCGAAAAGCGCCTCGGTATCACGATCAAGAATCGTGGTAACGACTTCCAGCTCATTGGTGAAGACGCTGTCGTACATGCAGCGGGAGAGTTGCTGAATCATCTCTATCGGGAAGTCAGTGCCGGCACGCACCTGACATCGGATGTCGTGCATCTCTTCCTGCAGGAATCGGGTGTGGAGTCCCTGCTCGAGGGTGCCGACAGCAGCGATGACCTGATCGTCACGCGCAAGAAGAGCATCAAGCCCCGCGGCGGTAATCAGGTCGGGTACGTCCGGTCGATTCGCGGCAACGACATCAACTTCGGCATCGGCCCCGCCGGTACCGGCAAGACCTACCTCGCCGTCGCCTGTGCGGTTGAGGCGCTGGAGCAGGAACGCATCAGGCGTATCCTGCTGGTTCGCCCCGCGGTCGAGGCGGGCGAGAAGCTCGGCTTCCTGCCGGGTGACCTGAGCCAGAAGATCGACCCCTATCTGCGGCCGCTGTACGACGCACTCTACGAGATGATCGGCTTTGAGCGGGTCGAGAAGCTGCTCGAGAAGAACATCATCGAGGTCGCGCCGCTGGCCTATATGCGTGGCAGGACGCTGAATGACTCTTTCATCATTCTCGATGAGAGTCAGAACACGACGATCGAACAGATGAAGATGTTCCTCACGCGAATCGGCTTTGGTTCGACCGTTGTCGTGACCGGCGATATCACCCAGGTCGATCTGCCGCCCAGGACCAGGTCGGGCCTCAAACACGTACTCGAGGTGCTGGAAGACGTGAAGGGCATCTCCTTCACCCACTTCAGCTCCCGCGATGTCGTCCGGCATCCCCTCGTGCAGCGGATTGTCGAGGCATACGAATCGCATAGTGAAGGTGAAACCTGATCCTGTCTCTGCCGTTCCGGCGCATTCGGTCACAACGTTTTGAAACATGATATCGACGTCCAGTGGGGGCTTGCCAAAGCCGCCGAATTTCCTGAGGATTCGACCATGTTTCACTGGATCGAGACGACGCTCGACCGCATCATGGACGGTCCGGTCGCCGTGTCGGTCCGGATGATGGGCGAGGATGAAATGAGCGGGCTCAATGCAAGCTACCGGGGCAAGTCGGGTGCGACGAACGTACTCTCCTTCCCGGCAGACGAAGCTGACGAGTCGGGCGTACGCCTGCTGGGCGATATCGCCATCTGTACCGATGTCGTCGCTCGCGAGGCTGACGAGCAGAAGAAGCCGCTCTCGTCGCATTGCGCGCACATGGTGGTTCATGGGCTGCTGCATCTGGCGGGTCACGATCACGAAGAAGAGAATGAGGCGGTTGAGATGGAGCGCCTCGAAACCGAGTTGTTAGCAATGCTGGGGTTTGCCGATCCCTACGAAGTGGCCGCGGAGGGGGAGCTGAAATGAGTGAGGAAGGGTCTGGCAGCGAGTCATCAAGATCGTGGCTTGAGCGTCTTTCGCAGGCGCTGACCGGAGAACCGTCATCGCGATCGGAACTCATCGAACTGCTCCGGAGTGCCGAGCAGCGCAACCTGCTCGACGCAGAGGCGCTCAGCATCATCGAGGGCGCGCTGACTGTATCAGACATGCAGGTGCGCGAGATCATGATCCCGCGCTCGCAGGTCGTGATGGTGAAGGTCGATGCCGACCCGGATGAATTCCTTCCTTCGATCATCGAGTCGGGCCACTCCCGGTTCCCGGTGATCGGCGACAAGCCGGATGACGTCATGGGCATCCTGCTGGCCAAGGATCTGCTGCCGCTTGCGCTCAAGGACCAGAAGTCCAGCCGGTTCAGCATGAAAGACCTGCTTCGACCCTGTACGGCAATTCCCGAGAGCAAGCGACTCAATGTCCTG
Organism: Pseudomonadales bacterium; assembly: GCA_965267485.1. Taxonomy (GTDB): domain Bacteria; phylum Pseudomonadota; class Gammaproteobacteria; order Pseudomonadales; family Azotimanducaceae; genus JANQJA01. The sequence continues at coordinate 4,028,103 of OZ254080.1, read as the reverse complement.
CTGCAGGAATTTCGCAGTACGCGCAATCACCTGGCGGTGGTCTACGACGAGTACGGTGGCGTTTCGGGCATCGTGACCATCGAGGACGTCCTCGAACAGATCGTCGGTGAGATCGAAGACGAATTCGACTTCAATGAAGACGACTACATCAAGAAGCACGACGACAACAATTACATCATCAAGGCGCTGACACCGGTCGACGAATTCAACGCGGTGTTCAATGCCGGATTCAGCGAGGACGAGTTCGACACGATTGGCGGGTTCGTCACGCAGTACTTCGGTCACCTGCCCAAGCGGGATGAGCGAATCAATATCGATGGTTATCGCTTCAAGGTGCTGAACTCCGACAATCGCCGGATTCGTCTGCTTCAGCTAACGACACCCGAGAGCAGCTAGCGCGCCACGTGACGTCGCCCATCGAGCGGTTCATCGTCGGGCGTCCGCTCGTTTCAGACGGGCTCGCGCTACTCGCCGGCTGCCTCTTTCCGCTGTCATTCTCACCGTTCGGCCTGTGGCCGCTGTCGCTCATCACCATCGGACTGCTGGCGCTCGTTGTCTCACCGCATCCGGTCAGCATCAGGCGCGGCAGCCTCCGCTTCTATCTGTTCGCGCTGGGTATGTATGGCGTCGGGGTCTCGTGGATCTACAACAGCATTCACGACTACGGCAACGCTTCGCCCCTGCTGGCCGGCTTTCTTGTGGCGCTGTTCGTAGCCGGCTTCTCTTTGCTCTCGCTGTTGCATGGCTACCTGTTCATGCGCTTCGTCCGGCCGCTCGCGTTCGGGATGCTGCTCGGCTTTCCGCTCGCATGGCTGCTGCGGGAGTGGGCGTTCACCTGGGTACTGACGGGCTTCCCGTGGCTGCTTGTCGGCTACGGCTGGCTCGACACGCCGATGTCAGGGTACGTGCCGGTTATTGGCGTGCTCGGCACGGGCCTGCTGGTGGTATTGCAGGCCTCACTGATCGTCTGGCTGCTCCGGCATTGGCGCCGCTTCGCTGTCGTGGCGGGCGGGGTTCTGCTGATCTGGTCGCTGGGTTTCGCGCTGACGACCGTCCACTTCGTCAGCCCCCGCGAGGGGCCGCTGAGCGTCGCGGCGGTGCAGGGCAACATTGATCAGGCCGTAAAATGGCGACGGGACATGATCGGGCCGATCATCGACATCTATCTGGGCCTGACCAACGAGGTCTGGGACAGCGACCTCATCATCTGGCCCGAGGCGTCGATCACCCTGCTGCGAGCGGATGCGGAACCCCTGCTCGACGTGCTCGAACGACGGGCCGGGAAGGAGGAGGCTGCGCTCATTCTCGGACTGCCAGATCGCGGGCCGGGCGGTGAGTTCTGGAATACGGCCATTGCCATTGGCGCGGGCGAAGGGCAGTACATCAAGCGCCGTCTCGTTCCGTTCGGTGAATACGTGCCGCTCGAGGGTGTGTTGCGTGGGCTCATCGACTTCTTTGATCTGCCGATGTCCCGGAATCGCCCCGGCGACTGGCATCAGGAGCAGCTCCGCGCGCTCGGCCTGCGAGTCGGCGTGTCCATCTGTTATGAGGTGGTGTACCCGGAACTCGTGCGCTCGCCCGCCCTCGAACCTGACCTGCTTGTGACAATCAGCAACGACACCTGGTTTGGTGATTCCATAGGTCCCTGGCAGCATCTGCAGATGGCGCGCGCACGGGCGCTTGAGAATGGGCGCTATCTGGTGCGCGCGACGAACAACGGCATCACGGCAATCGTCGACCCGCGGGGTGAGATCACGGCGCGCATCCCTCAGTTCGAACCCGGCGTGCTCCGCGGTGAGGTCTCCCGCATGTCGGGCCACACACCCTTCGCGCGGGTGGGCTCGTTACCGCTCGTCGTCGCCGCGGCCCTTGCGCTGCTGGCCCTCGGCGCCCACCGGATTCATGTATCCCGAACCTCGATCGGGTAGAATCGCGGCTTCCCAATCGATGATCCCGGTAATTTGATGGCAGAGCAGTCAAACGACCACAATTTGCTGTCCGTCGAGTCTGACGTGCAGCAGTACTGGCAGCAAAACGGCACGTTCGAGGTCTCGGAGAATTCGAGCCGACCGAAGTTCTATTGTCTCGCAATGTTCCCCTATCCGAGTGGCCAGTTGCACATGGGCCACGTCCGGAACTTTACGCTGGGAGACGTGATCGCCCGTTTTCAGCGGCTGAAGGGCAAGAACGTGCTGCATCCCATCGGCTGGGACGCATTCGGCCTGCCCGCCGAAAACGCGGCCATCAAACGCAACGTGCCGCCAGCGGAGTGGACGCATTCGAACATCGAGTACATGCGTGGCCAGATGAAGCGTATGGGCTTCTCGTTCGACTGGAGCCGCGAACTCGCGACCTGCGAGCCCGAGTACTATCGTTGGGAGCAGTGGTTCTTCACGAAAATGTTCGAGAAGGGGCTCGTGTACAAGAAGTCCGCCTGGGTGAACTGGGATCCTGTCGACCAGACCGTTCTCGCGAACGAGCAGGTCATCGACGGCTGTGGCTGGCGATCGGGCGCGCCCGTCGAGCGGCGCGAACTCGAGCAGTGGTTCGTCAAGATCACGGACTACGCTGACGAGTTGCTCGAATATCTGGACAAGCTCGATGGCTGGCCCGAGAAGATCAAGCTGATGCAGCGCAACTGGATCGGCCGCTCCGAGGGCGTGGAGATGACCTTCCCGCGCGAGGGCGCCGAGGGCATCACCGTCTACACCACGCGCCCGGACACGCTGATGGGTGCAACCTATCTTGCTGTCGCGGCCCAGCATCCGGTCGCAAAGGCAGCCGCCGGGGACAACCCTGAGCTGGCCGCATTTCTGGAAGCGTGCAACAAGGTCAAGATGGCCGAGGCAGACATGGCGAAGCTCGAGAAGCTCGGCATGGACACGGGCCAGACCGCGACCCATCCGCTCACCGGTGAGCAGGTGCCGATCTGGGTCGCGAATTTCGTCCTGATGGAATATGGCTCCGGCGCCGTCATGTCAGTGCCGGCCCACGATCAGCGCGACTACGAGTTTGCGAAGAAGTATGGCCTGCCGATCAAGCAGGTCGTTGGACCCGGTGACAGCGGTGAGGCTTGTGATCTCGACGCTGAGGCCTACGTCAGCAAGAACGGCGTGCTCGTGAACTCAGGCGACTTCGATGGTCTCGATTTCGAAGCGGGTTTCAATGCCATCGCCGACGCGCTCGCTGCGAAAGGGCTTGGCGAACGACAGATCAACTACCGGCTTCGGGACTGGGGTGTTTCCCGCCAGCGCTACTGGGGTTGCCCGATCCCGATCGTGAACTGCAGCCAGTGCGGCGCTGTGGCCGTGCCGGAATCGGAACTGCCGGTCACGCTGCCGACGGACGTCGAGTTCGACGGAGCCGGCTCGCCACTCAAGAAGATGAAAGACTGGATCAGCACGACCTGCCCATCCTGTGGTGGTGACGCCGAGCGGGAGACGGATACGTTCGACACGTTCTTCGAGTCGTCCTGGTACTACGCGCGATTCGCCTCTGCCGGTTTCGAGGGCGGCATGCTCGACGATCGGGCCCGTTACTGGGGCTCGGTGGATCACTACGTCGGGGGCGAGGAGCATGCGATCCTTCACCTGTTGTATGCGCGATTCTTCCACAAGGTCATGCGGGACATGGATCTCGTCGAGTCTGATGAGCCGTTCACGAACCTGCTGGCGCTGGGCATGGTGCTGAAGGACGGTGTGAAGATGTCGAAGTCGGCGGGCGATGCCGGCGATCCGCAGTTTCTGCTCGATCAGCATGGCGCCGATGCCGTGCGGATGGCGATGATGTTTGCAGCGCCGCCCGAGCAGTCGTTCGAATGGTCCGAGCATGGAGTCGAATCCGCCAATCGCTGGCTGCGCCGACTCTGGGCGACCGTCGATGAACATCTGGCGGGAGGCGATGTGCCGCCGCTCGATCGCGATTCACTGACCGATGCCCAGCGCGACCTGCGCCGGGTTACGCACGAAACGCTCCGGAAGGCCGATGACGACTACGGCCGTCGTCTGGCATTCAACACGGTGGTGTCTGCAGTGATGTCGCTGATGAACGAAGTAGGCAAGTTCGAGGTCTCCTCGCCCATGGATCGCGCGGTGGTCGGTGAAGCGCTGGAGACGGCGATCCTCGTGCTTTCGCCCATGACGCCGCATCTGAGCCACACGCTCTGGCAGCAGATGAAGGGCGAGCCGCTCGAGGATGCACTGTGGCCCGCGGTCGACGAATCTGCGCTCGAGAAGACGAGCGTGGAGATCGTCGTACAGGTCAACGGCAAGGTGCGGGGCCGTCTGGAAGTCCCGCCCGGTGCAGAGAAGGAGACTCTCGAGAAACTGGCTCGCGACACCGAGAACGTCGAGCGGTTCATTGAGGGCAAGACGGTGCGGAAGCTGATTCACGTACCGGACAAGCTCCTCAATTTTGTCGTTGGCTAGGCTTTCCCTTCGCGTTGCCGTCCTCGCCATCCTGATGGTGACGGCAGGCTGCGGCTTTCATCTGCGCGGCACCCAGACCCAGTCGATCGCTGTGCCGGGGGGTGTCCATGTCGATGCCGTGCCAAGACTCGACGGCATCGCCCGGCAGGTTGAGGATCAATTGAATGCTGTCGGGAGTCTGGCAGCGGGCGCCGCTGAGGCCGGTGTGACGCTGACCCTGATCAGCGAGACCACGCGGCGCCGGCCGGTGACGTCCAGTGGGTCGGGTACCGCGGCGCAGTATGAGTTCGAGTTGGGCGTGACGTTTGCGCTGGTGACCCGGTCGAACGAAGTGCTGATTCCCGGGGCCACGGTTGCCTCACGCCGCATCTACGCTTTCGACCGGGAAAGTCTCGTCGGCAACCGGGAGGAAGAAGACCTGCTCGCCACCGAGATGCGCCGTGAGCTCGCTGGCCGGATCATCGGTCGCGTCGATGCAGCGTTGCGGGAAGGCGCCGAGTGAAAGTCTACGCAGACAAGCTTGAGGGTGAACTGGCCCGGGGCATCAAGCCAATCTATATCGTCAGCGGCGACGAGCCGCTACTGGTGGCGGAGACCTGTGACCAGATCCGTGCGCACCTGCGGCGCGAGGGCTTTGGTGAGCGCGACCTGTTTCATGCCGAGGGTAACTTCGACTGGGAGGAGGTGCTGTTCAGCGCCAACTCCATGAGCCTGTTCGCCGAGCGAAAGATACTCGAGATTCGATGTCCGGGTGGCAAGCCGGGCGACAAGGGCGCCGCTGCGCTCAAAACCTATACTGATGCGCTGCCCGACGACACCGTCATGCTGTTCGTACTCCCGCGACTCGATCAAGCAGCTCAGCGAACGAAGTGGTTCAAGGCGCTGGACGCCGTTGGCGTCTTCGTCCAGGTGTGGCCGGTTGAACTGAAGCAGATGCCGGGCTGGGTGAGCGAGCGACTCCGCCGGGCGGGCCTGAAGGCAGACCGGGAAGCGGTTGAGTTGCTGGTGGAACGCATCGAGGGAAACCTTCTCGCCGCGATCCAGGAAATCGAGCGTCTCCGCCTCGTCGCCAGCGATGGCAGGGTGACGATCCAGCATGTGATCGACGGTGTCGCGGACTCGTCGCGCTACGATGTCTACGGGCTGATTGATGCCGCGGTGGGCCAGAACCCTCGCCGGACGCTGAAGATCGTGCGCGGACTCCAGATGGAGGGCACCGACAGCCTCTTCATCGTGACGATGGCGGCGCGAGAGCTTCGGTCACTCGCCGCGATGGCGGGACAGGTCTCGGCCGGCAAGTCCATCGACGCCGCAATGCAGTCGGCGAGGGTCTGGGCGAAACGAAAGGGCATCGTCAGCAAATGCCTGCAGGCCAGATCAATGGCGGAACTGCTTGAAGCGGAACGCCGCATCGCCGGCGTGGACCAGATGGTCAAGGGAATTGGCCGTGGCGACCCCTGGCGTGAACTGACCGACATCCTGCTCGAACTGGCCGGCCAGCCCGTCGTATCGGTCAGTTGACGCGGGTCTCGGCCTCGGCGCCACGTTCGAGCAGCTTCAGGGTCGATCCGTCGGTTTCCAGCACCGTGATCGAGCCGTTGTCCGGCCTGAAGAGGGTGACTGCATCATTGCCCTCGGCAGCACCGACAGCAGCGTTGATGGCAACGAAGTGCGAGAAGATTGCGGTGTCCTCAGTCACGGATTTCAGGCAGTCGACGAGCGCCTTATACCAGTCGACGAGCGCGGGGTCCTGGTCGTGCCAGCGGCCCTGCATGATCTCGCGAAGCCACGCACCACGCTGATCCAGCGAAAGCCCCGGTGACGGAATCTCGGAGACGCGTGCCTCGATGGCGACCTCCTGTCCGAGCCTCTCGGCGAGGGGTGCAGCTGTTTCCCGGGCGCGCTTCAGCGGGCTCGACCTGATCGCGAGTGGTGTGAGCGGCAGCAGGGCGGCAGTGGCTTCGATCGCCTGGCGCTGGCCGAGTTCATCGAGACCAGGGTCGAGATCGTCGGTGAAGGAGGCCGCGGCGCGACCGTGTCGAATCAGGTAGATTTTTGGCATGCGGTGATTATAGCGGCGGCGGCTCGCACCGGTCGACGCTCGATGGAATTTTCGGGCCATTATCGCTATTCTCCCTGCTCCGTTTTCACACCCCTTGAAGAGAAGGCAGTAAACGTCATGGCAGAGCAAGGCAGCGCGCTCGAAGGGAGCGGCATCCCTGATATTGAAGTCGACGTCCGCGATACTTTCGGTATCGACGTGGACCTGCGCGTGCCCGCATTCTCGAAGGGCTCAGACCACGTGCCGCCGCGCGACGACAGCTATCTGTTCAATCGCGAAACCACGCTCGCGATTCTGGCCGGTTTTGCACACAACCGGCGGGTGATGGTTCAGGGCTATCACGGGACCGGCAAGTCGACGCACATCGAGCAGATTGCATCGCGACTGAACTGGCCGTGCATCCGGGTCAACCTCGACAGTCATGTGAGCCGGATGGATCTCGTCGGCAAGGATGCGATTGTGCTCCAGGACGGCAAGCAGATCACCGAGTTCAAGGAGGGGCTGCTGCCCTGGGCACTTCAGCGCGCGTGCGCGATCGTCTTCGACGAGTACGATGCGGGCCGTCCGGACGTCATGTTCGTCATTCAGCGGGTGCTCGAGAAAGAGGGCAAGCTGACGCTGCTCGACCAGAGCACCGTCATCAGCCCGCACCCATACTTCAGGATGTTCGCCACGACCAACACGATCGGTCTCGGTGACCCGACCGGCCTGTATCACGGTACCCAGCAGATCAACCAGGGCCAGATGGACCGCTGGAACATCGTCACGACGCTCAACTACCTGCCTCACGAGAAGGAAGAAGAGATCGTCATGGCCAAGATTCCGGAAGTGGACCGGCGAACAGTCTCGAATATGGTGTCGGTTGCGGATCTCACGCGTCAGGGCTTCATCAATGGGGATATTTCCATCGTGATGTCGCCGCGAACCGTGATCATGTGGGCCGAGAACGCCGCAATCTTCAACGATCTCGGCCTCGCTTTCAGGTTGACGTTCCTGAACAAATGCGATGAAACCGAGCGTTCGATCGTTGCCGAGTACTATCAGCGCTGCATGGGTGAGGAACTGCCCGAATCGGCATCGCGAATGGTGCTGGCCTGATCTCGAATCCGAGGGTCCGAGCGACTCCCGGATGCGGAGTTTGATGTGACGCAGATCGACGATCCAACCGAAGCCTTCAAGCAGGCGGTGACCTCGACCATGAGAGCGATCTCTGGCAACGAGGAACTCACCGTGACCTTCGGCCGTGGAAAGCCCTACATGCAGGGCAACCGCGCGCGCATCCCGCTGCCCGAATCCGGGCTGAGCGAAGCCGAACTGGCTGCCCTGCGGGGGACGGCAGACAAGTTCGCCCTCAAACAACGATTCCATGATGACGCGTTCCACCAGGGCAGGCGACCGGAAGTCGGTGTTGCCCAGGAAGTCTTCGATCGCGTCGAGGACGCGAGGTTGGCATCCATCGGCAGCTATCTGATGAAGGGCGTCGGCCAGAACCTGAACGCGCAGCTCGAGGAGTATTGCCAGAGCCGCGGCTACGACGCCATCGAAAACCAGAATCAGGCGCCCCTGGGTGAAGCCGTTGGGATGATGATTCGCGAGCGTCTGACCGGGCTGCCCCTGCCCCCTTCTGCGCGGCCGGTCGTCGACCAGTGGCGCGACTACATTGATGAGCAGCTGGGCGAGCAGTTTGATCAACTGGAAGACTGCCTGTTTGATCAGCAAGCCTTCTCGGAACTCGCCCGGCAGATGATCTCGAGCCTCGGTCTCGGTGACGAGTGGGGTGAGGAAGGCGGTGAAGGTGATGCCGAAGACCTCGAGGACCAGTCTGAGGAGATGGAGTCCGAAGCCGGCGACGAGATGTCAGACATGGAGGCCAGCGGCGAGGCAGACATGTCGGATGCCATCGAAGGTGAAGTCCCGGTCGACGTCGATGCCAGTGAGATGGCCGAGGGCGAGGGCGATGAGGACGAGGCCGGTGCGCCGCCCGAGATGGACCCCAACCGGAACTGGGATCGACCGAAGGAATTCGAGTACAAGGCATTCACCACCGCATTCGACGAAGTCGTCTTTGCCAATGAGCTGTGCGAGCCGGTTGAACTCGAACGGCTGCGAGGCGTGCTCGACAAGCACCTGCAGAACTCCCATGTCGTGATTTCCAAGCTGGCGAATCGCCTGCAACGCAAACTGATGGCGCAGCAGAACCGCACGTGGGAGTTTGATCTCGAAGAGGGCCAGCTCGATACCACGCGTCTGACGAGCATCATCATGGATCCGTTCCAGCCGCTGGCATTCAAGCAGGAAAAGGACATGAAGTTTCGCGACACCGTCGTGTCGCTCCTGATCGACAGCAGCGGGTCGATGCGCGGCCGCTCCATCACGATCGCCGCGATGTGCGCCGACATTCTCGGGCGTACCCTCGAACGCTGTGCGGTTCGCGTCGAGATTCTCGGCTTCACGACCCGCGCGTGGCGGGGTGGTCAGTCGCGCGAGATGTGGCTGCAGCAGGGCAAGCCAACGCATCCTGGCCGGCTCAACGATCTGCGGCACATCATCTACAAGGCAGCTGATGTCCCGTGGCGTCGGGCCCGCGGCAACCTCGGACTCATGATGCGTGAGGAATTGCTGAAGGAGAACATCGACGGTGAAGCGCTGCTCTGGGCCCACAACCGGATCGTCAATCGACCGGAAGACCGGCGCATTCTCATGGTGATTTCAGACGGCCTGCCTGTCGACAACTCGACGCTCCTCGTCAACCCGAGCAATTATCTTGAGCAACACCTCAAGTTTGCGATCGACAAGATCGAGAACCATTCGCCGATCGAACTGGTGGCGATCGGCATCGGCCATGATGTGACCCACCATTATCGCCGGGCCGTCACGATTACCGACGCCGAACAGTTGGGCGATGCGATGATCGAGCAGCTTGCTGACCTCTTCGACGAGCAATCGAACATGAGTCTCGCTCCGGTGCGCACGACGGCCCCGGCGTGAGTCGAGCGCCGCTGCTGCAGCTCATCGAACGCTACCTTCGCCGGTATCCGGCTGAACAGGAGACTGCGCGCCGTATCCGCGAGTTCGTCGAGGGACATGAAGACTGTTTCGAGCGCACCCAGCTGGCCGGCCATGTCACGGGCTCAGCCTGGCTGATCAACCGGGCGGGCGACGCGGCCTTGCTCACACATCACCGCAAGCTGGATATCTGGGTGCAACTCGGGGGGCACGCTGACGGTGACGCCGATATCGCGCGGGTTGCGATGCGTGAAGCAGAAGAAGAGTCCGGTCTGACTGATCTTGAACTGGTCTCGGGCGACATCTTCGATATCGACATCCATGCGATTCCGGCACGCGGACCGGAGCCGGAGCACTTTCACTATGACTGCCGATTCCTGCTCCGGGCGGAACAGGAGGTGTATGTGGTCTCGGAGGAATCACACGATCTGGCGTGGATTCCCCTCGACCGGATAGCAGACTACACGACGGAGGAGTCGGTCCTCCGCATGGTGCGAAAAACCGCCGACTACGCCTGAAGCTGGTTCAGTTCGTCGGCCGTCGGCTCGCGAACTTCCTCGACCGCGACGTCGAAATTCAGGGTCTGCCCCGCCAGCGGATGATTGGCATCGACGGTCACTTCCTCACCCTCTACCTTCACAACGCGGATATTCTGCGCCTGGCCGTCCTGGGTCCGCGCCTGAAACTGCATGCCCGCCTCGACCTTGTCGACCCCTTCGAATGCCGACATCGGCACCGCCTGGATGAGTTCCTCGTTCACCGGGCCGTAAGCATCTTCCGGTGCGATCTCGACCTGCATCTGCGCGCCTTCCTCGTGACCTTCGAGCGCCTGCTCAAGCCCGGGAATAATGTTGCCTGCACCGTGCAGGTAGGTCAGCGGGCCGCGGTCCTTCGACGAATCGAGTTCGACGCCGTCGCTGGTGAGTGTGTAGTGGATGCTGACGACCTTCTGGCCTTCGATCTTCATAAGTGCTCCTGTACAGGATTGAGTCGCCGTAGGGCGAAAGGCGCACCGTAACATGCGAGAGGGGCTGAGCGACAGGTTTGGCCCGACCGGTCGTACAAGCAGGATGCACGGAAGTTGTGCGTAAGTATTTGATGCGCATGATGAAACAATGTGGCTACAATGTTGCGGCGCGTGATCTGACCCTTGGCAGCGCGCGTATTCATTCCCATACTGGCCTGCGGGACATTGGCAGGGAGCCTGATGAAACTTTTCTGGAAAACCGGACGGGGTGGACTGATGGGTCTGCTGCCCGGTCTGTTGCTCGTTGCGGCCTGTGCGCCCGAGCCAGAGCTGCAGGGTCGACGCTTCGAAGAGCCACGTGTCATCGTCGAGCCTGTCGAACTGTCCAGCGAACGCACGCTGATCCAGGCGGTGGGTACATCACGGGCACTCAAATCGATCGAGATCCATCCCGCGACCTCGGGCGAGGTTACCGCTGTTCACTTCCAGCCCGGCCAGTACGTCGACACGGGCTATGTGCTTGTCGAACTCGACCAGCGTGATGAGAAACTCGCCGTGGAACTGGCGGAGGTTCGGCTCGAGGACGCGGAGCGCCTGTACGAGCGTTACCGCAACAGCGCCGAGGCAGGCGCGACCCTGCCGACCACGCTGGACGCTGCGCGAACTGAACTCGAGGCCGCGCGAATCGCACTGAATCGTGCACGAATTGCGCTCGACGATCGCACGATCGAGGCGCCGTTCTCCGGTTACGTCGGCATTACCGATGTTGATGCGGGAGACCGCATCCAGCCCGCTACCGTCATCACGACCCTCGACGACCGGTCTGCGCTGCTCGTCTCTTTCGAGGTGCCCGAAGCCATGGTGGGGCGGCTCAACGTCGGTAATCCGGTGCAGGTATCGTCCTGGAACCTCAACGCCGCGCGGGTCATGGGTGAAGTCATCGACATTGACAGTCGCATCAACCCCGAGACCCGGACGTTCGTCACCCGCGCCCGGGTCGAGAACACAGAAGATCTGCTTCGGCCCGGGATGAGCTTCCGGGTTGAACTCGACCTCGAGGGCGAACCCTACCCGCAACTCGCAGAGATCGCGCTGCAGTGGGGCGCTGAGGGTTCATTCATCTGGTCTGTCGTCGATGGCACGGTGCGCCGCGTCCCGGTCAACATCGTCCAGCGCAAGCAGGGCCGCGTACTGGTTGACGGCGCGCTGGACGCGGGTGACCTGATCGTCGTCGAGGGTATTCAGGGCCTGCGTCAGGGCGCAAGCGTTTCGCCGGAAACATCGACGGCGTCAGCGAACAGGGCCGAGGCCCCCGGGGCCGGCTAGCGTGAGCAAGGAAACAGACGAGCTCGAACTTGCCGCTGGCGCGAGCGACCGCGTCGAAGCCAGCGATCTGCCGAGTCTTTCGATTCGCCGGCCCGTGCTGGTACTGGTGGTCAACCTGCTCATCGCCCTTGCGGGCATCGCGGCCATCATGGCGGTCGAAGTACGGGAACTCCCCGATGTCGACCGGCCGATCGTGACGGTGCGCGCGACCTATCCGGGCGCTTCACCCGAAACCATGGACGCCGAGGTCATCAGTCTGCTGGAGGGGGCAGTCGCGCGCGTCTCCGGTATCAAGGAAATCGAGTCCTCGTCGGAAGAAAACAACGGACGTATCCGCATCGAGTTCAACCCCGGTGTTGATCTCAATAGCGCGGCGTCGGACGTTCGCGAGGCGGTGAGTCGTGTTTCGCGGCGTTTGCCGGAGCGGGTCGAGCAGGTCATTGTCGTGAAGGCGGATGACGATTCGGAAGGCGTCGTCAATCTGGCCGTCGTCAGCGACACGCTGCTCGAGGAAGAAATCACACGGATTGTCGAGAAAGACATCGTCCCGCCGCTGATGTCGGTCGAAGGCGTTGCCGACGTCCAGCTTTCAGGGGAACGGCAACGCATTCTGCGGGTCGTCGTCGATCCGTTGCGCCTCACGAGCTACGGGCTTTCGGTCACCGATGTTGCGAGTGTCCTCCGCGAGGCCTCGTTCGATGTGCCGGCCGGGAGTTTCCGGTCAGAGGATCAGCAACTCATCGTTCGGGCCGACGCATCGGTGGTGACGGCCGACCAGGTCAAGGACATCATCATTCGCGATACCCGCCGCATCGGGGACGTTGCCAACGTTTTCTTCTCACCCGACGATGCGACATCCTTCACACGCCTTGATGGCCGCAAGGTACTCGGGTTGAGTGTCGTCCGTCAGGCGCGTTCGAACACGATCGATATCAGCGACGCTGTCCAGCGTGAGGTCGAGCGCCTGAACCAGCGCTTCGACGATCTCGAACTCATCGTGACTGACGACAGTGCCGTGTTCATTCGAAGCTCCGTGCGGGAGGTGCTGTTCACACTTGGACTCACGGTGCTGATTGTCATCTCGACGATCTGGCTGTTCATGGGTTCGCTGCGGGCAACCATGATTCCCAGCGTCGCCATACCGGTTGCGCTGATTGGTACCGTCGCCGCGATCTGGGTACTGGGGTTCTCGATCAACATCCTGACCCTGCTCGCCCTCGTGCTGGCGACCGGTCTCGTGGTCGATGACGCCATCGTTGTCCTCGAGAACGTGCAGCGTCGGCGCGGTCAGGGGCTGGGTGCCCGTGCCGCCGCCGTGCTGGGCACGCGTCAGGTCTTTTTTGCCGTTGTTACCACGAGCATCGTGCTCATCTCCGTCTTCGTACCCATCGCGTTCCTGCCGAGCACCGCCGGACGCCTGTTCCGTGAGTTCGGCTTCGTGCTGGCGGTGGCAGTCGGTATCTCGAGCTTCGTCGCACTATCACTGGTTCCCGCGATGGCATCGCGGTTGCCCGATCAGGGCGAACCGAACGTCGTGACGAAGGCGCTTGCCGAACTGGGTGACCGGATTCGTTCCTTCTATTCCCTGACGCTGGGCTACGTGCTGAGGGCGCCGGCGCTGGTGCTGATCGTGGGTGCAATGCTGGGTATTGGCGCGGGTTCCGTCTACACGATTCTCGACAAGGAACTGCTCCCGACCGAGGACCGCGGCCTGATCTTTGTTCGCGCATCGGGGCCGGACGGTGTCGGCATTGGCTACATGGAAAAGCAGAACGAGCAGATCGAGGATGTGCTGATGCCGTTGCTGGAGTCCGGGGAAGCGACGTCGATCTACGCGATCGTCGGCCGCTGGGACCCGAACCGGATCGGGGTGCGCATACCGCTTGCAGACTGGAATGCCCGTGAGCGATCCCAGCAGGAGATCGCCGCATCGCTGCGCGGCCCAATGTCGCAGATCACCGGCTCGCGAATCTACGTCGGTGGCGGTAACAGCCTGAATCTTCGCGGTGCGGGCTCGACGGGCGTCGAGGTTGCACTCCTCGGCAATGACTATGGTGAGCTGTTCGAAGCGGCCAAGCAGTTCACGCGAAAGATTGAGGATACGTCGCAGATCCTCTCGCGCCCGGAAATTTCCTACGAACCCACGCAGCCGCAGCTCTCTGTCGAGATTGATCGTCGCCGGGCGGCCGACCTGGGTATCGACCTGACGAGTCTGGCTTCGACGCTTCGCGCCATGATCGATGGTGACGAGATCATCGACCTCAATGTCGGTGACGAAGCCGTGCCGATCGTGCTCGAAGCGAGCACCGGAAAGATCAATGACCCGACGGATCTCGTGAATCTCTATGTGAGTGCCCGTAACGGCAAGCTGCTTCCCCTCTCCAGCGTCGTCAGCCTCAAGGAGGAGGGAGTCGCGGCCGAGCTCGATCGCGTGGCACAGCGCCGTGCCATCGAGGTTGATGTCGACGTCGCGCCGGGCGTGCCCCTGCAGACGGCGGTTGATGAATTGACTGCGCTCGCCGACGACAGCCTGCCGGCGGGGATCGACATGTTGCTGATGGGCGAGGCGGCGGCACTCGATGAGACGTCCAGAGAGGTCGCGCTGACCTATCTGATCGCGCTGCTGGTCGTCTTCCTCGTGCTGTGCGCCCAGTTCGAAGGTTTTACCAGCGCGCTCGTGATTACCTTCATCGTGCCGTTTGGTGTCGCCGCCGCAATCTTCGCGCTTTACCTGAGCGGCACGTCAGTCAATATCTACTCGCAGATCGGTCTCGTGATGCTCATTGGCCTGATGGCCAAGAATGGCATCCTGCTCGTTGAATTCGCGGACCAGCTGCGGGATCAGGGCTACGATGTTCGCGAGGCGATCCAGACCGGCGCGCGCGTTCGGCTGCGCCCCGTGAGCATGACGCTCATGTCGACCGTGCTTGGCGGTCTCCCGCTGATTCTCAGTACCGGTGCCGGTGCCGAGGCGAGGGAATCGATTGGTTGGGTCGTCTTTGGCGGCCTTGGTATGGCGGCGGTCTTCACGCTGTATCTCACGCCGGCGCTGTATGCGGTGCTGGCGCGATTCTCGAAGGCTCGCGCCCATGAAACCGAGCGACTCCACGAGGAACTTCGGGACGCCGAACTGGCGCTCGACAGACACTGACCGGGCTGGCGGTCAGGGGGCGCTGTCCTTGCGCTGCCGCTCCGCGATCCAGGACTTCAGATCATCCATCGACCACGTGCGCGCCAGGCGTACGCCCCCGTAGTAGGCCACGTAGCCGATCGCGAGGTAGGTGATGATCGAGCTACCGTCGCCCCAGTAAAGAAACCAGGTAATGGCAACGATAAAGTTCTCGAGCTGGTTCAGCAGGAAGTCCACGATCAGACTAACGATGCCATCGGCGAGCAGTTCGGATAGGCCCGGGAAGTGCGTCAGGAAGTTGAAAGTATCCACGGCCTCGACCGCAATCAGGGTCCAGACCGCGCCCACGCCGTAGAAGCCGCCACCGAACTCGATCCAGCGTGGCGCGAGACCCTCGGTCTTGCGTTTCTTCATGGCCTTGCCAAGCTTTGAGACGCTGCGTTCGAAATCCTTGCCGGTGATGCTGGCGTCGAGTTCGCCCCGAGAAAAGAAACCCTGAAACAGATACCACGAAAGGGCGAACACCGGCAGCCCCACCATGATGGCAGCGGTCAGCGCATCTGTGATCATGTCCTGTGCTCAGTCGTAGAGGTGACAGGCCACAGTATGACGATCCGAGACGATAATGTCCTTCGGCGTCTCGACGCGACAGCGATCAAAGACCTTCGGGCAGCGGTCGGCGAATCGGCAGCCGGCGCCAAGATTGATGGGTGAAGTGATCTCGCCGCGAATGGGCACAAACTCCCGGCCGCGCTCGACCCTGGGGTCCGGTTCCGGGTTGGAGTCGATCAACAGCTGGGTGTAGGGGTGCTTTGGACTGTAGAAGACATCGTTGCTGGGGCCGCTCTCGGCGACCGCGCCCAGATACATGACGGTCATGCGATCAGAGACATAGCGCACCATCGACAGGTCGTGGGCAATGAACAGCAGCGTCAGTCCCATCGACTCCTTGAGGTCGTTGAGCAGGTTGATGACCTGCGCCTGGACCGAGACGTCGAGGGCGGATATCGGCTCGTCGCAGACAACGAAGCGAGGCTCGATGATCATGGCCCGGGCAATGCCGATGCGCTGTCGCTGGCCGCCAGAGAACTCGTGAGGATATCGGGACATGTGATCGGCATTCAGGCCCACGCGCTCCAGCCAGGTCGCCACGAGATCGCGAATCTGCTTGCTTCTGAGCTCGCCCTGGATCGAAAGTCCCTCGCCGACGACGTCGAGGACGGTCATCCGCGGATTGAGCGAGGAGTAGGGATCCTGGAAGATCATCTGCATCTCGCGTGAATACTTCAGATGGTCGGCCGCCGAGAACCGCGCCGGCAGGGGTTCTCCACGGAACCAGGCGGCCCCGTCGGTGCGCGGCAACAGGCCGATCAGCGTTTTGCCAAAGGTCGACTTGCCCGAGCCGCTCTCGCCGACCAGACCGACAATCTCGTTCTCTTCGATATCAAGCGAAATGCCGTCGACAGCGTGGAGGGTCTGGCCCGTGCCGACGTTGAAATGCTTCTTGAGGTGCTCTGTCTTAACCAGCATTGCGTGTCTTCTGCTGGAAGATTTCTGATTCGGTCGGTGCATCTTCGTGCTGGAGCCAGCACCGTGCGCGATGGGCCGACGACGCACTCATGTCGAACTCGGGCGGCATGTTCGATTCGCAGACCTTCATGGCATACGGACACCGTGCGTAGTAGCCGCACCCTTTCGGCGGGTCGAACAGGTCTGGCGGGCTGCCGAGGATCGGCATGAGCTGCTTGTCCCGTTTCTCGACGTTGGAGGGCATCGCCGCTCTCAGGCCGACCGTATAGGGGTGTGCTGATTCGTAGAAGATCTCGTCGACGGTGCCGGTCTCCACAACCTGCCCGGCATACATGACCGCGACCCGGTCTGCCATCCGCGCCACGACGGCAAGATCGTGAGTGATCAGGATGATCGACATGTTTTCCGTTCGCTGCAGCTCTGACATGAGCTCCAGAATCTGTGCCTGGATGGTGACGTCGAGGGCCGTTGTCGGTTCATCGGCAATCAGGATCGAAGGATTGCAGGCCAGGCTCTGGGCAATCATCGCGCGCTGGAGCATGCCGCCGGAAAACTCGAACGGATACTGTTTTGCACGCTTGTCGGCCTGGGAAATATGCGTCTTCTGCAGCAGTTCCACCGCCTTGTTGTGCGCATGGCGCCGGTCATAGCCACGATGAACCTTGAGCGTCTCTGCGATCTGGTCGCCAATCGTCATCGTCGGATTCAGCGACGTCATGGGATCCTGGAAGATCATGCCGATCTCGACGCCACGGAACTTGTTGGCCTCGCGGGGCGGCAGTCCGAGGATCTCCTTGCCGGCGAGTTTGGCGGAGCCGCGAACGATCTTGCCCGGCGGCATCGGGATGATACCCATGAGTGACTGCACGGTGACTGACTTGCCGCAGCCGGACTCGCCCACGATCGCCAGCGTCTCGCCCTGGTCGACGTGAAAGCTGACGCCGCGCACTGCCTGAACGTTGCCGCCATAGGTGGCGAACTCGACGGCGAGGTCATCGACCTCGAGCAGATGGTCACTCATTCCCGTGACCTCATGCGTGAGTCGAGCGCCTCGGTCAGGCCGTCGCCGAGCAGGTTGAACGCCAGCACGGTCACACTGATGAACGCCGCAGGAAAGATCAGTTCATGGGGATGTGAAAGCATGGTCTTCACGCCTTCGTTGCACATCGAACCCCACGATGGTGTGGGTGGTGCGACGCCCATGCCGATGAACGACAGGAACGCCTCGGTGAAGATCGCGGTCGGTACCGCAAAGGTCAGCGTCACAAGGATGACGCCCATCGTATTCGGAATGATATGTCGGACAACGAGATAGGAATGGCGCGCGCCGAGCAGTCGCGCGGCTTCGATGTACCCCATCTCGCGAATCTGCAGTACCTGGCCGCGCACGAGTCTGGCCGTTGCCGGCCAGCCCAGCAGCACGAGGGCGATCAGCATCGGAATGATGCCGCTCTCGCCCGGGCCGATGCCGAATGCGATCTTGAAGAGAATCATGAACAGCAGGAACGGCAGCGCCACGACGAAGTCGGCGAAGCGCATCAGGACCTGATCGAAGCGGCCACCGAAGTAACCGGCAAACCCGCCGTAGAGGATGCCGATCATTACGAACAACAGTGGCGCGCAGATGCCGATGAACAGCGACACGCGAGCGCCTTCCATCAGGCGTGCCAGCATGTCGCGCCCGAGGTAGTCGGTGCCCAGCGGGTGAAACTCGAGATGAATCGTGCTGCCGGCATCAATTTCGCTGCTGTCGTCAATGAGCCCGCGATTGACCGCTTCCTGGCGACTGATGGCGAGCTGCGGCGTCACCTCGATCGTGGTGTACTGATCGAACTCCTCGAAGCCGTCCGTTGTGACGATTGAGTAGTAGTAGGCGCGCTGCTCGAGGTTCAGGCGATCCTCGTACGAAACCTCGTTGCCGGCCTGCGTGCCGCCGAGCGGCAGTCCCAGATCGTTGAGCCCCTCCGGTGGGCGGGTATTGCGATAGACGTTGTAGCCACCGGCGCCGTCCACAGGATCCCAGGTGAGCCTGACGGCCTGGGTCGTGGGCGCGTCGAACGTTCCAGCGTTGTCTGGCGCCGGCAGCGTCTCGAAGTACTCGTCGGAATACTCCGGGTGCCCGTCGATCGTCACGCCGGGCCAGCGCTGGTAAGGCGAGACCAGGATGGCCTCTCGGGGAAGCGAAGGTGGCTGGGAAATCTGGTTCAGGTCCTGCAGCGCAGGATCCACCCGCCACACCAGCGGCCCAACGAGCGTAAAGGCAGCAAGGGCGATGATGATATAGAGCGAGATGATCGCCCGCGTATTCATCTTCAGGCGGCGCCAGGCATCCTGCCAGTAGGACAGCGAGGGTCGGGAGATCTGCTCGACCGACTCGGTGCGGTGTGCACGCTCAAAGTCTGCGCTGCTGATCGGCGCTTGGGCTGTCACCGCGTCTGTCATGCCTGGACCCTCACTCTGGGATCGATCAGGCCGTAGAGGATGTCGACGACGATGACCATGAAGACGAGAAAGGCGCCGTAGAAAACGGTGGTGCCCATGATGACCGTGTAGTCCAGCTGCTGGACGGCCTGCACGAAGTATCGGCCGAGCCCCGGAATGGCGAATACGAGCTCTACCACGAAGCCGCCGGTGGTAATGGCGGCAATCTGCGGGCCGAGTACTGTGACGACCGGCAGGATGGCGTTGCGCAGCTGGTGGCGGAAGAAGATGCGTGTTGGCGACAGCCCCTTGGCGCGTGCCGTCTTGATGTAGTCCTCGTTGACGACTTCCAGCATTGATGAGCGCATCAGACGCGTCAGCAGGGCCATGGTACCGAGCCCGAGTACCAGCGAGGGCGTGAGCATGTGCCAGAACGTGCCCCACCCGGCGACGGGCAGGAGTGAGAAGCCGAGCCAGCCGTTGATGTTCACGAGCAGGAGCTGGCCGAGTGCGGCGAAGACGAAGCTCGGCACGGAGATCCCGAGAATCACCAGGAACATGATGATGATATCGGGCAGCCGGTTCCGGTAGATGGCGGTCAGCGCTCCCCACAGGATGCCACCCAGTGCAGCGAACGTGATCGCCAGCACACCGAGGGTGGCAGAGACGGGAAAGTGATCGCGAATGATGTCATTGACCTTGCGATTCTGCTGGGTGAACGAAATCCCGAAGTCGCCCTTCAGCATGTTGCCCATGAACAGGAGGTACTGTTCATGCACGGGCTTGTCCAGACCGTACTTGCGCTCGAGGTTGGCGCGGATCTCGTCAGAGACCGCCTTGTCGTTCATGAGTGGGTCGCCGGGCACGGAGTGCATGGCGATGAACGTCGCGGTTGCGATAAACCAGACCGTGATAACGCCGGCCAGCAGTCGCTTGATGGTATAGACCAGCAAGGCGGTTTACTCGAGCACCCTTGCGTAGGTGAAGTCGGGATCCGCGCCGACCACCCGCCTGACGACCCCGCGCAGCTTGGGATGAATCAGATAGATGACGCCCTGCTCGTACTGGGGCAGGACGCCGGCGTCCTCGAGCAGGATCTCCTGCAGCCGGCCCATGGCATCCATTCGGACCTTCGGATCGGACGAGTTCATCGCAATGCGCACGTTCCGGTCGTACTCGGGGTTGCTGTAGCGCCCCCGGTTGTTGAGGTTCCAGGTCGCGAACAGATCACCGAAGGTCATGACGTCGTCGAAGTCCGGGCCCCAGCCTGCACCCACCATGTCGAAGTCGCCGGCAGTCATCTTGGCCAGACGCTGCTTGAAGGTCTGGATATCGATCTTGATATCGAGGCCCAGCGTTGAACGCAGCAGGCCCTGCATGTATTCCGCCTGTTTCGCTGCGGTCGGGCTGTCACTGACGAGCAGTACAAGGGGCGGGATTTCATCGACACCGAGCTCCTGCCGTGCTTTGGCGAGGTATTCCTTCGCCTTTGCGATATCGACGTCGTACACCGGCGCGGGATATTCGTCCCGGAACTTGCCGTCAACGCCTTCGAGCCAGACCGGAAACGTCGACCGGCCAGGCAGGTTGCCTGGTGTCTGCAGGACCTTGTTGACGAATTCTTCCGGATCGAACACCGAGCGAATGGCCTTGCGAAGGTTTTCGTTCGCGGTCGGGCGGCCCTCACGGTGGTTGTAGGAGATGTAGAACACCGAACCCGTCGTGAAGCTGCGGATGCGATATCGCTGACGGAGCGCGTCCTTGTAGGTCTCGCCGTCGAGCGCAGTGTAGGCGATCTTGTCGTCGACGAAGAGGTTCAGGCGGGCTCGCGTGTCTGCGGTGATGTACTCGGCATCGATCGCGTTGAGTGAAATGCTGTCCTTGTCCCAGTACGTTTCATTCTTCTCCATGCGGAGGGACGCGCCATGTACCCACTCGGTCATCCGGAACGGACCGTTGTAGACCATCGTGTTCCATTCGGCAGCATAGCTGTCGCCCTGTGCCTCGAAGTAGTCTTCGCGAACCGGATAGTAGGTTGAGAACGCGCCGAGTTTGATGAAGTAGCCGGTCGGGCGCTCGAGATCGACCTCGAGCGTGAAGTCGTCGACCGCGCGTACGCCGAGTTCGGTGGCCGGAAGGTTGCCGAGGTTGATCTGTTCTGCGTTCTTGATGGGATAAAGGATGAAGGCGTATTCGGACGCGGTTTCGGGTTTCAGGGCATTGCGCCAGGCGAAAACAAAGTCGTGAGCGGTGACGGGTACGCCGTCGCTCCACATGGCGTCGTCGCGGAGCCAGAACTTCGCCGACGTGTCAGTCAGTTCCCAGCGTTCCGCGACACCCGGTACGATGTTGCCGCGGCGATCGTAGCGTACGAGCCCCTCCATGACGTGGCCCAGCACAAAAATGCTGACCTGATCGGTCGCTTTCATGCTGTTCAATTGGGGCGGTTCCTGAGTCAGCGCGAGCGTGACGGTCTGCGAATCGGAATCAACGGCTTGCTGCGCGCCTGCAAGGGATGCAAACAGCAGCATGAAGGCTGCCAGGGTGGTCTTCATCAGGTACAGCTCTTTATGCATTTTGCCGTCGATTGTACCATTGTTAATGCTTTGTTAACGCGACAAGCGACCAGTCACCAGCCTGCGAGGACAGATCGAGTTGAAACCGGAAACCCTTTGTTTTGTAGGGTTCGCGACCCTGATCGCATCGCTGCCCTCAGCTGCCTGTGTCGATATCCCGGACGAGGGCGCGCGCCTTACGTGTTTCGATGAGATGACCCGCTGCGCCGCCATTCGCGACGATGAAAAGCGGCTCTCGTGCTTCGACCGCGAACTCGGTGCAACCGGCACCCCATCCGGGTCAGCCGCGCCTGAAAGTGAGCCGGGGTCCCCGGTGGCGCCACCTGCCGCTCCCCCGGTCCAGACCTCCACCGCACCACCATCGGCACCCGCGCCGGCGGCAATTTCCCAGGCGGAACGGGATTTTGGCCGCGCGCGGCAGGAAGTCGATCAGATAACGTCCTCGATCGACGGCACGTTTGATGGCTGGGAAGGGCGGACCCGCTTCAAGCTGGCCAACGGTCAGATCTGGGAGGTCAGGCGACGCAACAGCCTGCGCAGCTATCGCGCGGTTGAAAACCCGGAAGTCATCGTGCGCAAGAACGGCATGGGCTTTTACATCATGGAAGTGCCCAGCGTGAACGCGCGCGTTCCGGTGACGCGCGTCGACTGACCCGGCCTAGCGGCTCGCGACGAGGACGTGGCCGAACCAGGTGGTTTCGAAGTGGAACGGCTCCGATTTCTCGACGGTGAAGCCGTGGCTCGCGAGCGCGGTTTCGAGATGTTCGAAGTCTTCGGGTGAGCGGGCAGCGGCCGCCAGATCCTGCATCCGCTGCTTGTAGTCGGCCGTAAAGGCATCGACCTGGCGCAGAAGATCGAGTTTTTGATCCAGGGTGATGTCGCCGACGATATTCGGATTGAAGACAGCCATCGAGTGCTTCAGGTAGTACGGAAACATTGACGGATCGAGGAACCGGTTCTGGGCGTTATGCAGCTGTTCCGTCAGTTCGTTGAGCGCGCCTCGCAGACGTTCCGCCTCGGGATCGGCGGCGGGATTGGCTCCCTGCGCCTTCAACTCGTGCAGCCGGCGCAGCATCGGCTCGATATGCGCGTGCAGGTTTGACTGCTCGCATGCGGCGACCTGTGCGAGGCCGTCAGTCGCCTGCTTCATGATGTCAGAGTCCTGATGGTGCATGATCGCGGCAAAGCGGCTGCCTTCGGGCTTCAGAATGCGGGAGACCTCGGCGATGGCGGCAGCCGGGTCGGCATACTCGAAGCCAAACTGGCTCACCGCGCAATCGACACTTCCGTCGGGCAGCGTGGTCTGCTCGATCCGGGTGTTGCCGACAAATTCGATCGTGGCCATGTCTTCACGCTGGTCTTCCTTCGCGTAGGCCAGCGGGTCGATGTCCGCGTAGTCGATGCCGGTGATGCGAAAGCCCTTGTCGTTGTTCCGGCTGTACTGCGTTGCCAGCATGGCGAGGGCGCCGTTGCCGGTCGCCAGATCGACGACGTGTGCGCCGTCGGGCAGCTTCCGGAACTCGAGAAACCAGAATCCCATGACATCGCCGTCGTAGTTGTCGGCGAAGCGCCCGATGAAGGTCGTCAGGGAGCCCGATTCCCAGAATCGTGACCACTGGTCGGCAGTCTGTTGTTTTGGCCCGTCACTCATAGGCATGTCTCCCGAACCAGAAATTTGCCGCCACGGTGATTCTTGGTCGTTCTCCCTGATACGGCTCTACGTAGTGGTACAGGTACGAGGGGAAGATCGCGACGTCGGCGGCATTGAAACGATGCCTGATGGACTGGAACGATGCCTCGCGCCGCATGAAGCGGTTGGCCGGGTCGAGATAGCTGTTGGTCTGCCGCGGGTCGGTGAAACTGACGCTGCCGGCGACCGAGTCGTTTGCCGGCCTCTCGTCCCCCGGGTCGACGCAGTAGATCATGCTCCAGGACGCATTTGGATGGTTGTGGGGCTGGAAGTAGCCGCCGCTCCTGGTGATGTGGAACCAGCAGTGATTGTCGAACTTGAGCTGGTTGAGCTCGTCGTCAGTGAACTGGTTGACCTCCTTGACGAACGAGCCCAGCAGTCCGTACATCAGGTTCCGGAGTTTGACGACGCGCTCGTCCTGCCACTTCAGGAAGTCGAATTCGCTCTCGAACACGCCATCATGCGGCCGCTGGGGCGAATTTTTTTTCCTGAAATCGTCGTTCTCGCAGGAGAGGATCAGTTCGCGAAGTTCTCCGGCCAGGTCCCCGGTGCCGGTGCTGGCGATCATGACGGGGCTTGCCCAGAGGTATTCGATCGGTGAGTTGCTCATGGGTGAAATTCTACCATCGAAAAAAAGAACCCCGGCACGGGGCCGGGGTTCCTGGATCTACAAGACGATCCCGGCGAACCGGGATCGCGAATTCTCGGTTTAGAAGAACTGCTTGTAGGTGACGTACGGGACACGGCCCTTCACAGAGTACAGCTCCTGTGAAACGTCTGAGATCCAGCCGCTGACATCGTCAAGCACGGGGTCTTCGTCGGTCAGGTTGCGTGCACCGAACGAAAGCTCGCCGCCGAACGGCGTTGCCCACGTGATGTTGAGGTCATGACGGTCGTACGAATCGTAGTTGCCCGCGCCAAGTGCGAACGGACCACCACCGTGCTCGTCGATCCAGATCAGGTTGTAGTTGACCGTCCACGAAGCCATGTTCCAACGGAGCGTGCCGTTGAAGCGGTTGTCGGGCAGCTCTTCCGTGCCGGCCAGTTCTTCAACCGGTGCGGTCGGCAGGTTCTGCTGCTCGTAGCTCGAGGTGTGAGTCCACTCAGCCTTCGCCTGGAAGGAACCCAGATTGCGGGTATCCCAGTCGTACTGGATACGGAAGTCGACACCAGAGGTCTCGACGCTCGCCAGGTTGGCGAACACGTTGATGATGCCGCAGTTCGGCGGTGCCAGACCACCGGCGCAGGAAATGACGTTACCTGCAGGACCGCGGTTGACGATAACGCCCGGAGGCAGGATTCCCTGCTGTTCGAACGCGATCACCTCACCCAGGGTCAGCGTGGATACCGCATCGTCAAGCTGGATGTTCCAGAAGTCGACAGAAACCGACAGGCCATCGATCGGATCGATGACGGCGCCGATGTTCCACGATTCGGTCTGCTCAGCTTGCAGGTCCGGGTTACCACCGGTGTAGTTCTCGAGCTGGACGTCACCACACTGGTCAGCCGGGATGCCCTGGATGTCGCAACGAACGAGGTCGGTGACCTGGTCGAACGACTGGGACAGTTCCTGGCCGATATCACCGAGGTTCGGGGCCTTGAAGCCTTCACCCCAGCTCGCGCGGAGAACGACTCGATCCATCGGCTGGAAGCGCGCAGAGACAGTCGGCGAGAATTCGCTGCCGAAGTCATCGTAGTCGTCGTAGCGGCCCGCGATGTTGATGTCGAGGTTGTCGAGAATCGGCAATTGGATCTCACCGAATGCGGCCCAGCGAGAGCGGCTGCCCTGAGAGGTGTTACCGGCAGAACCGAGGACGTTGCCCGCTTCACGCAGGTTGTCGTACTGGTCCTTGTAGTTCTCAGAAGCGGCCTCGAGACCTGCTGCCCAGCCAATCTGGCCGCCAGCCATCTCACCGAAACCACCGTCGAGGGTGATACCACCGGCCGTGTACTCGGTCTGGATGTCACGCAGCAGCGTGGCAGCAGACTGCTGAACGGCAGCGAGGTGGGTCGGATCCTGCGAGAACGGGTCGAGGAAGTTGTACTCGCCGGCTGCGACGAGGTCTTCCAGGATCGACGTGATGACGTAGGTGTCACCTTCCGAACGCGTGTTGTACTCGTAGTAACGGGCGTAGGCATCGTAGTTGATGCTGCCGAAGTTACCCTGCAGGCCAACGACGTTGTCGAATTCGCTCGTCGACAGGCTGTCGTCACGGTTGCCGTGAGCGACGAAGCGGTGGAATGCGAAGATGGTTTCACCATCATCCATCATGCCGTTGCCGTCGAGGTCACCCACTGCAGCGTTGCCGCGCGGGTTGAACTGGTTGTCAGCACCGACGACAAAGAAGCCGACTGCCGGCGCGTAGCGGCCGAAGGTCTCGGAGCGCGAGTAGCGGCTCTCGAAGTACACTTCGTGATCAGGCGCAATCTCGTAGCTGGCATCGAGGTACGTCGAACGACGATCGATACCACCTGTCTGCATCGACAGGTTTGCGTACGGGAAGCCACAACCCGTGGTGTTCGGGATGTTGAACTGCGGGCCGGAAAGCGGAACCAGGCCTTCAGCACAGGTGGCGACGGTGTTGTCGGGCGACAGCGGGAACGCGTCGCTGAACGTCGTCGTGAAACCGGTGTTACCACCAGCTGATATCCCTTCAGTTTCGACGTTGTGCTCGGGCAGGCCCTGGAAGCCGGTCATGGCGAAGACCTGTGCCTTCGAGTAGTCACGGTCGGCGTCGAATACCGGATTGACCTTGTACCATTCACCGGAGAACGTGACCGAGCTCTTGTCACCGACTGCACCGAAGGTGAAGTTGAAGTGATCTGAGTCAGCACCTTCGCGCGTCGGCAGTTCGGTACCGACTTCGAATTCGAAACCTTCGAAGTCTTCACGCATGACGACGTTGATAACGCCACCGATTGCGTCAGCACCATAAACAGCAGATGCACTGTCGGTGAGGATTTCCATGCGCTCTACAGCAGAGAGCGGAATGGCGTTCAGGTCGACAGCAGCAGAACCCGTCAGCGGGTTGCCGGGAACACGGCGACCGTTGATCAGGATGGCAGTGCGGTCAGCACCGAGGCCACGGATATCGACAAGAGCGATCTGGCCAAACGAGCTACCGGACTGCTCACTGTACGAACCACCGGTGTTGAAGTTGGAATTCCGGAGCACGTCGGCAACGGTTTCCATACCGGACAGTTCGATGTCGAGTCGGTTAACGATTGATACCGGACGAGGCGTATCTTCGACGGACGTCTTGATACGGGAACCCGTAACGACGACCTCTTCAAAAACCTCTTCCGACTCTGCGGCATACGCTGGAAGCGCCATGCCGCCAGCAACGACACCCGCAAGGGTGATCGAGCTGATAGCACTCGCTAACGGAGTCTTTTTCAACATTTAGTTTCCCCCAACTAGTTGGATTTTCTATATCCGGACAGGCAACAAGCACCACGCCCGGTCAGTGATTGGGATCACTGGTGTCTATGAGACGAACGAGAACCTCAACACCACAACAAAAATGGAAAAAAAGTTTAAGAAAATAGCAGGAGTGTGAAGATTGCACCAAGACGGTGCATTTATTCGTCTCACCGAGGGAAATTGGCGTTTCGCCGCGAAAGCACACACAGATTTAGAACCTTTGTCATGCTTCAGCCGACTCATGAATGACGATGGGTCTGGTGAGCATGGGAGGCAGCCTGACTGGTCGGATCGTCGCTAAACCAAATACGGCAAGCGGGCGTCGAACATAAGACCAGATGACGGCGCGAGAGAGGGAAGGGAGAGAGATGGCGGAATCAAAGGTTTCAGACGAGATTGCCGAAGAGGCGATCACGTGGTTTGCCCGGCTGCGGGCTGACGATGTCAGCGACCGGGATCGCGAGCGATTCTTCGACTGGCTCCGACTCGGCCGTGAGCACCAGGAAGCATTCGTCGAGATTCTCCAGCTCTGGGAGGGGTTGGGCGTGATCAGGGACATGGAACTGGGAGACCTGCAGCCTTTCCCGCTGGTGGCGAGCTACAAGCGACGCGCAGAGTCGGTTCGGTCGTAACTACTGGAGTTCCTTGCGGATGAACTTCAGCGCCTCGATGATGTACTTCTCGACCATGCTGTTCGATACGCCCATTTCAGCGGCGATCTCCGAATAGCTCATATCCTTGCTACGGTGTAGCACGAATGCCCGCCGCACCTTGGGCGGGAGCTGATCCAGAATTTCGTAGATCTTGTCGAGTTCCTGCTCGGCGGAAACGGTGCGTTCGGCCGAGGGCGCGTACTTGTCGTCTTCTTCGTCGGAGTGTTCTGGCAGCATTTCCGTACTCAGGTAGCGATCATGGACCCGGGCCCTGCGAAGCTGATCGACGGCCAGATTGTTCGCCGTCCGGAACAGGAACGCACGCGCGTTGTCCAGTTCTCGCGATTGCTGGAATTTATGCATTCTAAGGAATGCTTCCTGCGCGAGATCATTGGCATCTTCGTCACAACGGACGCGCTTGGCAAGCCAGCTCGCCAGCTCGTCCACAAGTAGTGCTGTGTTTTCGTTCGATGCCATATGTGAAGGTCAATCTCGTTACGGTAATAACGATGGCCTGTCAGCCTTGGCTCATGAGGCACTGGCTGTACCGCGGAACGGTTGGTTCCGCCTTGGGCTGGGCCGCGATAACGGCCAATCACCCCGGGTAAAGGCCCTGTAAAGAGTACGATACCACAGGTGGGTGCCCCGAACAGCCAAAAAGGTTCAATGACGTGCGGTAAATACTTGTTTTTCCGGAAATTTCGATCGCCGGATCAGGAGGGCAGCGTCAGGCGCTGTTGTGCAGCAGGTTTCCAACCACGCGTTCGAGGTGAACGAGGGAATTGCAGACTTCTGCCTGGTGACAGCAGGGCGCATATTTCTTCATCTCGGCATCACCCACGGTCCAGCTCATCTTCGGTTCCGGGTTGAGCCAGATGACGCGTTTGGCACGGTCGTAGATCTCGCGGAGGATCTCGGCTTTCGGCTCGCCATAGTTGTTGCGTGCGTCCCCGAGAATGATCACGGTGGTCTTGTTGTTGACGTCGTCGAGGCAGTGTTTCTTGAAGTCGACGAGCATCTGCCCGTAGTCGGTCGAGCCGTTGCCGTAGTCGCGCATGACCTTCGCCATTGCGTCCTCGAGATTCGAGCGTTCGAACAGGTCGGTAACTTCGCCGAGATCGCTCGAGAACGCAAAAGAGCGAACCTTCGGGAGGATCTCGGCGAGGCTGTAGAGGAACATGAGCAAGAAACGTGAGTAATTACTCACAGACCCGCTGACGTCGCAAATACACATCACTTTGGGCCGATCGACCTTCGTCGCCTTCCACTTGATATCGAACATGGCGCCGTCATAGTGCATGTTGTGGCGCAGGGTACGACGGACGTCGAGTTGACCTCGCCGGTAGGTCTTGCGGCGCCTCGAGTGGATGGCGATCAGTTTCTTCGCCATCTTGAAAACGACTTCCTGGACGTCCTTGAAGTTCCGCTTCTCGATGTTTGACAGCTTGACCTTCTTCAGCAGCTCCTCGCGAAGCTGCTTGCCGGATTCGTCCGCATGCAGGAAGAACTGCTTCTCGACGTAGTCGCGTACGCGTTCGCGCAGCTGTTCGCGCCCCTTCTTGAGGGCGCCGGCCAGTCGGCGCTGCGGTGTGCCGCCGTGGGCCTGCAGGTCGCCGATTTCCTCCTGAAGCTCCTTCAGGCCCATGGCGTCCATGATCTTGCGCGTATAGAGACCCTTCTGGGTGAACACCACGATCTCGCTGACCCCGACCTTTCGGCCGGCTTCGGCGATCGCGATCGTGAGCTCGGTGCGGTCGCCGGACATGATCATCTGGCCGAGTTTCGATGAGGGTTCCAGCGTGACTTCGCCGGTTTCTGATTCGCCGTCTTCCTCTTCGCCTCCGGCCTGACCGCCGCCGCCGCCCTGACCGCCGCGGCCCTCGCCCTGGGCGTTGTCGCCGGACTGGTTGCTGTCGGGGTCGAACTCGCCGTCGTCGCCGCTGTCGCCGTCCGCCACGCCGGCGTCGTCATCGAGCGAAGGCTGGAACTTGTCGAAGGTGAAGAATCGGTCGAAGGTCGCTTCGAAGGCCTCCTTTTCTTCGACGTTCTTCGAGAGCACCAGCGAAAGTGAGTTCTTCAGCGTCTCGCGATCGCTGTAGCCCACGATATCCATACAGTGCATGGCGTCGAGGGTCTCGGCAGGCGAGACCTTGACCTCGGCGGTGCGAAGCGCCTTGACGAAATCGACCAGCGTGTTGTCCACGGTGGCGGCCTAGCTTTCCTTGAGCGCCTTGTTCGTGACGCTCTGCAGCTCGGCCTCTACCGTATCGATGTCCTCCTGGAACTTCAGGATGACATTCAGCGTCTGGCGAACCAGATCGGGGTCGAGCGATTCGGTGTGCAGCAGGATCAGCGTGCGCGCCCAGTCTATCGTCTCTGAAATGGCAGGGACCTTCTTGAGGTCCATGTCCCGCAGTTCCTGGACGAACGAGACGAGCTGGTTGCGAAGTTCCTCGGCCACCTCCGGTACACGGGCCTGAATGATCTGGCGCTCCAGCGCGGCATCCGGGAACGGGATGTAAAGGTGCAGACAGCGGCGCTTGAGGGCATCGCTGATCTCGCGGGTGTTGTTACTGGTGAGGAAGACGAGCGGCTTCTTGTCGGGGCGAGCCTTGACGGTGCCGATCTCCGGAATCGAGAGCTGGAAGTCTGACAGCATCTCAAGCAGCAGCGACTCGAACTCGTGATCCGACTTGTCGATCTCGTCGATCAGCAGCACGCATCCTTCTTCTTCCTTGAGCGCTTTGAGAAGCGGTCGTGGCTCGAGGAATTCCTCGGAGAAGAAGATGTCACCGAAGTCGTGCAGCTTGGCAACCGACTCGTGCAGCCCTTTGGCGCCGGCGAGGATCTCGTCGAGTGTTTCCTTGAGGACTTGCGTATAGAGCAGCTGCTTGCCGTATTTCCACTCGTAGATGGCCTTTGCCTCGTCGAGCCCTTCGTAGCACTGCAGACGAATACACTCCAGATCGAGCATCTGCGCGGTGGTCTTGGCGAGTTCCGTCTTGCCGACGCCCGGCGGACCCTCGATCAGGATCGGCTTCTCGAGGTGATAGGCGAGAAACACCGCAGTCGCGATTTGAAGGCTGCAGATATAGTGCAGCTCTTCGAAATTTTGCTGAATGACCTCGACGCTGGCCAGCTTTGCTTCGTTCTTAAGGGTCACGAGTATTCCTTGGGTGCGCGCCGAAGCGCGGGAAGGGTGGTAGCTAAGTGTGGAAAACAGCCCCGCATTATCGGAACCCTTTGACCTTTTGTACAGCAGGGGGCTGTGGATCAGGTCGGCCAATTCACCCACATAACCTGTGCTTATCGGTGCTGTGTTAGTGTATCGCGGCTGTTTTCCAAGGAGATTTCGCATGCGCATTCTGGCGTTTGCCCTGGTATCGCTGCTGGTTCCCATGGCCGCGGCTGCGGCCCCGTTCGAGTCGACCTACACGCCGATGCCATCGGCCGAACTCGCGATCACCAATGCCACGATTCTGACCGGCGACGGCCGCCAGATTGATAACGGCTTTGTCGTGATTCGGGACGGTGTGATCAGCACCGTCGGCGAGGGCGCGCCGCCGGCGGACATTGCCACGATGAACGGCGCCGGTATGTACCTGACGCCGGGCATCATCGACGTCCACAGCCATCTCGGTGCGTATCCCGTGCCCTCGTACTCGCCGCATTCGGATGGCAACGAGTCGATCTCGCCGAACACCGCCGAGGTGTGGGTTGAGCACTCCGTGTGGCCCCAGGATCCGATGTTCCCGCTCGCGCTGGCCGGCGGCGTGACCACGCTTCAGATTCTGCCGGGCTCGGCCAATCTCTTTGGCGGTCGCAGTGTTGTGCTGAAGAATGTGTCGGCACGGACCGTCCAGGGCATGAAGTTTCCGGATGCGCCCTATGGCCTCAAGATGGCCTGCGGCGAGAATCCGAAACGTGTGTACGGCAACCGGGGCCGCGCGCCGCGCACCCGCATGGGTAATGTCGCCGGATACCGCAATGCGTGGATCGATGCGGTTGAGTATCGCGACAAGTGGGAAAAGTATGAGCAGGCCGTCGCCGACTATGATCCGGAAGACGAGGATGCCAAGGAGCCCGAGCCGCCTAAGCGAAACCTGGAACTCGAAACCCTCATGGGTGTGCTGAACGGCGAAATTCTCATTCACAACCACTGCTACCGGGCCGACGAGATGGCCCAGATGATCGATATCGGCAAGGAGTTCGGTTATCGCATCGGCACGTTCCATCACGCGGTGGAGTCCTACAAGATCGCGGACATGCTCGCCGAGGAAGGTATTTGCAGCGCGATGTGGGCTGACTGGGGCCGCTTCAAGCTGGAGTCGTTCGACGCGATTGAAGAGAACATTGCATTGGTCGACGCCGCGGGTGCCTGCGCCATCGTGCACTCGGATTCGCGATGGGATATCCAGCGTCTGAATCAGGAAGCGGCAAAGGCCATGGCGGCAGGGCGTCGCATGGGACTCGAGATCAGCGACGCGCACGCCATGCAATGGCTGACGCTCAATGCGGCCGAGGCGCTCGGCATCGCCGACCGTACGGGCTCGGTGACCGAAGGCAAAATGGCTGACCTTGTGCTCTGGGACCGGAACCCCTTCAGCGTTTACGCGAGGCCGACCAGAGTCTTCATCGATGGGGCCGTCGTCTACGACCGCGAGGCAGGGATTCAGCCTGTCACGGACTACGAACTGGGCCAGCGGGAGGACGTCCAATGAGACAGATCATCACATCAGTACTCCTCGCCGTCTCATTTGGCGCTGCCGCAGAGACCATCTTCATCGACAATGCGCGCGTGGTAACGGTCTCCGATGCCGGCGTGCTGGAATCGGGCGATGTGCTCGTGGATGACGGCGTGATCGCCGCCGTCGGCGCCGAGCTTGAGCCGCCTGCCGGTGCTGTTGTCGTTGACGGAGCGGGCGCCTGGCTCACTCCCGGGCTATTCGACTCGAGCACACAGATCGGGCTCGGTGATGTCGAGAGTTCAACCGTGCGCGATGACCATCGCGTCGACGACAGCCAGCTCGGCGCAGGCTTCAGGGTGAGCCTCGCACTGGACCGCCGCTCGCTGCACATTCCAATCGTCAGATCCGAGGGCGTGACGCGCGCCATCGTGGTGCCGTCCGTCGGAGAGGAAATCTTCGCTGGCCAGGGCGCGACTATTGCGCTCGCGGACGACAACGTGATCGTCGATGAAAGCAATGCCGTGTTCGTGTTCCTGGGTGAACGCAGTCACCGCGTCGCCAGTTCCCGTGGCAAAGCCATGCTCGAACTCATCGATGCGCTCGACGAGGCAGAGTTGCTCTCCCGCAACCGAAGGGCCTGGGAGTCCAATCGGCTTCGCGAGCTGCGACAGTCGCCGCTTGATCTCGATGCGCTCATTCCCGTCGTGGACGGCGACAAGCCACTTGTCGTGTATGTCGATCGTGCCTCGGATATCGAGGTGTTGCTCGAGAACACCGCCGACTCCGATGTCGACCTCATCATCATGGGTGGGCGTGAAGCGTGGAAGGTAGCCGATCAAATCCGGGCGCGGGACATTCCGGTCATCATCAACGTCATGGACAACGCCCCGGGCAATTTTGACGAGACCGGCGTGCGTCTCGACAGCGCAGCATTGCTTTCGGCCGCGGGTATCCGGTTCGCGCTGATGACCGAAGACCTTTTCAGCGACAATCGAACGCTGAATCAGGGTGCCGGGGTGTCGGTTGCCTACGGCCTGGACTGGGACAGCGCTATCGCTGCCATCACGCGGGTGCCCGCAGAGATCTGGGGGCTCGGGGATCGCTACGGTTCAATCGAGACGGGCATGGAAGCCGACCTCGTACTCTGGGACGGTGACCCGCTGGAGGTCACGTCCGCGCCGGTGATGATGCTGATTCGGGGGGAGGCCGTTGACCTCACAAACCGCCAGCTGCGACTCCGCGACCGCTACTCCACGCTCGAGAACGCGACCGACCAGCCCTTCGGTTATCGCTAGTCGTGTAGCCGGATCAGTCCTTCCTGCGCGCAGGACGCGACGAGGTCGCCGTCCTGCGTATAGAACGCGCCGCGTGAGAGCCCTCGTGAGCCGCCCGAGAACGGACTGTCCTGTGCATACAGCAACCACTGGTCGGTCTTGAACGGCCGATGGAACCACATGGCGTGGTCGAGACTCGCGACCTGGAACTTCGCATTCCCCCACCCGATCGCGTGGGGCCGGTAGCTCGTGTCGATCAGGGTCATGTCTGACTGGTAGGCCAGCAGGCACTGGTTCAGCCGGATGTCATCAGGCATCTCGTCAACGGTTCTCACCCAGGTGTGCTGGAAGGGCGGCATCGGCTCCGGCTTGAACTCATTGATCGGCTCGACGAAACGCATTTCGATCGGCTGTGGCCGTTCGATGCGGCCGGCGATTTCGGGTGGTGCATCGTCCCGGAAGCGTTCCATGAGTTCCCGTTGGGTCGGGCACGATTCGGGTGGTGGCACTTCGGGCATGTCGAACTGGTGCTCGAGGCCATCCTCGACGATCTGGAATGAGGCGGACATGCTGAAGATCGCACGACCCCGCTGAATGGCGACGACGCGTCTGGTGGTGAAGCTTCGCCCGTCGCGAATGCGATCGACCTTGTAAAGGATCGGGATGGTCGTGTCGCCGGGCCGCAGGAAATAGCCGTGGAGCGAGTGCGCGATACGCGCTTCATCCTCGACCGTACGAGACGCGGCAACCAGCGCCTGACCGAGTACCTGCCCCCCGTACACGCGCTGCCACCCTTCTGACGGGCTGACGCCCCGAAAGAGGTTGACGTCAATCTGCTCGAGGTCGAGCAGGTCGAGCAGATCCTTGAGTTCCTGTTTCATGGCGCGATTGTATCGCAATGCACAACGAAAGACGCCTCCCGAAGGAGGCGTCTTGAATGAAGGACCTCAGCACGAGGCGAGCAATCAGTAGCGGTAGTACTCGGGCTTGTAGGGGCCTTCCTGCGGCACATCGATATACTCTGCCTGGTCTGGCGTCAGCTCGGTGATCAGGCCGCCAAAGCCCATGACCATGTACTTCGCGACTTCCTCGTCGAGGTGCTTCGGCAGCACTTCGACCGTAATCGGCTGTCGCTGGTTCGGGTCGTTGTCTGCCCACTTGCGCTCGTACAGGTAGATCTGTGCGAGGACCTGGTTGGCGAAAGAGCCGTCCATGATGCGCGACGGGTGACCAGTCGCGTTGCCCAGGTTGACCAGACGGCCTTCCGACAACAGGACCAGGAAGTCCTTCGGATCGTCGCCACGGAACACGCGGTGAACCTGCGGCTTGACCTCTTCGAAGCGCCAGTTCTCGCGCATGTACTTCGTGTCGATCTCGGTATCGAAGTGGCCGATATTGCAGACGACGGCGCCCGCTTTCAGCTTCTGCAGCATGTTGCGGTCGCAGGCGTTGACGTTGCCGGTGGTCGTGCAGAGCAGGTCGGTGCTGCCCAGCAGGAGTTCATCGACACATTCCAGCGTGCCGTCGTTTTTGCCGTTCTTGTACGGCGAGACGACCTCGTAGCCGTCCATGCAGGCCTGCATCGCGCAGATCGGGTCGATCTCGGAGACCTTCACGATCATGCCTTCCTGGCGGAGGCTCGCGGCAGAGCCCTTGCCGACGTCACCGTAGCCGATGACGAGCGCTCGCTTGCCGGCCATCAGCATGTCGGTGGCGCGCTTGATCGCGTCGTTCAGCGAGTGGCGGCAGCCATACTTGTTGTCGTTCTTCGACTTGGTGACCGAGTCGTTGACGTTGATCGCCGGCACCTTGAGTTCGCCCTTGCGCATCATGTCGTACAGACGGTGAACGCCGGTGGTCGTCTCCTCGGTGATCCCGTGAATCTTGTCGAGCATCTCCGGATACTTCTCGTGGATCATCGCGGTGAGGTCACCGCCGTCGTCGAGAATCATGTTGGCGTCCCACGGCTTGCCATCCTTCAGGATGGTCTGCTCGATGCACCAGAAGAATTCCTCTTCGGTCTCGCCCTTCCAGGCAAAGGTGGGGATGCCGGCCTCGACCATGGCCGCGGCGGCGTGGTCCTGGGTTGAGAAGATGTTGCAGGAAGACCAGCGCAGCTCGGCGCCGAGGTCGCGCAGCGTTTCCATCAGCACGGCGGTCTGGATCGTCATGTGGATGCAGCCGATGATCTTTGCGCCTTTGAGCGGTTGTTCAGCGCGATACTTTTCGCGCAGGGTCATCAGCGCGGGCATCTCGGCTTCGGCCATCTCGATTTCGGCGCGGCCGTAAGCCGCGAGACCGAGGTCTGCAACTTTGTAGTCCTGGCTGGGTGCGTTCATTTCAGTTTCCCTTTCAATTGGTTGGGTGGATTGAGGGTTGGAGCTGGTGAAAGAGCCTGATCTGGACCTGGAAGCCATTCTTCAGCCCCAGATAGACGCTTTGTCCCTTGTCGAGACCGGCATCTCGTGCCCAGTCGTCGATGTCGCCCGGTTCGAAGCCAAACCAGAGGTCGCCGCAGATATCGCGGGCCCAGGTCTGATTGTGTGGCTTCAAATCGATGATCAGCAGTCGCCCCGCTTCGTTCAGCAGTTCCCGGGCGGTACGAAACAGCCGCGGCGGCGAGGGCAGATGG
Organism: Pseudomonadales bacterium; assembly: GCA_965267485.1. Classification (GTDB taxonomy): domain Bacteria; phylum Pseudomonadota; class Gammaproteobacteria; order Pseudomonadales; family Azotimanducaceae; genus JANQJA01. The sequence continues at coordinate 3,992,297 of OZ254080.1, read as the reverse complement.
TGGAGCACCATGTTCAGCACCACCAGATCGAACCGGCGCGACTGGCGAACCAGGTGTTCCGGCTCACCGAGCAGGAACTTGACCTTGCCCAAGTGCTTGTCAGTCACAGTTTTCCGCGCCTGGGCAAGCATCTCGTCCGAGTTGTCCAGGGCGGTCGTTCGATCGAACGTTCTCGCCAGCAGGTTGATCAGGTCGCTGCCGCCGGGGCCGATCTCCAGTACGGCGGCCGATGTCGGAATCTGCTCGTTGCGGATGACTTCCTCGAGCGACGCCGAATACTGCTCATACTCCGCGATCAGCGCCTGATGCTCGGCCAGCTGCGCCGAATGCTTTTCGAAGAATCGGCGCGAACTCTCGGTCCGCTCCTCGTACACCCGGGCAATGCCGGCGAGGATGTCGTCGCGCAACGGCATCTGGTCGATGGTCTCGAACAGACTGGCCACCATTTCGCGAAGCGGGTCCTCGCTGGCGATCAGCGCACGTCGGTAGAACACGGAGTTGCCTTCCCGTCTGGTCTCGACCAGCGCAGCGCCGGCGAGAATTTTCAGGTGATGGCTCATGCCAGGCTGGGTCGTATCAAAGATGCGACACAGTTCCAGCACGCCGAAGGATTCGTCGCTCAGGACGCGCAGCACATCGAGGCGCAGCGGGTCGGCTGCCGCCTTGCAGATGGTGAGCAGCCCCTTGTTGGCCGGTGCTTCGTAAGTTGTGGCGAGTTGCTGAATAGCGGACAAATCTTGAATATCAAAATTTTTCGATATTGTAGTGACTGTGCAATGCAATATCAAACTTTGTTGATATTACTGCTTGTTTATACCGGTCGGCTGATCTGAGAGAGTTGCGCCATGAACGGTGCCATCAGCCAGATGCAGTTGCTCTATAACCCCGAGGAGGATCGGATCCTGTTCAGGGTGAATACGACCGCCTCCCAGGAGTTCCGGTTCTGGATCACGCGGCGGTATGCCGCACTCATGTTCAGGGCACTGCGCGAGCATATCGATCACGACCCGGATATCAGCGCCCAGGAATCCCCGACGGCGCGAGAGGCGGTTCGCAGCTTCAAGCAGGAGGCGGCAGTGAAATCTGCCAATTTTCGGGAGCAGTTCCGTGATGATCCGGAGGAGATGCCGCTGGGGCAGGATGCGCTGCTGGCCTATCGGCTGACCTACCGTATCGAGGACGGCGTGCTGACGATGGGTATACAGCCGAGAAGCGGGCAGGGCATCACGATGGCGATCAACCAGCAGATCAATTCCAGCCTGTCGCAGTTGCTCGCTGCGGCCGTTCGCAAGGCCGAATGGAATCTGGTGCTTCCGTCACCGGGCAATGCCTCGAACGATCAGGACAGGGTGATCAACTAGCCCGCTGCATACTGCTCTGTGCTAACGGTCTTGTAGAGTGGCAGCGTCACCCTGATTGTCACGCCGTTGCCGTTCAGCAAGTTCGCCGCCGTCACGCTGCCTCCGTGATGTTCGGCGATCACCCGCACGACATACAGCCCCATCCCGAAGTGCAACCGGTTGTCGACGGTATTGGCGCGCACGCTGACCATTGAGTCGAAGATGTTCTCGAACATCTCCGGCGGAATCGTCGGCCCCTGATTCGTCACGAACAGCGTCAGGTTGTCTGAGTCGGTCGTGAGGCCGAGGGTGATGAGACTGCCGGGTGCCGAGAAGTCGACGGCATTGTCGATCAGCTTGTCGAGCAGTTGCTCGATGCGGTAGTCGGAGACCCTTGCCAGCACTTCGCGCTGCGTACCACGGTATTCGAACTGGTAGTTCGAGTGCATCACACGGCAGTTGGCCAGATAGCTCTGTACAAGCATGTACAGATCGACAATCTCGAACTCCTCGGACTCGAGCGCGTCTTCGAGGCTCGCTGCATCAGCAAGGTTCTGAACGATCATGCCAATGCGGGTGACACCGCGCTTTGCGCTTTCAAGATACTTCGTGCGCGCTGATTCGGAGGTCTCTTCCTCGAGGTTCTGAAGGGATGTGCTCAGCGCGTTTAGCGGGTTATTGATCTCGTGGCGAAGCGTACGCGGCATGTTCTCGAGAAACTGGTTGTGCTGGTGAAGGCGCGACAGCATGTTCGAGAAACTGCGCGCGAGATCACCGATCTCGTCACCGGACGATGTCTCGCTCTTCAACTGGTTGGTCTTGAGGCGGCCATACACATCGATGGCATTCGTCGCCTCGGCCCCGAGTTTGCGAATCCGGCGGGCAAGACGAACGGAGAACGCGAGGATCAAGCCGACGAAAATGAACAGCGACAGCACCGAAAAGTTGATGATGCGCTCCAGCGCATCGCGGCGGAGTTCGAGAATGCGGTCGGTGTTCTGCTTGAGTACGACGGTGCCGATCGTTTCGTCCTGCGCGATGATCGGGTGCGCCGCGATAATGACTTCGCCTTCGCCGCGCAGGTATCTGCGCTGGTAACTCGGTTTGCCGGCGAGTGAGTCCCTAATGACCTCGTCGGACGGCGCCTCCCGGGGTTCCCTCAGACTGCCGTCGATAACATCGTAGATCTTGTCCATCATTGCGCTGGTCACATCGAGCAGCCGCCCGAGCAGGGATTCGGGTTCGGTTTCGGGCTGCGGCGCATCGTTGGGTCGATAGCTGCCGACCTCGGCGCGAACCCGTCGCTGCGCATCGATGACCTGGATGTTTGCTCCCGAATAGCCAAGCCCCTCGACGATGCGCAGGACCTCGGGCGATTTCAGCAACACGAGCCCGTAGGCTTCCTGACCGGCCGACGGAAGCGTGCCGGTAATCGACTCGATGGCCCGCGTCTCCGGATTGTCGACATCGACGACGGCCAAGCCGAAGCGCTTGGTCGAACCCAGGAGTTCCAGCGGCATTCGGAACTCGAGGGAGTAGCCCTCGTCTTCCTTGACGACGAAACCCTGCACACGGTTCTCGGGCCCGCCGCCGACGTCGTAGCGCCAGTTGTTGTCGACTTCATAGGCGGTGGTCACGCCGGGTTCGGTCATCGTGACGACGAGCCGCTGAACCTGGCCGTCGGCGCCGGTGAAGGTGATTCGAATGTGGTCCGAGAGATCGAGCCTCAGGATGTTGCCGTCCCGGAATACGAGGCTGTCGTCCTTGACCTGCACGAGCGCATAGATCTGGTCATTGATTTCACCGAGGACGAGATAGAACTGTGCGATATCGCTGCCTTCGGGTTGCTGTACGGCGTCATCGGGCGTACCGAAACCGACCTTGTAGCCGAGCACCTCTTCCCAGTCGTTGGCGCGACCGTCGATGCGCACAGGTGACTGGAGTGGATGGGCGTACAACTGCTCGTAGCCTTCGGGCGACAGCGGCAGTTCATAGAACAGGTCGGAGCGACCATTCAGCAGCGTGGAGATGCCTTCTGCGGTGAGCATCTGCGCGTTCGCCTGGCTGTCGACCAGAAAGGCTTCCATCTCGCGCAGGTACAGATAGCTGAACCACGGAATGATCACGAGCGCGAGGCTCATGAGAATGAAGAGTTTGGTGGCCAGTCGCGGGCCGCGAATGCCCTTTCTGGCTACTTGGTCGACCACCGGTAGCCGAACCCGTACTCACTCTTGATGCAGTCGAAATTCGGGTCGATCGACTCGAACTTCTTGCGGATGTTTCTCATATGCGTGTTGATGGTGTTGTTGGTAACGAGGCTCTGCATCGTCGCATTCATCAGGGTGTCGTAGGACACCGCATGACCGGGGACCCGCACGAGCTTGGCAAGCATCCTGAATTCGGTGCCTGACAGGTTGATTGGCATCCCCTTCCAGGACACGAGCAGCGCTTCCTGATCGATCGATAGCTCCCCGACCATCTTGGCGCTCGATGAGTTTGGCGCGCCGCTGCTGCCGGATTGCGTGCGTGCCTCGTTGATGCGAAGCAGTGAGCTGATACGTTCGGCGAGGTAGTCGAGGGAGATCGGCTTCGGCAGATAGTCCCAGGCGCCGAGGCGAAGGCCGCTGATCTTGTCGATCTCGGCAATGCGTTCGGTGAGGAAGATCACGGGCAGCGTCGGCGCCCGCGCGAGCAGGTCGCGGCAGAGCTCGAAGCCGGCATCGACCTCGTCCCCCAGAATAATGTCGAGGATTGCGAGATCCGGCAGCGCCTGCTCGAAGCCGGCGAGTGCTTCGGCGCGGCTGCTGTACGCCGTGACGTCGTAACCCTTTTTGGTAATCGCGTCGACGTAGTTGCTCCGCTGGTCCGGATCGTCTTCAACGATGGCGATGCTCTTTGCCATCTACACTCCTGTGATTGGTGGTGTCGGGGGAATTCGGATCATTACCCGAAATCGCCGCTTCAAGATACTGAAATTACAGCCATTTTAGCAGTTTCATCGTTTCTCCACGATTGTTCATCGAAGATTCACTTTCCCTCAACCGGGCATTTTACATTTCAACGTTTACTGGGAACCGTGTAGTCGATGTGCCACCGGCCCTGCTGGTTCGACAGGGCTGGCGGCGACAAAGAGCGAGGAAGCTATGAAAGTATTTGTTCCCATGTCAGACGAGTTGCTCGAGCGCGGCGAAGGCGCAGGGAGGTTGGTCCCCTTTAACCCCGACTTCCTGGAAAGTAACGCGCGTCCCGGGACGATGCCCGCCAACTGGATCTCTGATTCGGACTACACGTCGGCCTGTCGACGGCTGCGTGAGAGTCAGCGCGAGCCGGAACTCGCCTGATCCTGACCTCCCGCTGCGTGGACTTCGCGCAGCAGGGGAATGGATGATGCGGCCCCGGGTCGCGTCACGCAGATCGCAGCCGCCTGACAGGCAGTCCTGAGTGCGACGGCGGTGTCCGCGCCGCCGGAGAGCCCCCCCAGAAAGTATCCCGTAAATGTATCCCCGGCGCCGGTCGTGTCGACGGCGTCAACCCTGAATGCCGGCTGTACCAGCCGCTGACTTTCGTCGCCATACATCGCGCCCTGGTCTCCAAGGGTGAGCGCCACGCCGGCGCCCGGGAAGCGCGCCAGCATCTCGTCGATGATCTCTTCAGGCCGGGTCTTGCCTGAAAGCGCCTGGCCCTCGATCTCGTTGACCACAAACAGAGACACGATCTCGAGCGGGTAGGCCAACACGTCGTCGGCCATTGGCGCCGCGTTGAAGACAACCCTCAGTTCACGTGACGCCGCCGCCTTCATGATCTCGGGCGTGCGATTGATCTCGTTCTGAAGTAGCAGGTACTCCCCGACCCGACACTGTGACAACACGTCCGCGACGTCTTCGTCGCTCATCGACCGGTTGGTGCCGCCGAAAATGACAATGGCATTCTCGCCTGCCGGATTGACCTGAATGACGGCGTGACCGCTTGCGCCCTCGCCGACGCGCAGCAGTTCGACATCGACGCCGCGCTCTGCCAGCAGCGTGCGCAGCCACTCGCCATCCGGGCCGACCCGGCCAGCATGCTGCACGCTGGCGCCGGACGCCGCCAGCGCCAGGGACTGGTTCAGCCCCTTGCCGCCCGGGTAAATGTCGTGGCTGAGCGTAGGCAGCGTCTCGCCGGGCCGAACGAAGTGAGGGACCCGGTAGACGTTGTCGATGCAGCACGAACCGAAGTTGGTAATGCGGACATTCATTCGGTTTCGTTCGTGATGCTGAGTTCGGCGACCGGCTTGCTGCCGACGGCGCGTTCCGGCGGCTGAATTCCGGCGCTTTCACCGGGTGCCGGGAACGGAATCGAGTAGTAGCCCAGCGCGTAGTTGCCCATGGTGTAGCCCAGCAGCGCCTGCAGGCCGGGATCGAGATCCCGTGCCACCTCCGGCGGACAGGACAGGAACTGGTTCTCTTCCTGGCGGAGCCAGCCGAGGCAGTAAGTGATGTTCAGGCCCATCCGTACATCGTTGGTCTGATTCTCACCGCCTGAATGGATGACGCTGCCGGAATACAGCAGCACAGAACCGGCGCGCATCTCTGCCTGACAGACCTCGTCAGCCTCGGGCTGACGTCCCGGTTCCCAGCGGTGGCTCCCGGGTGCAACCCGCGTTGCCCCGTTCTCTGCCGTGAAGTCAGACAACGCCCAGATGGTGTTGAACTGGGGCTCCATGTCGCGGGGTATGTGTTTGCCCCAGGCCTGTCGGTCGCGGTGGAACGTCTGGGCGCCATTGCCGGGGCCGATGAAGATCGTCTGCGTCAGGTGAAGCTGAATGCGCTCGGCGTACGGCGCGAGGAAGGCCTCGGCGGCAGCGAGAACTGCTTCGTCCATGACAATCTCGCGGGACGCCGGGCAGCGTGCAATCAACGCGCCGGTGCGTCGCGTTTGCCGCCCTGAGAACTCGTCGCCGCCATACCGCGTCGCCTCGACATACGGCATCACCTCGTCGATGAATCGCGATCGGAGCGCGGGGTCCAGTTTGCCTTCGACGATGCACGCCCCGTCGCGATCCATTGCGCCCAGAATGTCTTCGCGGGACGCATTCGCCCCGAGTGTCTGCAACTGCACCATCCGGATTCTCCCTGGGTCGAGCAAGTGAAGTTAAGTGAACCGCGACGGGGTGGCAAGGGCGTATAATCGCCGCCCATGCTGGCAGCGTTCGTCAAGAGTTGGTGGGGCTATCTGCTTCTGGTGCCCCAGGTCATCCGTGCCATTCCGGGCGGTTCAACAACATCGACACTGAAGCGGGCGGTGCTCCTGCCGCTTGGCTGGGCGGCGTTCGGACTGCTCAACGCCATCCACTGGCTGGGATTCCTGTTTGACGAAATCCTGTTTCCTGGCTATCGAAAGGTTCGCATCGCGGCGCCGATTGAAATTGTTGGCGTGCCCCGCAGCGGCACGACTTTCCTGCAGCGCGCACTGGCGACCGAACCGAAGTTCACCACGCTCACGCTCTTCGAGTGCGTTCTGGCGCCGTCGATCACCGAACGATACGTGTGGTTCGGATTTGGCCGGCTATGCTCACGAATCTTCGGCCGTCTTGTCTCGGCGGGCCGCTTTCGCGTCGACCGTATGGAGGCCATCCACCCGATCGGGCTCGACGAGCCGGAAGAAGATTTCATTCTGCTGCTGTGGGTCCATGCCTGTTTTCTTGCGGTCGTGCCGCTTCCAGCCGAAGACCGGTATTGGCGCCTCGCGCGTTTCGATCAGCTTGAACCGGGCCGGAGCCGGCAGATTGTGTTCGACTTCTATGAGCGATGCCTGCAGCGCCACCTTTACTACCATGGTGAGGATCGGCGACTGCTGTCGAAGAATCCGTCGTTCACCCCGATGCTGCGATCATTGCGTGACCGGTTCCCCGACGCGACGATGGTCGGCTGTGTTCGTGCGCCCGTGAAGACTGTGCCGTCGCAGCTCAGCTCGCTACTGCCGGCGTTTGAGATGCTGGGCAACGGAGAGATTCCCCGACCGTTCCAGCGTCGCATGATCAATGCGCTCTTGCACTACTACGCCGAACTGGCGCAGTTCGCGAGCGAGGACGACATCAAGATCGTTGAAATGGAGCGGCTGAACAGTGAGCTCGAGAGCGTGGTCGCCGAGATATTCGATCATGCAGCGCATCAGCCCTCCGAAACGTTTCAGGCGAAGCTCGCGGCGCTTGGTTCGGGAGGGCGGAACTACCAGAGTGCCCATCGCTACTCACTGGCGGATTTCAACCTGACCGAGGCCGAAATCGGTCGTTCCTTCTCGGGAGTTTGGCCGTTATCCTTAGCACCTGTTGCGGTCAGGGACGTTTGATGACGCTCGAAAGCCAACCGAGGGCACGTGTCGAGGCGCTTGGCATCGAAGACCTGCGTCTTGCGATCGCCTCGGATGCCGCACCCGAGCGTAACGGGGTCGGCGCCTACTATGAGGATCTGATCGGCTACCTGAAGCCGCGAGTCTCGCAGATCGAACTCTTCTCTCCCACCATTGAAGACGGCGTCTGGAACGCCGGTGTCGTGTTGCCGATGCCAGGCGACACAACGCAAAAGCTGTGCTTCCCCAACGTTTATACGCTGCGCCGCGATCTGGCTGATCTCGACCCCCACGTGATGATCATTCCCACGCCGGGCGTGTATGGCGTCTCCGGTGCGTTCCTCGCGGCCCGCCGCGGCATACCGGTGCTGACCGGCTTTCACACGTCGTTCGAGCAGCTTGCCGAACTCTACTGGCATGGCTCACTGACGGGCCGGGTATTCCTGCAGTACATCGACAAGACCCATCGTTACCTGATCCGCAAGTCTGCTGCCGTGATGGTGAACTCGAGCGACATGGAGGCGGAGGCGCGTTCCATTGGTGCCCGCGACGTCGTTCGGATCGGCACGCCGCTGTCCCGTCTCTTCGCGACGCATCCGGTGGCGCCCTATGGCGGCGACTTCGGTAACCTGCTGTTCGCCGGGCGTTTGGCCGCAGAGAAGAACATTGCTTCCATCGTGGAGGCCGCGAGGCAGTTGCCGTCCCTCACGTTCCGTATCGCTGGCGATGGCCCGCTGCGAGCCACCGTCGAGGCGGCGGCGCATGAACTCCCCAACGTGCACTATCTCGGCTGGCTGTCGCGCGAGGAACTGCGCGACCAGGTCGACGCCTGCGATGGCCTGCTGCTGCCCTCTCACTTCGAGTCTTTCGGCACGATCGCGCTCGAGGCGATGTCCCGGAATCGTGTGGTGATTGTCTCGAGGGCTGCGGGCATTACAGACTGGGAGCCGCTCACGTGCGGGCTTGAAATCATCGGCGATGGCGGCTTGATCGCATCGCTGAAGCGCTTGATCGAAATCGGCGCCGACGGAAGGCGGGCGCTCGCCCAACGAGCTCACGATGCTGCGCATGGCTTCAATGAAGAGAACCTGCGGGGCTGGGAAGATCTGCTGGTCGAGATCGCCAACCGCTGACGCATGCACGCCATTGTTTCGATTCACGACGTCATGCCATCGACGCTGTCTCGCGTCGCGACCATGATCGAGCGTCTGCCCCCTCGCTGCCGCGAACACCTGATTCTGCTCGTTGTGCCCGGGCTCGACTGGCAGCCCGGCCAGATCGAGCAGCTTCGCCAGTGGCAGGGCGCGGGTATCCGACTTGCCGGGCATGGCTGGACGCATGAGGTGCGGCACGTTCGAGGCTGGTACCACCGGCTACATTCCCTGTTGATCTCGAGGACGGCTGCGGAGCATCTCGCCCTCGACAGTGGTGAGATCATAGAACTCATGGCGCGAAACCACGCGTGGTTCGCCGAACATCACCTGGCGTCGCCGGACTATTACGTGCCGCCGGCCTGGGCCCTTGGCCCGGTGAGCCGCGCCGAACTCGCGCGGCTGCCCTGGCGGTATCTGGAGACCACGAGTCGACTCGTCGACCTGAGATCCGGTGAATCGCGATGGCTGCCGCTGGTGGGTTTTGAGGCGGATACGTCTTTGCGCAAAATGCTGCTGACCGTGATCAACCGCCTGAACGAGTGGCTCTGCACCCGTCGCCGGCCGCTGCGGATATCGATTCACCCCTATGACCATGAATATCTGCTGTCGGGGGCGCTGGACGAGATGTTGGCTAGGGTCGACAGGACGATGCCCCTGGAGTCGGTTTTTACCCGCGGTTGAGAAGATCCTGGCGGTGCATCACGCTATCGCCTGCAACAAAGAGGGAGAAAAGTCATGCGTGTATTCGTTTCACTGATGCTGCTGGTCGTCGCGACGGCGGTGTCTGCAGCCAGCGCGCCGGTACCGACAAAGATCGTTGAGACGGACGCCGGCCGGGTGCAGGGGCTGCTCGATGGCGGCGTATCCGCCTTCAAGGGCATTCCCTACGGCAAGCCGCCGGTGGGTGAGTTGCGTTTCAAGCCACCGCAGCCGGCAGAAGCCTGGTCATCGGTGTGGGATGCGACCGACTATGGCGCCTCTGCCATCCAGATGTACAGCCGCGGCGGTGAGACGGATCTGTCTCGTCAGATCGCAACTGTGTACACGACGCAGAGCGAGATGAAGTCTGACAACGAGGACTCGCTGTTCCTCAACGTCTGGACGCCAGCGCCGGACGAGCGGCAGCGGCCCGTGATGGTCTGGTTTCACGGTGGTGGCTGGTCGTATGGTTCAGGATCATGGCCGGTCTATGACGGTGCCAGTCTTGCGCGCAAGGGCGATGTGGTTGTTGTGACCGTCAATCACCGACTGAACGTCTTCGGCTATCTGAATGTCAGCAAGGTCGGCGGTGATGCTTACGCGGCCAGCGGCAACGCCGGACTGCTCGACATGGTGCTGGCGCTCGAGTGGGTTCGAAACAATATCGGCGCGTTCGGCGGTAACCCCGATAACGTCACGATCATGGGTGAGTCGGGTGGCGGCTCGAAGGTCAGCCACCTCATGGCGACACCTGCCGCCGACGGCCTCTTTCACAAGGCCATCGTGCAGTCCGGCCCGGGGCTGACCGCCGTCGAGGCCGAGGATTCGCTGGCCGCAGCCGACGCCATTCTTGCTGAACTCGGTATCGACGACGACATCGAGCGGCTCAAGTGGATTCCGGCGGATGACATTCTGAACGCCACACTCGCCGCAGCGGCGAAGATGCAGGGGCGACTCCGGCTCGCGCCCGTTGTCGACGGCGACGTGCTGCCTCGGCACCCTTTTACGCCGGATGCACCACGGCAATCCCGGGATGTTCCGCTCATGATCGGCTGGAACAAGGACGAAATGACGATCTTCAACGCCAGTGCGCCCTGGTTCGGCACGCTCACCAACGATGATATGACGGCGCGATTGCAGGGCGCCTATGGTGAGGCCGCGACCGGGATCATCGAAGCGTATCGCGGCGCATATCCGGACTACTCGCCGACGTATCTGTACAACATGATCACCGGTGACAGCCGAATGGCGCAGGGGTCGGTGACGCTCGCCAATCGCAAGTCGAAGCAGCGGGCGCCGGTTTACGTGTACTACCTTACCTGGGAAACACCGGTAGGAGACGGCGTCTTCAAATCACCCCATACGCTCGAAATGCCGCTGATGTTCAACAACGTCGACAAGTCGATTGCCATTACTGGCGAGAGTACAGAGGCGCGCATCATGGAGAACATGATGTCGTCGACGTGGATCGCGTTTGCGCGGGACGGTGATCCGTCGAACCCGACGATCGGCGAGTGGCCGAAGTACACCGAGCGCGGGGGTGCAACGCTGATTTTCGATGTCGAGCCGCGCGTCGAGCAGCACCCGAAGGGCGATCTGCTGAAGACGATGATGCGCTAGTTCTGCATCGGGATACCGTCTTCCCAGCGGAAGCCGACGCCGCCACCTTGCCAGACGCCCGCGCCTTCGCCGGCCGGGTTCGGCCCGTGAATGTCGACGTGTACCGGCAGACCTTCACGGGGCCGCAGCAGGTCGACGCCGCGCACCGTGCTTCGATGCATGATGCGCAGGCCCTGGGTCTCTGCCGGCTGGTGGGCCTCCGGTGCGGCGCGATGCGCGACCGCCAGGTTGTCGATGAAGACGCAGTCGCCTTGTTGGTATTCGTACGTTATCGCATAGCCCTGATCGAGGCCGGCATTCAGCAGGTCGTTGTACTCGTGGCAAACGCGTTTGAGCTCCCCGGCATCCAGCAGGCGAAACTCGTTGTCGCCATCCATCTTTTCGAGAATGGCGCCGGTCATGCCGAGATGTAGCCAGACGCTCTTGCGCCCTGAGACGGGATGCACGTGCACCATCGGGTGGACCACACCGCTGTTCGAGTTCACCGACGAGAGACGTTGCCAGTACGCCTGCGCTTCTGTGGGCAAGGCGTCGAAAGCCGCGCCCTGATGCGCGAAGCTGGTGCCGCCGCCTTGTTCAGCGGGGCGTACGATATGGTAGCCGGAATGTGAGAACGTGTTAGGGATGAAGCTGCCATCATTGTGCCACTGAGGCCCAACGCCGGGGATGCCGTGCTGCGGATCGTTCGATAGACGGAATATGTGCGGGTTGTGTCCCGGCGTTGCGGGATGCACGCCGTGGGTGCTGTGTAGCTCCTTGCCGCCCCACCAGCAGCTCGCGCGGAGGAACGCATCGGGTGAAACCTCGGCATCGCTGCGAAACACGAGAAACCCGCGCTGGGCCATCTCGATCTCGAGTGCTTCGAGCACGTCGGCCGGCGGCGGAGATTCGGCGGTCAGATCGATGCCGGTAACGACGGCGCCAATCGGGTCGAGGGGTTTGATTTGCGCGCCATGCGATTCAATCAGCGCGACACGCGATGCATCCAGCGGGGGTACTGTCGGAGAGTCCATGAGCCTTCTCCCTGACGTCGTGTACGTGCGGCCATGGTGCCTGTCGTGATGGCAGGTGACAAATGATGACGCGAGGATTGCTGGTCGGAGTGGCAGGATTTGAACCTACGACCCCTGCCTCCCGAAGGCAGTGCTCTACCAGGCTGAGCTACACTCCGAATCCGAACTAGAAGCTGCGTTGCACAGCGAAGGACGCGAGTTTATTCATTGCGTCCTTGAATGTCGACTCCTGAAGCACGTCGAGACATGCAATCGCCTTGTCGACCTGCGCTTCCGACTCCCTCGCAGTGTAGGCGAGGCCACCGGACTCGCGAACCGTCTCGGCGATGATCGCAAGATCGCGGGCGCCGCGTTCGCGGATGGCGCTGCGAATGACTTCCGCCTGCTCGGGTGTGCCATCGCGTATCGTCGCAATCAGCGGCAACGTGACCTTGCCCTCGGCGAGGTCGTCACCCACGTTTTTGCCCAGGGCCTCGGTGTCCCCCTCATAGTCGAGCACGTCGTCCACCAGCTGGAACGCGAGCCCGAGGTAAAGGCCGTAGTCGCGCAGGGCCGCTTCTTCGGCTTCGCTCGCGCCCGAGAGCACGGCGCCGGCATGGGAAGCCGCCTGGAACAGCATCGCGGTCTTTCGGGTGATGACCTGCATGTAGTCTTCCTGGGTCAGGTCCGGATTGCCCACATAGGTGAGCTGCTGCACCTCACCCTCGGCGATGGTGTTGGTGGCGCGCGAGAGGATTTCCATCACCCGCATGTCGCCGATTTCGACCATCATCTCGAACGCGCGGGAGTGCAGGAAGTCGCCCACCAGCACGCTGGCCGGGTTTCCCCAGGAGGCGTTGACGGTCTTGCGGCCGCGGCGCAGCTCGGAGGCATCCACAACGTCGTCGTGAAGCAGCATGGCGGTGTGCAGGAACTCGATAATCGCGGCGAGCTTGATGTGGTCCGTACCCCGGTAGCCGCAGGCGTTGGCCGAAAGCAGCACCAGCAACGGGCGCAGCCGCTTGCCGCCGGCCTCGATCAGGTAATGCGAGATCTCCTCGACCAGCGGCACGTGTGACGACAGGCTATTGATGACCAGGTCGTTGACGGCCCGGAAATCGGCGTCGACGGCCTCGTAAAACGGGTGGCTCATGTAAGGCTCGGTGTATCGCGCAGCGCGACAAGGGGGTCGATGCTAGGGTCGGCCCCGGGGTGTGTCAACGTCTCTTGCGACGGGGAAATTCGTCGAAAACCGGGTTGATCGGCCCTGACGGTTCCCGTAGAATCACGCGTCCTGATTTGGGGCCCCATCATTAGGGATATCCCGCCGGGCCCAATCCAACCAGATTTAAGAGTTAAGACATGTACGCTGTATTCAAAAGTGGTGGCAAGCAGCATCGCGTCGAGCCGGGCGAAGTCCTGAGGCTCGAGAAGCTGGACGCAGAAGCCGGTGCGACGGTCGATTTCGACGAGGTGATGATGATCGGTGAAGGTACCGATGTGAAGATCGGCACCCCGTTCGTCGAGGGCGGCAAGGTTTCGGCCGAGGTCATGGCCCACGGCCAGGGCCGCAAGGTCACGTTCGTCAAGATGAAGCGCCGCAAGCATTATCGTCGCCAGGGTGGTCATCGCCAGAAGTTCACCCAGGTCAAAATCAAAGAGATCGTCGGAGGTTAACGATGGCCCACAAGAAAGCAGGCGGTAGTACTCGTAACGGCCGCGATTCAGAATCGAAACGCCTCGGCGTGAAGATCTTCGGCGGTCAGGCAATTCAGGCCGGTAACATCATCGTGCGCCAGCGTGGCACACGCTTCCACCCCGGCACGAATGTTGGCTGTGGCAAGGATCACACGCTGTTCGCCAAGGCAGACGGCTTCGTCCAGTTTGTGGAGAAAGGCCCGAAGAAGCGCAAGTACGTGAACGTGGTTCAGGCTTGAGCGCAAGCTGACTCGAAAAGAGCCCCGTTCAGACGGGGCTTTTTTTTGCGCCGCGCCAGCGCGGGGTCAGACCCGGGTGTCAGGCCGGGGTCTGACCCCGCTCTGGCACTGGGGTCTGACCCCGGGCTGGGGGCGGTCGCTTACGTGGGTCCCGGGAGGGGCTAGAATGGATTCCCATGAAATTTGTTGATGAAGCCACAGTTCGCGTCGAGGCCGGCAAGGGCGGCAATGGCTGTCTGTCGTTTCGCCGTGAAAAGTACATCGAGAAGGGCGGGCCGGACGGCGGTGACGGCGGCGATGGCGGCAGCGTCTATCTCGTTGCCGATCAGCCGTTGAACACACTGGTCGACTACCGCTTTCAGCCGAGATACCGGGCGCCCAAGGGCGAGCACGGCAAGGGCAGTGACCGCACGGGTGCCAAGGGGCAGGACATCGAACTCAAGGTGCCGCTCGGCACCTCGATCTTTGATGAGGATACCGGCGACTATGTTGGCGACATCAACGATCTGGGAGATCGCCTGCTGGTGGCCCGCGGCGGCAAGCACGGGCTCGGCAACACCCGGTTCAAGTCGAGCACCAACCGTGCGCCCCGGCAAACCACCGACGGCGAGCCCGGCGAGATCAGGAATCTGCGACTCGAGCTCAAGCTGATCGCCGATGTCGGGCTGCTGGGCATGCCCAACGCGGGCAAGTCGACGCTGATCCGCGCGGTCTCCGCTGCGCGCCCGAAGGTCGCCGATTATCCCTTTACCACGCTCGTGCCGAACCTCGGCGTGGTGCGCCTCGGCGACAAGGCGAGTTTCGTCATTGCCGATATCCCCGGGCTGATCGAGGGTGCGGCCGATGGCGCGGGTCTGGGGGTGCAGTTTCTGAAGCATCTGGCGAGAACGCGGCTGCTGCTCCACCTGGTCGACCTTGCGCCCTTCGACGGCAGTGACCCTACCACCAACTTCCGTACCATCGAGGCCGAGCTGGCGAAATACAGCGAGGGCATCGCCGAGAAAGATCGCTGGCTCGTCTTCACGAAGACAGATCTCGTGCCGGCCGACGAACTCGATCAACGGATGGCAGAGATTACCGCTGCAATCGGGTTCAACGGTCCGACCTACCGCGTGTGTTCGCTCTCGGGCGAGGGTACCGATGCCCTCATGCAGGACATCTATCGTTATCTCGATGCCCTCGATACGGCGGAGGAGGCCAGGGAATCTGCCGAGCGGGAAGAGGCGCGAATCCGCGACGAGGTGCACGCGTTTTCGGCCCTGCAGCGCCAGAAGCGCAAGGAACGTCGTCAGCAGGAACGCGAAGACAATGACGACGATGATGACGACTACGACGTGGAAGTACTTTACGAGCGATGAGCGGTTTTGATGCGGGTTATACATGGGTCGTCAAGATCGGCAGTTCGCTGCTGACGGCAGACGGGCAGGGTCTTGCAACCGACCTGATCGAGCGCTGGGTCTCCGACATGGCGCTCCTGCACGCACGGGGCTACCGCATCGTCATCGTGTCGAGTGGTGCCGTGGCCGAAGGCATGTATCGCCTTGGCATGGAGTCGCGGCCGCGCCAGCTCCATCTGCTGCAGGCCGCGGCGGCGGTTGGCCAGATGGGCCTTATCCAGTTCTACGAATCGCGGTTCGAGCGCCACGGGCTGCGTACCGCGCAGGTGTTGCTCACGCACGATGACCTGCGCTCACGGGAGCGTTATATCAATGCGCGCAGCACGCTCAGGAGCCTGCTCGACCTGGGCGTTGTGCCCGTGGTCAACGAAAACGATACGGTCGTGACCGACGAAATCCGCTTCGGTGACAACGATACGCTGGCCGCGCTGGTCGCCAATCTCGTGGAGGCCAATACCCTGCTCCTGCTGACAGACCAGCCTGGCCTGTTTACGGCGGACCCGCGGCAGGACCCGAGCGCGAGCGTGGTGAAACAGCGTCGTGCCTACGACGAAGCGCTCGATGCCATGGCCGGCGGCAGTGGAGCTCTGGGTCGCGGCGGCATGGTGACCAAGGTCACGGCGGCCCGGACAGCGGCACGCAGTGGTGCCAATACGGTCATTGCCTGTGGCCGCACCGATGGCGTCATCTCGGGTCTTGCCACCGGTCAGGTCGACGGAACACTGTTGACCGCGGATGAAGAAAACCTCGTCTCGCGAAAGCAATGGCTTGCGGGGCTGCCGCCCCGGGGCCGGCTCCGGCTGGATGACGGCGCCGTGCGGGTGCTGCTCGAAGACGGCCGCAGTTTGCTGCCGATCGGGGTGACCTCAGTGGAGGGCAACTTCTCCCGCGGCGACATGGTGGCGTGTGTGGATCGCCACGGCGAGGAAGTGGCGCGTGGTCTCGTGAACTACAGCGATGGGGACGCGCGGCGTATCGCCGGCAAATCGACCAACGAGGCCGAGTCGGAGCTGGGGATTCTCAACGACGATGAACTGATCCACCGGGACAATCTGGTGGTCAGTCAGGGCCTGGCGCTTCCTTCATAAGGCATAGGGGCCAGACCCGGGAAATCAGGCAGCAGCGAGTGCCTTGATCTTCGAATTCAGGCGCGACTTGTGGCGTGCGGCCTTGTTGCGATGGATCAGGCCTTTGCCTGCGGCGCTGTCGATGACGGGCACGGCCGCGTCAAATGCGGTCTTCGCAGTTGCGGCATCGCCGGTGTTGACGGCCGAGATGACTTTCTTGATTGCAGTACGCAGCGCAGAACGCTGGCTGGCATTGCGCTGGCGGCGAGTTTCGGCCTGACGGGCTCGCTTTCGTGCCTGGGGTGAGTTTGCCACTGGTTAACTAACCTCTGTGTTGGTCCGGAAATATAAGGCGCGGTACTATGCCGAGGCGGCTACGCATTGTCAAACGATTTCAGGGGCTTAGGACATCTCCGATAACGCCATAAAAGAGCCCCGGGGCGGGTCTCGCAGCCTGCTGCGTTCCAGCGGAATCGTCTCGGCGATGACGATGCTCTCGCGCGTGTTCGGCCTCATCCGCGACATGGTGATCGCGTACTTCTTCGGCGCGTCCGCCGGCGCCGATGCTTTCTTCCTCGCGTTTCGCATTCCCAATTTCTTCCGGCGCCTCTTTGGTGAGGGTGCCTTCTCGCAGGCGTTCGTGCCGGTGCTGTCGGAGTATCGGCAGCGCCGTTCGAAGGAGGAGGTCAAGGATCTCGTCGATCACGTGACCGGCACGCTGGGTATCAGCCTCGTCTTCCTGACGCTGCTCGGCGTGCTGGGCTCTGGCGTGGTGATCTCGGTCTTTGCCGCGGGCTACGTCTATAACGGCGAGGCCGAGAAGCTTGCGCTGGCAACCGACATGCTCAGGCTGACGTTCCCGTATCTCATGCTGATCTCGCTCACGGCGCTGGCCGGCGGTATCCTGAATACGTTCGATCGCTTCGCGGTGCCGAGCTTCACACCCGTGCTGCTGAACCTGTCGCTCATCAGCTGTGCGCTCTGGCTGCGCCCGTACCTCGACACGCCGGTGATGGCGCTCGCCTGGGCCGTGTTGATCGCCGGCGTGGCCCAGCTCACGTTCCAGCTGCCCTTCCTGGCGCGTGAAGACCTGCTGCCTGCCCCCAAAATCAGCTTTCGCCATGAGGGGGTCCGCCGAATCCTGACGCTCATGCTGCCGGCCCTGTTCGGCGTGTCGGTCGGGCAGATCAACCTGTTGCTGGACACCGTGCTGGCTTCGTTCCTCGAAACGGGGACGTTGTCCTGGCTGTATTACTCCGACAGGTTGCTCGAGTTGCCGCTTGCGCTGTTCGGTGTGGCGATCGCCACCGTGATCCTGCCCAGCCTGTCCAAAGAGCATGCTGACGAGTCGCCGGAGGAGTTCGCGCGAACCATGGATTGGGGACTCCGCATGGTGTTTCTGATCGGCGCGCCCGCAACCGTTGCGTTGGTGCTGCTGTCCGAGCCGCTCATCACGACGCTGTTCTACCAGGGCCAGATGACCGAACGCGACGTGTTCATGGCATCGCTCTCGCTGTCGGCCTATGGCATTGGTCTGCTGGGCCATATGTTTGTGAAGGTGCTCGCGCCCGGCTTCTACTCCCGGCAGGATACAGCGACGCCGGTGCGCTACGGCATCATCGCGCTGGTCAGCAACATGGTGCTGAACCTGGCGCTGATCTGGAGTCTCAAGCACGCTGGCCTCGCGCTCGCGACCTCGATCGCTGCGTTTATCAACTGCGGCCTGTTGTTCCGGGGGCTGCAGCGTTCGGGTGCGCTGCAGCCTCAACCGGGCTGGCTGCTGTTCGCGGCACGGGTTGCGTTCGCCAATATCGGCATGGCGCTTATGCTGCTCGGCTTCCTGCCAGAGTCCGGGCCGTGGTTTGAGATGCCATTCTGGACGCGTTTCGGTTCGATGCTCTTGATTTGCGCAGGCGGCGCTTTAACCTACGGGGCCTGCCTGCTGCTCAGCGGTTTTCGTTTCAAGGAAATGTTGCGATAGATGGAGATTATTCGGGGCGCTCAAAACCTGAAACCGCGCCACCGTGGCGCTGTTGTCACGATCGGTAACTTTGATGGCGTTCATCGTGGACATCAGGCAATACTCGCGCGCGTGCGGGAAAAGGCCGACGAGCTCGGCAAGCCGTCGATGCTCATCTGTTTCGAACCCCAGCCCAAGGAATTCTTCGATACGTTCAACGCGCCGGCACGCCTCACCCGTTTCCGCGAGAAGGTGATACAGCTTGAGAAGTTCGGGGTCGACCTCGTGTTCTGTTTCAAGTTTGATGAGGCAACTCGCTCGATGAGCGCCGGGCGGTTTGTCGAGATTCTCGCCCGGGACATCGGCGCGAGCGCGCTGTTCGTGGGGGATGACTTCAGGTTCGGTGCCGATCGCAGCGGGGATTTTGCGCTGCTGGAGGCGGCCGGCCGTGAGCACGGGTTTGAGGTCACCGACATGAAGACGATCGCGTTCGAGGACGACAGGGTGAGCAGTACCCGGATTCGTGAGTGCCTGCAGTCCGGTGACCTCGAGGATGCCGAGGCGATGCTGGGCCGCCCTTACTCGATCACGGGCAAGATCGTGCACGGGCGTCGACTCGGCCGGGAACTGGGCGCCCCCACGGCCAATATCCAGCTTCATCGCTATCGGGCACCGATTGACGGCGTTTACGCGGTTGAAGTGGACGGCCTTGGCGAGCGCATTCAGGGCGTCGCCAATGTCGGTGTCCGGCCAACCCTCAACGAGGACAACGTGAAGCCGCTCCTCGAGGTTCACCTGTTTGACTTCAGCGGCGAGATCTACGGCAAGACGGTCGACGTGATCTTCCGTCACAAGATCCGTGATGAGCAGAAGTTCGATGGCCTCGATGCGCTGAAGGCCCAGATTCAACGGGACATGGCGAGTGCGCGCCGATACTTCGAGGGCCGCGCCGCCTGATGCCGTTTTTTGCCATCAGCGCCGCGATCGTGTTGATCGACCAGGCGCTCAAATACTACATGAGCAACCTGCTGACGTTGTGTCGTCCGGGCGCCTGTGAATCCATCGAAATCCTGCCGGTCTTCCAGCTGACGCTGCTCCACAACGAGGGCGCGGCGTTCAGCTTTCTCGCGGATGCCGGCGGCTGGCAGCGAATCTTTCTGGTCGCGATCTCGACAGGCGTCAGTGGAGTGATCGGCGTCTGGCTTTTTCGGGTACAAGATCAGCGAACGCTGGCGTTCGCGCTTTCGTTCATTCTCGGTGGCGCCGTGGGCAATCTGGTTGATCGTGCCCTGGCGGGCTTTGTTGTGGATTTCATCGTGCTGCATTACGACGGCTGGTATTTCCCGGCGTTCAACGTCGCAGACATGGCGATCACGGTGGGTGCCGGGCTGCTGATCCTCGATACACTCGTTCGACCGGCGGCACCGGATGAGACCCGGCAACAATAACGGTACTGAATATGGGAAATCTGGCGATCGGCCCGGGCACGCGGGTCACTCTGAAATTCACCCTGAAGCTCAGCTCCGGGCAGGAGATCGACTCCACCGGGGACAAGAGCGCCACGTTCACGGTTGGCGACGGCAACCTGCTGCCCGGCTTCGAGAAGGCGATGTTCGGCCTGCGTGCCGGTGACCGCGAAGCGTTGTCAATCGCGGCCGGGGATGCGTTCGGCCTCCATAATGAGGACAATGTGCAGATGATCCGGCGCGACCATTTCGCCGGCGACATCGAACTGAGCGAAGGGCTGGTTGTTTCCTTTGCCGATGCGCAGAAGGCTGAATTGCCGGGCGTCGTGAAACAGATCGGTGAAGAGATGGTCGAAGTCGACTTCAATCACCCGCTGGCCGGCTACGATGTCGTTTTCGAGGTCGACATCGAGGACGTCGAGCAGGTCAGCAACGAGATCTTCAGATCCAGGTAGGTCCCCTTTGAGAGTCAAGCTTGCCAACCCGCGAGGCTTCTGCGCCGGCGTCGACCGGGCGATCGAGATCGTCAATCGGGCGCTCGAGATCCACGGGCCGCCGGTCTACGTCCGGCATGAAGTCGTGCACAACCGGACCGTGGTCGGAGAACTGCGTGACAAGGGCGCGGTCTTCGTCGACGAGATCGAAGAGGTGCCGGAGGGTGCGCTGGTGATCTTCAGTGCCCATGGTGTGGCGAAGCGCGTATGGCGGGAGGCCGAGGCAAAGCAACTCGACGTCTACGACGCCACCTGCCCGCTGGTCACCAAGGTGCATCGGGAGGTGGAATCGTTTGCGCGGCAGGACCGCGATACGGTCCTGATCGGACACGCCGGGCATCCGGAAGTGGAGGGAACCGTCGGGCAATACGAGGCGAACGACGGCCGGCGCATGTATCTCGTGCAGGATGTCGATGATGTGGCGTCGCTGGAACTTGAAGACCCCGACACCGCCGCCTTCGTCACCCAGACGACGCTCTCGGTGGACGATACATCAAGAATCATCGATGCCTTGCGAGCCCGGTTCCCGGCGATCGCCGGTCCGCGCAAGGACGACATCTGCTACGCGACCCAGAACCGGCAGGATGCGGTCAAGCAGCTCGCGCTGGAGTGTGACCTGATCCTTGTCGTGGGCTCGGCGAACAGTTCGAACTCCAACCGCCTGCGCGAGCTCGCCGAGCGGATTGGCGTGACCGCCCATCTGCTGGATTCCGCAGCTGATCTGGAGCCGGCCTGGCTCGAGGGGGTCGAAACCGTTGGCATTACGTCCGGGGCGAGCGCACCCGAGAGCCTCGTTCAGGGGCTTGTGGAGCGGCTTCGGGCCTTCGGTGCGAACGAGGTGACCAACCTTTACACCGTCGAGGAGTCCGTCGAGTTCTCCCTGCCGAAGGCGCTGCGACGCTAGCCGGCGCCTTGTTGTCGGTGCGGGCTTCTTCCATAATCACCCGATATCACCACTCAGGACGCGGGCGCTCATGAAGTCGCAAGGCTATTCACTGGTAGAGATCATGGTCGTGGTTGCCATCATCGGCATCATCGCGGCGGTCGCTTATCCCAGCTATCAGGGCTACATGCGCGATACCTACGACGGTCAGGCGGTGGCCGACCTGAAGACCTGTGCGCTGGCGCTTGATCGCTACTACTCGAACGGCTTCACCTATCTGGGGGCCACCGTGGGTACCGGCAACGATGATACCTGCTATCAGTACTCACCGACCGATACCGGCGCCTCCGACGCACGTTACGAGATCTCGTTCGAGACGCTGACCCGCAGCGCGTACACAATCCGCGCAACGCCGACAGGGCAGGGCAGCTGCATCGAGATCACGCAGGATGGCTCACAGACCTTGTGCTAGCGGCCCTCTGATCATCTGATTACCGCCCGTCAGGTGTGATTGACCCTTTATCGGCGCACACCCCCCATTTTTCCCCGCTTCTCTAACATCGAGGCCTACTGGATAAATAGGCCCGGTGCCCCCGTATGCGCAAAATTCATGCAGGCGTCACGCTTCTGGAACTGATGGTCGTGCTGGTCATCGCCGGGATCGCCCTCAGTGCGGCGGTCCCCAGTTTCCAGGGCATGGTGGCTCGCAATCGCCAGGCGACAAAATCGAACGAGATGCTGCTCGCGATCAACCTTGCCCGCAGTGAGGCCATCAGGATTGGCGGCGGCGCCTACGTCGTGGCCAATGACGGATCGGATGCGAACAACGAGTTCGGGCCTGGCTGGTGCGTCGTGCTGCGGGACCCGGACTGCGATCCCGACACGACGTCTGGTGAGATTGTGCGCGTCTTCGAGCCACTGGTGGAAGGTGACACGTTCGACAGCGTCGAGAATGTGACCTCCGTCGAATTCGATGGCCTCGGGGCGCTCACCAACACAAGTGACGCGACGCGGGCGTTCGATCTCTGCAGCGACAGCTTCGAGGGCCGGCGTATCTGGATCAACCTGATCGGGCGGTCGAAGTCGCACACGCCGGACGATCTGGACTCGAGCCGGCAACCGGATTGTTAGGGGTGACCATGCAACACAGACAGGTTCGACGAAGACAAACCGGCTTCTCACTGATCGAGGTGCTGGTCGCGGTGCTGATTCTCGCGGTTGGCATTCTCGGCATCGCCGGGCTGCAGGTGACGAGCATGCAGATGAACCGGAGCGCCCTGTTCAGAATCGAGGCGCTGCAGTTCGGCAACGACATGCTCGACCGGATGCGCGCGAACGTCGACGGGACCTACGAGGACATCGACTTCGACGACGAGCCGAGCTTCTCGACTAATTGTTTCAACGTGAACTGCTCATCCGATGACCTGGCGGAGTTCGACATTGCGCTCTGGAAGTGCCAGATCAATCCACTCGATGCTGATGGCGACCCGATCTCGGCGTGTACGTCGCTCGGGATCGATCAGGGCAGCGGCATCCCGTTCGGCGCCGGGGCGATCAGCTTTGCCGACGATATCCACACGGTTTCGGTGCGATGGCAAACCGATGCTGATGGCAATACGGCAACCGTGACACTACAGGGGCGGGTAAGAAATGATCCATAAGGTGAACTCGCGTCGCCGCACCCGCGGCTTTTCGCTGGTCGAACTCATGATCTCGCTGGCACTGGGCAGCGTTGTGACCGTGGGCGTGATTCAGCTCTTCACGGCGAATTCCGAGTCCTACAACCTGCTGCAGGGCCAGTCGCGCATGCAGGAGTCGGCGCGTTTCGCGATGAACTTCCTCGGCGACGCGGCGCGATCGGCCCGATATACCGGCTGTTTCTCGTCGACCGATGACATGCACACGACGCTGAACCCGTCGTTTGTCCCGTATTCCTATGATCTCAGGAGCGGCGTGCAGGGCTACAACTCCTCGGTGGGACTGAGCGTGTGGTCTCCGTCACTGACGACGCTGCCGCGCAGCGAGGACGGTACCGACTACAACGTCTATACCTATGCCGGCCAGCCGGCTGATCTCGAGAATGGCAATGGCATTGACACCGAGGCCGTCACCGACGGCACGGACGTGCTGACGCTTCGCAACATGGCGACCGAGGACTTCCGGCTCGTCGCCGACCTGCCGACGTCCACAGAGCCGGTCGTTGTCGGAGCGACCATTGCAGAGATGGGACTCGCGGTCGACAACATGGCTGTGATCCACGATTGCGAGAAAGCGACGATCTTCAGAATCACTTCTCTGGCCGAATCCAGTGGCCAAACGACCATTGGTCACGATTTAGCGGACACTGACAACTTTCGTAACACACTCGAGAAGCTTGCTCTGGTAAATACGTATCAGGATGACGCGGCCATCTCGAGGATCGAGTCGAACACGTTCTTCATTGCTGAAGGCGCCGGCTTCAACGAATCGGGGAACAAGCCGCTCTCCCTGTGGAGAAAGACCGGCATTGCAGCGCCGGTGGAACTGGTTGAAGGAGTCGAGAACATGCAGGTGCTCTACGGTGTCGACAGCGATCTTGACGAAGTGCCGAATCGCTATGCGCAGGCCAACGAGGTCGTTGACTGGAACGCTGTCGTGACGGTGAGGGTCACGCTGACGGTCAACAGCATCGATGACGTGGGCGGCACCACCGCACCGACACATGGCTGCTCGATCCAGGACTGCATCGAGGGAGAGACCTTCGATGGCCTGTTGCGACGTGACTTTACGCAGACGTTCCACGTCAGGAACTGAGGTTGGGGAATCAGAGAATGAGACAGGAGTTTCAAACCAGGCAGCAGGGTGTCGCCCTGTTCATTTCGTTGGTGATGCTGCTCATCCTGACGATCCTGGGTGTGTCGGCCGTTCAGACGACCGCGCTGCAGGAGCGGATGTCGCGAAACTCCATCGACAACAACCTGGCCTTCCAGGCGGCAGAGTCTGCGGTACGCGATGCCGAAGACTTCATCGAAGACAACTTCAACTCGCTCGTGATGTTCGACGATGCGGGCGCGGAGGCCGGTGGCCTCTACTACGACAACGAATGGAACGAGACGCCAAACTGGGAAAACGTCGACTGGGAGTTGCAGCAGACCTGCGATGACTCATCGGCACCGGCCGGTGTCATGTTCGCGACGACCGAAGTACCGGGCGTCTGCGTGCAACCGAAATTCATGATCGAACATGTCAAGACGGTCGTTTCAGACCAGGACAGACTGAATCTGGACAACATCGGCCAGGGTACGGGTACAGGCCGTACGCAGGTCTTTCGCATTACGGCGCTGGGTACCGGTGGTACTGAGTCGGCGCACGTGATGATCCAGACCACCTACGGGAAGAAATTCTGATGAACATGCTGACGACTCGCTGGTGCCGAAAACTCCTCTTCGCGGCCCTTCCGCTTGCGTTCTCCAGTAGTGCGTTCGCGCTGCTCGGCGGGATTACCGACAACGATGCATCGTCGAACCAGATTGCCGAGGATGTGACGACCGCTGGTATCAAGGTCGGAATACAGGCATCCGGGATTGTGGTACTTCCAACGGGCCCGGTTACCTACATGCTGGTCAACGACGGCGGGGGCCGGTTCCAGATCGATCCCGGTAGCGGCTTGGTCACGACCTTCGGCGCGCCCGCATTTGATCGGGAACTTGAACCCGCGATCACGATCCGCGTTCGTGCCGACGATGGCTCTGCGGTCGAGCAGGACTTCGTGATCAGCGTGACTGACGTCAACGATAACCCGCCAACGATTGATGATCCGGGCGTACAGAACGTCGACGAAAATGCGACGTCGGGCGCGGTCGTGACAATGACGGCGACGGACCCGGATATCACGGGTTCACTGACGTGGACCGAGACGGGCGGCGGCAGCGGCGCCTCGATCTTTGCCATCAACGGCAGCGGTGACATCACGGTGACCGGCACGGTCGGTGACTTCGATGCCGGCACGACGAGCTATACCTACGAGGTGCAGGTCAGCGACGGCGTTAACGCGGTCGATACCTTTACCGTGAACATCGACGTGAACGACCTGAACGACACGGCGCCATCGATTGATGATCCGGGCACGCAGAACGTCGACGAGAACGCGACGTCGGGCGCGGTTGTGACGATGACGGCAACTGACCTGGATACAGTGGGTTCGCTGACGTGGACGGAAACCGGCGGCGGCAGCGGCGCCTCGATCTTCGCGATCAACGGCAGCGGTGCTATCACGGTGACCGGCACGGTCGGTGACTTCGATGCCGGCACGACGAGCTATACCTACGAGGTGCAGGTCAGCGACGGCGTCAATGCCGTCGACACGTTCACCGTGAACATCGACGTGAACGATCTGAACGACACGGCGCCGTCGATTGATGATCCGGGCACACAGAACGTCGACGAGAACGCGACGTCGGGCGCAGTCGTGACGATGACGGCAACTGACCTGGATACAGTGGGTTCGCTGACGTGGACGGAAACCGGCGGCGGCAGCGGCGCCTCGATCTTCGCGATCAACGGCAGCGGTGATATCACGGTGACCGGCACGGTCGGTGACTTCGATGCCGGCACGACGAGCTATACCTACGAGGTGCAGGTCAGCGACGGCGTTAACGCAGTCGACACCTTCACCGTAGACATCGACGTCAACGACCTGAACGATACGGCACCGTCGATTGATGATCCGGGCACGCAGAATGTCGATGAGAACGCGACGTCGGGCGCGGTTGTGACGATGACGGCAACTGACCTGGATACAGTGGGTTCGCTGACATGGACCGAGACGGGCGGCGGCAGCGGCGCCTCGATCTTCGCGATCAACGGCAGCGGTGATATCACGGTCACGGGCACGGTCGGTGACTTCGATGCCGGCACGACGAGCTATACCTACGAGGTGCAGGTCAGCGACGGCGTTAACGCGGTCGATACCTTTACCGTGAACATCGACGTGAACGACCTGAACGACACGGCGCCATCGATTGATGATCCGGGCACGCAGAACGTCGACGAGAACGCGACGTCGGGCGCGGTTGTGACGATGACGGCAACTGACCTGGATACAGTGGGTTCGCTGACGTGGACGGAAACCGGCGGCGGTAGCGGCGCCTCGATCTTCGCGATCAACGGCAGCGGTGATATCACGGTCACGGGCACGGTCGGCGACTTCGATGCCGGCACGACGAGCTATACCTACGAGGTGCAGGTCAGCGACGGCGTTAACGCGGTCGACACGTTCACCGTCAACATCGACGTCAATGACCTGAACGATACGGCACCGTCGATTGATGATCCGGGCACACAGAATGTCGATGAGAACGCGACGTCGGGCGCGGTCGTGACGATGACGGCGACCGATCCGGATACGGTGGGTTCGCTGACCTGGACCGAGACCGGCGGCGGCAATGGCGCCTCGATCTTCGCGATCAACGGCAGCGGTGACATCACGATCACGGGCACAATCGGTGACTTTGAAGGTGGCACGAGCTACACCTACGAGGTGCAGGTCAGTGACGGCGTCAATGCGGTCGACACGTTCACGGTGAACATCGACGTCAACGACGTTAACGAAGCGCCGTTTGTCGCAGGCGCGATCCCCGGTCAGACGGATGACGATGGCGACGTGGTTTCTGTTGACGTATCGACATCGTTCGATGACGTGGATGCAGGTGATTCGCTGACATTCGCAGTCAGCCCCCTCACGACAGATGCATTGCCGGCCGGCCTTTCGATCAGCGGTGCAGGCGTGATCAGTGGAACGCTCGCCGCATCGGCCTCGGGCAGCAGCCCTTACTCAATTACGATCCGCGCTGAAGACGTCGGTGGCCTCACGGTGGACAACTCGTTCACCTGGACTGTCAACAACGTCGCGCCGACGACAACAGGCATCGGCGATCAGAGCGACAACGATGGTGACACAATCAACCTGAATGTCAGTGGAGACTTCAGCGATGGCGGTTCCGACAGCGATGCGCTGACGTTCTCGGACCCGGGCGGCACGCTGCCGCCTTCGCTGTCGATCAATGGTGCGGGTGTCATCAGCGGCACGCTCGACGCGAACGCGTCGGTATCGAGCCCCTTCAGCGTCACCATTCGTGCGTCGGATGGCGATGATTTTGTCGACAGCACCTTTACCTGGACGGTCAGCAACGTCGCGCCGACAACGATTGGCATCGTGAATCAGACCAGCAGCGATGGTGACACGATCTTCGCCAACGTGAGCACGCGCTTTGACGATGGTGGCAACGACAGCGATTCGCTCACGATCACCGACCCGTCAGGCTCACTGCCGCCTTCGCTCAGCGTCAGCCCGACAGGCATCGTGACGGGGACGTTGGACGACGACGCCTCGGTTGGCAGCCCCTACACCGTGACGCTGCGCGCGACGGATCCACCGGGCGCGTTCATCGAGGCGACGTTCTCGTGGACGGTAAACAACGTGAATCCGATCGTTCCCACGCCGATTCCCGACCAGAGCGAGAATGACGGTGCGGCGTTCTCACTCGACGTGAGCGGCAACTTTGCGGACGGTGGTTCAGACGGTGATGCACTCACGTTCTCTGATCCCTCTGTAAGCCTGCCGGGCGGCCTCAGCATCAACGGCGCGGGTGTCATCAGCGGCAACATCGACATGGACGCATCCGTGAGCAGCCCGTATTCCGTCACGATCCGTGCGACAGATGCCCAGGGTGGCTTCGTTGAGGATACCTTCCAGTTCACGGTCGGCAATCCGGCGCCGACGGTTCCCACACCGATCGTCGATCAGTCGGACAGCGACGGCGACGCCGTCTCGCTCGATACATCGACAAGCTTTGCGGATGAAGATGTGCTGACGTTCAGCACGTTGTCGACCCTGCCTGGTGGCCTGGCGCTGAACCCGGTAACCGGTGAGCTCTCGGGCACACTGGATACGGACGCGTCGATTGGCAGTGTCTATTCGATCACGGTTACGGCGACGGACGCACAGGGTGCGACGGCAAGTGATACGTTCACGTGGACGGTGTCTAACGAAGCACCTGTGGTTGGCACGCCGATTCCGAACCAGTCCAGCGATGACGGTGCAGCGATCAGTCTCGACGTCAGCGGCAACTTCGAAGACGGCGGCAACGACACCGACGCACTGACCTTCAGCGAGGTGGGTTCGAACCTGCCGCCGTCGTTGTCGATCAACGGCGCAGGCGTGATTTCCGGAACGCTTGATACCGATGCCTCGAACAGCAGTCCGTACACGGTCACGATTCGCGCCACCGATGCGCAAGGTGCATCAGTGGATGATGTGTTCACCTGGACGGTGAGTAACGTCGATCCGGTCGTCACCACGCCGATTGCAGACCAGACGGATAGCGACGCGGACGCCGTCTCACTCAATGTCAGCAGCAACTTCAGCGATGGCGGCGGTGACAGTGATTCGCTGTCGTTCAGCGACCCGTCCGGCAGCCTGCCGGATTCGCTCTCCATCAGCCCGGCCGGTGTCATCAGCGGAACGCTGGATTCGGACGCCTCGAACAGCGGGCCCTACAGCGTGACAATCCGGGCAACGGATGACATGGGTGGCTTTGTCGAAGACACGTTCACCTGGACGGTCAACAACCCCGCACCGATGGCGGTGGACGATTCGCTGGGCACTTTCGATGAGGAAGACTCGGCCTCGGTCAACGCGCTGGATGGCGCCGGCGCCGATAGCGACCCTGATGGTGATGCGATTGCGATCATTCAGGTCGAGGGCCAGGCCGTGGTTGCCGGTGGCGCCGCGGTGCCGGTGCCGAACGGCGAAGTGAATCTGTCCGCGAACGGCAAGTCCCTGTCGTTCACGCCCGACGAACATTACAGCGGTGCGGTCAGCTTCGACTATACGATCAGTGACGGTACGGACACCGCAACAGCGACCGTCACCGGTACGATCACCGCAGTCGCCGATGTACCGACGCTTTCAACGGGTACTCCCCTCACGACAGATGAAGATGTGGCCGTGGGGCTTGGCATCAACGCGAATCTCGTCGACACCGACGGCAGTGAGGAACTTGTCGTTCAGATCTCGGGTGTCCCTGCAGGTGCGGAGATCTCCGATGGCGTCAACAGTTCCAGCGCATTCACGACTGATGTGTCCAACTGGGCAGTGGGTGCCATCACCATCGTCAGCGCCCCCCATGACGACACAGACATCGCGCTGACCGTTACGATCTTCGCCAACGAAACGTCGAACGGCGACTCTGAAAGCGTTGCCGAAGCGATCAGCGTCACGGTCAACCCGGTGTCCGACATTCCGAACCTGACGGTTGCCGATGTGGCACCGAACGAGGATACGACCACACCGCTGACAATTTCAGCATCGCTGGTCGACACCGACGGCTCCGAGACCTTTGTGATTGAACTGACGGGTGTCGAAGGTTCGCTGAGCGCCGGTACCGACAATGGCGGCGGTAGCTGGACGCTGAATGAATCGCAGCTCGCCGGCCTGACGCTGACGCCGATTGCCAACAGCAGCGATGACTTTGTCATCTCGGTAGAAGCCATTGCCGAAGATGCACCGGACGCACCGGCGACCAACTTTGATTCGATCAGTGTCGACATGCAGGCGGTGGCCGATGCGCCGACGCTGTCGGTTGCCGATGCGGCCGCAGATGAAGACACCGTGCTCAATCTTTCCATCACTGGCGCGCTCGTTGACACCGATGGCTCCGAGGTGCTGACCTACGAACTGACCGGCGTCGAGGGCACGCTGAGCGCTGGCACTGACAACGGTGGCGGCAGCTGGACGCTTGCCGCGAGTGACGTCGCCGGGCTGCAGCTCACGCCGATTGAGCACAGCAGCGATGATTTCGTCATCAACGTGTCGGCGGTTGCGACCGACGATGCCTCGACGGCCAATACTGACGACACGATCGCGATCACGCTGACCCCGATTTCGGATACGCCGACCCTCACGGCAGGCGACGTGACGGGTGATGAAGACACAGCCATCACGCTCGACATTGTCGGCGCCCTGGTCGATGACGATGGCTCGGAAGTACTCACCTACGAGCTGACGGGCGTTTCCGGCACGCTGAGTGCGGGCACGGACAACGGCGGCGGTAGCTGGTCGCTGACCGAAGCACAGGCGCTCGGGCTGACGCTGACGCCGCCTGCGAACAGTGATGACGATTTCTCTGTCACCGTGGAAGCCATTGCCACCGACGCGCCTGCCGCGTCTGCCAATTCGATTGATACGTTCAACGTCACCGTGGATCCGGTTTCGGATGCGCCGACGCTGACGGTCGCTGATGCCAGCGGCAATGAAGACACGGCCATTCCGCTGTCGATCACCAGTGCGCTGGTGGATACCGACGGCACCGAGACGCTGACGTTCGAGTTGACCGGCGTTTCCGGCACCCTGAGTGCGGGTACGGACAACGGTGGGGGCTCCTGGTCGCTGGTCGCTGGCGAAGAAGCCGGCCTGACGGTGACGCCGCCTGTTGACGATGCCAACGACTTCGTCATCACGGTCGAGGCCGTTGCGACTGATGGCGTCGCCACGCCCGCATCCACGATCGACACGATCGCGGTCACGGTCAATGAGGTCAACGATGCGCCCGTACTTGACGATCAGGTATTCAGCGTCGATGAGAACGCTGCCAACGGCACCGTCGTTGGTACGCTGATCGCAACGAATGTCGAAACGTTCGAAACGCTGGCCTACGAGTTGACGGGGACGGCGTTTGCGATCGACAGCACCGGTGAGATTACCGTGGCTGACTCGGCGCAGCTCGACTTCGAGACGACCACAATCTTCAACCTGACCGGTACCGTGACTGACGACGGCGTGCCGCCGCTCGACGATACCGGCGCCGTCGATATCTCCGTTAACGATCTCAACGACAATGCGCCGATTGCGGGTGATGACCCCATTACCGTCGCCGAACTCGATACGGCGTCGTTCGATGTCATTGCGAACGACACCGACGCGGATCTTCCGGCACAGACCCTCTCGGTGAGCGAAGTCAACGGTGACGGCTTCCTGGTCGGTACGGCCGTGCCGATTCTGTCGAGCGGCAAGACGATTGGTGAACTGACGATCCAGAGCGATGGCTCCGCCACGTTCGTCGCAACACCGGACATCACGGTTGAGGAATTCTCGGGCTCGGCGACTTACACCGTCACTGACGGCCTTGGACTGAACGACACGGCGACAATCGCGATCACCATCACGCCGATCAACGATAACCAGCCGGACCTGACCACAGACGGAACGGCGCTCGAGGCGTCGGGCATCGACTACGAGGAGGATGAGCATCTCTCGTTCTCGCCGATGACACTGATCCTGAGCGATTACTTCCTCGATCTGGATATCGACGAAGACGGCCTGCTCGATTCGAGCACGAGCGGCGATCTTGACTCGCTGGTGTTCTCGGTCGTCGGCAATACCGACCCCGCGCTGATCCAGACCAACATCAACGGAACGGATCTCGAGATCTGGTCGCCGAACAACTACTTCGGAACCAGCGACCTGACGGTTCGCGCAACCGATACCGCGAATCCGCCGGGCAATATCAGCAACGTCGACCTGACGTTCACGATTTCGGTCGAACCGGTCAATGATGCACCGCTCACCGGTGGCTACAGCGACGAGGTCGTCGATGAGGATTCCGGGCCGATCTCGCTGCCGCTGCTGACGAACTTTACCGATGCGGATCTTTCGGACTTCGATCCCTCGGACGAAGAGCTGACGTTCACCATCACGATCGTCGACAAGCCGAACGAGTTTGTGACAACGGGCGTCATTGACGAGAGCAACCTTGTTGGCGCAACGATCACCAACAACGTTCCGGCACCCGGTCAGCGGACCATCGTCTACGAGACGACGATGACGTCGAGTCTCTCACTCGAACTCTATGAGAACGCGCATGGTGAGGCCGACGTGACCGTGAGAGGCGAAGACCTGGGTCGTCCGCCGCTGGCGCCGGCTGATCCCCTGCCGCTCTTCGATGAGGACTCGTTCACGATCACCGTGAATGCCGTGGGTGATGACACGCCGATGGCGGTCGATGACCATTACAACGACTTCCCTGAGCTGATCGTCTCGGAGGACGGCGATTCGATCGTCTTCGATCCGACGCTCAATGACGATGGCGGCGACGTTCCGGTCACGATCATCGTGGCGGGCGCCGAGTTCGTCGATGACGGCGGTGGTGTGCATCGCTATCGCTCCGGCACGCGCCAGGCAGATCCGCTTGATATCGGATCACTTCAGACGGTGGCCAATGGCCAGGTGTCGTGTGCCGACGCGGGATGCCAGGACAACGAGACCGCCGATACGACGATCGATGCGTCTGCTGTCGGTCCGCGTAACATCGTCTACAAGCCAGAGCCGAACTTCCACGGCGAAGACTCGTTCATCTACTGCATCCAGGACGACTTCGCGGGCGGTGAGCCGGCGTTCGTCGTCGACGCTTCCGATCCGCGCTGTGCCACGGTGACGGTACTCGTCGAACCGGTCAACGACCTGCCGGTTCCGCAGGAACCGATTACCTTCGTCATGGCGCAGGCCGGCGATCTGGAATGTGGTTCGCTGGAGTGTCTCGATCCGAACGCGCAGGAGGGCCTGCTCGCCAAGATCCGTGACATCGACAATACGCATATCGACGGCCAGGGCTGTGACCCGCTGGATTCGGTCACGTGTCCGTCGCCGACCTCGGATACGCTCTACTTCAACCTGAAGTCTGCGATCACGGACAACGGTCAGCTGCTGCCGCCGTTCAATACCGACGGCTCGTTCACCTACCAGCCCGACGCGACGTTTGCGGGTGAAGACAGCTTCGTGTTCGACGTCTGTGATTCGCCGGACTTCTCGGATCCGGACAGCTGCGTCTTCGATGTTCGAGCCTACATCGTGATCGAACCGCTCGACGGTGCACCGCCGGGATCGGTCGAGGATGTGGTCGAGTTCGACTTCCAGCTGTCTCAGGTGCCGCTCGAGCTTGTGATCGGCCCGGAGCCGAACGTCCTGCTCGTCAACGACGACTCGGGTTCGATGGACTGGGATATCCTGACCGACGAATCGGACGGCATCTTCTTCTTTGACTCCGGCGAAAGTGTTCGCTACGTCATGAAGGCGACGGCCGGTTCGAGCGATGTCGCTGCGAGCGAGGAGGCGTCTCCGGGTCAGGGCCTGTGGCGACTGCGTAACTCGTCCTACAACACCGTCTACTACAACCCGGAGATCCGCTATACGCCGTGGGAAGGCCTGGACACGTCGGACAATGAGTTCCCGGACAGCCCGCCGACGGCAGCGCGCCACAATCCGCTGACGGCAACGCCGTTCACCAACCTCACGGTGCCGCAGAACTACACGGGCCTGGGCGTCGAGGCCGCAGATCCTGATTGTGATGACCAGATCTGCATCGTGCCCAACTGGTTCGGCAGCGGCTGTGCGGTCTACGCAAGCGCTTGCCCGGATGGTGACGACGTTGATGACATCAGCGTGACGGACTACTACATCCCGCGCTATTACATCTGGGATGACAAGGACAGCGACGGCGACATGGATGCGACGCCTTCGCCGGCGACGGATCCGGACAACGCCGAGGGTATCCTCGTCGAGATCAAGCCGGCCTCCGACGGTGGCAGTGATACGTACACCAAGTACACCGACCGTACTGATTGCACAACGATCGACGGCGTCTGTACGTACGACGAGGAACTCCAGAACTTCGCGAACTGGTTCACGTACTCCCGTAACCGGGAGTTCACGGCGAAGTCTGCGCTTGGCAAGGTCGTTGCCGATGCCGAAAACATCCGCATTGGTTACGCGAAGCTGAACAGCAGCAGCAACATCGTGCCGATCAAGTCGATGAACTCATCGGCGCGAACGGGCGAGAAGGCGGATCTTCTGGATGCGATCTATCAGACCAACTCGAGCGGGGGTACGCCGCTGCGACGTGCGCTGCGTGATGCCGGCCGTCACTATGAGTGCCGCCAGAACGACATCTTCAACAGCGGTAGCAACTCGAGCCCCGGTGATGCCGGATGTCCGGTCCTCGCCGCCCCGGATGGCAATTGTCAGCAGAACTTCACGCTGCTCATGTCAGACGGTGCCTGGAATGGTGGTGATCCGTCGATTGGTGATGCAGATGATGACAACAACACCAACTTCGATGGTGGTCGGTACGCCGGCTCGACGAACAACACGCTCGCCGATGTTGCGATGTACTACTACGAGCGCGACCTTCATACGAGCCTCGATGACGAGGTGCCGACGACGGCCCGTGATCAGGAGGGCGCGTCTGCAACCGCATTCGCCAGTGGCGGCAACGAGGTCATGCACCAGCACATGACGACCTTCACCGTCGGCTTCGGTGTGAATGGTCTGGTTGAAGATGGAGACGTGCCGACGGACTACACGGTGAGCTTCAACTGGGGTAATCCGAACACCACGGCACGGAAGATCGACGACGCACGCCATGCGGCATTGAACGGCCGTGGTGACTACCTGAGTGCCGGTAACGCGAACGAGCTGGCTGACGCACTGGTGTCGGCGTTCGAGGAGTTCTCTTCAGGCAGCGGTGCGGCATCGGCGGTGAGCTTCAACTCCCAGGAGATTCAGGAAGAGACCCTGATCTTCCGGGCGTTCTACAACACCAAGATCAACACCGGTGACCTCGTTGCGATTCCATTCACGGATGCGGGTCTTGGTGACACCGAAACCTGGTCTGCAGCCACGCAGATGGACCTCGTGGACGCCGACGATCGTGAGATCCTGACGTACGATCCGGATACCAACGCAGGCATTCCGTTCCGTCCGGGGACGCTGAACGACGACCAGAAATCGATCTTCATCGACAGCCCGCCGCTGGCATCACCGCCGACGGCGCAGCAGAACACCGAGATCACTCAGCGCGTCAACTACCTGCGCGGCGATCCGACCAATGAGCGGCCGGACGGTAGCTTCCGCGAACGTCCGATCAACAACGGTCGACTCGGTGACATCGTTCACTCGAGCCCGGTCTTCGTCGGCCCGCCGGATCGGCTGGGCCGTGATGCGGAGCCGTTCCCGCAGGGGTCTGACCTGTATAGCGGGTTCGCGTCAACGAACGCGTCGCGCCAGGACATGATCTATGTGGCGGCCAATGACGGCATGTTGCACGGCTTCAACGCCGATACCGGCGATGAGGTATTCGGCTACGTTCCGAACAACCTGATGCTCAATGAGTTCAGCCGGAACATTACGAACCTGCTCGACTTCAACTACGAGCACCGCTACTTCGTCGACCTGACGCCAGCCATCAACGACGTGTACATCAATGTCGATGGCGACTACACCGGCGACAAGGAGTGGGTGACGATGCTGGTCGGTGGTCATGGCGCCGGTGCGAAAGCGTACTTCGCGCTCAACATCACAGACCCGGATCTGCTCACAGAGGCGAATGCGGAAGATGTCGTGCTCTGGGAGTTCACCGAAGACGATGACGCCTATCCGACGGCCTATGACGATGGCTCCGGTACCTATGTGCCGCTGACCGACAGCGATGGTGATCAGCGTCAGGATCTGCAGGACCCGCCACAGCCCGTCAAGGATCTCGGCTACACGTTCAGCGTACCGACGCTCGCGATGAGCAACATCATCGACTCGGTTGGTGGCGAAGACGTACATCGCTGGGTGGGCGTGGCCGGTAACGGCTACAACAGTACCGCGGGTATCGCCAAGCTGTTCGTCTTCTTCCTCGAGGGCGGCATGGACGGTATCTGGTGTCATCCGGATCTCGAATACAACTCGACGATCGCCGATGACGGCAGTATCCCGGCCGAATGTGTTGGCGCCGAGCAGGACTTCGTGAAGCTCAATACCGGCTTTGGTGTCCAGGATGGCCTGCCGAACGGTCTGGGTATTCCGCGACTGATTGACGTCGACGGCAACGGGACGGTCGACTACGTCTACGCCGGTGACTACTTCGGTAACCTGTTCCGCTTCGACATGACGTCGAGCGATTATGATGACTGGAGTGTGACCAAGATCTTCGAAGCGGCCTACGATCCTGATGGCGCGAATGTGCCGCAGCCGATCACGACCCAGCCGATTGCGGTTGAGCACCCCTCGCAACCCGACGGGTACATCATCATCTTCGCCACGGGTAGCTACATTACGGTACCGGACGGCACGTCGACCGACATTCAGTCGATCTACGGCATCTGGGACCGACTGGCACCGGAACTCATCTCGAAGAACGACCTGGTGCAGCAGCGCTACACCAACGTCGATGATCCGGATCTCGGCCGCGTTCGATTCCTGTCGGCGAACGACGTCGACTACGACGAGGATGCGAAGGGTTGGTACAACGATCTCGATTCGGTGGCGCCCGGTGGCAACCAGTCAACCGATCCTGCCGAGTTCCCGGGTGAACGAGCGATTCGCCGGATTCTGCTGCGGGGCGGTCTCGTGTTCGTGAACAGTGTGATACCGAAGACAGAGAACAGCTGTATCCGCGTGGCTGGCGGTGCGCTGCTGTCGTTCTGTCCGGAAACGGGTGGTGCGAACTGCGTGATCCAGAGCGTCTTCGACGTCAACAATGATGGCGAGTTCGATGAACTCGTGGATGACAATGAGTTCGTGACCGGTGTCCTGATCGAGGAGGCGAAACCACCGACCGATTCGGGCTTCCTCGAAGACAAGCTGATCACGCAGATCGGTGAGGAACTGTTCGTTGTCGATACCGACACGAAACGCGGTGACAACACGGGTCGGATTTCCTGGAAACAGCTCAGGAATATCGACTAGGGAGACTTCATGATGCGTACAGCAATTTTGATTCTGGCAAGCCTGCTGGCCTTCGGTGCGACCGCCGAGAGTGAGCAGAGCATCAGCGAACGTGTCGGCAGCCTCAAGGAACCGGTTCCTGCCCGCACGACGATGGGTCGCGTTCACGAGGTCGACTACGGGAAACGGCAGGCCACGATTGGCGGGTACGTCTATGACTTCGGCCCGCCGGGGCTGCCGATCAAGGTCACGCTCAAGAACGGCGGTGCTGGCACGTTCGAATTGCTGACGCCCGGCATGCAGGTGAAGGTGACCTACGGTGAGCTCGATACGGCGCGCCTTGCGGTCATTGTCGAGGAGGTCGGAGATGACGAGTTCGAGGAGTACTAACCGCTCGATCCTTGCAGGCATCTGCCTCGCGGCGCTCGTCTTCTCGGCCGGCGCGTCCGGCTCGGCGCTCGACAGGCAGTTGCACGCGCTCATTGATGCACGGGGTCTTGATGGTGTTCCCGAAGGCGTCAGTCAGATAGATCCTGCGGCGCCGCTGCCAGGTCTGGGGCGCGCGCTCTTTTTCTCGAAGCAGCTCAGCGGAGACCGGGATGTTGCCTGTGCCTCCTGCCATCATCCGCTGCTCGGAGGCGGCGATGCACTTTCGCTGCCCGTTGGCATCGGCGCGCATCGTCCCGAGATCGTCGGGCCGGGCAGGCTCTCCGACATTTCCGTCGAGGTGGATCCGAAGGCCGTCACGGTGGGTGGCCCGAATGTCCGCCGCAACTCGATTTCAACCTTCAACGTGGGACTCTTCCGGAAAGCACTGCTGTGGGACGGCCGCGTGTCGTTGCTCGATGCGAGGGGCGATGACGGTG
This sequence comes from Pseudomonadales bacterium, assembly GCA_965267485.1. Lineage (GTDB taxonomy): Bacteria > Pseudomonadota > Gammaproteobacteria > Pseudomonadales > Azotimanducaceae > JANQJA01. The sequence goes on along the minus strand of OZ254080.1, from coordinate 3,954,350 downwards.
AGCCTCTGTACCGTACACCTGAGAGTACGCTGCGCAGTAGCCCGGATGGCAAGGCACATGGCGATCTCGTCGCGGTGCAGGCCCGCTTTCCGATGGTCTCATTTCAGGAAATGCGCGGTTTCGGGGAGTTCTATTCCCTGACCGCGGCGGAAGTCCGCAACCGTATCGCGGCCCGACTGCGTGAGCACGAGTCCTGGCTCGAGGCGTTCAGGATTGCGTTTCGCGCGCCGCAGGGCTCCGCGGAGGATCTCATCACCTTCGACAACATCACGTTGGCGCTGAGCGAATACCAGCGGTCCCAGACGTTCATCGAGACGCCCTGGCGGGACTTTGTTCGAGGCTACGACTCGCTGACCGAAGATGAGAAGGCGGGCGCGAAGCTCTTCTATTCATCGGCCGACGCCGGTGGATTCAATTGCGCTGCCTGCCACAGCGGCGACTTCTTTACTGATGAATCGTTCCACGCCGCCGCGTTCCCGCAGTTGGGCCGTGGCAAGCGGGCCGATGGCGATGACCCGGGGGCGTTCCTCGTCTCTCAGGAGAAGGCCGATCTCTACAAGTTCCGCACACCTTCTCTGCTGAATGTGGCCGTGACCGGCCCATGGGGCCATGCGGGATCGTTCGACTCGCTGGCGTCGCTGATTCGCTACCATGCGAATCCCGCCGCCGGCATCGAGACGTTTGACTTCGATCTCGGACACTTGCCGCAGATCAGCCAGCACGGTGACGCCTACGCAAATGCGAAGGCGCTCACCGAAACTGCGCTTGAGCACGCGAGCGAACTGCTGCCGCATCGCTCTCCGACCGACGAGGAAGTCGACCAACTCGTTGCTTTTCTGGGCGCCCTCACAGATCCGTGTGTGCAGTCGCGGGAGTGCCTGCAGCCCTGGATCGCGAACTATCTGGACGACTATGACGGCCAGCTGCTGCAGCCGCTCTTCGAGACCGCGGCGGGCCCGTTCCCGTTCGATGTGAATGCGCCTGTGGCAGAGGCCGGCGTGCAGGCCACGGTTGTCGATGCGACGCCGGTCGCCCGACCCGTGGACTATGCCGAAATCCGCCGGCGTGCTGCCTGTGAGTTCCATGAGCCTCGGCGCCCGGCATCCGGCGCGACCGGGTTCACCGAACGTACGTCGGAGCTGGGCATTGATCACGAACACTTCATCCCCGGTGAGATGTGGTACGGCAGCCGGTATTCGTTCACGGTTGAATTCGCGATGCACTCCGGGCCGATGTCGAGCGGTGACCTGAATGGCGACTGCCTGCCGGATCTCATCTTCGGTACACATTCCGGCGATGCGCCTCGCGCGATTGCCTACCTGAACACCGGCAATGGCTTCGAGGCGCGTGACCTCGAGTTGCCGGGCATGCCCGACGCCATCGGCGCTTTCGGGCTCGCTGACCTCGATGGTGACTACCAGCTGGATCTGGCGGTGGGGAATCTGTTCGGTGCGCGTGAGACGGCACTGTACCGGGCAAGCGGCGATGCCGAATTCGAACTCGCGCAGAAGATCAGCATGTCCAAGGTCGTCTTTGGGTTCGCGTTTGCTGACTATTCCGGTGACGGCTGGCTGGACATGTTCGCAACGCACTGGGACATCGAGGCCCGCCCCGCACAGGCGCCGGCACTGATGAAGAACATCGGCGGGGTGATGAAGCCTGCGGACAGCGAGGCCGGCACCACCGGCGCGGATCTCGAACAGAATTTCCATTTCTCTCCGGCCTTTGCCGACTTCGATCATGACGGCGATCAGGATCTGGTGATTGCTTCGGACTTCGATACCTCGGAAGCGCTGGAGAACACCGGGCAGGGCACCTTCGATGTGGTCACGGACCGCGAGGTTATCAGTGACGAGAACGGCATGGGGCTCGCGATTGCCGACTTCAACAACGACGGCAATCTCGACTGGTTCCTGACCGCAATCTACAAGGAAGATACCGACGAATACTTTGAGTGGGGCGAGACCGGCAACCGGATCTACTTCGGTACTGGTGAGGGCGTCACGTTTGTCGACAGGACGACGGGTTCGGGCATCCGTGAGGGCGACTGGGCGTGGGGCGCATGCGCCGCCGACTTCAACAACGATGGGTGGGTCGACATTTTCCACGAGAACGGCTTTGGCAGCGTGCCCGAGTATGCGGAAGAACACATACCCGGTTACCTGTACCAGCTCATGCCGGCATCGCTTGCGCCTTTCCACCAGACCCGGCCGCGGCTCTTCATCAATCGCGGTGACGGAACATTTGTCGAATCAGGCCGGGAGTGGGGATTCACCGAGGAAACAAATGGACGTGGCGTCGTGTGTCTCGACTACGATCGCGACGGTGACATCGATATCGCGACCACGCAGAACGCGGCGAAGCCGAAGATCTACGAGAACAATTTCCGGGGTAGCGAGGCTGACGGCTTCGTCGGCTTCCACCTCATCGGTATGCAGCCGAACACGTTTGCCATTGGTGCGACCGTGACCATCGAATCGGCGGGGCATCGGCAGATGCGTGCCGTTCAGGCGAACAGCAACTTTCAGGGGCAGAATCCGTCAACGCTGCACTTCGGTCTTGGTGATGCCCGAAGCGTCGATCGCGTGACGATCCGTTGGCCTGACGGCCAGACTGAATCGATCGTCGACGTTGAACCGGGCAAGTATTATCCGCTGCTGCATCCGTCGTTGCGCGAGCCGGAACTCGTGGCAGGCACGTCGCACGCGCGCTGAGTTCGCTAGCATTTCAGATCCTTGCCCTTCGCATCCTCGACGATGCCATCGCCGTCGATGTCGCTCGAGACGCGGGCGCGCCCCTGGATGTTGATCACGAGTTGCTTTGCCTGCCGGACGTCGCCGCTGGCGGGACAGTAAACGAAGTTACCGTTCTGGTAGTTCGTGAAGCCTTCGGCGGTCATTTGCAGATACTGCTTGTTCTGGAAGGCGCGCCACTTGAGCGTCGACCCGGGTGCCGGGTAGCGAAAGATCTCCAGTATCTCATCAGCACCGTCGATCTTCCGGTTGCCGTTGGCATCGGTGAATACGATGAGTTGATCATGCCATTTGCCGCCGCAGCCGTTGGACTTCGGGCCGGGGCAAAGCGTCACCATCTGGTTGCGGACGATTGCTGCTTGCCGTGCGTAGACAACTGAGCCAGTATCCAGTTCAGCGCCGCCGTTCCACGGCCGCTTTCCCTGATCGACGAGAACGAGGTCGCAGTCGCACTCAGGACGATCGACGCAATGGCAAGGCAGATGATGAGTTCGACGAGCGTGACGCCACGGTTCGTTCGCATGAGACTGCTCCCGGAATCATTTCAGGAGCAGGTTATCGCCCGATCGGGTGGCCTGGTGTCCGCGGTTGCCCGTGATGGACCGAAGAGATTGGCCTGCGCGGGTGCGCGCTATTCGAGATCGAGTTTCTTGAGCTTGTAGCGAAGGGCGCGGAATGTAATGCCGAGCTTCTTGGCGGCAGCGGTCTTGTTCCACCGTGTCGCCTCGAGCGCGTCGACGATGACGCTCTTCTCGATGTCCTCGAGGTAGGCATCAAGGGAGTCAGCGTCTTCCGGCAGTCCGGGCCCTTTGGCGTCTGTCGTCGGTTCCGCCTCTACTGTATCGCGCTCGCCGTCGTCGGCTTCCGGTGCAGGCGCGGGATTCACCTTCGCGCTGGACCCGCTCGACAGGTTCAGATCGTCCGGCTTGATCACGTCCTCCTCGCAAAGCGTGAAGGCACGCTCGAGCACATTCTCGAGTTCCCGCACGTTGCCGGGGAACGCGTACGCTTTCAGCGCTTCCATCGCTTCCTTGCTGAGGCGGGGTGCGTCAGTGCCGTACTCGGTCGCGATGCGCGACAACAGATGCTCCGCGAGAATCGGGATATCGTCCTTGCGCTCTTTCAGGCTCGGCATCCGCAGTTCGATCACGTTGAGCCGGTAGTAGAGATCCTGCCGGAACGTCCCCTTCTCAACCTCGGCAGCGAGATCCTTGTGCGTCGCGCTCAGGATCCTGACGTCCACTGCCTCTTCCTGCTGCGAGCCAATGGGACGCACCGCCTTCTCCTGGATGGCGCGCAGGAGTTTGACCTGCATCGACAGCGGCAGGTCAGCCACCTCATCGAGGAACAGCGTTCCGCCGCTCGCCGCCTGAAAGAGGCCTTCCTTGTCGCTGTTGGCACCGGTAAAGCTGCCTTTGAGGTGGCCAAAGAATTCGCTCTCCATCAGCTCGCTCGGAATCGCGCCGCAGTTCACCGGGATGAAAGCGCCATCGCGGTGAGGGCCGAGCTCGTGGATGGAGCGTGCCGCCAGTTCCTTGCCGCTGCCGCTCTGGCCGCTGATATAGATCGGCGCCTGACTGCGCGCGAGCTTCTCGATCTGCTTGCGCAACGACTTCATGACGTCAGTTTCACCCAGCAGTGTCGGCGCGGCGTCATCGGTGTCGATTTTCGCATCAATGGGTTTCAGGTTGAGCGCGGTATCGACGAGCTTTCGCAGCAGTTCGAGGTTGACGGGTTTCGAGACAAAGTCGAATGCGCCGGCCTTCAGGGCTTCGACAGCGGATTCCATGTTGCCGTGGGCGGTGATCATGGCCACCGGCAGGTTCGGATACTCGTTGGTGATGTGCTGGACGAGTTCGATACCGTTGCCGTCCGGCAGTTGCATGTCAGTCAGGCAGAAGTCGAAGGTGTCTTCCGCGAGGAACGCGCGTGCGGTCGTCAGATCCTTTGCCGCTCGCGTATCGATGTCCATGCGCCCGAGCGTAATCTCGAGCAGTTCACGAATGTCGGGTTCGTCGTCGACGATGAGCGCGCGTCGATTATCCATTTCTCCGCCTTTGCCACTCAGTCATGGGACTGGTTGAAGAACGTAATGTAAAAGCAGGCGCCGCCAGTATCGGCCACCTTGTATCCAAGCCGTGCGTTGTTCGCCTCACACAGTTCCTTCGACAGGTACAGACCGAGTCCAGTACCCGTCACCTCCGATGTGTTGAAGGGTTCAAACAGGTTGGGAAGAACTTCTGGGTCGACGCCGGTACCGTAGTCGATGACCTCGACATAGGCGTTGCCGGTATGGTCATCCGTGCCGGCGACGACTCTCAGCTTCGCGTCGCCTGTCGTCTTCTCGGAATATCGTAAGCCGTTCTGGCAGAGATTACCAAGTACCTGCGACAGGTGGAGCGGGTCTACTTCGATGGTTGTCCCGGGTGCGACATCAAGGTCGATGCCGGCACCGCCACGGGCCCCCGCCGAGAACTCCTCAACGAAGTTCGGGAGCCACTGCTCGAGATCGAGGCGGGTGGGTTCGGCGCTCTTGCGTCGTGACATCTGCAATACGTTTTCGACAACGCCGTTCAGCCGCGCGACATGATGCTGGATGATTTCGGTAAGACGCTTGTCACCTTTCTCGAGTTCGCTGGACTCTGCCAGCAGCTGTGCTGCGTGGCTGATGGCCGACAGCGGGTTGCGGATCTCGTGGGCGATCGTTGCCGAGAGGCGGCCGAGGGAGGCAAGCTTGAGTTGCTGCGCCTGACGCTGCAGCTCCGTACTGTCCTCGATGAAGATGAGTGTGTCCGACGCGGGGTCAGGTGTCCTGAGCGGTGAGAAGTTCGCAATGAGTTCCGGGGCGGCGTCATGGGTATGGAACGTGAGGCTGCTGACCGTCCTGTCGGCCTTCCACTGGTTCAGCGTATCGACCAGGCGATAGGGCAGTTTCTCGGCCGGGAAAGCGGGCTGTGACGGAATCTCCAGCAGGTCCTTGCCTGCCGAGTTGATCAGCTTGATCTCGCCTTCGCTGCTCACGACCACGACGCCGGTTCGCATCTGGTCGACAACGAGCTGGTTGATCTGCTCGAGTGTAAAGACCTCGGTTTCGCTGTGCCGCAGCTTGCGCGAGAGACTCTGGAACAGAATGTTCGCCACGAACAGGACGATGCCCAGCAGGCCCGACTGGAACATGCTCTGCAGGTCGACCTCGTTGCGGAAGAAGAGGTATACCTCGCCGTAGACCATCAGGATGAACGCGATCGCGGGCAGGACCGTCGAAACGCGTCCGAGGATCAGGCCCCCGCCGAACGCCACCGTGAAAATCAGGAAGTTGCCGAGCCCGGAGGCCACGCCGCCGGATGCGTTCATGAGCAGGTTCAGGCAGATGATGTCCAGCACGAGGATAACGAAGGACGGGCCGGGCCGGGCGAGCAATTCTGCGCGGATGAACAGCGTCGTCAGACCGATCAGCACGTTACCCGCGATGTAGCCGAGAATCGTGCGCTGGAACATCTCCGGGTTTGTCTGCCCCACGAAACCACTGAAGTTCGGGAACAGATCGAGGAACAGGAACAGGAACAGGAACGAGATCAGGATCCGGTAATAGTTGTAGACCCTGAGAATTGTCGATCGCTGCAGGCTGTGTTGGTGATCGAGACCCGCGTCGACGTTATCGCTCATCTGGTTGGTGCCGGCGGATCAGCCGGCGAGACCGAAGGTGATGATGTTGAGCCACGAACGATCGGCATTGCGCTGGCCGCTGGTCTTCCGGAACTCGCCGCGGCTGTTCAGTGACGAGTGGTCGGGATAGTTGGCGCTCAGCACCATCAGCGCCTCGTCAGCGAGATCGTTCATGTTCATGAGCGAATAGGCTTCGACCATGATCGCCAGCGCATCGGGGACCGAAGGCGTTCCCTGGAATTTCTCGAAGACATAGCGCCCGCGATTCGCTGCTGCAACATAGGCTTCCCGCTTGATGTAGTACCGCGCCACGTTGATCTCGTGACGGGCCAGCAGATTGCGCATGTAGACCATTCGCTTCTGGGCGTCGGGCGCGTACTTGCTGTCTGGGAATCGACGCACGAGCTGCGAGAAATCGTTGAACGAATCACGTGCTGCACCCAGATCGCGCGCGGCGGGATCGATGGGCAGAAAACGTTCGAGGAAGTTTCTGTCTTCGTCGTACGACGCCATGCCGCGCAGGTAGTAGGCATAGTCGACGTTAGGGTGTTGTGGATGAAGGCGGATGAAGCGATCGGCCGCCGAGCGCGCTGACTCGTATTCGGCGCTCTTGTAGTAGGCGAAGATGATTTCGAGCTGGGCCTGCTCGGCATACCTTCCGAACGGGAAGCGGGCCTCGAGCAACTGCAGACGCTGGATCGCTACCTCATAGTTCCCGGAGCGCAGGCTTCGCTGCGCGGTCTCGTAGAACTCGAGCTCGGTCTGTTCGAGGTCGATCTCCTCTTTGCTCGCACAGCCTGCGACCAGCAGCAGGACGAGGGCGATAACGGCTGCTCTCATGAGTTTGCTTCGTTTTTCCAAAGGCGCGATTTAATCATATCGGAGCCCCTGCTGTCGTCTTGGGACACCGTGTGAATGGTATTCTACGCGGAATGACGAACCACATTTCACTGCAGGCGACGATCCCGGCGGAGCAAGCGCTCCAGCGATTGGATCGCGCGGCGAGCGATCTGTTCCCGGAATACTCGCGATCGCGTATTCAGGGATGGATCCGGTCCGGCGAGCTGACCGTCGATGGTGAACTCCGGCGCCCGAAAGACAAGGTGCAGGGTGGCGAGGAGATCGAGGTGTCAGTGTCGCTGGCCGAAGTCAGCTTCGGCCCCGAACCGGTCGAGTTCGACATTGTGTTCGAGGACCGCGACATCATCGTCGTCGACAAACGCGTCGGCCTCGTCGTGCACCCGGGTGCCGGCAATCTGTCGGGAACCTTGATGAACGGCCTGCTCGCCCATGACGAGCGGCTCGCCGTCGTGCCGAGAGCCGGCATTGTTCACCGGCTCGACAAGGACACGAGTGGCCTCATGGTCGTCGCGAAAAATGTCGAGAGTCAGGCGTCGCTCGTGCAGCAACTCCAGGAACGGACGGTGAGCCGGATTTACGAGGCGATCGCCTATGGCCGCGTCGAGGGAAACGGGCGCGTGGAAGCGCCGATCGGCAGGAATCCGGGGAATCGCCTGAAGATGGCGGTTGTGGAGACCGGCAAGCCGGCGATCACGCGGTACGAGGTCGTCCGGGCTTTCGACGAGCACACCCACGTTCGGCTGTCGCTGGAAACCGGGCGAACGCACCAGATTCGTGTGCACATGGAGAGGCTTGGATATCCGCTCGTCGGTGATCCGTTGTACGGTGGCACGTTCCGCGAACCCTCCAGCCACGATGCTGACCTCGTCGCGCTGCTACGGGGCATGATGCGGCAGGCGCTGCATGCGCGGCGTCTTTCGTTCGAACACCCGGGAACCGGCGAGGCGGTGACCTTCGAGTCGCCGCTACCGGCCGATATGCAGGCCATTCTCGATCGACTGGAGGCGATATCGTGAGCGTTATTCGTCCGAACTGGAAGCAGGCGCCCCGGGAGGTCCGTGCCCTGATCACGACACGGGTCACGGGCAACCTTGCGACTCACGTGGGCGATCCGGAAGCAGCGCTCGGGAATCGGGCGCGACTCGCCAAGGCCTATTCGCTGCCGCGAGACCCGGTCTGGCTCGAGCAGGTCCACGGTAACGATGTCTACGTCGCGAACGAGGGGCCATCGCCGGTATCACCGCCAGAGGCCGATGCGTCATTCACTGCCGAGTACAACCGCCCGCTCGCGGTGCTGGTTGCTGATTGCCTGCCGGTGCTGCTGGCGTCACCCGACGAGGTCGCCGTTGTGCACGCCGGCTGGCGTGGGCTCGCAAAGGGCGTCATTGGCCGAACCGTTGCAAAGTTCCAGAACCGTGAGATCTGTGCGTGGCTGGGCCCGTCCATTGGCCCATGTCATTACGAAGTGGACGAGGCGGTGCGATCGGCGTTCGATGGCGTCGTGGGTTTCAGCAGCGCGGGGCCCGGACATTACATGATGGACCTGCCTGCGATTGCTCGCGCCCAGCTGGCGGATGCAGGCGTCTACAAGGTGGATGGCAGCCGGGTTTGTACGCAATGCGATGGCCAGTTCTTTTCGCATCGGCGCAATGCTGAAGCGGCGCGATTTGCAGCCATCATCTGGCGGGATGGCGGAATCTTCTAGGCGGGATGCGAGGGTCAGCCCGACTCGCAGTTCTCGCTGATGGTCTGCTGTGCCTCGCGAATGCGAGACTGCTTTTCTTCTTCACTCAGCACGCGAGGCTGCCCGTCGGGCCCAGTCACGCGAACGCGTGCAAAGGCACGGAGCTGGGCGAGATTACGCTTGCCGATTTCGCAGTTCTGGCGCTTGGTCGCCGCGATACGGGCATCGATGGCCGCGCGCTGTGCTTCGATGTCTTCCTCGGCCTGGCCGTCTACGGCCGGCGCCTCTTCCTCACTGGCGCCTTCCTCACCGGAATCGCTCGCGGCAACCGAACCCGGCCTGCCACCGCCCGGACGCCGGCTGGCTTCCTGCGCGCGTGCGTTCGGGCCAACATAAGTCGCGTTGACACCCTGGGGATTACGCTGGGAATAGTTGGTGATGCCGTTCTCGTCGACCCAGGTGTAGTACTCGGTTTCCTGGGCGCCAAGCGTGCCAGCGAGCAGCATCGCAGCTACAAACGCTATGAAGTGTTTCATCCAAGTTCGCTTCCGGTAAGCACTTTTTCATTCTAGGGCATTTGATTTCGGTTTTCGAGGAGTCCCGTGACCGCTCGCACCCGGATGCTGACCGCTCATACCGGCTCGCTGCGGTGCGGAACGTTGACGGTCCCCCCAAATTCGCCGAGAATCCGGGGCCCCGCGAAATCAAGCCCAGAGGAATCGAACTTGGAAATGCTATCCGGTGCGGACATGTTGATCCGCAGCCTGCAGGAGGAGAATGTCGACTACGTCTTCGGGTATCCCGGCGGCGCAGTGCTGCATATCTATGATGCATTGTTCAAGCAGAACCGGATTCAGCATGTGCTGGTGCGCCACGAACAGGCGGCGACCCATATGGCCGATGGCTACGCACGTGCAACCGGTCGGCCGGGTGTGGTGCTCGTGACCTCCGGTCCGGGCGCAACCAATGCCATTACGGGCATTGCCACGGCCTACATGGATTCGATCCCGATGGTCGTGATTTCCGGGCAGGTTCAGTCGCACCTGATTGGCACCGACTCCTTCCAGGAGACGGACATGGTGGGTATCAGCCGGCCAATCGTGAAGCACTCGTTCCTGCTGAAGAGCGCAGAGGAGATTCCGGGCGCCATCAAGAAGGCGTTTTACCTCGCGACCACGGGTCGCCCCGGGCCGGTCGTCGTCGACATCCCCAAGGATGTCACGAACCCGACGGACGAGTTCGAGTTCGAGTATCCCACCTCCATCTCGATGCGCTCCTACAATCCGGCCTCCAAAGGGCATAGCGGCCAGATCAAGAAGGCCGTCTCGATGCTGATGGATGCCGAGCGTCCGATGATCTACACAGGCGGCGGCGTGATACAGGGCGAGGGTTCTGAACTGTTGACGCGCATGACCCGCACGCTCGGGTTCCCGATCACGAACACGCTGATGGGGCTGGGCGCGTTCCCGGGCACCGACCCCCAGTTCCTGGGCATGCTCGGTATGCATGGGACCTACGAGGCGAACATGGCGATGCACCATTGTGATGTGCTGCTGGCCATTGGCGCCCGGTTCGACGACCGCGTGACCAACACCGTCTCGAAGTTTTGCCCGTACGCGTCGATCATCCACGTCGATGTCGATCCGGCGTCGATCTCCAAGAACGTCACAGTCGACGTGCCTATCGTCGGACCGGTCTCGAGTGTGCTTGCCGAGATGGCAGACCTGGTTGATGCGCGAATCGGCAAGCGTACCGACGTGCAGGAGAAACGCCTCAAAGAGTGGTGGGACCAGATCGAAGGCTGGCGCAAGCAGGACTGCCTCAAGGTCAATGTCGATGAAGGCAGCACCGTCATCAAACCCCAGCAGGGGGTTCAGGCGGTCTACCGGGCCAGCCAGGGCAAGGCATACGTGACATCGGATGTCGGCCAGCACCAGATGTTCGCGGCGCAGTACTATCACTTCGACGAGCCCCGGAAGTGGATCAATTCGGGTGGTCTCGGCACGATGGGCTTTGGTTTGCCCGCGGCGATGGGCGTCCAGATTGCCTATCCGGACGAACTCGTCGTCTGCATTACCGGCGAGGGCAGTATCCAGATGAATATCCAGGAACTGTCGACCTGCGCCCAGTACGGGCTTCCGGTGAAGATCATCAACCTGAACAACGGCCGGCTCGGTATGGTCAAGCAGTGGCAGGACATGCAGTACGAGGGGCGGCACTCCCACAGCTACATGGATTCGCTGCCCGATTTCGTGAGGCTGGTGGAGAGTTACGGTCACATCGGTTACCGGGTTGAGGACATCAATGAACTCGATGACGTGATGAGCGAGGCGATGGCGCAGAAGAACAAGCTCGTGTTCGTTGACGTGATTGTCGATCAGGAAGAGCACGTTTATCCGATGCTCGTGGCGCCCAATGGCTCCATGCGCGACATGTGGCTGGCGAAGGGGGTTCGGACATGAGACGACGCATCATCAGCCTGCTCATGGAGAACGAGGCCGGCGCGCTCTCGCGAGTCATCGGCCTGTTCGCGCAGCGGAACTACAACATCGAAACACTGACGGTCGCGCCGACCGAAGACGAAACGCTGTCGCGGCTCTCGCTGACGACGATTTCGAGTGACCAGCAGGCGGAGCAGATTACCAAGCAGCTCAACAAGCTGGTGGAAGTCGTCAAACTCGTGGATCTGACCGATGGCGAGTACGTCGAGCGCGAACTCATGCTGATCAAGGTCAAGGCGACCGGTGCGGGCCGTGCCGAGGTCAAGCGCAACGCCGACATCTTCCGGGGGCAGATCGTCGATGTGACGCCGAATGCCTATACCATCCAGCTGGCCGGTACGTCGGACAAACTCGATGCCTTCTTGCGCGCGATGTCCGAGACGAC